>NZ_CP087952.1:2912500-3512500 GCF_028752835.1 Desulfosarcina sp. BuS5
TTTATTCTTCCTGCTGGATATTCATCCTTAGAAAGGAGGTGATCCAGCCGCTGGTTCCCCAACGGCTACCTTGTTACGACTTCACCCTAATTATCAACCATACCTTAGGTGCCTACCCCCCTTGCGGGTTGGTCCAACAACTTCTGGTACAATCAACTCTCATGGTGTGACGGGCGGTGTGTACAAGGCCCGGGAACGTATTCACCGTGGCATGCTGATCCACGATTACTAGCGATTCCAGCTTCATGGAGTCGAGTTGCAGACTCCAATCCGAACTAGGGACTGCTTTATGGGATTGGCTTACTCTTGCGAGTTCGCGACCCTTTGTACAGCCCATTGTAGCACGTGTGTAGCCCTGGATATAAAGGCCATGAGGACTTGACGTCATCCCCACCTTCCTCCCCGTTAACCGGGGCAGTATCTTTAGAGTCCCCAACTTAATGATGGTAACTAAAGATAGGGGTTGCGCTCGTTGCGGGACTTAACCCAACATCTCACGACACGAGCTGACGACAGCCATGCAGCACCTGTCTCCGGGTTCCCCGAAGGGCACTTTTTTCTTTCGAAAAATTCCCGGGATGTCAAATCCAGGTAAGGTTCTTCGCGTTGCGTCGAATTAAACCACATGCTCCACCGCTTGTGCGGGCCCCCGTCAATTCCTTTGAGTTTTAACCTTGCGACCGTACTCCCCAGGCGGAACACTTAATGCGTTAACTGCGGCACAGCAGGAGTCAATACCCGCTACACCTAGTGTTCATCGTTTACTGCGTGGACTACCAGGGTATCTAATCCTGTTCGCTCCCCACGCCTTCGCGCCTCAGCGTCAGTATTGGTCCAGGAAGTCGCCTTCGCCACTGGTGTTCCTCCTGATATCTACGAATTTCACCTCTACACCAGGAATTCCACTTCCCTCTCCCATACTCAAGTTACTTAGTTTCAAACGCCCTTCCGGGGTTAAGCCCCGGGCTTTCACATCTGACTTAAGAAACCGCCTGCGCGCCCTTTACGCCCAATAATTCCGAATAACGCTTGCACCCCCCGTGTTACCGCGGCTGCTGGCACGGAGTTAGCCGGTGCTTCCTTTGGTGGTACCGTCAGAAAAAGGTGTATTATAACCTTTTTTGTTCTTCCCACTCGACAGAGCTTTACGACCCGAAAGCCTTCATCACTCACGCGGCGTTGCTGCGTCAGGGTTTCCCCCATTGCGCAAAATTCCTCACTGCTGCCTCCCGTAGGAGTCTGGACCGTGTGTCAGTTCCAGTGTGGCTGATCATCCTCTCAGACCAGCTAACCATCGTTGCCTTGGTAGGCCATTACCCTACCAACTAGCTAATGGTACGCGGGCTCATCCCAAAACAGTAGCTTATTTATAGAGGCCACCTTTGATCTGAAAAAGAGTTCTAATTCAGATATTATCCGGTATTAGCATCGCTTTCGCAATGTTATCCCAGATTCAGGGGTAGATTACCCACGCGTTACTCACCCGTACGCCACTTTACTATCTTTAGCAAGCTAAAGAGTTCTCGTACGACTTGCATGTGTTAAGCACGCCGCCAGCGTTCATTCTGAGCCAGGATCAAACTCTCCAATTATTTTTTTGTCTGAATATAAATCAGACTCTTTGTTAATTGACGTTAACCCAACTTACAAAATGTTACTATTTAGTTTTCAAAGATCAAATATTCTTAAAAATAAAATTCTTTTTAGTTACAACATTACTCACAATATTATAACAATTTATTTTTAGAATAGTTTATATTTTTTTGCTTTGCCCGTCAAGTATTTTTTAAAAGAATTTAATTTTTTATAAAATTACTCGGCGATCAAAAAAAAATAAATATATATTTTTTTGCTTTGCCCGTCAAGTATTTTTTAAAAGAATTTAATTTTTTATAAAATTACTCGGCGATCAAAAAAAAATAAATATATATTTTTTTGCTTTGCCCGTCAAGTATTTTTTAAAAGAATTTAATTTTTTATAAAATTACTCGGCGATCAAAAAAAAATTTTTATATCCCCATATCATAATTCTGTCAACACTATTTTACAGGTTTTATTTTTAATATATGAAACCGTTTCTTCCCTGCTCTTAATAATATTTCCATCTCCTTAATATCATGATAAGATATTAAGTAATCAAAGCTGGTTATGCGTTGTCCATTAATATAAGCGCCACCCTGTTTTATAAGCCTGCGAGATGCACTCTTGGTGTCTGCCAAGCCCACGTCATGTATTATTTTAAATGCGGGAATGCCATTTTTTATTTGCTCCAGGTCGATAAAAGAATAAGGTACAGAAGTATCATCCTCAGCCTCAGTTTGACGTGGTATAGTGCTGCTTCGTAAAATATTTTCCGAAAGAGCTCTGGAGCCGAACATACTTGCCGATGCATTATATGCTTTAACGGCCTCTTCTCTGCCATGAGCAAGCAAGGTAGCTTCAAATGCAAGCACTGACTTTGAGCTATTCAAATCCGCGCCTTCTAATTTTTCAATTGCTTTGATTTCATTCATGGGAAGAAAAGTAAACAGGGCAAGAAATCTCGCAACATCTCTATCATCGGTGTTTATCCAATACTGATAATAGTCATAAGGAGTAGTTTTTGAAGGATTAAGCCATATCGCTCCTTTAACTGTTTTGCCCATTTTAACGCCGCTGCTGGTTGTTATAAGGGGAAAAGTCAACCCGAATACAGTCTCCTTGCGGATTTTTCGTACCAGCTCAATACCCGCAATTACATTACCCCATTGATCACTGCCGCCCATCTGGAGCTTACAGCCAAATCGTTCATATAACATCAAAAAATCATATGCTTGTAACAACATATAGTTAAATTCAATAAAATTTAATCCTTCCTCAGATTCCAGGCGCATCCTGTAGCTTTCGGCCTTTAGCATACGATTTACTGAGAAATGCAGGCCAATATCTCTTAAAAATGGTATATATTCCAGGCTATTCAACCATTCAGCATTATTTAATAATAAAGCCTTTCCTTCATTAAAATCTATAAACTTTGATAGTTGTTCTTTTATTTTAACAATATTATCATTTATTTTATCAGGGATAAGTAACTTTCTTGTTTCAGTCTTTCCGCTTGGATCGCCCACAAGACCGGTTCCGCCTCCAACAAGCGCTATTGGCCGGCAGCCGTTTCTCTGCATATGCGCCAGCGCCATTATGGGAATAAGACTCCCAACATGCAGACTGGCTGCAGTGGGATCAAAACCTATGTAGCACGTTACCTCTTTCTGATTGAGGTACTCATCCAGCTCCCCCTCGTGGGTAGTCTGCTCTATAAATCCTCTTTCGGAAAGTATTTCTTTAATATTAACCATGTTATATTGTAAAACCTTTGACAAATAGTTATTTAATATTTTTAGCGCTATTTATTTGCATATTCCACAGCCCGAGTTTCACGTATCACTATGACCTTGATCTGGCCGGGAAATGTCAATGACTCCTCAATCTTACGAACGATATCCCTGCTGAGAAGTGTAGCCTCCTCATCCGAAATAATCTCACTTTCTACCACTACTCTAAGTTCACGACCTGCCTGAATAGCATAAGTATTGGCAACTCCCTTAAAAGATTTTGCTATTTTTTCAAGCTGCTCAAGTCTTTTAATATAATTCTCCAGCAGTTCTTTACGGGCACCGGGTCTTGCCCCGGAAAGCCCATCTGCAGCCTGTACCAGCAAAGCATAAATACTGTTAGGAGTTATATCTTCATGATGGGCGGCTATGGCATGTACAACACTATCGGATTCACCAAACTTTTTAGCAATTTTTGAACCAATAATTGCGTGAGATCCTTCAACCTCATGGTCAACAGCTTTCCCTATATCATGCAGTAAGCCCATTCGCCTTGCAAGTTTTTGATCAAGCCCCAATTCAGCTGCCATGATACCAGATAAAAAAGCGACCTCTACAGAATGCTGCAAAACATTTTGTGCATAGCTTGTACGATATTTTAAGCTTCCTATATATATAATTAGTTCATTATGTACGTCGTGTACCCCTAGATCAAATACTGCCTGTTCTCCGGCCTCTTTTATAGTTAAATCAACTTCGCGGCCTATCGTTTTTACAACTTCCTCTATACGTCCAGGATGAATTCGACCGTCAGAAATCAAACGCAATAAAGAAAGTCTGGCTATTTCACGTCTGACCGGGTTAAAACCGGACATAATTACAGCCTCCGGTGTATCGTCAATAATAAGGTCTATCCCGGTAGCGGCCTCAAGGGCTCTTATGTTTCGTCCCTCTCTACCGATAATCCGTCCTTTCATATCGTCACTGGGCAACTGTATTACAGAGACGGTTCGTTCCGCCACGTAATCCCCTGCATATCTTTGTATGGCAGTCGATATTATCTTTTTGGCTTTTTTATCGGCTTCTTTTTGTGCCTCGTTCTCTATTCTTTTTATAAGCCTTGCACCTTCATATTTCGCTTCATTTTCCATGGCCCTGATTAAGAGTTCCTTCGCCTGTTCAGCAGTCAACGCCGAAATCTTTTCAAGCTGCTTCTTTTGTTCATCAATAAGTTCATTATACTTTCGTTCATCATTATTAATGTTAATCTCGCGTTTTTTTAACAGCTTTTCTTTTCGAACAAACTCTCTATCCTTACTCTCAAGTTGCCCAGCCTTATGGTCTAATCTTTCCTCTTTCTCTATTAACCTCTTATCCCTTTTTCTTAACTCTGCCCTGGCCTCTTTAGATTCAGCATCAAATTCACTCTTACTTCTGAAAAGCTTATCTTTAGCCTCAAACTCGGCTTCTTTTAGAATCATCCCAGACCGCTGCTTGGCATCCTTCAGCAACCTATGCGCTTCAATCTCAGATGCTTCGATTTTTTTAGATATATTTTTAGTCTTTACGCAATATGCAATTGCTGCCCCGGCACAAAAGGTGACCAGACCAATTATTATATAATATACTGGCATTAATGTTCTCCCCGATACGCTGTAAATCAAGTTCACTCTAAGTTCAACAAATCGTCATAGACTATTGCAATAGAGAGGAGTAATAACTACTCGGCAGTAGATGGGACTTTCACGTCATCATCAAGACTGAAAAATTATTTATTTCAATGTTCCTAATTTTGTATATAAGGTGTTTTGTTGGAATAGCGGCAAGGAAGAGAAAAAATTGAGGAATAATTAGTAAACCCCCGCCATATGCCGTGTTGACCATTCTTTGAACCGAAACACAAAAAAGTGGGCGCCTTGTAGTCTCTTTAGGCTTTTCTGTACAAGCAGAACATGCTCACCAAAACCAGTGACGGCTCCCTTATGAAAAGTATTGGATCAAAGCACATCATACAATCACGTACACTGCAGGGGCTAATCAATATAAAAATTTCATATAAATAATTTTACTGCATTATCGGTCGTCGTGGTAGTGGTTCAAGATTTTGAACCCCTACCACCCCTGGCCTTTTGCCAAATTTTAAAATCGGGTAATTATATGAAAATCTATAGTAAAAATTGTTAGAAACTTGTTTACACTTTAATTGTCTATTCGAATATCAGTTATTATAGGACAGAATCTAAATCAGAAATCAACTTTTTATATCCTTTAGAGATATTGTTCAACAAATCTAAATTTTCTTTTTGAATTTCAACATTTTTATTCGCAATGTTTAAAGCAACAATAATCATAATCGCAAGTTTATTAATTTGAGGCGATTTAACAGATTGCTGTTTTTCGGTTCTATGAACATGTTCCAAAAGGAGATCTGCTACCTGTTTTGCGTCCTGTTTATCGATTTTTGTTTTAAATTTATAAGACTGGCCAAAAAGTTCTATTGTTAAAATCTGTTCCAATTATCTAACAATCCACCTTTCTCCGAATAAACCCTTGCTGCTAATATTGGCCTTCCTCTTTTTCCTCAAGCCTATTTAATAAACCATCTATTTTTGAGCGAACTAAATCCCTCTCTTCAATATAGTTATTTTCAATATCTACTTTTTCTTGCAATTCTTTTTCCAGATGCTCAATACGGTTATTTAAATCTGTGTTTGTTGTTTTAAAAGATTTACACCTGTTTATCAATTCTTCCACTTTCTGCTCAATCTCTTCAAATTGCAACAGTATTAGTTCATTATCCAATTTTTACACCTCTTTTTTTATAGTCTATCAAATCGAGTAAAGTCAAGGAATATTGACTCAAACAGTTAATATATAGGGTACTATGTTAAGGGGTTGACATGTAAATTAATATCAACACAACTGAAGTTTATTTTAAAATTACCCGGTTTTACATTCCTCACTTGCCAGATATTGCATAAAATTTTCAGCCATTTTCAAATCCTGCAGACTATTGACACCTATAATCTCCTTTTGGCACTGACCCACAACCGCACCAACACTCTTCTTTTCATTATAAGCAATTGCAATTATATCTGTTAGATAATATTCTTCTTGAACATTATCTGCCTTAATTTTATTGATAGTTTTAAGCAAGTATTCCTTCCTGACACAGTATATCCCTGAATTAATAGTTTTAATACTCTTTTCGTCATCTGTGGCATCCGCCTCTTCGGTTATTCCCGACACATTCCCGGACTCATCCATTATGATTCGTCCATAACCTGTTGGATCATCAACGTTAACAGCAAGAACTGATATATCACGTTCTGTTTCAATATGATATTCAAAAAGATTTTTTAATGTATTATGAGAAATTAATGGAACATCTCCACACAAAATAAGTATATTTTCCATATTTTCAGGAAGATGCGGGATTGCACAGCTGACGGCATGAGCCGTTCCAAGCTGTTCGGCCTGATATGCAAATTCAACCTCAAAAACTTCAGATACTTTTTGACGAACAATTTCAGCTTGATATCCGACAACTACGATTAAATTGTTTCCGGCAATCCCCATTGCGGTTTCCAGAACATACAGAATCATAGGTTTGCCCAAAACCTCATGCAGGACCTTGGCCTTTGCCGATTTCATCCGTTTGCCCAACCCTGCTGCAAGTATAATAACCGCGGTTTTATTACCCATTGCATTCCTCCAATAAAAAAGGACGGACCAAAAACATTCTGATCCGCCCTTCCCAGTCAAAAAATATGATTTGTTACAATTTCTTAATATTATGATCTGGTTTCAGCCAAATTAATCCGATGCAATGATCTCGACAATGCTGTTCTTGCTCTTTCCATTACAATATCTTTGCCCGTAGCCGCCAAACGCTCTTCAGCGCGTTTCTTTGCCGCTTTGGCGCGGTCAATATCAATATCTCGCCTTCTTTCGGCCGATTCCGCTAAAACAGTAACCCGGTCTGGAAGCGCTTCTGCAAAACCGCCGCTAACAAAAACAAAAGCTTCCTTTCCTTCGGAATTTTTGTAATGAATAGTGCCCAGTTTTAGACTTGTCAAAAAAGGGGTATGGCCTGAAAGAACACCAAATTCCCCTTCGGTGCCTGGTGCCATAACAATCTGAGCATCTTCACTGACAACTGACTTTTCAGGAGTAACTACCTCCAGTTTAATATTCTCCGCCATTATGTTCCCCTATTTAGTACCCATACATAAATATAGGTTTCAGATAATAATTTCAAAAGGCTATAGGAAAAAACCTGAAGAAGGCTTTCACCGATAAGGCATTAAAATTATATAGGTAGAAAGCTATAGCTATTTCCGAATGGGAACTATTTTATATTAAGCAGCGCTCTCCTCTTTTGCCGCCCCAACAACATCATCAATCCCGCCGACCATATAGAAAGCCTGTTCCGGAAGGTCATCATGCTTTCCTTCGCAGATCTCCTTAAACCCCCTGACAGTATCTTCTATTTTTACATATTTGCCGGCTTTTCCGGTAAAAACTTCAGCAACATGGAACGGTTGTGAGAGAAAACGCTGAATTCTTCTTGCCCTGGCGACCGTAAGCTTATCCTCATCCGAAAGTTCATCAACTCCCAGGATAGCGATAATATCCTGCAGTTCCTTGTACTTCTGAAGCATATTCTGTACGGAACGTGCCACCTGATAATGTTCTTCACCTATATAAGACGCATCAAGAATCCTTGATGTTGAGTCTAATGGATCAACCGAAGGATAGATACCAAGTTCCGCTATCTGACGCGACAAAACAACAGTTCCATCCAGATGGGCAAAGGTTGTCGCCGGCGCCGGATCTGTTAAATCATCAGCCGGGACGTAAACGCACTGCACGGCAGTAATAGAGCCTTTGGTGGTCGATGTGATACGTTCCTGAAGCTCGCCAAGGTCGACTGCAAGAGTAGGCTGATATCCAACAGCGGAGGGCATGCGGCCCAACAATGCGGAAACTTCCGAACCAGCCTGGGTAAAACGAAATATATTGTCAATAAAAATCAAAACATCCTGACCTTCTTCGTCACGATAATACTCCGCCGCTGTAAGCGCTGAAAGGGCAACACGCGCTCTTGCGCCGGGTGGTTCCGTCATCTGCCCGTAAACCAGTGCGGCTTTTGGAAGAACACCGGAATCTTTCATTTCATGATAAAGGTCATTCCCCTCGCGGGTTCTTTCGCCCACACCGGCAAAAACAGAGATACCGCCGTGCTGCATGGCAATGTTATTTACCATCTCCATCATAATAACCGTTTTACCAACACCCGCTCCACCAAAAAGACCCATTTTGCCACCCCTGGGGAAGGGTACCAACAAATCAATAACCTTGATTCCGGTTTCAAGCACACGTACAGAAGTATCCTGCTCGGTAAATTTTGGGGCTTCCCTGTGAATCGGAAGCATTTTTTCCTGGCTGATTTCTCCAAGGCCGTCGACAGGTTTGCCGACAACATTTAAAACCCGCCCCAGTCCGGCTGCACCGACCGGCATCATAATCGGGCTGCCGCTGTCTTTTACAGGCATGCCCCTTGTCAAACCGTCAGTAACATCCATGGCAATGGTGCGTACAACATTATCACCAAGATGCTGCGCTACTTCAACAACTAAATTATCAGGCTCATCACTGATAGAAGGATTAGAAATCAAAAGGGCTGTCAGTATTGTCGGCAACTTACCCTGCTCGAATTCCACATCAACGACAGGCCCCATGACCTGAATAATTTTACCTATATTTTCTCCCATTTATAGACCTCCAATAAACCATATGCAGTATATTATGTTACCCTTTGAGAGCCTCGGCACCGCCGACTATATCCATTAAATCAGCGGTAATGGCAGACTGCCGGGCTTTGTTGTATGCCAGTGTAAGATTATCTATCATATCATTACAAGCGCTTGTGGCATTATCCATTGCTGTCATCCTTGCAGCATGCTCACTTGTAGATGTTTCCAGCAACGCACTGTAAAGCTGAACATAAATATTTTTCGGAAGCAGAACGCCAAGGAGTTGTTCTGTTGGCGGTTCGCATATATGTTCTGCAAGAAATGGCGTGCCCGGCTCCGAGTCATGCGCCTCCTCTGCTGTTTCAAGAGGAGGTATAGGAAGCACCTGTTTTAATACTGGAATCTGTTTTGCCATATTTACAAATTCAGAATAGATAAGATAAACTTCATCATAAGCACCGTTTAAAAAGCCTTCAACTAGTTTTGCTCCCGAGATTGAAGCGATATTAAAACCGAACTTTGTACCCACAATACCCAAATGTTCATCAACAATTTCAAGCCCGTTTTTACGGGTCCAATGAAGACCTTTTTTCCCAAAATTTGTAAAAGAAAAAGTTATTTCATCACCCTTTTTTTCTTTTAAAAATTTTTCCGCCCGGGCAATCAGATGAGCATTAAAACCGCCGCACAAACCCCTGTCTGATGTGCAAAGCACAACATGTATCTTTTCAACCTTTTCACGAACTTCAAGTAAGGGACTCGTCTCATCCCCGGCCTTTTCTGAAAGGCTTCCCAGTACTTCGGCAAATTTGCCGGCATAAGGCCTAAACCCGTCTGTGGCCGCCTGAGCTCCGCGTAACCGTGAAGTGGCAACCATATTCATGGCTTTAGTAATCTGCTTAGTCTTTTTTACAGCGCCTATCTTTGTTTGTACTTCTTTTAATGTTGCCATACAAACCAGTCCTTATATTTATATAAATTTCCATATAACAATTTTAATGCGTCATCGGTGGTCGGAGTATATAATACGCCTCCCTCCCTTTGGCCTTGTAAAATTAATTATCTGAAAATTTATAGGTAAAGTATTTTCCCTAAATTAAATCTATATTTCAAAAAAAATAAATACAGCCTAATTATTTTATTGTATCCTTGAATTCTTCGGCATAGGCGTTTAATGCTTCCTGCATAACCTTTTCGATATCATCGGTAATCTCTTGTTTTTCATCAAGACCGGAAAAAAGCTGCGGGAATCTGTCTTCTATAAATGTATAAAGGCCTGCTTCATATTTTTCAAGCACATCCACCGGGTAATCGTCAAGATAACCCCTGGTACCGGCATAAAGAATTGTCACCTGCTGCTCCATAGACAAAGGCTTATACTGGGGCTGCTTTAGTATGGCGACAAGTCTTGCACCGCGTGTAAGCTGCTTCTGGGTGGCAGCGTCAAGATCGCTGCCGAATGCGGCAAATGCCTCCAGCTCGCGAAACTGAGCCATATCCAGCCTCAATGTTCCTGCAACCTGCTTCATGGCCTTGCATTGCGCAGCTCCTCCGACTCGTGAAACCGACAGCCCGACATTGATTGCGGGACGCACACCAGCAAAAAAGAGATTAGGTTCAAGATATATCTGCCCGTCTGTAATGGAAATAACATTTGTCGGGATATATGCGGATACGTCGCCGGCCTGGGTTTCGATAATCGGAAGCGCCGTAAGGGAACCTGCGCCAAGTTCATCGTTTAATTTAGCTGATCTCTCAAGCAGTCTGGAATGGTTATAAAAAATATCACCTGGGTATGCCTCCCGTCCAGGGGGACGTCTTAAGAGAAGAGAAACCTGGCGATATGCGGCCGCCTGTTTTGAAAGGTCATCGTAAACGATCAAGGAATGCAGTCCCTTATCGCGAAAATATTCAGCCATGGCACACCCTGCATAGGGTGCAACATATTGCAATGTCGCCGGATCACTGGCGCAAGCCGCAACAACAGTCGTATATTCCATGGCTCCATGCTTTTCAAGAACAGAAACCACTTGAGCAACAGTAGATTTTTTCTGCCCGCAAGCCACATAGACGCAGTAAACGTCCTTACCTTTCTGATTGATAATGGAATCTACACAGACGGCTGTTTTGCCGATCTGCCGGTCACCTATTATCAATTCCCGCTGTCCCCTTCCAACAGGTGTCATGGCATCCACAGCCTTAAGGCCGGTATACATAGGTTCATGCACACCTTTTCTGGCAATAACACCGGGGGCAACCATCTCGACCCGGCTGTATTCACTGGAGTCGATAGGCCCTTTGCCGTCAAGAGGTTCCCCAACCGCCGACACAACGCGACCAAGCACAGCCTCGCCAACCGGTACCTCTGCAATTTTACCGGTTCGTTTTACAATATCACCCTCTCTAATATGGATGTCCTCACCCATAATGGCTACACCGACATTATCCTCTTCCAGATTAAGAACAAGTCCGAGTATGCCGCCGGGAAATTCTACCAGCTCAAGCGCCATGGCCTTTTCAAGCCCATATATTCTCGCAATACCGTCACCGACAGATAAGACAACTCCTGTTTCACTTAGCTCTACTTTTTTATCATAATCTGTAATCTGCTCTTTAATAATCTGACTTATTTCTTCAGCTTTTAATTCCATTTAGACACTCTCACCCCTTTTTAAGGATTCTCTCATATTGAGTAATTGTGTTTTTATACTTCCGTCTAAAACAAGGTCACCAAGCCTGGTAACTACTCCACCAATCAGGCTTGTATCCTGTTCAACCTCCAGAAAAACTTCCTTACCTGTCATTTTTGACAATGTGGATCTTATTTTGTTTATAGCATCTTCAGAAAGCACAGTTGCCGACACAAGACTGGCCCTTGCTATACCTTTTAGTTCATCGGCCAGCTTCTTGTAGAAATCATTGATACTGCCGAGGAAACCTATCCGGCCCTTATCAAACAAGAAAATAAGAAACGAACGTATCACCATGGAAAGTTTCAACTTTTCGATAACAGCCTGCAATACCTTCCTGCGACCTTCCACATCATACAAAGGATTACAAATAGCCTGTTCAAGCTCTTTTTCACGCTCCATTAAATCCGAAAAATCATCTAATTCTTTCCTATAAGCTTCAGCCTGACCGTCATCCTTCCCAATGAGTAGAAGCGCTTTGGCATAACGCCGTGCCACAGCCATATTTTTCATTATGCCACCACCTTTTCCAAATATTCATCTACAAGTCTATCCTGATCTTCAGCCGTAATTTTGCTTTTTATCATCTCTTCCGCTTTTACAAGGGCCTTCTCAAGTATTTCTTCTTTGAGCTTAATCCTGGCCTTTTTAAATTCATTCTCAATATTCCTGCGCGCCTGTTCTTCAAGTTTTACCGCCGCAGATTCAGCCTCCTTCAAAATTCTTTCTTTGGCATCATTCCCCTGCTTGACATACTCTGCAATAAGCTTCTCTGTCTCCTGATCTAATTTATCCAGCTTATCCTGATAGCGCGACAGCTCCATTTCAGCGGCTTTTTTCCCGGCTTCCAATTCATTCAGTTCATCTTTTATCCCTTTTATCCTGGAGCTGAGTCCATCAGAAACAGGTTTGCGCAAAAGCAAAAAAAGCGCAATCGCCAAAACAGCAAAATTCATCACTCTATATGTATCTGTTGCAACCCAGCCTTTGGACCCATGCTCACCGCCTGAGGAGGCTGTCGCAAGGCCGCCCATCCAGATAACAAATAAAGAAACGAAAAAAATTATTACGCTCTTTTTATTTAAAAAAAGCTTTTTGCATATTACGCCAGGGCATTTTATAATACTTGAACCCATTAAACAGCCCTCCCCAAAATTTTTTTCCCAATAGCATCTGTAAAAGTTGTAAGTTCCTTTTGCAGCGATACTCGTACACTTTCAGCATCCTTGGCAATTCTTTTACGAACTTCCGCAAGATTTTCTTGAGCCGTTTTATTTATCTTATCTATAATCTCTTTTTCCTCTTCAGCAGCAACCGAGAGAAAAGCGTCCTTCTCCTTAAGGCCCTTAGCTCTTGCATCTCTTACCCCTACAGCATAAGCATCCTCTGCATCTCTCGCGCTCCCGTTCAAAGTGTTAATTGCACGCTCTATCCCTGTAAATTTGTTCTTCCTTTCAAGCACAATACGTCTAATAGGCTTGTACAACAGGATATTAAGCAACCATATAAGTAAAATAAAATTAACAATCTGAATAATAAGCGATACATCAAGGCTAACCATTAATGACCTCCATATTAAATTTTAATGAATAGTACTTGTAAAATTTTAAAATATGTAACATTAAAATCTTTCAAATGTCAAACATTTTTTGCAGTGCAATTTATCCTTCCATGTCATCCTGTGGATCAATGAAGCTGGCCGGATTCTCTGATAATAATTTACTTTCGTTCATGGAGCAGTGTCCATTAAATACTACCCCGGTTTCTATTAAAATAACAGGGGCATGAATATCTCCGGTTATCCGGGCCGGGGGGCTGATCTCAATTCTGTCGCGAGCCTCTAAGGAGCCGTTAATTTCTCCTTTGATTATTGCTACATCTACCTCTATATCGGCATTTATAATTGCCTTTTCACCTATGATAACCGTCCCGCCGGCACTTATAATCTTTCCTTTTACATTACCGTCAAGTCTTATGGTATCACTGAAATTGATTGTGCCTTCTATGCTTGCGTTTACTCCAATATAAGTAGATACTCTGCCACTCTTGTTGGTTTTTTTCATATTCTCCCCGTTAACAGTACTATGAATGCATAAACCGCCGCATACTTACATTCATTAAAATACCGATGCTGATCATTACAGTTAAAACTGATGAGCCGCCATAGCTGATAAACGGTAAAGGCACCCCTACAACAGGTACTATTCCGGCAACCATCCCGATATTAATAAATATTTCCCAAGTCAGCATTGTTGTGATTCCCACGGATAAAATCGTTCCGAACGAATCTCTGCAACCATACGCAATATTCAACCCGCAGACAATAAGCATGAAAAGAATAAAAAGAAGAACAGCAGAACCTACAAAACCCCATTCCTCGGCCAGCACTGAAAAAATAAAATCCGTATGCTCTTCCGGAAGAAAAGAAAATGCATTCTGAGTTCCCTTTAAAAACCCCTTGCCGTAGAGCATTCCCGAACCAATAGCAATTTTCGATTGAATAATATGATAGCCCGTTCCCAGGGGATCTCGATCCGGATCCAGAAATGTTAAAATTCTCTGCTTCTGATATTCTTTCAAAAAAAAACATATAGACGGGACCGTTATTCCACAAAAAGTAGTAATATAGATAAGTGTCCGTCTTTCAATCTTAACAAAAAAAGTCATAGAACCGGCAATTAAAAGAATAAGCATCGCCGTTCCAAGATCAGGCTGTTTAACTATTAAAATAAAAGGTACTGCAACCAGTATAAAAGGTATGAAGAGATCTTTCATCTTCAACCCGGTTGTTTTGGCCAGACTAGAATAATACCTTGCAAGGAGAATGATTGTTGCTATTTTAACGAGCTCGGAGGGTTGAAGAGAAACCGATAATATTGTCAGCCAGCGTCTTGATCCTCCGACATATCTGCCAAAAAAGAGCACTGAAATCAAAAGAATTATGCAAAACACATAAATTACTCCAGCCCAACGTTCCAGGGCCTTATAATGGAACAGGAAAGAGATAATCATGGCTGTCAAACCTATACCATACCATATCAACTGCTTGACACACAAAACCTTTTGCGGAGCAGATATCCCCGCTGTTACAGCGCTGTAAAGCGTAATCAGCCCAATAAAACCTATAATCACAGTCAAACAGAGCAATCCCCAGTCAAAATATTGCACAAGGCGTCTATCGAACATTATTGATAGTCTCCTCCGTCATCCCCTCGAAATACGTCCTGATGACCTCACTGGCAATTGGAGCAGCAATGCTCGACCCATGTTCACCATGTTCAACGATTACGGCAACAGCTATTTCCGGATCAACCGAGGGTGCATACGCCACAAACCAGGCATGGGGCTTCAGAAAAAAAGACCGCTCCTCTTCACTTAAGGAATCATCTTTTTTACGACTGACTACCTGGGCGGTCCCTGTTTTTCCACAAATTTCTATGCCGTCCAATCTGGACCCCCAGGCCGTTCCTTTTCTATCGTTAACAACTTTCCACAAACCCTTTTTTACCAACTCCATTACTTTGGCTGAAACAGGCAGCTTTCCGGCGACAAGAGGCGCACTTTTCCTTACGATCTCCCCTTCAGCAGTTTCTATTGCTTTTATAATCAGCGGCTTGTATAGTGTTCCACCATTAGCTACAGCCGAAATTAAAATCAGCATTTGTAAAGGTGTAACAAGATTGTACCCCTGTCCTATAGCCACTGAAAGGGTCTCTCCACCCTGCCATGAAACACCGGTACGCTGTTTTTTCCAGTTTGCCGTCGGGACAAGCCCATCCGCTTCGTGGTCAAGATTAATACCCGTGTAGGATCCGAGCCCGCATGCTTTTGCATACCAGGCCAACCTGTCTATCCCGAGCTTCTGGCCTACCTGATAAAAAAACACGTCACAAGACTCGGCAAGAGCCTTTACCACATCTACGGAACCATGTCCCGCTCTTTTCCAGCACCTGTAAACACGATTACCGTACCGGTAATGACCAGGACAAAAAAAGGTGGTATTCTCATCTATAACACCCTCCTCAAGGCCGGCCATGGCCGTAATTATCTTATAAGTCGAAGCCGGGGGGTATTCGCCCTGTATGGCCTTGTTCTCCATCGGCCTGAACGGATTTGTAATCAGAGAATCCCATTCCTTGTGGGACATTCCGCTGACAAAAAAATTCTGGTCAAATGATGGGCTGCTGGCCATGACCAGGATCTCTCCTGAAGAAGGGATCATAGCAAGAACGGCGCCTGCCCTGTTGTTTAAAAGATCTTCCGTCTTTTTCTGCAGGACATGGTCAATGGTAAGATATATATTATGACCGGGCTTTGAATCGACGGTTTTTAAAACCCTTATCACCTGACCTGCAGCATTAACTTCCACCTGGCGGCCGCCGCGCTTACCCCTTAAAAAATCGCCCTGAGTCTTTTCAACACCGAATCTGCCTATAAAATCACCACTCTTGCATCCGGTATATTGACCGGCCTTCAACTCATCAGAATTAATTTCTCCCAAATATCCTATAATATGTGTTCCGCTATACCGATAAATATAATGCCGCCTCGGTTTTACATCCACAACCACACCGGGGAGATCAAATTTATGCGCTTCTATGCGAGCCAGCAAATCACGCCCTATATCCTTTTGTAAAATAATCGGTTTATAAGAGGCGCATTTTGTCCGTGCGATCTTTTCTTTAAGCTCTTTAAAAGGAATAGATGTATAACTTGAGAGCCTGTTTATTGTATTTTCAACCGGCTTTGCATCTTTTAATATTATGCCCAAATCAAAAGACGGTCTGTTATTCACCAAAAGGGTCCCATTCCGGTCAAAAATCAGTCCCCGCTGGGGGTCTATAGTCTGTAAGCGGATACAATTATTTTCAGAAAGACGTCGGAATTCATCCCCGGCTATAATCTGAAGATAAAAAAGGCGGACAAAGAGAATCGCAAAAGCAGCCATTATACAAAAAAATGCTAAGGATAATCTCTGATGATACCACTCACTATCAGCAGTTTTTAAATAACTACCCAAAGTTCCCTCGAAATATAGGCTTTAAGATAATGATTTTGGGAAGGCCAGAGGAAGAAAGGCGTATTATAATACTCCGACAACCGATAACGCACCCAAAATCTTTATCTTAAAGCCTATAACGCAAACTATGACCGTTCAGAGTATAGTCGCTTATCCAAAATTATAAAGACTTGTTTAAAACCGGCAAGAAGAAAAGGACCTGTAATGAAAGCGCATATAACCTGGCTTTGAAAGAAATGAATGATATAAATGTCTTGGCGTCCACCTGGTTCCAGGATAAAAAAAATTCCAAAAAACATTACATTCTGCAATATAACACCCAATACAACAGCAAAAAACAATATAAATCTGTTTTCAGCGTGAAAAAATCGTATAACACACTTGCAACAGATATATAACCAGATATATGTCGTCGAGTAAAGGCCGAAACTACCGCCTGAAAGGCCGTCAATGAAAAATCCGCACAACAGAACCACCGGCAGGCTTTCCCGAAGTGAGCGGAAAAGACCGAGGTAAATTATAAAGGGGATTAATATATCATAGAATGAATCAAAAAAAGGGATGGACGACATAATAACAGTCTGGGCAATAACAAGACATATTATAGCCACCGCATAAAAACAAAATAGCATCAGTCTTTAACATCCGTTTCTATCCCGGTAAGATTGGTCTTATTTAATATGACCATAACCTCTTCAAGCTTTTCAAAGTCAACATAGGGTGTAACATCGACCTCCTGAAAAAGACCTGAATTTCGTTTTATAACTTTAGAAACATATCCAATACGAAGCCCTTTTGGAAAAACACCGTCAAGCCCCGACGTCACTACAGTATCCCGAGGGACTACATCTTCCTTGCGCAATGCATATTTGAGGATACAGAGACCCGATCGACCACCTTGAAGCAGCCCGCGAGCCCTTGTTCTTTGCACGAGCGTATCCACAGCACTATTTCCGTCTGTAATCAGAAGAACTTTAGAATAATGTTCCGCTACATCTGTAACCTGTCCTGCAATACCATCCGGGACTACCACCGGCAGACCCCTTAAGATTCCATCAGCATTACCTTTGTCGATAATAATGGTTTGGAACCATGCTGATGGGTCTTTTCCGATTACTTCGGCTGCAATGACCTCATCGGTTAAAGTTTTTTTAAAATTAAGAAGGTGGCGGAGACGTATATTTGAAAGTTCCGCTTCATAACAAAAATTATTTCTTTCTATGGCATTGCTTAATTCTTTTTTCAGCATCCTATTCTCGTTAGCCACTGAGATAAGATTAAAGTAATTATTCCAAATGCTTTCGAGAAACTTCAGAGAGTTTGAAATGGCATCCTGGAAAGGGGCCATGATAAAAATAGAAAGGCGGCCATATTCATGAAAAGGATAACGGCTGGTAATGGAAAGAGCTACGATGTTGGCGACAATCATAATAATCAAGCCAATAATCACAACCGTTTTTTTTGAGAACATATATTTAGTAAATGACAACCTGCCTGAGGATTTCCATACTGTCGATTGCCTTGCCTGAACCAAGGGCCACCGTAGATAAGGGGTCATCTGTAACTGTTATGGGCAGACTGGTCTCCTCCCTTAGAAGCTTATCCAAATTCTTGAGCAATGCTCCCCCTCCGGTCAGCACAATTCCCGTATCGACAATATCAGCGGCAAGTTCGGGAGGTGTCTGTTCAAGTGCTATCTTAACAGTATCGACAATAGCATCTATCTGCTCGGAAATAGCCACCCTGATTTCTTCCGAATCTATCGTTAAAATTTTGGGAATTCCGGAAGCAAGATCCCTCCCCTTAACCTCTATCGTCTCCAGGTTCTGTGTATCCGGATATGCATTTCCTATTGTAGTTTTGATTATTTCGGCCGTCCTTTCACCGATCAGCAAATTGTATTTTCTCTTGATATGCTGAATTATGGAAGCATCCATTTTATCGCCCGCAACCCTTATGGACCTGCTGAAAACAATGCCTGCCAGTGAAATCACTGCCACTTCGGTGGTACCGCCCCCAATATCAACAATCATATTGCATATTGGTTCGGTAATCGGCAGGCCGGCCCCGATAGCTGCGGCCATAGGCTCTTCAATCAAAAAGACTTCCCTGGCACCGGCAGATTCCGCTGATTCCTTGACCGCCCGCTTTTCAACCTGGGTAATCCCCGAAGGAACCGCAATAATAATTCTAGGCCGCACAAACGATCTTCTGTTATGAACTTTGTGAATAAAATGACGCAACATCGCCTCGGTAACTTCAAAGTCCGCAATCACACCATCCCTCATGGGGCGTATGGCTATTATATTTCCGGGGGTCCGGCCTAGCATGTTTTTGGCCTCATTGCCCACAGCAAGAACACGATTTCTGGTTCTTTCATCTGTCCGTACAGCAACTACCGAAGGCTCACTCAACACAATACCTTTGCCCTTGACATAAAGAAGTGTATTTGCAGTTCCAAGATCTATAGCAAGATCGCTCGAAAAAAAGCCCAGAACACTATCTACAAAAAAATTCATTTCCCCTCTTTTTCGCACAACCAGATGTGCAGAAGTTGCATGGTTACAATTGTATATATAGGTTATCAGATTTTAAAATTTAGCACAAGAGCAGAGGGAGGAAGGCTTATTATACCTCGGAAAGTATACAATACTCCAACGACCGATAACGCACCCAAAATCTTTTATATTAAATTCTATAAAATAGAAAAACCGCTACCAGAAATGGATTGCTATTACAAGTAAAAAATCTTCTATAAAATTTTTTTCATAACAGCATCATGCAATTCCGGCCGAAACGCCTTGATCTTGTTATTTTGGCGCAATGGATGCACACGGTTGGTTAAAAGAATAATTATCACTGAACGTTCCGGATCCATCCAAAAGGAGGTGCCTGTAAAACCGAGGTGACCGACACTCTTTTTCGAAAAAAACAGTCCGCTGCTGGAAGCTGGAGAGGAAGGCGTATCAAAACCAAGCGCCCGGCCCGCATGATCATCTCTCTTTAAAAATTCACTCATTAAATTTCTATCAAAAAGATTCGGCACAACCAGATGTCCATGAACAATATCCATGATGAATGATAACAGCTTAAAAACAGCTCCCGCGCTGCCAAAAAGCCCGGCATGTCCGGCAATACCTCCTAATGCATAGGCATTATCATCATGAACTGCACCTTTTAAAAGAATTTTACGCCAGGGGCATACTTCAGTGGCTGCAAAAATATCATTATCAAGCCCCAACATCTTAAGATCAACAAAAAACAGGCTCTCAGCAGAGCCGTTACCAAGTTTCAAGGGCGCGTAAATCTCTTCAGTCGTGAACCTGTCAAGACGTCGTCCTGATACATTTTCAACAATCAATCCCAGTATCATAAACCCGAGATCACTATACAAAGTCTTTTTCCCGGCCGGATACAATAATGGTTCTTTTACAAGATAAGCCCTTAAAGCCGCGGCCCTCCTGTTTTCAGGAAGTCTGCGTAAATCCTTGTAATATTCCCTGTAATCAGGAAGACCGGAATTATGATAGAGCAAATTGCTAATCGTTATCTCTTTTTTATCATTATCTCCGAATCCGGGGAGTATCGAGGCTACGCTTTGACCCAAAAATAATTTTTTCCGTTCAATCAGCTTCATCACGGCAAGAGTGGTAGCCAGTGGTTTGGTAAGAGATGCCAAATCAAAGATTGTCTCTTCGGTCATGGGAGTTTTGGAAAAAATATCCGCGCAACCATATGCCTTGCAAAATAACTGTTTCCTATCTTTTGAAACCAGTAAAACACCGCCGGGGAAGACTCCCTCCGCAACGCCTCTTGCCATAAGAGTATCAGCTTGATCCATCATTCTGCAAAACTTGTTGCAGCTTTGCTAAAAGCGAGCGTTTTTTTATACGTATCGAGCCTGGCGGCAAGTCCCATAGGAATAGTAATATTTGTTTTGCCGTGCCCTGCTTCAAATCCTGAAATAACAGGAAAATCAAAAGACCTGGTTATATCAGAAAAAATTTTCAACACCTCATTATTGTCGCCGCAACCTTCAAATGAACCGATAATAAGGCCTGCAAGGCTCTCAAAACAACCGGCCTGTTTCAGATGGGTCAGCATCCTGTCGATTCTATAGGGGGCTTCACCCCTCTCTTCAACAAAAAGAATATGGCCATTATACTCCGGTTGAACAGAAGTGCCCAGCATATGACAAAGGATCGAAAGATTACCGCCTGAAACAGGCCCTGCAGCAACTCCTTTTTTGATTACAACACCATTTTTCGGTTTTACCAAAATTTTCTTGTCAGACATCAAAACAGCTCGCAAAGACTCCCTGGTAACTCTGTCGGCATCTCCGAAACTTGTTACCAGCGGACCGTGATAGGTAACAAGCCCGCATCTTGTATACAGGGCTGACAATATGGCGGTTATATCACTGAACCCCACAAAGATCTTCGGATTTTTCTTGATCGCTTCATAATCCAAATATTGTAAAAGCCTGCTGGAACCGAATCCGCCCCTGGCGCAAATTATCGCCTTAACCTGCCTGTTTTTGAAAAGTCCGTTCAGCAGCTCCGCCCGCTCGGAATCGGAACCTGCCAGGTAACCACTGCGCCGGTAGATACCCCCGGGAATATAAACACATAACCCCATCGCCTCCAAAACCGCCGCGCCGCTCGCAAATTCATCAGCATCAAAAGGGCTCGCCGGAGCAGCAACTCCGATTAAATCGCCTTCGGCAAGTCTACGTGGAAGAATAAGAGCTTCTTTTCCCATTAACTTAAAGCGCCAATCTTTTCCTTTTTCTCTTTTACGGTGTCTATCACCTTAACTGCGGAAGCGACAAACCCGGAAATATCCGAAAGTGTTGTTGGAATTATCATTGTATTATTCTGCTTGGCCAGATTGCCGAATTCCTTGATATACTGTTCAGCGATTCTAAGATTAACCGCATCCTTGCCGTTTTCCTTGCCAATCCCCATTGCGATTTTAGCTATACCACGGGCGGTAGCTTCGGCCACCTTCTCAATTTCCGCGGCTTTCCCTTCTGCCTCGTTGATGCGCTTCTGTTTTTCACCTTCCGATTCTGCAATCATAGCCTGTCTCTTACCCTCTGCCCGGTTTATTTCGGACTGTTTTTCACCTTCCGATTCTGCAATCACGGCCCTCTTGTCCCGCTCTGCCTTCATCTGTTTTTCCATTGACTCGATAATACTTTGGGGAGGTTCTATATCTTTGACCTCATACCTGGTCACCTTTACCCCCCAGGGATCGCTGGCCTCATCCACAGCTTGAACCACCTTTAAGTTGATAGTGTCCCGGGCCTTAAAGGTTTCGTCCAGGTCAAAGGTTCCGAAGATACTCCGCATGGTGGTTTGCGCAATCTGGGAAGTAGCATATTTATAATCTTCAATCCCATAAGCGGATCTTTTCGCATCCACCACCTGGATATATAAAATACCGTCCACCCCGATTGAAACATTATCCTTTGTAATGCAGTTCTGCTGAGCCACATCAATGGCCTCCTCCTTTAAAGAGCGTTTGTATGAAACCTTGTCCAGAAAAGGGATCAGAATATAAAAACCGGCATCCAAAGTCCGGCTGTACTGCCCCAGCCTCTCAATGACATAGGCTGTTTTCTGCGGAACAATCCGGACTGTTTTAAAAAATGCTATTACAACAAGAATTACTATACCTATTCCTATATATTCCATTAAATCCTCCTGTTTTCAGGTTTAGGGTTTCGGGTTTGGATGTTTCCTTTTATTCCTCAGTCTTTAATGACTCAACAAGCAATGTCAGGCTGTCTTGCCCGGTTATTTTAACATAATCCCCATTTTTTATAATGTTTTCAGACAGGGTCTCTGCCTTCCAGGATGTGCCCTTGAAAAATACCTTGCCGAACTCTCCCTTTGTAAAGCTCTCCTGGGCCCTGGCCCTTTTACCGATAAAATCCTCTGTAGCGTCTTTTGCGTATTCCTTTTTAAACGATACCCTTTTTCTCAAAAAAACAAGCGATAATGTTGAGCATAAAATAAAAATTAGTATCTGAAAAAAAATGCTGACATCTAAAACCAGAAGTAACAGCGCAGAACACCAGGCCCCGATACCAAAAAAAATAATAATAAGACCCGGCAGAATAAATTCAGCCACCGCACATACCAGGCCAATTATAAACCATACCATCGCTGGTTCATTGGATATTTCCGCAAATCCCATCTATCCTCCATCATATAACATCCAGGAACATTTATAAGCAATAAATATACCGCCTTCGATAAGAACAAACAAGTTTAAAAAATTCTTACATTTCCTCTTGCATGGTTGGGGAAATTATTTCGTCCTAGCTCCTAATGGTTCCGAAATGAAACGCCTTGGCCAACCCAATTTTTTGCCGCTCATTTCAGTCATTGACAAATTGTATGCTGAGAAATATATCAATACATGATTTATAGTATATATGCAATTTGTGAGAAATCAGGGCTGGTGTATGATCGGCCGACGTTGACGACAAATACGATGCACTATGATTCTACCGGGGCGAAATCACCCCGGCCCCGAGTTTAAATGGATAATTTAAATGAAATATCAAAAACAATAGCTCTTTCAATGGGCGCCGGGTGGGCAAGCGGCATTAATCTTTATCTTGCTGTTTTGATGCTTGGTCTGCTTGAGATAACCGGCAATATCAGCCTGCCCCCGGATTTGCAGATATTAAGCAATCCTATGGTGATCGGAGCGGCGGGTCTTATGTACCTTGTTAATTTTTTTGCGGATAAAACACCTGGGGTTGATACAGGATGGGATGTTATTCATACTTTTATCCGCATCCCTGCCGGTGCTCTACTTGCTGCATCCGCTGTTGGTGATGTTAATCCTGTTGTTGCACTTGCCGCAGCCATTGCAGGAGGGAGTATAGCCGCAGGCACGCATGCTGTTAAATCCGGAACCAGGGCGCTTATCAACACTTCTCCGGAGCCGTTTTCCAACTGGACAGCTTCAATAACGGAAGATCTTGCGGTTATTGCAGGGATATGGACTGCTCTTTCCTATCCATGGCTCTTTATCGCATTACTGGTTATTTTTATTGTGCTGATGATATGGTTGCTGCCAAAAATATGGCAAGGAATAAAAAAAGTTTTCAGCTTCATTGCGCGTTTCTTTCAAAGAGATAAGGAGCATCAATAGACCTGGGGCGTGGAATAAAACGGGTCTGATACGGAATTAGTGAATTATGAAATTATTCGATAGTCATTGTCATCTTGATGACCGGATCTTTAAAAAAGATTTTGATAATCTTATGCAGCGTGCTGCTGAGGCAGGTGTTGAGGCCGTAATGATCGTCGGCATTGACCTGGACAGTTCGAAAAAAGCGGTTGCAATGGCTAAATCAAATGCGTGCTTCTACGCGTCGACTGGTGTTCATCCTCACGATGCAAAGAGTTGCAGCGAGAAGACAATAAAAGATCTTGTGAAAATTGCAAATGATGCGAATGTGCGGGCCTGGGGGGAGATCGGGCTCGATTTTAACAGGATGTACTCGCCCGGAGATGTTCAGGAAAAATGGTTCATAAGGCAGCTTGAAACAGCAGATAGCCTGGAGCTGCCTGTGATTTTTCATGAAAGGGACAGCAATGGCCGATTATTGAAGATTCTGAAGTCTTTTTTCAATCATAAGAGAAGAGGCGTTGTGCACTGCTTCAGCGGCAGCAGGGATGAACTGGGGGAGTATCTTGATATGGGATTGTATATCGGCATTACAGGTATACTTACCATAAAAAAACGGGGCGCTTATTTAAGGGATATTGTTAAAGATATACCTGTTGAAAGGCTTCTTGTAGAAACTGATGCCCCTTATTTGACCCCCGCCCCCGAGAAGAACCGCACAAGGAGAAATGAGCCTGCTTTTGTGCGGTCCGTTTTGCTTAAACTTGCGGAAGTAAGAAAAGATGATCCCGAATCGCTTGCGGAAAAAATTTGGAACAATACGTGCAGACTTTATGGGATTGACGGTTAATTGTAAAAGAATTTACGGGGATTGCATAATTCATTAAAAAAAACCGTCAACCGTAAACTGATAAACATCAACCATTGCTTTGTTTCATTTCCTCCAGCACGGTTTCAACAAGATTCTTTATCTCACCCAGTCTCTCTTTGGTCAGGGCCTCAAAACGAAGCACAAGCGCAGGCTGAGTGTTGGATGCTCTGACCAGGCCCCATCCATCATCAAAGAGGACTCGTACTCCGTCAATATCAATAACATTATATTCTTTTCGGAAGTATTCGGTCACCTTATCGACCAGGGCAAATTTTTTATTATCAGGGCATTCCACCCTTATTTCAGGTGTGGAGTAAGTTTTGGGAATATTAGAAAGAAGTTCTGATATTGTTTTCCCGGTATTCGCCATTATTTCAATAAGTCGGCATGATGCGTATACAGCATCGTCAAAGCCCAAATAGCGATCTGAAAAAAATATGTGTCCGCTCATCTCTCCGGCCAAAGCGGCATTCTCCTGTTTCATCTTCTGTTTTATAAGGGAATGACCGGTTTTCCACATTATAGCTCTTCCGCCATGTTTTTCAATATCGTCATACATAACTTTGGAACATTTAACTTCCGAAATAAATGTAGCTCCCGGCTTTCGGCTCAGGATTTCCCTGGCAAAAATTATTAACAGTTTATCTCCGAATACAATTTCTCCGTTTTCATCCAGGATACCGATTCTGTCGCCGTCGCCGTCATAACCTATGCCGATATCCAGACCTTCCGATTTTACGAGATCGCTGAGATCTTTCATATTTTCAGCCACAGTCGGATCAGCCTCATGATTTGGAAATGTCCCATCCATTTCGCAGTAAATATCGAATACTCGGCAGCCAAGACTCTTGAGCAAAGGCACGGCAATTACACCTGCGGTGCCGTTGCCTGCATCAATTCCAATCTTGAGGGGTTTTGAAATTTCAATGTTCTTTTGAATATATGCGTTGTAATCCGGGATAACGTTGCTTTCAGAAACTTTGCCTTGTCCAATAGCAAACTCGCCTTTATCTATTAATCCGCGTATCTTCTGAATCTCTTCACCATGAATAGAATCAGTCCCCATGCAAAGCTTAAAACCGTTGTATTCTTTAGGGTTATGACTTGCGGTCACCATGACCCCGCCTTCCTGGTTGAAGTGCTGGATCGAGAAGTAAAGAATCGGCGATGTGCAAACGCCGATATCCGTAACTTCACACCCGGTCGAAACAAGCCCTTCGATTACTTTTTTTGCATAAGATTCGGATGTTACCCGGCAGTCTCTCCCTACTGTAAGTCTGTTGCGCCCATGCTGCCGCAGGTATGTTCCGGCGGCTTTACCTATTAGTATAACTTCATCCCCGGTTATATCTTTACCGGCTACTCCTCTTATATCGTATTCTCTGAAAATTTCCGGATTCATGGTAATCTCCTTTACAGATTTAAGTCTTGTTCAGAAAACCAGCGCTGCAATTCCTGCCATCCAGCAGTAAGGCGCAAAAAAATGCATATTACCTTTTTTTACTATAAACAAAAGAACTTTAAGAGCAGAGTATCCTGTTATAAATGATGCCAGCATACCGAGCAGCGTTATGTTATCCGGCAGCATAGAGCCCACCGGCAATTTTTTTATATTTAATATTTCAGCCCCGATAATGGCTGGAACGGACAAAAGAAATGAATACCTTGCCGCAGTCTCCCTGTTAAGTCCCAGATATAATCCCGCCGCAATGGTCGAGCCTGATCTGGATATTCCCGGTATTATCGCAAAACCCTGTATCAACCCTATTACAAGTGAATCCTTGACAACAAAGCCATCTATATTTCTCCCGCTTTTTGGTAAATAGCGGGTAAACCATAAAATAAAACCGGTAACAATAAGCATCACCCCAACCATTGCGACGGAAGAGAAGAGAGTATCAGCCAGGCTGTGAAACATAAGCCCCAGGATACCTGTGGGCACAGAACCTGCTACTATCAAAAAGGCAAGTTTAAAATCAGGGTCTTTATAAATTTCAAATATAGATTTCTCTTTTCCGATCAACTGGTTAAGGCAGCGGAAAAGAGATATGATTATAGAAAGGATTTCCTTCCTGAAACATATTAAAACAACAAGAAGAGTGCCTACATGCACATTTATATCAAATGCCAGGGCACCATCTTTTAAACCAAAAATATTCTGTAAAATTACCAAATGTCCTGAGCTGCTTACAGGGAGAAATTCGGTAAGCCCCTGTATTATACCGAGTATGATTGCTTGAATTGGTTCCACCGGCAGGTTATATCCTATTCCAAAAAGTTTGCATCAAGGTATATATTGTCACATAATTCATTTCACAAGGCCAGAGGGAGGAAGGCGTATTGTAATACTCCGACGACCGATAACGCAGTGAAATTATTTATGTGACAATCTATATATATTTTAAAATGGGAACCCGGACCCATAGTAAAACATGAATCCATCATAGCCGCCGCCCTTGATCCCGGCAGCAGAAATATGCAAATATCGTACCCCACCCATCATTCGTATATTACTAAAAACTTTCATTGTTCCACCCCCCCGAACAATCGAAAATTAAAATAGCGTCTGCCGAAAAAATTGGTGGACTGTTGCTGAAAACCACTGCCGGCGTCAAAATAGGCGAACCATATACCATCATTGCTATTGTAGAAATGCTCACGCAATAAAACGTCCAGACCGACAACAGCTCCATTGTCGTCTATTCCGGAGCGAACATATGTACCCAAAATATCAATGTTGACCGACAAGCGGTCCCGTAAAAAATAGCCATAGCCGACATGCAATGCGGGCATTTCACCTTTACCGCTATCGCCTGCGATAACAGAGGCATATGTATGTAATTCTTCAGTTCCTTTGAGGAAGCCGTCTCCCGGCCTTTCAACAGATTTTATATTCCTCGAACTCCCGTGATTCAGTTCTGACTGTTCCGAAGCTTCAATTTCGGAATAAAGGAAACAAAAAATAACGGTATCCTTCATTAATGCTCAAAAGTAGTTTACACTTTTAAAGGTTCTCATTTTCTCGTTCCCATGCTCCAGCCTGGAAACCAAGCAAGAATCAACATAAAAAAGTGTAAACTGACAAATGAAGGATGCTATAATATCGCATATTTCTAATTGTTTGACAATATTAATTATAACGAAATTTATAACCTTCCAGATATAATTTAAAAAAAATAGTTATTGACAATTGTCGACAATCATAATATTTTTTTTGCATAACGTAACAATCAATCCTTAAGAACATTATAGAGTAAAATAATGAAACAGACTACTTTTTCAAAGCCTAGATCCCTTGTTGACCAGATCAAACACGACCTTTGTGGTGCTATTGAAAAAGGCGACCTGTTGCCCGGCCAGCAATTAAAAGAGGTTGAACTGCAAAAATGGTTCGGGGTCAGCAGGGCCCCGATAAGAGAGGCTCTGCGCCTTCTTCAGGGCGATGGTCTAATCATAATGGATGATTATAAAAAACGATGCGTCAGAAGAATCACAAAAAAGGATATTGAAGAAATTTTCCCTGTCATGGCATGTCTTGAAGGGCTGGCAGCAGGTTGCGCCGCATCAAAAATCACAACGGAACAGATCGGTAAGTTAAACGAGATAAACTTAAAAATGGTGGCTGCCCATAAAGAAGAAAAATATAAATTATGTACCAGGCTCAATTATGAATTTCACAGCCTGATTATTAAAGTAGTCGACAACCATGCGATGAACCGGGCGATGAGGTCATTGACAAAAGGCTCAATATGGCTTTGGATCACTAATTGTTATTATGAAAGAGATAATTCAACCCTTCTGTCAATTTCAGAACATAACAGCATCATAACGGCCCTGAGAGAGAGAAACACCAAAAAAGCGGATCAGGAGGCACGCAACCATATAAATCAAGCTTATCAACGATCACTGCAATTTGCTATATTTGATAATGAAGGTGATTATGTTTTGCCAATCCTTTCAAAGGATAAAGAAGTAATCAAATAATGGGGTATGCATTTTTGAAGAATGTTAGTGTTTTAGATTGTTCCATACTTATTCCGGGACATTACTGCGCCATGATACTGGCAGAAATAGGGGCGGAAGTAATCAAAGTAGAACGGACCGTAACGGGAGATGGGATGAGGGATGTCATACCGGGCTGTTTCGACTATCTCAACGGTAACAAGAGGTTTATAACTCTTAATCTCAAGCATGAAAAAGGGATAGGGCTATTCACGAAAATTGCGGAGAAAGTCGGAGATTTCCTGTCGATAATTTAATTAACGCTGACAGTAATGAATCGGTAAAACCCGAGCCCGGCAGGGATAATAGTACAATCTTCTCAAAGTTAGGCTTAAGTCAAAAAGAGATTGATACATTAAAAAAAGAAAAAGCAATATAAGGATTAGGCATCTTTCATTAATGCCCAAAAGTAGTTAACACTTTTTTTTAATGTCAGAATCAGTATTTTACCGCAAAGTTCGCTGAAAACGCTGAGATATTACATTAAAAATCAAGTAGTTTTCTCTGCGTTTTTTGCGTTCTCGGCGGTAAAATTTAATTTTTTATACAAAATAAATGTAAACTGAGAATGAAGGATGCCAAGGATTACAAAAAAAATGGATTTTAAGCTTACCCAGGAAGAGAGGATATTAAGGGATTCATTAAAAGATTTTCTCAAAAAAGAGATCGCTCCTCTTGCGGAAGAATACGAATTTGAACAAAAAAATTTTACAAAAAAAATCTTCAAAAAGCTTGATACCTTCGGCTACGCATCTGCGCTGATTCCCGAAGATAATGGCGGTCTCGGGCTCGGATTTATCAGCTATTCGATTATGGTGGAACAGCTTGCAAAGGTATGGGGGGCGCTCAGATCAATGGTTACCTCAAGCGGGTTGGCAACAAGACTGATTTCAAGAATAGGGACTAAAGAGCAGAGAGATAAATTCCTGCCTCGTTTATTAAGCATGGACGAGATCGCCTGTTTTGCATTAACGGAACCGAATGCCGGATCCGATGCCGGCGCCATAGAGACGGAAGCAGTACGTGACGGCGATTCCTATATATTGAACGGAACCAAAACCCTTATTACCGGCGGAAGCATAGCGGATCTATTATGTGTGTACGCAACAGTGGGCCCCGCAAAAAAAAACAAGGGGGTTACAGCATTTCTTGTAAAAAAAAATGAGTCGGAATTCCGAACCAGCGATATCCGCAAAATGGGAAACCGTTCATGCCCTCTTTCGGAAATAGTATTAAAAGACTGCCGGGTTCCAGTGAAAAATCGACTTGGTGAGGAAGGCGAAGGCCTCAAAATTGCTCTCGGCGGACTGAATGTGGGGAGGGTAACGGTAACATTCGGGGTAATAGGCGTTGCCCAGGCCGCTCTTGAAGCAGCAATCAGATATGCCAAAACACGGCATCAGTTCGGGAAACCGATCGGGAGTTTTCAACTGGTTCAGGAACTGATCGTGGATATGGCTTTAAAGGTCGATACCGCCAGAATACTCGGCTATCGTGTGGCAACAATGCTCGATGAAGGGGCCGAGTGCCGACGGGAAGCGTCATTTGCAAAACTTTATGCAACCGAGGCGGCCGTTGACGTAACTTCCAGTGCCATCCAGGTACACGGAGGATATGGGTACACGGAAGAATATCCTGTTGAAAGATATTATCGCGATGTCAGACATCTTACAATGGCCGAAGGAACCACCCAGATACAGAAATTAATCATCGGACGGGATATTTTGAAGCTGTCAGCCATCAGATAACATCGTTTTGGAAATAAAAATGTTAAATTTTAAGAAATACACCACCTATCACCCAAAACCTAACACCTGAAACTTTATCTTAATCTTTCGGAGGCAGACATAATGGATTTTAGTGAAATCATTTATCAAAAAAAAGACGGGGTAGCAAAAGTAATTATTAACAGACCTGACAGGTACAATGCCTTTACATCACTGACCCTTGTGGAGATGTTTCACGCTTTTCGGGATGCATGGGCGGATAAAAGCATAGGAGTTGTTGTTCTGACCGGGACCGGCAATAAAGCATTCTGCACCGGGGGAGATCAGAAAACCAAAGATGATTCCGGATACGGAAAAGGTGAAGCAAAATTCGATCTCCTTGATGCCCACGGGCAGTTAATCGAGGTAATCCGGGCTATCCCAAAACCTGTAATTGCCATGGTAAACGGTTTTGCCATAGGCGGAGGGAACGTCCTGCAGGTGGTCTGTGATTTAACCATTGCCTCTGATAACGCTAAATTCGGCCAGGCCGGTCCAAAGGTCGGAAGCTTTGACGCAGGTTTCGGAACCGTCTTTCTTGCAAGACTGGTAGGGGAAAGAAAAGCCCGTGAAATCTGGTATCTCTGCCGTCAATATACAGCGCAGGAAGCTCTTGAGATGGGTCTGGTCAACAAGGTTGTACCCCAGGCGGAACTCGAGCAGGAGGTGGAAACCTGGTGCCGGGAAATTCTTCAAAAAGCGCCTACTTCCATATCATATATTAAAGCTTCGTTTAATGCCGATACCGATCATATCAACGGATTGAATGCAATGTCCAAACACGCGGTAAATCTTTTTTATACAACCGATGAAGCACACGAAGGTGTTCAGGCTTTCCTGGAAAAGAGACCGCCCGAATTCAGCAAATTTCGGGGATAGTAGGGGCACGATGCATCGTGCCCTGTTAAGAATTTTTAAACAGGAGGAAAAAAATGGATTTAGGATTAGCAGGCAAAACAGTTATCGTCACAGGCGGCGGTTCCAATATCGGTCGTTCCATTTGTCATAATTTTGCCAAAGAAAAAGTGAAACTGGTCATTGCAGAACTTGATGATACTCAAGGCGGAAAAGTTGAAGAAGAAATAAAAAATTTAGGAGCAGAAGCACTTTTTGTCAAGACTGATGTTTCCGACCATCTCCAGGTTGAAGATATGGTCAAAAAGGGAATAGACCAATTCGGCCAAGTTGATATACTTATCAACAATGTTGGCTGGAACGTGGATCAGCTCTTTCTGGAAGAGACCAGGGAAAAATGGAAAAAAATAGTGGCCATCAACTTCTGGGGGCCATTAAACTGCACCAGGGCGGTTCTTGATCATATGGTGGAACGTAAAAAGGGCGTAATTGTAAATATAGGATCCGACGCCGGTAGAATGGGCGAATTCAGGGAAGCTGTCTATGGCGCATGTAAAGGCGGCACAATCGCATTTACCAAGGCTATAGCCAGGGAAGTCGGCAAATTCGGTATCCGGGTAAATGTAGTCTGCCCGGGACTTACTATTCCGGAAAGTGAAGACCATATCGGCAAGGATAGTCTCTGGGCCGGCGATATGATGAAAATATTTACACCCGAGGCGCAGGCCAGGGCGGCCAAAGCCTATCCCTTGCGCAAGCTGGGCAAACCCGATGAAATTGCTCAAACCGTTCTTTTTATGGCATCAAACTGTGCCGGTCATATCACCGGTCAGACACTCAGCGTAAGCGGCGGATATACAATGATGTAGAAAATATTATTACAAAAAGGGAGAGTTTCAGGATGGATTTCAGACTGTCAAAAGAGCTTGAAATGTTAAGAGATGCAGTGCGTGATTTTGCTGATAAAAAGATAGCCCCCTATGCTGATGAATGGGATAACAATAATTACCTGCCCCATGAGGAAGTACTCAAACCGATGGGAGAGCTTGGTTTTTTCGGCGCCGTTATACCTGAGGAATACGGTGGTGAGGATATGGGCTGGATGGCGGCCGTTATTATCACCGAAGAGATTGCGCGCGTCTCCGCTTCAATCAGGATCCAGGTAAATATGCAGTCGATCGGTTCGGCTTACACTATCTGCACCTACGGCACGGAAGAGCTGAAAAAAAAATATGTTCCCAAACTGGTTAAAGCGGAATATCTGGGAGGTTTTGCCATCACGGAACCTGATGCAGGTTCGGATGTAATGTCGATGCAGTTGACGGCGGATGATTGTGGCGACCATTGGCTGCTGAACGGCTCCAAAACATGGATTTCGAATGCAAATTGCGCCGATCTGCTTGTTTGTTATGCCTACACGGATCGTTCAAAAAAGAGTAAAGGCCTTTCCTGTTTCCTGATAGAGCCAAAAAACTTTGCCGGAATAACAACTTCATCCCTTGGAAAGCTAGGAGTCCATTCATCACCAACGGGTGAAATATTTTTTAATAATGCAAAGGTGCCTAAAGAGAATATACTTGGGCAGCCGGGAGACGGGGCAAAAATTGTATTCAGTTCTCTTAACCAGACCAGGATTTCTGCCGCCGCAGGTTCTATCGGCGCGGCCCGGGGCTGCTATGAACTGGCCGTAAAATACTGTAAGGAGCGCAAACAGTTCGGCCGGGAAATCGGCAAATTCCAGATGACCCAGGATCTCATTGCCCAAATGTCGGCTGAAATAGAAGCCGCCCGACTTCTGGTTTACATGGCGGCTGATCGAAAAGATAAGGGCCACCTTAATAATGGCCTGGATGTGGCCCAGGCAAAATATCTGGCGGCAGAGGTTGCTCTCAAATGTTCCCATACCGCGATGAAGATCATGGGCGCTTATGGCTATTCAACCGAATACCCACTGGCCCGTTTTTACCGGGATATTCCCAGTCTCTTCATTGTCGAAGGTTCTGCCAATATATGTAAACAGATTATAGCCATGGATCAATTGGGATACCGTAAGGCCAATAGATAAAAATTTAGGGGAGATATTGATAATGGTTTCAACAGATATAACGACTATTCCTCTCAGGAAAGGCTTCTGGACAAACATGCGGGATGGTAATGAGCAGACAAGATTAATAGGCAGCAGATGTTCTTCCTGCGGAGAAATTTTTTTTCCAAAAAAAGAGAAAAACTGGTGTGTGCACTGTAACAGGCCTACACTCGAAGAGACGACTTTAAGCAATAAGGGGAAGATTGCCACCTACAGTGTTGTAATGCAGCAACCGGGCGGTGGTTTTTATAAAGGCCCGGTTCCTTACGCTTATGGCTGCGTTGATGTGGAAGACGGGATAAGGATTGAAACCCTATTATCCGCCGATAATTTTGATCAACTTGAAGTAGATATGGATGTTGAGCTGGTAATTGAAAAATTTTATAATGATGACGACGGCAATGAGGTTGTGACATTCAAATTTAAACCTGTTTAAAAAAAATTCATTGTATGGGCGAACCCTTGTGGTCGCCCTCTATTGAAGGATATAAAGATGAAAAAAATGAATGAGATGCGGGAAGTTTTTGTCGCCGGTATAGGCCTTGTGCCATGGGGAGTTTACGAAAATAAAGAACATTACGATTTCGGAAGCGACGCCGTGTTCAACGCCCTGAAAGATGCTGAAATGGAATGGAAGGACATCCAGGCTGCTTTCATCGGAAGTGTTTACCAGGGAACCGGATCCGGCCATCAGGTAATTAAAGAGGTGGGTCAAACAGGGATACCGATAGTAAATATCGAAAACGCATGTTCCAGCGGCAGTTCGGCCTTCAGGCTTGCCTACCAGATGATTGCGGCGGAAATTTATGATATTGTCATTGCTGTGGGTATGGAAAAGATGCCTAAAGGGCCTATTAAGAGCACTGCCTTTCGTCCATGGGAGCTTGCTTCCGGATTTAACGTGCAGATGGCTAATTATGCCAATGAGGCGGTTGAATATATGCATGAAACCGGTGCCTCGGTCGAAGACTTTGCGCGTGTAACTGTAAAAAACCGTAAAAACGGGGCGCTGAACCCGAATGCAAGATTCCGGAAACCGGTTACACTGGAAGAAGTAATGGAATCGAGAATGGTGTCAACCCCGTTAAGGCTTTTCCACTGCTGTCCCCTTGCAGACGGCGCTGCAGCAGCTGTTCTTTGCAGCAAAAACAAATTAAAATCAATAAAAAGAAGCATAATTGTAGCTGCCTCTACCCTGACCTCAGGTGTTTATGGAGAAGGTATAATGATGTGCGGCACAGTTAACAGCTTAAAATTTCCGGCTAAAAGTGGTATAGTAAAGCTGTCGGCGGATCAGGCTTATGAAATCGCCGGTTACGGCCCCGAAGATATGGATGTTGTTCAGGCCTATGATACAATGGCTCCGGCTGAACTGTGGGATATTGAAAAGCTCGGATTCTGCCGGAACGGCGAAGCTCCCGGACTTTTAAAAGAAGGCGCTTTTGATATAGACGGGAATATACCTGTAAACACAGATGGCGGACTAATGTCCCGCGGCCATCCCCTGGGCGCAACCGGGCTTGGACAGATTTGTGAAATCATAAACCAGTTGCGCGGCGAAGCAGGTAAAAGGCAGGTAAATAATCCCAGGATCGGACTCGCACATTCCATGGGAGCAGGACCCAACAGTTCGGTCACTATTTTAAAAAAAAAATAATGTAAGGGTTCAAAATTTTGAACCCTTACATTAAAACCAAGGAGGTATAAATGAAAGTTCTAGCTGTAAACGGGAGTCACAGGCCGGGCCATAACACAGCCGCAATGCTGAATATGGTGCTTGATGAGGTTAAGGCGGAAGGCTTTGAAACAGAGCTGATTGAGCTTTACGAACATGAAATCAAACTTTGTAAATCATGCAATAAATGCCTCGTGAAGCCGGAATGCTCAATCAAGGATGACGATATGCCCATGATAATAGATAAGCTGCTTGCGGCGGATGCGATCATTCTTGGCTCTCCCGTCTATTTCGGCAATGTAAGCGGCATTATGAAAATATTTATCGACCGCTCACGATCCATGCATATGTGCAAAAATGCCCTTGACGGTAAAATAGGAGCAGCGTTGACCCATGCGGGCCTGCGAAACGGGGGGCAGGAAATGACACAAATGATCCTTGAGAGATTTCTCCAGTGCCACGGTCTGCATGTTGTTGAAGCCCGGGATCCGGAAACAGGGATTTTCAACGGCGGCCCCCTTGGAACAATGTTCGACTCCATGGCCGGCGAAAATATAAAATGGAAAAAGGATGTATCAGAGGATACTCTAACAGCAAAAACATGCAGCTCTTTGGGTAAAAATATAGTGCGATTACTGAAACAAAAATAAATTTCATATATAGATTTCCACATAATAATTTCACTGCGTTATCGGTCGTCGGAGGTAGAGACGCAAAATTTTGCGTCTCTACCTCCTCCGGCCTTGTGCCGAATTTTAAAAACCTATAAGCACCGAGACGAGGGAGTTCAGGTTATGTCGGATCTACTAATAAAGTTTTTGTCCAACACAGGCTATGCGCTGGTAACTTATCGCAACCTTATAATGATTTTTATCGGGTTGTTCTTCATATACCTTGCCATAGCAAAAAAATGTGAGCCGCTTCTCCTGGTGCCGATAGGATTCGGTATATTATTAGGCAATATACCGGTATTCAAAGGATTTGGACTGGGTCTGTATGAGGATGGCTCGGTATTGCATTTTCTTTATTTCGGGGTCACAACCGGCATGTATCCATCACTGGTTTTTCTGGGCCTGGGAGCCATGACCGATTTTTCCTCATTGCTGGCCAGACCTGTATTAATGCTTCTGGGAGCTGCCGCCCAAATAGGAATTTTTTTTACTCTTCTTGGAGCTCTTTTTTTTGGCTTTGATCCTAAAGAAGCTGCCTCCATAGCGATTATCGGGGGCGCTGACGGGCCGACATCAATTTTTCTTACCGCCAGATTAGCGCCGCACCTCATAGGTTCGGTTGCCATAGCGGCCTATTCCTACATGGCTCTGATACCGGTTATTCAGCCGCCGATTATGAAACTTCTTACCACCCACAAAGAGAGACTTATAAGTATGGGGGTGCTGCGTGAAATTTCACAAAAAGAAAAAATAATTTTTCCGATAGTCGCTTTTCTGCTCTGCTGTTTTATTGCTCCGGCGGCCTTACCGCTTCTGGGTATGCTCTTTTTCGGCAATCTTTTAAAGGAGTGTACTGTAACCGAACGTCTGGCCAACACCGCCCGCAATGCAATTATAGATATAGCGACCATATTGCTGGGGGTAATCGTAGGCGCAAGCACCCAGGGTGACAGATTCCTAACACAACAGTCCCTTGGGATATTTCTATTGGGAGCGATTGCATTCAGCATTGCAACCGCATCGGGCATTATATTCGCCAAAATAATGAACCTGTTTATGAAACAAAAGATAAATCCACTTTTGGGGGCCGCAGGGGTTTCAGCAGTGCCTGGTTCCGCCCGCGAGGCCCATTTATTGGCTCTTAAGGAAGACCACACGAATTTCCTGCTGATGCATGCCATTGCATGCAACTCTTCGGGAGTTATCGGCTCTGCCATCGCGGCGGGAGTTTTATGGAGTTTTTTTAATTAATTATTATGGAAAAAAAAATTTACGATTATTTGTATCAAAAAGCAGAAGCTATCCCGGTATGGAAATACCTGGGAGCTCGTTTGTCAAAATTATCAAAAGGCGCTGCCCGGGTTGAGCTGCCGCATAATACCAAACTGGGCAATTCCATGCAGGCTCTCCAGGGAGGCATAACAACGGCTATAGCCGACGCCGCAGGCGGGTGGGCCTTGCTTACTCTTGCTAAACCAGGCATCAAGATATCGACGGTTGAGTTAAAAATCAGCTTTCTGCTGCCGATTCGTGAAGATGTGGTTGCAGAAGGAAAAGTAGAACGTTTGGGATCTGCAATAGGGACATCGAGCATTAAGGTTAAATTCATGGACGGCAGAACAGCCGCAGTCGGCATCGGCACCTATTATTTGAAAGATTGAAAAAAAAATGGATCAAAAATACTTTGAAGACCTGCAGTTAGGCGATCAGGATCAGACCGTGGGAAGAACCATAACAGAGGCGGATATAGTAAATTTTGCGGGATTGTCCGGTGATTTTAATCCTATTCATATGGATCAGGCCTTTGCAGAGAAAACTTTTTTTAAAAAAAGGATAGCACACGGGATCCTGGTTTTTTCCGTTGCGTCCGGGCTATTTACCCAAAGCGAAATGAACACTTTTATGAAAAAAAGCGTTATCGCATTAATGGAGATTAAATGGAAATTCCTGAAACCGGTTTTTATAGGAGACACTATTCATCTTGAAGTAGAAATCATCGAAAAAAAGGAAACAAGCAAGCCCGATCGGGGGATTGTTATATTAAAAAGAACTGTTGTAAATCAAAAAGGCGATGCCGTTCAGGAAGGTGATATTATCATGATGATCAGGCGCAGGCCTATATAATGAGGTTTTTAAAAATGGATTTAACAGGAAGAGTCGCAGTTGTAACCGGTGCCGGAAGCGGGCTGGGGAGAGCTATATCTTACAGGCTGGCGGAAAACGGCGCTAAAGTTGTAGTAAATGACGTTGTTGAAGAGCAGGGCAATCTTACCGTAGAGAATATAAAATCAAAAAATGGTGAAGCGGTTTTTTCACAAACGGATATTTCCAAATGGGACGGGGCCAAAGATTTAATCAAAAAGGCCAAAGAGACCTTCGGCAAAATTGATATCCTGGTTAATAATGCCGGCATAACCCGCGATATGCTGCTAAGGGATATGGAGGAAGATGACTGGGACAAGGTCCTTGATATAAATCTTAAAGGAGCCTTTAATTGCTGCAAGTTCGCCACTCCGTATATGGTGGAACAGAAATACGGCAAAATAGTAAATCTTTCTTCCAGGGCGCATCTGGGCAACCCTGGTCAGGCCAATTATTCTGCTTCCAAGGCCGGCATAATCGGACTTACCCGTTCATTGTCCCTTGAATTCGGCCGCTATAATATTAATGTCAATGCTGTTGCTCCGGGCATGGTTAATACGGAAGGCATCAAAGCCCTTAAAAAATATGATATGATAGTCGAAAGAGCTTTAAAGGTTACACCCTTAAAAAGAATAGGAGAACCCGAAGATGTGGCCAACCTGGTTCACTTTCTGGTCAGTGATTATTCAAGCTATATAACCGGTGAAATTATTCACATAACAGGCGGAAGATACTAGCTTTATGGAAAGAATGCAAAAACTGCTGCACGATCCGATCTTTTCCGTTCAGGGATCGGAAACAGGCTCAAAAGTTATGCCGCTGAAAGAAGCAGTGAGCAGATATGTAAAGCAGGGCATGATGATACATACCTGCCAGACAAGCATCCGCTGGTGCCATGCAATTTTTAATGAGATTGCAAGACAGTTCTGGGGCAAAAGAGGCGATTTTACCCTGGCCGGTATTTCAATGAACTTCCCCCATGCGGTGCTTGTTCACGGCGGACTGGTCAAAAAAATGATCACCAGTTATTTTGGCGATCCCTACATCGTGCCGAGCCCAAACAGGGTGTTTCAGAAGGCCGTAAAAGAAGGAACCCTTGAGATTGAGCATTGGTCCATCTATACCATAACCCTCCGTCTGCAGGCCGCAGCCCTTAACCTTCCATTCCTTCCCACCCATTCGCTTTTGGGGAGCACAATGGAGCAGGATAATAAAAAGGATCTCGTTGTCATGGATGATCCTTTGCGTGAAGGAGAAAAAATAGCCCTGGTAAGCGCCCTGCAACCCGATCTTACCATAGCTCATGGATGGCTTGCCGATTCTGAAGGGAATGCCGTTTTCCTTGCTCCCCTTGGTGAAAATATAAAGGGAGCGCTCGGCAGCAAAAAAGGTGTAATCCTTACAGTAGAAAAAATCGTGCCCACGGAAAAACTAAGGAAGTATTCACATATGGTAAAACTGCCTGGCACCTATGTGAAAAGCGTCTCGGAAGTTCCTTTTGGGGCGCATCCCAGTGGTTTGTCTCGCACAGGTCTGGATGAACTGGATCTCTATAGTGAAGATTACGCTTTTATCGAAGAGGTCCACCAGGCCGGCAAAAACAAGGATTCATTTCAGGCCTGGATAGATAAATGGGTCCTTTCATGTTCCGATCATGAAGACTATCTGGCTAAACTGGGTCATGAGAGGATTCAGAGGCTGACCGGGCAGTCGAATCCTGAATCCTGGCGCGTTAATTTTTCAAGTCTTGAAAAAATAATAGATGATGAAAAGTATACGCCGATTGAAATGGCAATGGTTGTAATGGCCAGGATACTGGCGCAGAAAGTCAAAAAAGATAAACATAAAACCCTTCTGGCGGGCGCAGGGATTGCCAACCTTGCTTCCTGGCTCTGTTTTTACAAACTGAAGCAGGAAGATTATCCCCTGGAATTGATGGCTGAGATAGGGATGTACGGGTATGTGCCCTGCCCCACCGAACCGATTCTTTTCAATACCAGCAATTTCGCAACCTGCAAGATAACAACCGATATCCCGACCATTATGGGCCTGTTTGTGGGCGGCATAAAAGCGAACTGCATAGGCGCGCTCGGCGCGGCACAGATAGATCAACACGGCAGCATAAATACCACAAAAATGGATCAGGATAATGTTATTGTAGGCTCCGGTGGGGCCAATGATGTGTGCAGTGTTGCTAAAGATGTTGTAGCAATTCTGCCCCAGTCATCGGACAGGCTCATAGAGGATGTATATTACATCACTTCTCCAGGAAAAAATGTCAGTACAGTGGTATCAACCATGGGAATTTTTGAAAAAACAGCTAATGATTCGGGCTTCACCTTAACCGGGTATTTTCCCTCAAACGAAGGAAACCTGGAAAAAATCATAGAAAAATTCCAGAAAAAATCAAGCTGGTCCTTTAATATTGGGAAAAACTTAAAAGAGATAAAACCTCCTGCGCATGATGAGTTGAAAATGCTCAGGATATTCGATCCAAACCGCTACTACCTTGGAGCATTGAATAATGAATATTAGAGTTCATGTAATAATTACCGGAAAAGTCCAGGGCGTCTGTTTCAGGATAACGACAAAACAAGAGGCTGAAAAACATGGCGTCACAGGCTGGGTCAGGAACAGAATTGACGGCTCTGTAGAAGCCGTTTTTGAGGGTGAAAAAGAAAGAGTGAATTCAGTGCTGGAATGGTGCCGGAACGGCCCGTCAATGGCAAGGGTCAACAAGGTTGCAACAAGATCGGAAGATCATAAGAATGAGTTTCACAACTTTCAGGTTTTACCGTAATTTGACAAAAGTAAGGCGGCCTTCTTCTGTTTGCAATTATTACAAATAAGCATGCAGAACCTTTCAAAGAAACCGCCTTGAATCATCACTTAAACGGCATCTTTGAGTTTTTTACCCGGTTTGAACTTAACAACATTGCACGCTTCTATATTAATCGGCTCGCCCGTTTGAGGGTTACGCCCTGTCCTGGCCTCTCGGCGTACTTTTGAGAATGTGCCGAATCCCACCAGGGTTACCCTTCCATCATCTTCCTGGAGGGCTTTTGTGACATTAGCTAAAAACGAGTTAAGGGCATCTGAGGCAACCACTTTGGATATCCCTGCATCCTGTGCCATTTTCTCTATTAATTCCACTTTCTTCATTCTTTTTTACTCCTTATTATTTGGGTTTACGAAAATATGAGAAGATTAGACCGACTTTTAAAGCTCCCTACAGCAGGTTTTTTTCTATGTCAACAAAAAAACCCGCACGCTGCAACACTTTTATAGATTCCCAGGCATCCTTAAGAAAGCCAAAAAAGTAGTTTACAATTTTAAAGATAAACCGGGAAATGAAATATACCGATACAAAACGCTTAAAACAAAGCATTTACATAATCTTTTGGCTTAAAAACGTCAAGGTCATCTATCGTCTCTCCGACTCCTATATACAGCAATGGAATATCAAGCGTGCTGCAAATACTTATAACAACACCACCCTTGGCAGTGCCGTCAAGTTTTGTTATAACAACTCCGGTTATTCCAAGCGCGTCATTGAACATCTCGGCTTGTGACAATGCATTTTGACCTGTTGTGGCATCGAGCACAAGAAGAATCTCATGGGGAGCTTCCGGAATTTTTTTTGCAAGAGCGCGTTTAATTTTTTTAAGCTCTTCCATAAGGTTAACTTTGGTGTGCAGCCTTCCGGCAGTATCCACAAAGACAATATCGGCATCTCTTGCCAGAGCTGCTTCAATACTGTCATATGCCACAGCAGCCGGATCCGAATTATCCTTATGCTTAATGATATCCGCACCGGCCCTGTTGGCCCAAATCTCAAGTTGCTCTATAGCCGCGGCCCTGAAAGTGTCCGCCGCAGCTATCAGCACTTTCTTTCCGGAGCCGGCGGATTTAGAGGCAAGCTTTCCGATGGTAGTTGTTTTACCTACTCCATTTACACCTATAACCATTACAACATGGGGTTTGCCTTGAACAATATTCGCCGTATCTTCCTTCGATTCAAACAAAGCCAGGATTTCTTCATTTAAGATCTCTTTCAACTGATCAGCGCCGGATATTTTAAAAGATTTCTGTGAGATATTCTCCAAAATATCCATGGAAGCCTGTACTCCGATATCTGAAGTGATCAAAAGTTCTTCAAGTTCTTCAAGCATATCGTCGTCAAGTTTTCTTTTACCTGTAAAAAGATCGTCTATGTCTGTTGTAAAAATCTCCCTGGTTTTGGCAAGGCCCTTTTTTAACCTCCCGAAAAAACCGGCTCTATTCCGCGTTTTCCCAGATTCCTGAAGCTCCTCAATCTCCTCAACCTCTTGAATATTTTGTTTTTCTTCGAAGTCTTCAACACCATCAACTGTTTCTTCATCAGGCTGCTCTTCTATTTCAGTATCTTCTATTTCAGTAATTGCTGAATCAACTTCTTCATTCTCAGAATTATCCTCCTGCCCTGCAACTACCTCCCCAGTTTCAACTTCTTCCCGGGGTTGCTTTTTCTTCTTTTTAAACCAATTAAAAGCCATAGATCCTTTCCTTATTTCATAACAGTTTCCAAATTTACTGAAACAATCTTTGAAACCCCTTTATTCTCCATTGTAATTCCAAAAAGAGTATCAGCAAATTCCATACTTTTTTTATTGTGTGTTATCATTAAAATTTGGGATTTCTCTCCTATAAGCTGTAACAGGTTATTAAACTGGAAAATGTTTGCTTCGTCAAGAGGGGCATCGATTTCATCCATAAGGCAGAAGGAGGCGGGCTTTATTAAAAATATGGAGAATATAAATGCTATGGCGGAAAGTGCTTTTTCACCTCCGGAAAGAAGGCTGAGCCTCCTAAGTTTTTTTCCGGGAGGATGCACCATAAGCTCCACGCCCGTCTCATGCAGATTGCCGGGATCCGTCAAAGTCAGCTTTGCGGCCCCTCCATCAAAAAGTCTTGGAAAGACCAGGTTGAATTTTTCATTAATAAGATCAAAAGTCTTAAGGAACTTCTCCCTGGTAATTCTGTTTATCTTCTTTATAACCTTGTTCAGGTTTTCTATTGCCGCAACAAGGTCGTCACGCTGTTCACAGAGGAAATCATACCTGGTTTTAAGCTGTTCATATTCCTTTATGGCGCCCATATTCACATCATTGAATTTTTCAAGCTTTTTATTTAAATCCGAAAGCTCTTTTTCCATTTCATCCCGTGAAATCGCCGATGACGCCATGGAGTCTTTCGAATTTTGGGTGAACTCCTTTTTCAGCTGGAAAATCGATTTGTGATAGCGTTCTCTGAGTCGACTCTCAATATTTTCAAGTTTTATTATCTTCTGAGTCTGTTCTATTTCAAGGATACGTATTTTCCCGAGAACCTCATCATGCCGGTTATCAATCTCTGCCATAGCCTTGTCATATTCATTTAGCCTCGATTCAAGTTCTCCGTATTCCGATTCATAATTATTCAGCCTTTCCGAAATTATTTTTATCTTTTTATATTCTTCGGCAAGATTCTCTTCATATCGCTCTATCATAAGCCTTGATGAAGAAAGTTTGTCCCCTTTTTTTGCAATGTCAATCAAAAGTTCTTTAATGTGCCTGCTCTTATCCATTCGGAATTCATCTAATCTTTTTAATGTATTCCTGCTGTTTTCCAATCCGGCATTTAAAGCTGTAAGCTTAAGATTAAGATCTATTACCTTGCGGTTATATGTATCACTTTCGGTCGAAACTACATTTATATTTTTTTTTATTTCCTCAACGCTCTCCCCGGCAGCCTTAACCTTAGCCACGATCTCATGATACGCCCTCCGGTTTTCCTCCATCTCGCCATCAAGATCCATCTCGTCACCTGAAAGCTGTTCCTGCTCCAGGCGGATTATATCCAAATGACGTTCAGCATGCTTCAAATCCTCAGAAACCCTGTATATTTTTTTTCAGCTTCATTTTTCTGCTGTATAATTTCCTGCATCTCTATTTCCACGCTTCGGATATCATGTTCAAGCTTTTCCCTGTATGAACCTGCAGCTTCAATATCCTTATCTAATTCACTTAACCTGTTTTGCAAGTCTCTCATCTCCTGCTTTTTGGCCAGTATTCCGGCCTGGACCTCTTTGTTTCCTCCTATTATTATGCCATTAGCAGTGACAATTATTCCGTCTCCGGTCACAAGTGTATACAAACCTTTGCAATTAATAGCAAAGGCTTCCGCCTCTTCAAGATTATCAACAACAATAACTTTGCCCAAAAGGATTTCCACAATTTTTTCAAAACCTGGCTTTATACTGACATGGTTTAAGAGTAACTTATCCTTATAAGGTTTGATGGCGGAAGTATCTCCTTCTGCCTGTATGGATTCAAAAGGAATGAATCCATTGCGGCCCAGGCTGCTTTTCTGAAGATAATCGACAAGATTGACGCATGTTTGTTTCTCCTTAACAAGTATATACTGCAAGGACTCGCCCAGAACACTTTCAACGGCAGCCACAAAAGAAGGTTCAGCTTCAATTACATCGGCTACCAGGCAAATAATCCTGTCCGATAATCCTTGCAAATCCGCATTCAACTCATCAGCTTTTTTTTGTTTCTGATGCTTACCCTGCAAATTTATTTTTTTTGCCTTCATTATGGCTTTAACACCGTCTTGATACCACGAATAATTATCATCCATCTTTTTAATAGTAGTCAGTTCCGACAGAAGCCTGCTTCTCTCCAGCTCCATGGATTGTACAAGTTTTATCCGGCGGCCCAAAATTTGCCTTTTCTCTTCATGTTCTTTTTCGATCTGTGTGATGCTCTTATCAAGTTCATCAGCCTCCTTAATCAACCGATTCAGAAGTTCTTCTGCTTTTTGTTTAATCCGCGCCATTTCCTCAATCCGTCTGTTTGCGCCATATTCCTCTTCATCAGCCTGTTTAAGTCGTCTTTGAATCTTTTCCTTTTTGCCGGCGGCATTCTGGTAAATATTTCTGTATCCGGCTTCCAGGGCAACCGCATCAATCAGACCATTTTTTTCCGCCTCCATCTTTCTATTTAATTCAGCCAGCCTGTTCTTTACAGTTTCCGCTGCTTTTTTTTCTGTGCCAAGGGAGATACAAATCTTTTCTATCTTATCAAGGAAAAGATCCTCTTCAGATTTTATCTGCTCAATCTCTGCTGTTATTTCAGAGTACTTTTCATCCAGTCCGCCATGGGCAGATTCCTGTTCCATAATTTCATTTTTCAGTCTTGATACCTCGCTGCGGAGATGTTCCAGATCATTTTCAAGCCGGTCTGTTTTACGCTGAGTCTCAATTTGTTCGGATTGCTGTTTAGAGATATCCTGTTTTTTTTCCAGACATAGCAGCTTTAATTCTTCAACTGCAGCATCTAACCTCTTTGATTTTGATGTATGCTGGATATCATCATCCTTGAGACTCTTTAACAAGTTTCTCGTATCTGCTATTTTGACTGAAAGATCGTTATATAAATCAAGGGCAAGTAAAATATCGATTCTTTTTATACGGCCCCGGTAAGTTTGGTAAAGTTCGGCTTTTCCGGCCTGGCGTTTAAGTGCCGCCATGTGCCGTTTTATTTCCAGAATAATATCCTCTATGCGCAGCAGGGTCTGATTGGTCGCCTCCACCTTGTGCATGGCCTCGGTCTTGTTCTTTTTATACCTTGTAATCCCGGCGGCCTCCTCTATAAAAACCCTCCTTTCGCCCGGTTCCGCCTCTGTGATTGCTCCGATATTCCCCTGCTGTATTACAGCATACGATTTGGCGCCCATGCCGCTTCCAAGAAATAAATTGTATATATCTTTTAACCTGCAGGGCCGTTTATTCAGTAAATAGGCCATTTCACCGGATCTAAAAACACGCCTGGTTATCATTATTTCGGCGAAGTCCTTAAATTCTTCCGGCAATTCTTCCGGAGCTGATCCATTATCATTCACCAAGGTTAAGGAGACCTCCGCCATATTGACAGGTGGGATTCCGCCGGCACCGGCAAAGATTACATCCTCCATCGATTTTCCGCGGAGCTGCTTAACGCTCTGTTCTCCCATAACCCAACGTATGGCATCTACGATATTGCTTTTTCCGCATCCATTAGGACCAACAATTGCAGAAATACCAGGAGGGAATTCTATGCTCGCCTTTTCACAAAAAGACTTAAAACCGGTTATGTCCAATCTTTTAAGTTTCATGGGAAAGGTTCTCCAGAGTAAGAAAGTATCCTGAATTAATGGAATTGAAGTAACAGTGTGGTATACTGTTAAAGTTTTTGTGACCCTGGCTTTAAAACGTAAAAGTTTGAAGCGGCTTTCTTTTTATAACTTCCTTTACACTTTTATTGACAAATACGCCAGGCGATTTGCTTCTGAAGATTCCAAAAATCTATTACAACAAATCCAGTGGGCTTTTAACGGAATCGATATCTTTTTTCATGACATGGGTATAAATTTCGGTGGTTTTTACATCAGCATGACCCATAAGTTTTTGAACCACCCGGATATTAGTGCCGTTTTCAAGTAGATGAGTGGCAAAGCTGTGACGAAAAGTATGACAGCCGGCCTTCTTGTCAATTTTGGCCCGGTTTAAACCCTGTTTGATCGCCTTTTGCAGGCCCGATTCCAGAACATGATGACGCATTATTTTTCCGGATCTGGGGTCCTTCGACAATTTTTTGGCAGGAAAAACATACTCCCATCCGGTCTCTTTGGATAGATTCGGGTATTTACGGGAAAGCGCCCCAGGGAGATAAACTTCACCGAAACCTTCCAGGATGTCCTCCTTGTGTAATGCAATAGCATAATCAATTTGCTCTTGTAATTCATGCTGTATGGAGTCAGGCAAAATTACTGTGCGGTCTTTGCCGCCTTTTGGGTTACGTATAAAAATTCTGCCCTGGCCAAAATCCACATCCTTGACCCGCAAACGAACACACTCCAGAAGCCTGAGACCGCCGCCGTATAACAATTTTGCCATCAGAGCGTGCTTTCCCTTCATCTTGCCAAGGAGCCTGGAAACCTCTTTTTGTGTCAATACAGTCGGCAGATTCATTCTTCGTTTTGACCGCGTTGGGGCTATACCACCTCCCAAATCAACATCAAGAACCTTTTTGTACAAAAATATCAATGCGTTCAATGCCTGTTTTTGGGTTGCTGCAGCAACATTCTTCTTTTCTGCAAGGTGGCTCAAGAACCGATCAACTTCGTTTTTGCCCATATCTTTCGGATCTGTTTTACCACCATAAAATTTTATATACTGCAATATCCAGGATGAGTAAGACTGTTCAGTCCTGTATGCATAGTGATAATATCGTAAAACTTCACGGACTTGATCCATTAAACTATATCCTGGATTCGGTTTAAATTGCATCTTGATTCCATATCTTTGTTATAGTATCTTTATTAAATAGAAAATTTAATAATAGATAAAAATGCTACAAATTTCAAGAGAAATATTTACCTAATTTAAATTTAATATATGGATAAATAGAAATATTTTCCATATATATACTCCTATATCATGAAAAAAGGGAGAAAAAATTGTCAAGACTACCAATCTTCAAATTATTGAATAATTACTGAATTGCAAATGGACATCCCCAAGTGCCCCGTATAACTTCTTACGTCGATATTTTGGACACAAAACAATATGATACTTGCATTCATAACGTACATGTGATTGATTCTGATAATCTTTCATTTACACCTCCTTCTTAAGACTACCCTTTCCAGGGGGACCCTCAAGAAGGAGGTATATCTCGTCTGACCGGCAAAGCTTATTAGAATCGCACCAGCAGAGCTGGTGGTTTTATGAACCCTAAAAATGAAAAATCTCCTTCTCTTTATACTTTAATTTTTAATGTATACCTTTCCCAGGTTAATTGTCTGATACATTCAGGGAGATCTTATGAGTATTGAGTTGTTTTTTGTGGCCCTCTTATTCCTGCTGCTTTTTGCCGTGCTGGATCTGGTTGTGGGCGTAAGCAACGATGCGGTGAATTTCCTTAATTCCTCAATCGGCTCCAGGGTGGCCCCCTTTTTCGTTATCATGGCCACAGCAAGCCTGGGCATACTTGTTGGTGTGACTTTTTCAAGCGGAATGATGGAGGTGGCAAGAAAGGGTATATTTCACCCCCAGTTCTTCACCATGCCAGAGCTAATAATTGTCTTCATGGCGGTCATGCTCACCGATATTCTCCTGCTGGATCTCTTCAATGCCTATGGATTGCCCACCTCCACAACCGTATCAATAGTCTTCGAGCTTCTTGGAGCGGCAGTGGCCGTGTCTGCCATAAAAATCATGAATGCAACCGACACCGTTATGGGCATGGGGGACTATATCAATACGGGAAAGGCAATGATGATTGTTTTCGGCATTCTCCTTTCGATTGTCGTGGCCTTTTTCTCCGGTGCCATTGTTCAATTCATATCCCGCCTGATTTTCACCTTTGACTATCAAAAAAGACTCAAGCGTTACGGAGCGATCTGGGGCGGCGTTGCCATGTCGTCCATCACGTTCTTCATCCTGGTTAAAGGCTCCAAAGGGTCATCCTTCATGACCCCGGAGGCGGTCGACTGGGTCAGCAATAACAGCCTGTTGCTGATGTTTTTGATTTTCCTGGTCTCGGCCGTTGTTTTTCAGATCCTGATTTCTTTTTTTCGAATAAACATACTGAAACCCATAGTGCTGGTAGGCACATTTGCGCTGGCCATGGCATTCGCGGCAAACGACCTAGTCAATTTCATTGGCGTTCCCCTGGCAGCCTTTAGTGCATACAAGAGCGCCGTAGCCTCGGGCGATCCCTTGAACATCACCATGACCGCCCTCAGCAAGCAGGTCCAGTCCCAGACAATTCTGCTGCTCACTGCCGGCGCCATCATGGTTTTGACCCTCTGCCTATCCAGAAAGGCCCGAACAGTAACCGAGACCGAGATAAGCCTGGGCCAGCAGGAGGAGGGCACGGAGAGATTTGAATCCATATGGCTTTCCAGAAGCATTGTAAGCATGGTGCATTCCCTGTTCGTCTCCTGTGGTAAATGTGTCCCCCGCGCTTTAAGGGCCTTTGTTTTCAGGCGCATAGACCCCGATGGTCACAAACCGGCCGTTTTGCAGGACAGTCAGCCTTCTTTTGATCTGATCAGGGCGTCGGTCAACCTCATGGTTGCAAGTGCGGTGGTTTCCTTTGCAACCTCCATGAAACTCCCCCTTTCGACCACGTATGTGACCTTCATGGTGGCCATGGGATCATCATTCTCTGATCAGGCATGGGGCAGGGAGAGCGCGGTTTACCGTGTAACAGGGGTCCTGACGGTGATCGGCGGATGGTTCATGACGGCCTTTATAGCCTTTGTAACCGCCTTTGTCTTTGCAAATACCATTCATTATCTCAAGCTGCCTGGCATCGCACTTATAATATTCGTAGCAGTAGCTGTGATCTGGCAGAATCATCGAACTCACAAGAATCGTGAGAAAGAAAAAAATGAGCTGAATATATTCAATCTCGAAAAAATCCGTGATCCGCACATGTCGATCGCAAACACGTTCGAGCACCTGTCATACCTGCTCAAAGGGATCAGGGAATCCCTTGACGTCTCATTTGAAGCGCTGTTCAACCGGGATACGGACACATTGAACAAACAGAGAAAAAAGGTGAAACAGATTCAGATAGAGGCCAATATTGTTATGGCCAATGTATTCAAGGTCATGCGCCTGATTCAAAAAAGGGACTACAATATATCCCACAAGTACGCACAGACCATCAGAAGGATGCAGAAGCTGTCCGACGGCCACAGGGACATTCTCCTGCGCTCCTATATCCACACCAGCAATAAGCATAAAGGGCTCCTGAACCTCCAGATAGAGGAGCTCAAACAGATAAAAACCTGCATAATGGATGTCCTTCAACAAGTGGAAAACATCTTCAAGGAGCGGAAGATTATAGATTATCAGCACATAATCGACCAGTACCAATACATGAGGAACCTGGCGGATCAATTCAACATGGTTCAAACCGAAAGGATAAGAGACGACACATCCAAGACACGCCTCAGCATCCTTTATTATGCCATTGTGGGAAACTGCCTCATGATGACCAAGCAGAACATAAAGCTTCTCGAGATCTTCAATGAATCGTTCGAATTCGACGAAGAGCTTTCCAAATCATATGCCGATGTTGATTCCCAATAGATCTGAAAGAATTACGGGGAATAAGAGAGCTTTACCAGATTGAGAAAGAGGCGTTATACTCAAAAAGCAGACAAAAGGTGTGCGCGGAGGCAAGAAGTGTGTTTGCTATTGGGCGGTACGGGAGTTGGGATTAGAAGGGACTCAGCATGGCGAAGCGTTTACACATGAGCCAGCCAGGGGTCGCCTATGCAGTGAAAAAGGGAGAAAAGATTGTCAAGACTAACAATCTTCAAATTATTGAATAACTACTGAATTACAAATGGACGTCCCCCACCTGGTTCGGTTTCGTTATAACGTTACAGAGCCCAACCAGAGGATAAACTATTAATATCCATATCGCCTCTGATTCCGAATCTTGTAAGTGCGAAATCATATTTTACAGGATCTTCCGGGGAAATTTTTCTAAAACCTTCGGTGATTTCCATGGCTGTTTTCATATTTGCCTGTTTCCGTGACGTAAAGCCCAACATCATCCCGATTTTATGCATATGGGTATCTACTGGATTAATCAGTTTTGATTTGTCAATTTTTTTCCATCCTCCTGGATCAACTCTGTCCCTTCGCACCATCCATCTAAGAAAAAGGTTCATACGTTTGCAGGCACTCCCTTTTTTCGGGCGGGCGATAAGATGACCAGGATTATTGCCCGATGAAGTAAGTTCGTCCACAAAAACAATCATTGCAAAAAAAATGTTTTCATGGTCATGTGACACTCCTGCCGCAAAACATTCATTCAGGGAACCATACCGGGCGATAACATTTTTTGCACCATAAAGAAGTGCCGCAAGATTTTTGCCGTCAGCAAACCTGTGTTTGAATTGTTTAAATCTTTGTAAAAGAAATTTTTTATCAGAATTTTGTAAAAAAAGATAAGGTGATTCATTCATTGTACCCAGCACGGAAGAAACACTTTTTAAAATCTGAGCGACTCTTCCATATGCAAGGGCAGATGCTATAAGGCCTGCGATTTCCCTGTCCCTGATATCCTGATAAGAATAAAGGAATTCAAGAGGATCAGGATGAACAAAACTGCGCCTGTTGTATTGGTTGTATATACTGTCAAGTTTTGTTTTTTTTGTACACTTCATAATTTTACGTATTGTTTTTTTATCAGGAAAACAATAATAACAAAAATCATATTTAGTAAAGTGGACCCAAAGTAGTCTCTGATATGATCATAATGTCCTGTCGTAGACTTCCACGGACCAGAAGTCGTGTGCGGGCACGTTCGCTGGAACGGTGAGTTTGTAGGCTTTCCCGCCATCTAACGTACGCATCACCAGCGGCCCACCCAAACTTGCCGCTTCAGCGCCGCTGCGCTTTTTGCGTCGGCTTCCAGGTAGGAGCATCGGTTACCCGACGCCCCCCCTACAGATCCGTACGTGAAGATTTCCCTCATACGGTTCCTCGGTTCAAATCCTTTTTACCGGATTATCAACCAAACAGGAGACACCCCGTTTGGCGTATAACTTTGCAGCCCTTACGGCATCAAATATTATGGACTATTCTGGGTAATGGCAGTGGGTATGTTGTGCGCAAGTCCTCGAACATTACTTCGCCCTTGTGACTTCTTCGGCTTAACCATCGACGCCATGCTTTCTCAGTATATTCAAACACAACTTCCAGCGCTTTGTAGTTACTTATTACACCAAAGTACTGGTAAAAACCTCGCAGTTTACTGCAAAGAATCTCATACTGCTCGACCATTGGCTTATGACGGTTATCCTTGCACCATATCCATATTCTCTTCATAAAACGGCTTGAACGCTTTCTTGCCGTCTTTTTCTTTATTACCATGTACCCTTTTAATGATTTTGACCAGTAAAATGTAAACCCTAAAAAATCAAACGTCCCGTTTCCCTTTCCGCTAATGCGTTTGGAAAATCGAATCAGTTTTGTCTTTTCCGGGTGAAGTGACAGCTCGAACTGTTCGAACCGCCTGGGTAATACATCCATGACACGCAATGCGTCTTTTTCATACTCGAACCCGAGGATGAAATCATCCGCCCAGCGTATGATGGAGCATCTCCCTTTCATCCGGGGGATCACTTCTTTCACGTACCAGTCATCTAAAACATAATGAAGAAAGATATTACTGAGCACAGGGGAAATTACTCCTCCCTGTGGAGTGCCCGTTTCAGAGTACGTCAGGTTGCCTTCCTCCATTACGCCTGCATTCAACCACTTCCCTATCAGGCGAATCATTCCGCCGTCACTTACTCTCCGACGTATCATGTCTTTAAGTAACTCGTGATTAATATTGTCAAATAGTCCTGTAATATCTGCGCTTACTATCCAGCTGATATTCTGCTTCAAGCATTGCTCACGTAAATCTTTGATTGCCATGTGTTGGCTCCGACCTTTTCTGAATGCATGGGAAAAATTGTAAAAATTCCTGTCAAATATGACATTCAATATGGCTGCTGCTGCTTTCTGGACAATTTTATCCTCAAGTACAGGTATGCCAATTGGACGCTTTTTCCCTCCTTCCTTGTCTATCCAGATACGCTTTACAGGAGACGCAACGTACTGTCCTCTCCGCAGTCGTTCATACAGATTATAGAGGTTTTGATCAAGATTTTCGGCATACTCCTTTGCCGTAACCTTGTCCACTCCTGCAGATTCGCTTTTCCGAATTTTACGAAAGGATTGTTTCAGTAAATCAAAGTCTATCCGATGGACTACTGATGTAAATACCAGTTCATGATTATTTTGAGCAAGCAGCTCGATTTTGATAAGGGATGACCCACCTGTTAACACCGGTGGTTGTCCCCATTCTATCGGTCTGGAATTGCAAGCGACCGTTCTTGCAATTTCTCGGCTTTTTGTTGATATGGTTTGTGACCTCTGTGTATCTCCCATAATTCCTGCCAAAAAAAACGTTATACCCTGCTTCACCTTCCCTGCAGTGGGTCGCTTGGGCATCACTTCCCCACCTTTCCGATCAAGATAGTTCAATTCTTAATCATCGGTACTATGATCTGCTAAGACTTCCGAATGTTTATCTCAGGTTCGTTCGCTCTTCGCTATCCTCCCCTGATACCTTGTATCGCCCATCTTTTAATGTTTGTGTTTCTGCCAATGGCAGACTCGTTGCAAGGCGGGACATTCCTATGCAACGCCGGGATTTCGCTTGCGCTGGATTTCCTGTTACCGTTCTTTTTACCCAAGGAAACATCCGGGTCTCCCAAGTTCCCGAGCTACCCCTTTGAGTACATGCCCTGGTCTAAGACCCCGGTGGTGTCCTGAATACTTGCCTTAGCATATTCAGGACTGCTGCCTTCCGCTGTCTCCAAAGCGTCGGCTTTTTCCTGCAAGCAGGATTATCACAATGACCACAACCATACATTTTTCGGGGCTCAATACAGAGCCTGCAATCTTGCTCCGTCCAGCTCCAGACTCCCGTTACCGGGTTTACCTGTGGACTTCGCTACTGACCTGCTGGTTAGTCTTTAGTCAGGTGGGACTATCTTAACATCAATGCCAAAGCAAGCCCTGCAGAGATGAAGGAAACAATTTGTTTCCCGAGCACCCACTTGGTAACAATATCGAGTTTTAAAGACCTTGTGTCTTATCCCAACGATTCGGATTTATCTTGGCACGAGAAGTGTTTTGTTGTAAACCCCTGCATAGTTGCGACAACCTACTTTTTGTAAAGCAGCCGGATTTGAGAAAGCGTAATTAAACGCTTGCAAATAATACAAAGTTGGCGAACTCACCGTTGTTTGCCGGCGCTTGCAGCATAACCAGTTAAAACAATAAGCAACGCCTTGAGAAATAGTCACAGAAAACGAGACGAGATCCAACCGGATGCTGGAATAATGACAATAAAAACAACGATTGCCAAAGCGTAAACCGCTGTTTGCGGCATTCTGCAACAATGATTGTTGATGCGATGCTGACTTTACCAAAAAAGCCGCAAAAAGCAAGGCGAGATGTCGCCGAGTACCGAAACAGTGAAACCTGTAAAATGCTTGCCGAAGCTGACGTTCAAAAAAGTAACAAGAAACGCCGGCAAAAACGATAACCGGCAGATACCGGCAACGGTTGTTAGCAAAACAGACAGTGAAAAATAAAAATCAAAATTAAGCCTGCGATAAGGTTTACAACGCCAAGGATGAGCTGACACAAAAGCCACCTAATACTTTGAATTTACAAAAATTGGCTCGGCTTTTGTGGTCAGCTCAATCCTTTTGTTCTGGCTATTGCGCTATCCAAGTCGCTGCCTTATCCACAGTGGATCACGCCTAGCATCTAAAACAGCTATCACGGTGACAACGTCTCCATCGACGCGGTAGTAGATGCAAAACGGAAATCGCTTTGAAAGTGACCGGTAGAGGCCGTATTCTATTGCATGAATTCCACCGTAGTATGCCAGTGACTCGATGTCGGCAATCAAGCAACTCCGGAAATAGTCTCCAAGACCGGGGGATTGCCGCTCATAAAACCAGTAACCCTCAATGAGGTCTTCCTCGGCATCTGATGAAATATCGACAATCATCGACCCACTTCCAGCAGGCGGGTCTTTGCTTCGCTCCACGGTGACACAGTCGCTCGGCCGTCTTTGAGACGTCGCTTTCGGGTCTCAAGTACCTCGCGATGCCACTCCGGCGACCGTACATCGCCTGATTTGTCGCAAAGACTGTTCCATACGCTCTCCAGCAAGCGGATTTTTTCGGAAACAGACAGGGTCTCAAGTGGTATTTCGATGGGCATAAAGCTCTCCTTCGTCAATCATTATAGTTTAGCGGCCAGAACGATGAACTCACCGGCCGCCAACATGCGGGGCAAGACCTTCCGCAAACGACAACATTTATGCGGAAGAGAGCGTTTAAAAAAAAACACCGCTGTTGGCGGTCGGGTTCCAGGTAGGAGCATCGGTTACCCGACGCCCCCCCCTACAGACCCGTACGTGAAGATTTCCCTCATACGGTTCCTCGGTTCAAATCCTTTTTACCGGATTATCAACCAAACAGGCGACACCCCGTTTGGCGTATAACTTTGCAGCCCTTACGGCATCAAATATTATGGACTATTCTGGGTAATGGCAGTGGGTATGTTGTGCGCAAGTCCTCGAACATTACTTCGCCCTTGTGACTTCTTCGGCTTAACCATCGACGCCATGCTTTCTCAGTATATTCAAACACAACTTCCAGCACTTTGTAGTTACTTATTACTCCAAAGTACTGGTAAAAACCTCGCAGTTTACTGCAAAGAATCTCATACTGCTCGGCCATTGGCTTATGACGGTTATCCTTGCACCATATCCATATTCTCTTCATAAAACGGCTTGAACGCTTTCTTGCCGTCTTTTTCTTTATTACCATGTACCCTTTTAATGATTTTGACCAGTAAAATGTAAACCCTAAAAAATCAAACGTCCCGTTTCCCTTTCCGCTAATGCGTTTGGAAAATCGAATCAGTTTTGTCTTTTCCGGGTGAAGTGACAGCTCGAACTGTTCGAACCGCCTGGGTAATACATCCATGACACGCAATGCGTCTTTTTCATACTCGAACCCGAGGATGAAATCATCCGCCCAGCGTATGATGGAGCATCTCCCTTTCATCCGGGGGATCACTTCTTTCACGTACCAGTCATCTAAAACATAATGAAGAAAGATATTACTGAGCACAGGGGAAATTACTCCTCCCTGTGGAGTGCCCGTTTCAGAGTACGTCAGGTTGCCTTCCTCCATTACGCCTGCATTCAACCACTTCCCTATCAGGCGAATCATTCCGCCGTCACTTACTCTCCGACGTATCATGTCTTTAAGTAACTCGTGATTAATATTGTCAAATAGTCCTGTAATATCTGCGCTTACTATCCAGCTGATATTCTGCTTCAAGCATTGCTCACGTAAATCTTTGATTGCCATGTGTTGGCTCCGACCTTTTCTGAATGCATGGGAAAAATTGTAAAAATTCCTGTCAAATATGACATTCAATATGGCTGCTGCTGCTTTCTGGACAATTTTATCCTCAAGTACAGGTATGCCAATTGGACGCTTTTCCCCTCCTTCCTTGTCTATCCAGATACGCTTTACAGGAGACGCAACGTACTGTCCTCTCCGCAGTCGTTCATACAGATTATAGAGGTTTTGATCAAGATTTTCGGCATACTCCTTTGCCGTAACCTTGTCCACTCCTGCAGATTCGCTTTTCCGAATTTTACGAAAGGATTGTTTCAGTAAATCAAAGTCTATCCGATGGACTACTGATGTAAATACCAGTTCATGATTATTTTGAGCAAGCAGCTCGATTTTGATAAGGGATGACCCACCTGTTAATACCGGTGGTTGTCCCCATTCTATCGGTCTGGAATTGCAAGCGACCGTTCTTGCAATTTCTCGGCTTTTTGTTGATATGGTTTGTGACCTCTGTGTATCTCCCATAATTCCTGCCAAAAAAAACGTTATACCCTGCTTCACCTTCCCTGCAGTGGGTCGCTTGGGCATCACTTCCCCACCTTTCCGATCAAGATAGTTCAATTCTTAATCATCGGTACTATGATCTGCTAAGACTTCCGAATGTTTATCTCAGGTTCGTTCGCTCTTCGCTATCCTCCCCTGATACCTTGTATCGCCCGTCTTTTAATGTTTGTGTTTCTGCCAATGGCAGACTCGTTGCAAGGCGGGACATTCCTATGCAACGCCGGGATTTCGCTTGCGCTGGATTTCCTGTTACCGTTCTTTTTACCCAAGGAAACATCCGGGTCTCCCAAGTTCCCGAGCTACCCCTTTGAGTACATGCCCTGGTCTAAGACCCCGGTGGTGTCCTGAATACTTGCCTTAGCATATTCAGGACTGCTGCCTTCCGCTGTCTCCAAAGCGTCGGCTTTTTCCTGCAAGCAGGATTATCACAATGACCACAACCATACATTTTTCGGGGCTCAATACAGAGCCTGCAATCTTGCTCCGTCCAGCTCCAGACTCCCGTTACCGGGTTTACCTGTGGACTTCGCTACTGACCTGCTGGTTAGTCTTTAGTCAGGTGGGACTATCTTAACATCAATGCCAGAGCAAGCCCTGCAGAGATGAAGGAAACAAACCGTTTCCCGAGCACCCACTTGGTAACAATATCGAGTTTCAAAGACCTTGTGTCTTATCCCAACGATTCGGATTTATCTTGGCACGAGAAGCGTCTGGTTGTAAACCCCTGCCGGTTGCGACAACCTGCTTTTTGTAAAGCAGCCGGATTTGAGAAAACGTAATTAAACATTTGCAAATAATACAAAGTTGGCGAACTCACCGTTGTTTGCCGGCGCTTGCAGCATAACCAATTAAAACAATAAGCAACGCCTTGAGAAATAGTCACAGAAAACGAGACGAGATGCAACCGGATGCTGGAATAATGAAAATAAAAAAAACGATTGCCAAAGCGTAAACCGCTGTTTGCGGCATTCTGCAACAATGATTGTTGATGCGATGCTGACTTTACCAAAAAATCGCAAAAAACAAGACGAGATGTCGCCGAGTACCGAAACAGTGAAACCTGTAAAATGCTTGCCGAAGCTGACATTCAAAAAAACAATAAGAAGCGCCGGCAAAAGCGATAACCGGCAAATGCCGACAACGGCTGTTAGCAAAACAGACAGTGAAAAATAAAACTCAAAATTAAGCCTGAGAGAAGGTTTACGTTGCAAATCAGCGGCGCGTCTTTTTGCGTCCGCTGCATTTGCCTTGTTATACATTTATGACATCCTTCTTTTCCGCAGCTCGCTATAGTTCACTTGCAATTTGAGCCATAGTTAATGTAACTGCATTTCTTATAAAAGCTGCTATGTTTTTTTCTTTCGTTGTTATCTCTCCAGTTAGCGAAATAACATGCGGTTTGATTTCTAAGGGAAGGGCTTCGTCTATTCGATCATGACTCTCATAAGGTACTAAAAATTCAAGAAATGCCCCAATAGCTAATGTACTATCTTCATAGCCATAGTGGTGGATAGTAATACAAAGTTGATATTTTTTATTGTCAGCCAATTCAATTCGAAAAGTCAGCCACCCCTTTGGAAAATTCCTGTTAAAATAGTACTCGTGTTTTTTAGCATATTTAATTATTTGACCGTAGTAATAATCTTGTCTCTTATCCTCATTTGGGGAACATTGCTCAATTGTAATGGTAGCATTTCCATTGAGCCTGGCACTAAGTTGATCAGAAATCAAATTCAAGTGTTTGAGGCAAAAGTTGAAAACATGGTTTCTGGCTCTATTAAGCTGAGCCTCTCTTTCAACAACCTTTCTCTTCTGCCAATTGTCAATTTTGCCTGAAAATATATCTATTACTTCATCAAATGATGAGCTATAAACCTCTTTTATATTTAGAGCCTTTTCAATATGTCTTTTTTGAACTTCGGAAAAATAGTCTATCAGAGGTTGAAATTCTTGTTCATCAGCCTTTTCCAAAGCATCAATATATTTAGCTTTAGCCTCTTCTCTTAGAACAGTAAAAGGAAACAGGCCATGTTTAATCAAAATTAAACTTGCAAGTAGTCTTGCAATACGCCCATTGCCATCCTGAAATGGATGAATTGTAGTAAATGCATGGTGAAACCAAGTGGCACAAATTAAATAATGGATATTTTTATTCTCGGCATCATTGTAAATAGAAATCAGATTCTCCATTTCAACCTGAACATGTTCAGGGGGACAGTACAAAATTTTAGTTCCATCTCCACGAGTTGGATTGTTTTCAAGAATTTTGAAAGCACCTTTTCTTAAATTTACTTTAGTTTTACTACCAAATTGGTCTCTTCCTTCTGCATATTCCTGGTTGCGAGTTACAAGTGAGTGAAGTTCTTTTATAAAGCCAATTGTTAAATCTCTATTTTCTTTAACCACATCAAAGACAAAATCAACGGCATCAAGGTGGTCGGATAAATGAGAAATTAATTTTGGAACCGGAACGTTTGTGTCATTATGACTAATATATGATTCAACGAAACCTTTTTTTATGAATGTTTCAGTTATACCTTTTTCAAGATCGTACATTCGTTCTACAATCCCGGTCTCAATGGCATGTTCACGTTTGAGTTCGGTAATAAACTCCTGATATTCTTTTGAATTTTTTTGAAGAATTTCTCTTCTGGCAAACCATGAGGGAGATATATCATCAATCGTAGAAGTATCACATTCAAGCCATTTTTGATTAAGTTTTATATTTTCCCACAGCCTGTGTATTTTTTGTTCTACCATTTTTACTCCAATTTTAATAAACAATCACGATTGTATAACGATGAACTCACCGGCCGCCAACATGCGGGGCAAGACCTTACGCAAACGACAACATTTATGCGGAAGAGAGCGTTTAAAAAAAGCGCCGCGGTTGGCGGTCGGGTTCCAGGTAGGAGCATCGGTTACCCGACGCCCCCCCTACAGACCCGTACGTGAAGATTTCCCTCATACGGTTCCTCGGTTCAAATCCTTTTTACCGGATTATCAACCAAACAGGCGACACCCCGTTTGGCGTATAACTTTGCAGCCCTTACGGCATCAAATATTATGGACTATTCTGGGTAATGGCAGTGGGTATGTTGTGCGCAAGTCCTCGAACATTACTTCGCCCTTGTGACTTCTTCGGCTTAACCATCGACGCCATGCTTTCTCAGTATATTCAAACACAACTTCCAGCACTTTGTAGTTACTTATTACTCCAAAGTACTGGTAAAAACCTCGCAGTTTACTGCAAAGAATCTCATACTGCTCGGCCATTGGCTTATGACGGTTATCCTTGCACCATATCCATATTCTCTTCATAAAACGGCTTGAACGCTTTCTTGCCGTCTTTTTCTTTATTACCATGTACCCTTTTAATGATTTTGACCGGTAAAATGTAAACCCTAAAAATCAAACGTCCCGTTTCCCTTTCCGCTAATGCGTTTGGAAAATCGAATCAGTTTTGTCTTTTCCGGGTGAAGTGACAGCTCGAACTGTTCGAACCGCCTGGGTAATACATCCATGACACGCAATGCGTCTTTTCATACTCGAACCCGAGGATGAAATCATCCGCCCAGCGTATGATGGAGCATCTCCCTTTCATCCGGGGGATCACTTCTTTCACGTACCAGTCATCTAAAACATAATGAAGAAAGATATTACTGAGCACAGGGGAAATTACTCCTCCCTGTGGAGTGCCCGTTTCAGAGTACGTCAGGTTGCCTTCCTCCATTACGCCTGCATTCAACCACTTCCCTATCAGGCGAATCATTCCGCCGTCACTTACTCTCCGACGTATCATGTCTTTAAGTAACTCGTGATTAATATTGTCAAATAGTCCTGTAATATCTGCGCTTACTATCCAGCTGATATTCTGCTTCAAGCATTGCTCACGTAAATCTTTGATTGCCATGTGTTGGCTCCGACCTTTTCTGAATGCATGGGAAAAATTGTAAAAATTCCTGTCAAATATGACATTCAATATGGCTGCTGCTGCTTTCTGGACAATTTTATCCTCAAGTACAGGTATGCCAATTGGACGCTTTTCCCCTCCTTCCTTGTCTATCCAGATACGCTTTACAGGAGACGCAACGTACTGTCCTCTCCGCAGTCGTTCATACAGATTATAGAGGTTTTGATCAAGATTTTCGGCATACTCCTTTGCCGTAACCTTGTCCACTCCTGCAGATTCGCTTTTCCGAATTTTACGAAAGGATTGTTTCAGTAAATCAAAGTCTATCCGATGGACTACTGATGTAAATACCAGTTCATGATTATTTTGAGCAAGCAGCTCGATTTTGATAAGGGATGACCCACCTGTTAACACCGGTGGTTGTCCCCATTCTATCGGTCTGGAATTGCAAGCGACCGTTCTTGCAATTTCTCGGCTTTTTGTTGATATGGTTTGTGACCTCTGTGTATCTCCCATAATTCCTGCCAAAAAAACGTTATACCCTGCTTCACCTTCCCTGCAGTGGGTCGCTTGGGCATCACTTCCCCACCTTTCCGATCAAGATAGTTCAATTCTTAATCATCGGTACTATGATCTGCTAAGACTTCCGAATGTTTATCTCAGGTTCGTTCGCTCTTCGCTATCCTCCCCTGATACCTTGTATCGCCCGTCTTTTAATGTTTGTGTTTCTGCCAATGGCAGACTCGTTGCAAGGCGGGACATTCCTATGCAACGCCGGGATTTCGCTTGCGCTGGATTTCCTGTTACCGTTCTTTTTACCCAAGGAAACATCCGGGTCTCCCAAGTTCCCGAGCTACCCCTTTGAGTACATGCCCTGGTCTAAGACCCCGGTGGTGTCCTGAATACTTGCCTTAGCATATTCAGGACTGCTGCCTTCCGCTGTCTCCAAAGCGTCGGCTTTTTCCTGCAAGCAGGATTATCACAATGACCACAACCATACATTTTTCGGGGCTCAATACAGAGCCTGCAATCTTGCTCCGTCCAGCTCCAGACTCCCGTTACCGGGTTTACCTGTGGACTTCGCTACTGACCTGCTGGTTAGTCTTTAGTCAGGTGGGACTATCTTAACATCAATGCCAGAGCAAGCCCTGCAGAGATGAAGGAAACAAACCGTTTCCCGAGCACCCACTTGGTAACAATATCGAGTTTCAAAGACCTTGTGTCTTATCCCAACGATTCGGATTTATCTTGGCACGAGCAGTGATTTGTTATATGCCGTAATTATTTTGAAATACCGATTTTTTTCAAAAAACTTCCGATTGATGTAAATCCATTATGATCCTTGAGATTATAAGGATTGATCTTGTATTGTTCTTGATTTTCGGAATAGCTTAATGAGCCATCAGATATTTGATTTAAAATTTCTCTTTTAGAAAGAACCCAACCAGATTTTTCTGACAATAGTGCAACGAAAAAATAATTGCCTCTTTTTTCTGTTAATGTATTGAAAAGATCAAAAAACTTTTTACCAAATCCCCAAAATGGTCGATTGCTACGACTTATTTTAATGATTAGAAATTTATTTTTGTCTATAAGGAAATAGTTGCGCCGTTTGAACAATCCATGAAATTCTGAATAATCGAAAACAGTTTTTAAATCAGTAGCACCTATCTGGTTTGCAAAATCTAAAACTTCATTTCCCATGACCAGTTCTCCATTTTATTGTTGCATATACGTAAAGCTGAGTGGCAGGGCAGCGATAACCCAAAAACCATGATAAAGGTAAAAACTACCGGTCAAATACTGTCTTTCGAAAAGCGGCATGACCTGCCCTGTCCATCTCAAGCGCCTGGTTCTACACTGCATATCCATAACTTCGTTACTGTCTATCAGCCAATATGTGCATACGTAATATGTTGAGACTACTACATAATCCGCGATTGCTATTTATGGCCAGAACGGAAACTTTTGCTACAGACCTCGGAAAAAAATAGCATTTTAAGCATAATTTTTTGGACACTTTCCTTTTAAATAGGTGACGAACCAACTTCAATCTGTAATATTTTTCCAATCGGAATATAGGCGCTTAATGCATTCAATCTTTTACAAAATTGTTCCTGCGCTTTTCGGCGGCTTGGTTGTTGAAGAGGCTCCAATCGGACAACCACTCTGTCTGCTTCAGATTTGATCCATCCATGAGACTGAGTGATGGCATAAAACAAGTCCACATATTCATTTTCATTCGGGTAATGACACAATAACCAGTCAGTCATATCCTTACGCGCATTCCATAATGAAGCTGTAACAAAATCAAAAAGATTTTTTCCTTCATTATCAATCTTCTTAAAGGAATTATAATCCTCAAGAGTAGAAACATCCACCTTTTCAGGCAGTTGTTTTTTCTCATTGAGGAGCTTTGTGAGCTCTGCCTCTAACTGGCTTATTCCTGATTCTAAACAGGCTTTCAAGCTGTTTTCGCGCCTTGAGCCATCTTTGTTTAAAACTTCCTTAGTCCTTGAATTTTTTTATGCTTTTTATCAAGCTTTTTACGTACGGTCTTAATTTCTTTCTCAATGGATTTGATAGCAGGATTTGCTATAAGCTGTTTATCGCTATCTAATGTTTTAAAGCCGGGGTGATAATGAAAAGGGTGCCTGTCATGGAGGTGTTTAAATGTATTTTCAGAGGCACCCCAGCGGTTCAATATAGCTTGTGCGCATTGAAGAGTAGTTATAGGTCTGCCGTCATCCCATGCAAGACAGCATGTCCGACGGTTGCTGGTCTGATTCCAAAGATAAATTTTCCTGAGTTCAAAGGTTTTAGTTTTACCATTTTCCTCCAGGGTGAAGGTCTTTTCACCCTCGAAAATGCGGTATTTTTTGTTGTTCATCTCAAAGGATTCGTTAAAACAATCATCATCTAACTCCTTGAGTTTTTTTGAATCAACGTGTTTTTCCCAAGTAACAAAGGGAATTTTATCTTCAATAAGAGAGTTAAAAAATGGAGCGCCATACCCTTCTCTGTCAAAGACCATGATGGGAGGCTCTGTAAGTTCCTTGGCCCATTTTTTTTTTCAGTTCGACAATATGAGTTTTAAGATCGCCTTTTCCTTCTTGAATCTGAAAATCAACAATACGACCACTTTCATCGCATGTAACTATATTTGTTTGTCCCGGCATCATCATTTTGCGCTGTGTATTAAAGGCAAGATGAATTTTTCGTCTGCCTGTGTATGGAAGCAGATGCCCATCTGCAAACCATATACAGGTACTGACCAATCCGCCTAAAAGCTGTTGCTTAAAAAATAATTTACAAAGAGATGTGGAAAATCGTAAATTACAAGCTGCATAGAACCATTGCCAAACATCTCTTTTTGGAGGCAATTTATTGAGGCCCAAAATAAGCCCCGCTTCTTTCTGGTTAATATTTTTCAGTTGTTCTATGGATTTGATATTATTGGCGACCATCAACAAAAAAACTAAAAATATTTTATAGGCAGAACCAAAATAACCCATTATCAGCTTAAGCCATTGATTTGTACTAATTAAAACAATTAGATAAGGGAATATCCCTGCAAAACGAGTGAATTTCCAATCATGAAGGCTCTTAAATGGTTGTTCGTCTTTTGAAACAAGTTGTTCGCCGAATTCAAAATCAAGCTCCTGCTGTTTTTTTTGATTTTCTAATCGTTTAGCTTTTCTCTCTTTAGCGAGAATGACAGCCTTGGTGCCCTGTATGCGTTTGTGCTGCGTGCTCTTGCGATGTTGTTCAAGATTTTTGCCCATTTTGGGATTATATCCACCCAATAAGCCTTCTGTCCCAAATTTTTTTTTGCTCTCAATGTAATTGTGTATCGTTTGTCTGCTAATATTAAGGGCACCAGCCAATAAAGATTTATTCGCACCCAATTCAACGGCATCAACAACAAATATTTTTTTTGCTGGCTTGTCAGAAATATCAACCTTTTTAACAATGATATCGCGGTTTTTAAGGGTAATCATGTGCTTATTTCTTCTGTTAAAAACCAACGACAAATTTGCGCCAATCATTTTGGTGTTATCGTTTTTTTTCTTTGGTATATCTGGAAATAGTTGTTTTTGCATAATTGATACCTTAATGTGGTGTACGCAATGTGAATTTTTAATAAGGTATCACAAAAAAATATTTTTTATAAAATAAATTTACATTAAATAAAAGAAATAGTTAAAATAAAATAGGTTAAACATATGAATGTCCAACATTATGCTTGTCCAATAAATTACTGGAGAATAGTCTAACTACCTGAATAATAAGGCTTTACGCATTTCTATTCACTTTGTACGTTCCGAGGTCTGTGCTACAGGATTTGTTGAGTTTTGCTCACTGAAACCATGTTTTGGTAATTGTTTGATATTTGCAAGTTGGATTGAAGTACAAAACTATGGCGTCTAAAAATGGCTGCTACGTGTCAAATTTTAATGCCCGATATTTGGACATCGTTCTCAGAAAGTACCGACTGAGCTTAGATCATGCTCATGTTCATACCCATACGCATATCTAACTTATTTTGAGTGCCAGAAACAAGGAAAATTTTCAATATGTCAATCAGTTACAAAAGAATACATGTTCCCCAAAAGAGCGTCAAGCTAAACACGGTTTCCATGAAAAGACCGTTCTGTATGACTCACGAGTGATATCTTCAACCGTCTTGGAGCTAAAAATAGGGCAGCGGTCGAAGGTTGATTCAGATTCCCTGATACAAAGCCCGATATAACTAATTACGCTCAACCCAACCTGATAAAAACCGGACTTTTCATTATTGCTCTTATGTGCCAGGCGTCGGTAACAAGCAACTGCCCAGCTTTCACAATTTTCTTTTGCTCTATGCCTGCAAATGTCTTGCGCATATCAAAATGTAAAGAGACGTAAAGAGTCATTATGAAAATCGTGTTTTTCGCTCGTTTTTTTCTCAACAAAGTAGGCTTTTCGTAATTCAGCTATGCCTGAGGTTACTGCTCTGTTTGAGATAGCCGCTTTAGTATATTTTAGGTTAATGCGACAAATATTGATCATAGACAGTGCGATAGCTCATAATGTCGCAAACTGTAGAACGCGGCTGTTGAGCCGCGAGAATCGCAGGCACTGGCTGAAAAAGGCATTTTTTTTTCAGCCAGTGCTGAGAATCGCAGTCGGCTCCAACGTCCTTGATAGGTGGAGCGTGAGCGGGAACCTATCAAGGACGTTGGAGGAACTCGACAGCCGCGATAAGTGGACCGTGTGCGTAGCGCAGCGGAGCTCACGGTCCACTTATCGCAGAAGTCAGTGGCAGCCAGGGCATAAATTCCTTTCAAAAAAGCAACAAATACACATAATGCCGATAAAACTTAAAGTCGCGAGTCCCTGGCTGTCAACTGCACTGACATGTTATACTGGATATGCTTTCATACCAGCTCTCATTGCACCTTCAACAGTTCCATCAACTAGTTCACTTCCAGGGAAAAAGCATTCATCAGGGTCATATATTTCAGTACTCCATTTAAATATTGCAAACTCCCATTCGTCGATTTCTTTAAAATACTCCATACGGATTACAGGCTCTTTTTTACCATATGCTATCCTGTCAAGATAAAGAAATCTTCCTTGAAATCTTGCAATGTAACGAACGTCTATTGTTTTAAGTTCCTGTTGATTGAATTTTTCTACGATTACAGAAATTTTTTCTCGTATTTCATCAGGTATCAGTTTTTTCCCCATAATCAATCCTTATTTTGAAGTATAACGTCCAAGCTCAGTGGCGAGCAACCGCCGCAGGCGGTTTGTGAGTCCACTGCAGCGGCTTGGTCGTGTGCCGGGCACGGCACGTATTCTAAAGGGTGCGATGAGCATGCCCTTTAATTTTAAGCTCATCAAGTTCCAAACCCAGCCCGATGGAGGCGAAGGGTATAGCGATATGGCAACCGGGTATCCAGCGATGGTGCCTGGAAAGGAGGCCGCCCTGCCACGGTAGGGTATCGCAAACACACGGGGCGATGTACAAGAACCGAGTTGAGGCGGTTTTGGTGGGACGAGCCTGCAACACAAGGCAAAGTCCTCTATCCATCTTAAGCCAAAGACGTATACTCGGCGCTCATGTGCGGAAAGATACGTGTTCACCCCGGGAGATCTGCCGCGTTGTCCATATGGACTGATCAAACCGTAAGGGGCGACCATCACGCAGCAGAAGTCAGCAGATGGCATAGTAGCCGGTGGAAACGAGCTCCACAGCGTGGGGAGGTCTCACCCCGGTGAAGGCCTGAACGGTGCCCGGCCGAATGGCTTGGGTAAATGGTTATGGTTGAGAAAGAGCGTTTTCTTACCTGCATATTGCAACATTCGTTGACATGCCGGTAGCGTTGCGTTCCCTAAGACCAGGCAGACCAATCTTTATTAGGTCTGTTGTAGCCAGCCGAATCGCCGGATACGCGATCCGTATGTCCGGTGGTGTGGGAGGGGGTAGCCGTGAGGCTACTCCCTATCCCTATAGGCGAAAATGTCCTATGTCAAGGGCTGACCCCATTGCTTGTTCGGAATTATATAACCGGATGTTACTCCGTATTTCTTTGGTAAAAACTCTGTTAGCCATTTACGGAGATATGCTTCTACACCTTGGCCATGTGCTACTTGAATTGGACGATTCTGCGTTTGCTCAAGAATTTTATCGAACTCAGATAGGATGTCTTTTCTGTTTCTGTGAAACTCTTTCCAACCATGTTGACCGTAACAGTTATCCAATCTATAGCTCCTTAACTTTTATGGGGGTTAACGCCGCTAATCAGCCGCGCAGCATTTTTGCGTCGGCTGCATTAGCATTGTTGGGCCACATACTCAGAATAAGGTTTTATTTTTTTTAGCAACGGGCTGAGGGTTCTTGCGGCAACTTCTGTATCATGGGCAACTTGGGCACGTAACCAGTAGCCATTAGATAGGCCTAAGAAACGACACAACCGCAAATCGGTATCAGCAGTTATCGATCGCTTTCCACCGACAATTTCGCTGATACGTTGGGCTGGAACGCCAATTTCCTTAGCTAATCGGTACTGACTCAGCCCCATAGGCTTCAGAAATTCTTCTAATAAAATTTCGCCTGGAGTTATGGGATCTAATTTTTTCATAGTAGATACTCCTCAATGGTAATCGACAATTTCGACATCTTCTGGACCTGCATCCGTCCAACGAAAGCAAACTCGCCATTGATCGTTTATACGAATGCTATGTTGATCAGAACGATTGCCCTTGAGCGCCTCAAGATGATTACCAGGTGGTACCCTTAAATCATCAAGCCGTCCAGCGATTTCAAGCTGTCTAAGTTTGCGTCGCGCAATTTTGGCAATATTTACGAATTGCTTGACATGATCACCTTTAGTTAGCGCTTCAGTATTTTTACACTTAAATGATCTGATCATGTGTCATATAATAACGCATATCGTGATTAACGTCAAGCGTGATTAGTGCAGCCCAACGATGAACTCACCGGCCGCCAACATGCGGGGCAAGACCTTCCGCAAACGACAACATTTATGCGGAAGAGAGCGTTTAAAAAAAAGCGCCGCGGTTGGCGGTCGGGTTCCAGGTAGGAGCATCGGTTACCCGACGCCCCCCCTACAGACCCGTACGTGAAGATTTCCCTCATACGGTTCCTCGGTTCAAATCCTTTTTACCGGATTATCAACCAAACAGGCGACACCCCGTTTGGCGTATAACTTTGCAGCCCTTACGGCATCAAATATTATGGACTATTCTGGGTAATGGCAGTGGGTATGTTGTGCGCAAGTCCTCGAACATTACTTCGCCCTTGTGACTTCTTCGGCTTAACCATCGACGCCATGCTTTCTCAGTATATTCAAACACAACTTCCAGCGCTTTGTAGTTACTTTTTACACCAAAGTACTGGTAAAAACCTCGCAGTTTACTGCAAAGAATCTCATACTGCTCGGCCATTGGCTTATGACGGTTATCCTTGCACCATATCCATATTCTCTTCATAAAACGGCTTGAACGCTTTCTTGCCGTCTTTTTCTTTATTACCATGTACCCTTTTAATGATTTTGACCAGTAAAATGTAAACCCTAAAAAATCAAACGTCCCGTTTCCCTTTCCGCTAATGCGTTTGGAAAATCGAATCAGTTTTGTCTTTTCCGGGTGAAGTGACAGCTCGAACTGTTCGAACCGCCTGGGTAATACATCCATGACACGCAATGCGTCTTTTTCATACTCGAACCCGAGGATGAAATCATCCGCCCAGCGTATGATGGAGCATCTCCCTTTCATCCGGGGGATCACTTCTTTCACGTACCAGTCATCTAAAACATAATGAAGAAAGATATTACTGAGCACAGGGGAAATTACTCCTCCCTGTGGAGTGCCCGTTTCAGAGTACGTCAGGTTGCCTTCCTCCATTACGCCTGCATTCAACCACTTCCCTATCAGGCGAATCATTCCGCCGTCACTTACTCTCCGACGTATCATGTCTTTAAGTAACTCGTGATTAATATTGTCAAATAGTCCTGTAATATCTGCGCTTACTATCCAGCTGATATTCTGCTTCAAGCATTGCTCACGTAAATCTTTGATTGCCATGTGTTGGCTCCGACCTTTTCTGAATGCATGGGAAAAATTGTAAAAATTCCTGTCAAATATGACATTCAATATGGCTGCTGCTGCTTTCTGGACAATTTTATCCTCAAGTACAGGTATGCCAATTGGACGCTTTTCCCCTCCTTCCTTGTCTATCCAGATACGCTTTACAGGAGACGCAACGTACTGTCCTCTCCGCAGTCGTTCATACAGATTATAGCAGTAGTGTCCGGTTAAGTTTTTGCATATAGCATTTGCTCTTTGATAATCAGATTATTAGACCATACGTTTTTTTCGTCAGTACGTAATTCGTTCTGGATGGTATTTCTAAGCTGACGAATCCTCTTTATTGATACAGGTTCATTAAACTGTTCATGGCAGTATATGGCCATAAGCAGGTAGGTTATTAACCCCGCAAGGATTTGAACCATCAGGCCATATCTACTGTGAGCAATCAAGTGGTACACTTTTAAATGTTTCTTCCACCATTTGAAAAAAGTTTCGATATCCCATCTAAGCTTATAAACGGTTGCAACCTGCTCGGCTGTAAGATCATAACGATCAGTTGCCACAAAATATTTGACACCGGCAATTTTATAACCAACCAGTCGAACCGGCTTTCTGGTCTGGTTTACCCCAGGAGTGCCAAGAAGAACCACAGCATCATAAAAAATATAGCTGTCGGGATCAACAGGCTGCTCTTTGATAATAGTTCTTGTTGTTTTCGCTTTGATGCGGCAAACAAAATGTTTTTTTTCATCCTGAAGAAGATCAAAATCCTTATGTGATTGATACCCCCGATCCATGATTCCTGTTTGGCCTTTTGTAAGGATAGACCTGACAAAGGGGCGTTCAGCGCCATTTCCATTTGTCAGATGAATTTTTATAGGAATCTTGCGATTGACATCAAAGCCGAAATGGCCTTTTGCTTTTTTAGCGCCTTTTCTGTAATCAGCCCAGTACATGGACAGAACTGCATCAATTAAAGATCCATCAATGGAAACGAGTTCACCGAGATCTGAATAATTTGATGGTAAAGCATTTTGTGCCTGGCTGCAAAGAGCTTGAAAAACATATTCAAGCTGTTCAAGCCCTCGAGAATTGATAATTTCGGAAAAACTGCTACGACTGATCCCTCCATCTGGAGCGACACATTCTTTGGCAAAATCGTCTTCTTTAAGGTGTTGAATAAGATCACGAGCTGATTCATGTTCTTGTAGATGGAAAAATATCAGTGCGTGAAGCTGATCTTCAAAAGTCATTTTCAATGGCCTGTGACCTCGGGATTTAAGCTGTGGCGTGTCAGGAAAAATCTTTTGCAAAGGTTTGAGAAATCGAGCATGAGATTGGGGATTAAAATTCTTTTTTGGGATATTGAATATGTCCATTTTTGTCTTAACTCCTTGTTATAATTATATTTTATAACAAAACGATAAAAAATTTTTATTTGGTTTGTCAAGTAAAAAATGAACATTTTTCTAATTTTTTTATCCCATATAACATGCAAAAACCTAACCGGACACTACTGAGATTATAGAGGTTTTGATCAAGATTTTCGGCATACTCCTTTGCCGTAACCTTGTCCACTCCTGCAGATTCGCTTTTCCGAATTTTACGAAAGGATTGTTTCAGTAAATCAAAGTCTATCCGATGGACTACTGATGTAAATACCAGTTCATGATTATTTTGAGCAAGTAGCTCGATTTTGATAAGGGATGACCCACCTGTTAACACCGGTGGTTGTCCCCATTCTATCGGTCTGGAATTGCAAGCGACCGTTCTTGCAATTTCTCGGCTTTTTGTTGATATGGTTTGTGACATCTGTGTATCTCCCATAATTCCTGCCAAAAAAACGTTATACCCTGCTTCACCTTCCCTGCAGTGGGTCGCTTGGGCATCACTTCCCCACCTTTCCGATCAAGATAGTTCAATTCTTAATCATCGGTACTATGATCTGCTAAGACTTCCGAATGTTTATCTCAGGTTCGTTCGCTCTTCGCTATCCTCCCCTGATACCTTGTATCGCCCGTCTTTTAATGTTTGTGTTTCTGCCAATGGCAGACTCGTTGCAAGGCGGGACATTCCTATGCAACGCCGGGATTTCGCTTGCGCTGGATTTCCTGTTACCGTTCTTTTTACCCAAGGAAACATCCGGGTCTCCCAAGTTCCCGAGCTACCCCTTTGAGTACATGCCCTGGTCTAAGACCCCGGTGGTGTCCTGAATACTTGCCTTAGCATATTCAGGACTGCTGCCTTCCGCTGTCTCCAAAGCGTCGGCTTTTTCCTGCAAGCAGGATTATCACAATGACCACAACCATACATTTTTCGGGGCTCAATACAGAGCCTGCAATCTTGCTCCGTCCAGCTCCAGACTCCCGTTACCGGGTTTACCTGTGGACTTCGCTACTGACCTGCTGGTTAGTCTTTAGTCAGGTGGGACTATCTTAACATCAATGCCAGAGCAAGCCCTGCAGAGATGAAGGAAACAAACCGTTTCCCGAGCACCCACTTGGTAACAATATCGAGTTTCAAAGACCTTGTGTCTTATCCCAACGATTCGGATTTATCTTGGCACGAGCAGTGACTGGTTGGGCAAATCATTACAGGACATTTGCTTTGATGGTGTCTCTAAGTTGCGACCCAGCGACTTCGATTGCAAGATTGATTATATCTTGTATGTTTTTACGGCTATAGTTTGTTCCAAGCCACCATCCTGACACAACTTCAACAGAATGCTGTTCCGCTAAATCCACACGACCGGGATATAGATCAAGTTTATCTCGTGCAAGATACCGCCTTTTCTTGCCGTGCTTTCGTGATGCGAATCTCTCAAAAAAGCCACTATCTTCCTGAGACAGCAATTGGAAAAGTTTTGTCATAACCTCTCGTGCTGAACGTGCCGAAAATTCTTTTCCCTTAAACACTAAAGTAAAATTATCAACTGCAGGGGTGCGGATGTTATCCGACCCCAAGGTAGATGTTCTTGTTTTTCTTACTGACGGTATTCTTTCTGGCCTATATTTTTTTAGATGTTCGTTATTCTGTGCCTGCTTTTCCAAAAAATGGCTGCATACATCAAGGTCTGGTTTATATCCGCAGAGATCTTCAACCTTTTCGGCCAACAAATCTAGCAACAAAGAATCCTGATCTTTTAGCAATGCTTCCCATGTTTTAGGAAAGTTAGTTTCTATAATTCTAACTCTTGCCACATTCTGATAATCAGATCGCGCTGCCTTTAATGCTGTTCCTAAACAGACATTGCTATAACTCAAGTATCTTTCAAGCCTATTTTTTGCTTCTGAAATATCTCGTTCCAGAAGATCAAGTTTATAAACTCTGCGTTCATCGTAGCGGCCTTGCTCACCAGGAAGGTAAAAACTCCATTCTTGACCATCTGTCAGAATTGCCATAGGCACACCAAGATGAAATGCGTATTCGAATAATTGTCTATCAGCTCCCCCGGATAATCCCACCTTTTTGACTTCGATAAATACAGATGGTTGATTTTCTGGATGGCATAGTGCGTAATCAACACGGCGGCCTCCAACAGAAAACTCAGGGATAATGACAGATGTATCAAAAACCGGCCATCCAAGTTCGTGTAACGCTGGCAATAGAATCCCTTGTGAAACAGCTGCCTCAGAGGTAAACTTACCCTCTCGAAGACCTTCTTTAACTTTTTCAATATGTTCAGTGATTGCCATTTTGATTCCTTCTTTTATGCCCAACGAAAAAATCAGCCGGAGCGTAGCGATCGGCTGGATTGCCTGGTTAGACTTTTTTCCTCATTGTCTTCATTCTCGCTTTGTGGACATTTCTCTGAATATTTTATTACAATCAGCTTCAAAAGGGATTATTTTTTTTATTTCTAACTCGCTCAAGAGATTCTGCAAGGCAATTTTTTCTGTAAGACCAGCAAGAATAAAAGTATTATGTCCTTTCCTCCATATGAATAAACATTTGTTTTTTCCCGCATGGTAAATCAATTGCAACAAGACCGCATGAAGTCTTTTCAAAATGTCTGTTCCAGCCGATGATCGATAAATTTCCCCGTATTGATACATCCTGTCATTAATGGCCTCATGAATTTCGATATCTTCAGCAAGGTCAGAATAATCAGCATTTACTTTCAGCCAAATAGATTTCAGTAATTCAGTTCTAAGCGGATCCTGAAGCTGGTTTCTTACCATTGCTAAATCAATTCGAGAGACTATGTAAACTATAATTTCAAATACGATCAATTTGTCATTTTTTGGTTTTAAAAAGTTGATCAAATCTAAAGAGCATACTGATGCCGTTGAGAATAATTTATCTGGTATTTGATTAAACTTCTTTTGCTTAAAGAACATTACGGCTCCTTAAATTCATTTTTAAAAAGGGTGTTGTAAAGTAAAAAAACTTTGATAATAAAATCAATTAGTTAACCCAGAAAAACCCCATTTTTCCATTATGGCGTAACTATTTGTTTTAACTACCGATAATAGCAATCTTTGCAACACCCTTTTAAAGTCTAACGCGTTTCTCACTTGCAGGTGTGGAGCGGTAGCGGAACACCTGTCAAGTGCAGAAAATGGTTATGCAAAAGAATGTTGATCGATAAGAATTGGTTTCAGTCGATTAATCTGTTTTGCACCGGGACTGTTCATTGCATGCCAAAGATCCCAATCCTGTTGCAAACCCAGCCAGAAATCAGCGGACATACCCAAAACACGGGAAAGCCGCAGTGCCGTATCCGGAGTTACAGAACGTCTACCTTTAATAATTTCGTTAAGACGAGGGTAGGAAACACCTAGGCAACGAGCAAGTTCTGCTTGTGTAAGGCCAAGCGGCTTGACAAATTCCTCAAAAAGCATCTCCCCAGGGTGTGTCGGGGGCCGATTTCGAGGCAGCCGCCTCCCAACATCAGTGGTAATCTGTGATTTCGATCTCGTAGGCATGACCTCCCTCCCATGTAAAACAAATTCTATATTGTTGATTAATACGAATACTATATTGATTCTGCCGGTCACCTTTCAACCGTTCCAAACGATTACCAGGAGGCACTTTAAGTTCATTAACAGCTCTAACTCTGTTGATTTGATCCAACTTCCGGCGAGCAACCGGCCAGGTAGATTGAGGGCAGCATCTTCGAGCTAATTGTGATGCCACGCCATCAAAAATATCTTCTGTACCCGCTGACTTAAAAGTTTTTATCATGGGTCATATTATAACGGTGTCCATTATAGGTGTCAAGTTATTTACAAAATATGCATAACGCTGCAAATCAGCCGGCGCGATTAGCGATCGGCTGCATTTGCCTTGTTAGACAAAAAAATAACGAATGGATTATCATGAGTTCAATCATATTAAGAAGCACCTTCTCTAACTTTACTGACGATAATGTGCCAACAGCACAATCTGAGGGTAATCGCCCAAAGATAAGAAACATGAATTGAAAAGAAAGATGCATAATCCATTAGTCCATGGGCCATTCTATTTCGCAAATTTGCCCCCATTCTTTCCACCAAAAGACCCTGAAGATCAAACACAAAAGAAAAAAAGTGCAAGCCTAAAATATAAAATTTAGCTTAATTTTCAGTGAGTTGCCAGGAAGTAATTTAAAAATAATTGCACTATATGGGAAAAAAATTACATCACCCGTTGGGTGAATAAAAAAATGAACTTAATAAATTGATAACTTTTTGATAATTAAGACTTTTATGGAAAAATTATCTCTCATTGATGTTGGAAATCGCTCAACTTAGGTATAAAATATATATTTAGTACACATATTACATTTGTTAACAATTTTTTACGCTTATTACGATATTAAAGTAAAGATGATACAAAATAAACACAGATTCCGCTTGGAAAGCTTTAAACAAAATTTAAAAACTATATTTTGAAGTTTTCGTTCAAGCAGTAATTCGTAAAAATTTTACTATTCACATTTGCAAAAAAATATGCCACAATAAAGTATAAAATAAAACATTTAAATATCAATGAGTTAATAAAATTTTATTATATTTTAATTAATTTAATTGGGTAAAATATGTGATAAATTCTGTATAAATTATTTCATATATATGTAAAAAAATACATAATTTCTAAAAATAGACGTACCGGATATAGTCTCTCTGTCATGTTCCATTAATCCTGTACTATCATCATGAAAAGGGGGACGGGGTTGAAATTACGCGTTTATAGTCTTTTAAGGGACAAAAATTGATCAACGATCAGTTTTTGGCATTATCTTAAAGTCTATAGAAAAAGCGCTGAAGACTAATTGTTGCTTGACACTCACTGATTAAGATGTTGAAATGCGTTAAAGATAAGGACGGTTTGATGTTCTGGAGAGGGTTGATCCGATACTCTATTGCGCAAGTATAATTTTACAAGATTACCGGACTAATACCGGACAAGCAAAAAAGGCTCCCGGAAAAATTTCCCAAAAGCCTTGGTTTTTAATGGTACGCCTGGCAGGACTCGAACCTGCGACCTACGGATTAGAAGTCCGTTGCTCTATCCAGCTGAGCTACAGGCGCGCATACAGAGATAATCTATAGATTGTCACATAAATAATTTCACTGCGTTATCGGTCGGAGATATATTATTAGTACCTCCTTACCCCCAGCCCTTTAAAATTATATTGTAACTTCCCTATAATTAAAATAGAATAAATAGCATTTGTTAAGGATAAAGTCCACCAATAAAAACATTTTTTACATGGCGATTGCATCAAAAAAGTGCGGTATGATAACAGTTTGGTTTTTTAAATTGTTTTGACTGAAACATTTTTTCAAACCAGGATGAAGAATCTTTTCATATGGATATAAAAAAAAAAAATAAAAAAAAAAAAGGGTTAAAGATCACAAAGAGTAAGAAAGATAAAAAAACCAACAACAATCTCATTGTGAAAAAAAAATCTTCTGAAAAAGCGCTTGTACCATATGACCCTTTGCAGAGATATCTAAAAGAAATAAACAGGTACAAGCTTCTTACCCGGGAGGAAGAGAAAAAACTCGGAAAAAAGATTCAAACAGAGAACGATAGTGAGGCGGCTTATATTCTGATCACTTCAAATCTAAGGCTTGTGGTAAAAATAGCCATGGAGTTCCAGAGAAACTGGATGCAAAATCTTTTAGACCTTATCCAGGAAGGTAATGTAGGTCTAATGAGAGCAGTGAAAAAATTTGATCCATACAAGAATGTCAAGTTTTCGTATTATGCATCATTCTGGATAAAGGCTTATATATTAAAATTTATCATGGATAATTGGCGGCTTGTCAAGATAGGAACAACCCAGGGCCAGCGTAAGTTGTTTTTTAAACTTAAAAAAGAAAAACAAAAATTAATCGACGATGGTTTTGACCCAAAGCCAAAACTTCTTGCACAAAAGCTGGAAGTTTCCGAAAGAGAAATAATAGATATGGATCAGAGACTTGATGGATGGGATCTATCACTGGATGCCACTATTAATGATGATTCAGACACAGAACGGAGTGAAATAATAAATATTGACACAGCATCAATTGAAGATCAGTTTGCAAAAAAAGAGGTTAACGTTCTTCTTAATGACAAAATTGCTGAATTGAAAAAAGATCTAACAGAGCGGGAACTTGATATATTTAATCTGCGTATTTTTTCAGACGACCCTGTAACATTACAAACAATAGGCGATCGTTACAACATATCACGGGAACGCGTCAGGCAGATAGAAAAAAACATTATTAAAAAGATGAAGGATTTTTTAAAAAAAGAAATACACGATTTTGACATTTACTCGGAAAACACTGATTAGAGCCCATTTAGAAGCTACACTACACAGGATCATGAAGAATGAAACCAAATATTAAGAAGCTGAGCACAATTATATTTCTGATCTTTCTCTTTTACAGCTGCGGAATAAAGACAAAGGTGACTCAAGAAACAAGGCAGCCTGACAAACAATCAGCCTCTTTTTTCAAATCTGATGGCAAATACTACTATTTTACTGAAGCGCAGATTCAAAAAAAAGGGGGAAATTATTCCGAAGCTATTAAGTATATCCAAAAAGCCATAGAAAGGGATCCTGGATCAATATACCTGCACAAAGAGCTGACTATCCTCTATTTGCATCAGGAGGAGAATCAGAAAGCCTTACAGGTTACGGAACAAATACTGAAAAAGCACCCCGACAATATAGATTTTTTGATTATACTCGGGAGAATCAATCATGGTAGGCAAAATTTAGACAATGCAAAAAATGCATATGAAAAGGTTATCAAGCTTGACCCAAAACAAAAGGAAATCTACCTGATTCTCGGGAGTCTATATATGAACGAGAATGACAAAATCAAAGCATTGAAGGTTTATAAAAGTTTGGTGAAAAATTTTCCGAAATCGTATGCGGGGTATTTCTTTCTGGGAAAGATATATGCTGAAAAACAATATCTAAAAGCCGAAAAAGCTTACAGGAAAGCCCTGGAAATAGAACCGGCGCTTGAAGAAGCACGGTTTGAACTTATTAAACTCTACACAAACAACAAAAAATGGGGGAATGTAGAAAAATTATATAAAGAGATACTTGAAGAGGACCCGGACAATATTAAAGCAGGCCTGGGATTAGGCTTGTATTATGCAAAAAAGGGAAAGCAGAAAAAGGCTGAAAACCTTTTCAGGCAGTTCGGAGAAAGAAGCTTGCTGGACGACAATGTAATAAGAAATATAATTCAGCAATATTTAGTTCCAAAACGATTTGATGATGCCGGTATAATTCTTGAGGGTATGCTAAAGGGCGCTCCTGACAGTTCGAACTTACACTACCTGGCAGGTATGACCTTTGACGGACTAAAGGATCATGATACGGCCATAGCACATTTTAAGCGGGTAACCCCGGATTCAAAATTTTATGAAAATTCCGCCACCCATGTTTTTTTTCTTTACCAGCAACAGGGTAAGATAGATGAAGCAATAGCGGCATTAAAAAAATTAATAAAAAACATTCCGGATAATCCGAAACTTTTTTTATATCTGGGAACATTTTATGAAGAGGATGAAGAGTATGAAAAAGCAATTGATGCTTTTAAAAAGGGAATTGGAATCGATCCTGAAAATACAAGACTCCTTTTCCGGTTAGGTGTTGTTTATGACAAGTGGGGCAAAAGAAAAAAATCTATCGAGTCTATGCAATCGGTAATAAGAGTAGACCCTGAACATGCAGACGCTTTGAATTATATCGGATATACATATGCTGATTCAGGAGAGAATCTGGATGAAGCCGAGAGATTGATCCTGGAAGCGATGAAGCATAAACCCGATGACGGTTATATTATCGACAGTTTAGGTTGGGTCTATTATCAGAAAGGCCTCTTCAGGCAAGCTGCAACGACCCTTGAAAAGGCAGTTAATATTGTTCCGGATGATCCTGTTATAATGGAACATCTGGGGGATGCTTACCTGAAAACAAACAAAAAGAAAAAAGCTCTTGAAATCTACAGAAACTCTCTTAAGCTGAAAAAAAAGGATACAAAAACGCTTTTAAAAAAAATCAAAAAACTGGAGGTGGCGGAATAATTGTTAAGCATGGGCATCTTATAATTATTATTTTTTTCTTTGTATCTTCCTGCAGCACCATCATCGGAACAACTCCAAAACCGGCAGTTCAGTTAAAGGCTCAATCCATACCGCCAAAAAAAGGGTACGCTGCGGAAAGCATTCTTGCTGATCTAAAAAAAAAAATTATGGGCTCAAAACATTCAAAGGCACAGGCACAATCAAATTTTATAATAAAGGGATCCGTCAAATCACGCGTATTGCCTGGGCAGGATCGCTTCCTGATAAAATACGTATGGAAATTCTCAACGCTGCCGGCCAACCGGACTTAAGTATTGCAGGCGATGGCAAAAAACTATACTTTTTGTTCCATCATAACAAAAAAATTTATAAAAAATCCTTTAATGCCAGCCTGAACAAAATTATTTCAATACCTGTTAAGATAACCGATATCATAGCGCTGCTAACCGGGCGTATTCCCATTTTAGAATATAATACCGCTTTATTAAAAAAAAATCCCGGGTCGGACATGTCGGTAATTATTCTTAAAAATGGAAAAGAAAAAATAATAGAAAAAATCGTTCTTGATGCAGCAAAAAAAAATGTGCGGTATGTAGAGCTGCTCCATTCCAAAGGGTCCATCATTTATGTGGCGGCGTTTGATGGAATACGGAAAATCAAAGTTTATAATATACCCACAGGGTTTGAACTTTCAGATGATGATGCTGTTGTACATATAAATATTGATAAATACTGGGTCGATATCCCCATTGCACAATCTATCTTTGCGCTTACCCCCTGAGCAAAAGATTAAGAGTAAAAGATTAAGAGTAAAAAATTGAAGAGTAAAAAATCGAAAAAGGTTGCGCTGGAAGCACGTCTTAGAAAATGTAAAAATATAATTACGATAGGTGTAAGGCCTAATTTTTCAGATTATAGCACCCCTGATGCTGAGCTTATCATGAGCGCAGACAAAATATACTATCCAAGTATGTTTTATGCCGACCTGTTTAATGCCATGGGGAAAAATTTTTTCCCAAGCCATCAGACTTATCTGTTTGCCCAGGATAAAATCAAACAGACTTCACTTTTAAACCTGCTTGGCATCCCTCATCCCAAAACAAGAATTTTCTACGGAAAACGCCAGAAACTAACTATAACCGATTATTTTAAATTTCCTTTTATCGGCAAGGTTCCAAGAGGATCCGCCATGGGCAAAGGTGTATACCTTATTAAAAACAAAAATGACCTTGCTGAATATTGCGATAAAAAGCATGTGGTCTATATTCAGGAATATCTGCCGTCAGACCGTGATATAAGGATTGTCATAATCGGCAACAAGATAGTACATGCATACTGGCGTATAGCCTCTCCAGGTGAATTCCGCAGCAATATTGCGGCCGGGGGATCTGTAAGTTTAAAGCCTGTTCCCGCAAAGCCTTTAGAGCTTGCCCTGTATACGGCAAAAAAATGTCAATGGAATGACGTGGGTATTGATATTATTCAACACAATGATAAATACTATGTGCTTGAAGCAAACATGAAATACGGCAAGGAAGGTTTTCGGCAATTCGGGATTGACTATATTGAGCTGATGGAGCAATTGATTGAGGAGGGCGCTATATAAGGACCTGCTTTCACCGCAGAGGACGCAGAAAGCGCAGAGGAAAAATGAAGGATACCCATGACTCTTTATAAAATTAAAGAATCCCTGGATCAGCGAGAAACCGAAAAACTTTCTAAAGCAGCGGCATTGAGCGGATCAGGGGTTCGCAGGCTAAACGAACCGTTTATTGATACAGGATATCGTCAGAATTTTTCGGTAGATGTTGACCGTATACTCCATTCACTTGCCTATACACGCTATATCGACAAGACACAGGTTTTCTATCTTATAGAGAATGACCATATTACACATAGAATGCTTCATGTTCAGCTTGTTTCCAAGATCTCCAGGACCATAGGCAGATATCTTGAATTAAACGAAGATCTTATAGAGGCAATTGCCCTGGGGCATGATATCGGCCATACTCCTTTTGGACATGACGGTGAAAATTTTTTATCAAAAATCTGCAAATCATATCATATCGGGCACTTTCTTCACAGTGTTCAGAGTATCCAGTTTCTCGATAAAGTCGAACGTAAAGGAAAGGGGTGGAATCTATGCCTGCAAACCCTTGATGGCATTCTTTGTCATGATGGAGAAATTCACAACCAATCACTTGAACCCAGCGTTAATAAGACCTTTAAAACTTTGGAAGCGGAGATAGATGAAAAAAAAAATAACCCCGCGACACAACTTGTGCCCATGACCATGGAAGGATGCGTTGTAAGGATGGCCGACACCATCAGCTATATCGGCCGTGATATTGAAGACGCCATACGCCTCTCTATTATTAAAAGATCCGACCTCCCCCGGGAAAGCGTTGAGATTCTCGGGGATACCAACGGAACTATTGTATATAATCTTGTATCAGATATAATAATGAACAGCTTTAAAAAAGCTCATCTATCGTTCAGCACAAAAATATCAAATGCCTTGAAAAGACTAAAAACATTTAATATGGAGTATATTTATTTAAATCCCGAAATAAAAAAAAAGAAAGGTTTTATAAAAGAAAGTTTTAAAATTCTTTTTGAAAGATATATTGAGGATCTTGAAAACGAAAACAGAACCTCGGTAATCTTTACAGGTTTTTTAGAAGATATGTCCGATGGTTATATTGATAGTCATAACTATGCCGAGATAGTAAGAGATTTTATTGCCGGTATGACTGATAAATATTTTCTCAGACACTGCTCTGATTAATCAGCATGCCTTGTCGGGCACAACAAAACATGAAAAATTCACCGCAGAGATCACAGAGAAAAAAATAAAAACATTTGGCGTCTTTCAATGAGGCTTAAAAGTAGTTAACCCTTTTCCTCATATTAGAACCGGTATTTTCACCGCAGAGTACGCAGAAAGCGCAGAGGAACTGCTTAATTTTTAATGTAATATCTCAGCGTTCTCTGCGGTGAAATCCAGTTTTTTATACAAAGTAAATGTAAACTAAACCTGAAGGATGCCAAACATTTGTTAGAGAACTTTCATATAAAATGTACCGAAATCGCACATACAGAAACCTTGTTCAGACTGACAGGCTGATCTCGTTCAAGGCAAATGTGAATGAAACCGACCTGTCAATACATGCGTTGTCACAACTTGAAGATGTTGCAAAAAAATCGATATTGAGGCACAGAGGGTATATTGAAGTTTTTATCAAACAACACCCTGAATTCCTTAACTCCCTGTACCCCTTGCAAATAAACGAGCCCTCCCCTGCTATTATAAGAGATATGGCAAATGCCGGGGCAAATGCCGGAGTCGGCCCCATGGCGGCTGTTGCCGGAGCCATTGCGAAAAATGTCGGTCTTGATCTTTTGTCCTGCTCCGAAGAGATTATAGTTGAAAACGGAGGCGATATTTTTATAAAAACCAACAAGCCGGTCACAGTCGGTATATTTGCCGGAGCTTCGCCTTTAAGTATGCGCATAGGACTACATATCAAAAAAACAGGTAAACCGGTATCGGTCTGTACATCTTCCGGCACTATCGGCCATTCCCTAAGTTTCGGTCAGGCGGATGCAGTATCCGTTTTTTCAGATTCATGTTCTCTTGCAGATGCCGCCGCCACTTCAATAGGCAACCGGATAGGTTCCATAAATGATATAGAAAAAGGAATCGAGTTCGGCAAAACCATTAAAGGTGTCCAGGGACTTATTATTATTGTGAATGATAAAATAGGCATCTGGGGCGACCTGGAAATTGTAAGGATATGAATTACCCTGAAGCAACACCGATGATGCAGCAGTATCTTTCCATTAAGGAAAAATATGCGGATGCCATTCTTTTTTATAGAATGGGCGATTTTTATGAAATGTTCTTTGAGGATGCGGAAAAAGCCTCCCGGATCCTTGAGATTACACTCACTTCAAGAAACAAAAATGCCGAATCCCCTGTTCCCATGTGTGGAGTGCCTTACAAGGCTGCCCAGGCCTATCTAGCACGCTTGATAAATAATGGATATAAAGTTGCCATATGTGATCAAATAGAAAATCCGGCGGATCTGAAAAACGAATCTTCAAAAAGACTGGTCAAGAGAGATGTCGTAAGGGTGGTAACACCAGGCATGATCATGGAAGATGAACTGCTGGACGAAAAAACAAACAATTATATTCTCTCTATTTCCCAAATCGGCAATAACACTGGTATTTCTTATCTTGACATTTCCACCGGAACTTTTCGGATTTCTGAAACTGATAATTTTCCAGCCATTATAGAGGAAATACGGCGCGTGGCTCCAAGTGAAGCCATCCTGCCGGAATATTTACAAAAAGAGACTTTTTTCTCATCCATAACGGATGCTTTACATAAAAAAGCAATTACATTTTTAGACAAAAACGCTTTTGAATACCGAAATTGCCGTGACCGGCTGAATGCCCAGTTCAAAACCATCTCCCTGGAGGGCTTCGGGTGTGCAAACTTAAAAGCAGGCGTCTCCGCCGCCGGAGCTATAATCCATTATGTCTGCGAAACCCAGAAACAGAAAACCGTCCATCTTTCCGGAATAAAAACATACCGGCTGGATAATTTTCTTTTAATTGATGATCTGACCTGTCAAAACCTTGAACTACTTAAAAATCTTAGAACAGGAACAAAAAAAGGGGCGCTTCTGGGGATACTCGACCGTACCAATACCGCCATGGGCGCAAGAATGTTCAAAAACTGGATAAGGTGTCCGCTGCTCGATATAGATCGAATTCGGTTAAGACATGATGCAATTGAAGAAGCAATTGCAAAAAAAAATATTGCCCGCCAAATAAGAGAATGCTTTAAATCGGTTTATGATCTGGAACGTCTCGGCAGTAAGATAGCTATGGGCCGGGCCAATGCCAGAGACCTGACAGCCCTGAAGCGCTCACTAACAAGTCTCCCTGAAATCGGATCTTATCTTTCCGAATTTAATTCCGATGCGTTTCAACCTGATCAAAATTTTCAGTTTGATGAGCTGACCGACCTGCTCGAAAAATCGATCCGGGAAGATGCCCCTCCGGTTATCAATGAAGGCGGTATAATAAAATCAGGTTTCAATGCTGAACTGGATGAACTTATATCCATAAGCCGTGACGGAAAGGGGTGGCTTGCGCAGCTCGAAGTCAAAGAAAAAGCCGCAACCGGGATAAATTCTCTTAAAGTAAAATATAATAAGGTATTCGGATATTTCCTGGAAGTGCCCAAATCCCGTTCTGAATCTGTTCCGGCTCATTATGTAAGGAAACAGACCCTGGTCAATGCGGAAAGATATATTACAGATGAGCTGAAAAAATTTGAATTTAAGGTTATGGGGGCCCAGGAAAAAAGAGCCTCTCTTGAATATAAAATATTTACTGAAATCAGAAAAGAGATCATAAAATATAATAATAAAATTCATGCGGGGGCCCAATTCATAGCTAAACTAGATACTATTTTAACCCTTGCCTTAATTGCTGAAGAGAATGAATATACAAGGCCGGAAATAAATACAACCGGGGATATCATTATTGAAGAAGGCCGGCATCCTGTGGTCGAAAAAATGATTACAGGTGAACGTTTTGTGCCAAACAGTATAAGCATAAATAATAATGACAGTCAGGTACTGATAATAACCGGACCGAACATGGCAGGGAAATCAACAATTCTTCGACAGACCGCTATTATTGTTCTTATGGCGCAAATGGGATCATTTGTTCCTGCCGGAAAAGCCTCCATATGCATAACAGATAAAATCTTTACCAGGATCGGGGCACTGGATAATCTGTCCGCAGGCCAGAGTACATTTATGGTCGAGATGCAGGAGACCGCCAATATTCTCAATAATGCGACATCCCACAGTCTTATAATTATGGATGAGATTGGAAGGGGAACAAGCACTTTTGATGGTCTGAGTATTGCCAGGGCTGTGGCAGAATTCTTGCACGAGATAAAAGATAAAGGCGTTAAAACCCTGTTTGCAACCCATTACCATGAATTAACAGACCTTGAACATACAAAAGCTAAAATAAAAAATTACAACATAGCTGTAAAAGAATGGAATGATGAAATAATTTTTCTGAGAAAACTGGTTGAAGGCGGAACCAACCGAAGTTATGGTATCCAAGTTGCACGTCTGGCCGGAATACCGGAAAAAGTTATTCAACGCGCCAAAGAGATACTTTTCGATATTGAAAACGGCAACAGCAGCCCTGATTCGCAGAAGATCAGCCCGGTCAAGCCAAAAATACGCAGGCAGCTAAGCCTTTTCAAAAAAAGAGAAGACCAAGAAAGAGAGAGAAAAATAATCAAAAAACTGCAGAACCTTGATATATCAGGCACAACTCCCCTGGAAGCGTTGAATTTATTAAACGAACTGCAGGACAAGGCCAAAAAAATACCGGCTGCTTAACCGGATGTTTTAATAGTGCCCTAATGTTCAGGCACTAAATAGAACGGGGCAAAACAAGCTATGCGCAATAAAAAAATTCTACATTCATTTCTCTGTTTTTGTATTTTATCATTTATCATACCGAGTCTCTCATCAGCTTTAACGGCAAGAGACAAATATTATAAAGCCGAGGCCTCTTACAAAAAACTCAGACACAGTCCTAAAAAAATGAAATACAGGGAAAACTGGCTGGCATGCATAAACAAATTTAACGCTGTTTACAGACATAATCCTTCAGGCCCATGGGCTCCTGCCGGACTATATATGAGCGGGCGCCTCTACGCCAAACTCTACAAATATTCGTACAAAAAATCCGACAAAAAAGAAGCAATCGATATTTTTAAACGTATCATTAAACGTTTTCCAAAGAGCAGGTACAGAACCAGGGCCCGATCCGCCATAATCACCCTTACAGGCAAGAGCGCTAAAAAAAAATCATCAGTAAAGAAAACACACAAAAAAAAAAAGCCGTATTCTTCAACAGTCAAAGTTAAAAAAAAAATAAGAGTTAAAAAAAAATCCGGTCTTTCATCAAATTTTTCAAGGGCAACTATAACCGGTCTCCGGTTCTGGTCAAACCGCAGCTATACACGTATCGTTGTTGATGCCGACAAGGAGACAGCTTATATTCACCGGCTCCTTAAAAAAGATCCTTCCATTAAAAAACCTCAACGTCTTTACCTGGATTTGGATAACAGCAGGTTGAAACAAGGTATTGCTCAAACCATACCTATTAATGACAATCTATTAAAAAATGCCAGGGCGGCGCAGCATAGCCACGATTCCGTCAGGGTTGCTATAGATATCAAGTCTTTTAAAACTTACAAAATTTTCAGCCTTAAAAATCCTTTCAGGATCGTTATCGATGTATGGGGCCGGGATATCAACAAAACCTATCCAAAACCATTTCCCGTGCTTGTGAAAAAAAATACCGGGGTTTCTCCCGGCACCCTGGCAAAACAACTGGCACTTGGTGTCAGACGCATAGTAATCGATCCCGGCCATGGTGGCCGTGATTACGGAGCGCCTGGTTATCTGAAGGGAGTCCATGAAAAAAATATTGCTCTTCAGATTGCAAAAAAACTGGGTAAAAAGATAAGGGCCAAACTGCACTGTGAAGTAATTATGACACGGAAAGATGACAGGTATTTGACACTTGAAGAGCGTACAGCCATTGCAAACACCAGGAATGCAGATCTTTTTATCTCCATTCATGCCAATGCCGCAAGAGACAGGAAGGCATACGGGATAGAGACTTATTTTCTTAATCTGGCGACAGATGAAGATGCAATTTTAGTAGCAGCGCGTGAAAATGCAACTTCCGTAAAAAATATAAGCGACCTGGAAACAATATTAAGCGATCTCATGCAAAACGCCAAGATTAATGAATCGAGCCGGCTTGCAACCTATGTACAGAAAACGATTTATAAAAATATGAAAAGAAAATACAGCAAAATCAAAAATAAAGGGGTGAAACAAGCGCCCTTTTACGTGCTTCTGGGCGCACAGATGCCTGCGATTTTAATTGAAACATCTTTTATCAGCAGCCCGAGGGAGTGCAAAAGATTAAAAAGTGCAAAATATCAGGAGAATCTATGCGATGCCATAGTCGACGGAATCAAAAAATATATACACGAAACAAATCCCACCGCGTTTCTTAGAAAAAATCCGAACTTGTCGTGAAAAGAACCCAGGGGCGTTGCCCCGGGTTGGTGTGCATTTCCTAAACCAAATTTGAAGGATGCCCAAATTTCTAACCGGCATTTACTGAGGTAAAATATGCTAAAAAATGAAATTTTAAAATAATAGATAAATATTATCCACGTCGAATTATCAAACCGGCGACTCAATTTTTTTTAGAGGAAGTATTCGATGAAATACAGGACAATTCAGGAAGCTAAGATAGCTATATTGAAAAGTGGGGAAAACTGGCGAATTCCATTTATGGAATTTGTCGATGATTTACGTCGTACACGTGATCATAGTCTAATAAAGAAGCCTTTCTCATTAAGTAATGAAAATGTCGATTCACTATTAGCTTCAACAACAGAGTATTTATGTGATGAAATGGGAATTGAAACGCCGAATTGGATATGGAAAGTTCCATCTTGCAAAGAACCCTGGTTTGTTTCCGGATATGATAATTTAAAAGCAATATCAATAGCAGAAAGTCCTGTATTTTTTCGCAGAAGAAAAATATTTGTATTGCAAAATTTTCTTTCACGAGTATGAGGAACGGCGCTATTCCAGGTAAGAAATGTTTATATAGATTGTCACATAAATTATTTCACTGCGTTATCGGTCGTTGGAGTATTACAATACGCCTTCCTCCCTCTGGCCTTGTGAAATTTATTATCTGACAATCCATAGACTTTAAAATCTATATAGACATTCCCCTCTTGATGGTGAATGCATGCATAACCCCATGACAGCGGCAGGCCGTGCTCAACAGGCAGGGTGTATCAGCATGTTTTATTTTTTCCAGAGCTTCATAAAGATCTTCAGGCATATAACCACCGACTCCCGGAGATAATTGCCGGCTTTGAACCACAACTGAACAAAAATTATTATAACTGATAGACGCCAGCTTTTCATGCAGTATTCCCAGACGTGGTTTGCCGGTATAAGTGCATATTTTCGCCGGTTCCGGACAATTATCCGGGCATATAAAATCCGCAAAACTGATATATAAAGCGCCGCCCTTTCCTCTTAAAGGATTAGGAAGAGTCGCCGCCAGTTCTTCGGGGATGTCCACAGGCATAACAGAATATTCTCCGGAAAGTTGAATCCGGATCCATTCATAAGCCACATGAACCGGGATTACAGGAATGATCCAGTCGGGAAAACCATCTCGCTTTAAATGGTCGGCCATATACTTTATTCCTTCCATGCATACAGTATTGAATGAAAGGTTTGAAACCCGGCGGCATACCTCGATATTTTTATCAATAATTGTTATATCCGCGCCGGGATATTTTTTTACTGCAGCTTCAGCCGATTTTATACCGAATTTACCGCCGCCGATTATCCAGAAACTTGTCATTTGCTACTCCATCCGCCTTTATATCGGCCTATGTATTCAGTAATCAAGCCGGCATTCTTTGCAGCCATTAACTGTCTCCTATCGGCAGTGACAAAAAGTTCTGCCTGCCATTCTAATGCGCAGGCAACATGCAGGGAATCCATTGCGCGCAGGAGATTTGTCTCAAGGAGTTTTACTGAACAAGAAATTACAGATGGAGTTACCTGAAGCACTGTTGCATCATGAACATCATCCATTAATTGTTTTTTCGCTTTTCGATAATAATGTGGCGACAAAATTTGTTCCCGCAATCTTCGGTTCAGCCCGGAAATGATTTCAGGCACCAAAATAACGCAGAGAGCCAACTATGAAGCATTCTTCAGAAGTTGATCGACAATATCGCTGCCATGTTCAAGCACATATCTTTTGGCAAAGGCGGAAGAATCAACCAGAAGTTTCATATTTCAGACTCACGCTCTTCTAAAATAGCTGATGACAGCTCGCTCCCATCTATTTGCAAATGAATACCAGATTTTTTCCAGGATGGTGCCCGTCCGGACCGGTCGAAGAATGGAACTACCTCTGCAACAGGCTTCCCACGTCGTAAAAGTACAAGGGTTTCCCCATGTTCCACCTCGGTTATAAAAATAGATACTTTTTTTCTGAAATCTGTGAATGTAACTGTTTTCATAGAATGATCTCCTCAACTGTACATCAAAATGTGCATCCAAAAAGACAGATTGTCAAGATATAATGTTATATTTTTGGAAAAAATCTCTCAACCCGGGTATTATTCTTGTTCATAAACGTATCATCTGATATTAAAAAGATTATGCAAAATTCCGAAAAAGAATCATCATTAATTCTTGCATCAAAATCTCCCCGCCGCAGGGAACTTTTAATAAAGGCCGGCCTGACTTTTACTGTAATTCCGAGTTCTTTTGATGAGAGCTCGATATCTGTCTCATCACCTGAAAAATACGTAAAATTTCTTGCAGAAAGTAAAGCATCCGATGTATCAGAAAAATATCCTGAACAATGGGTCATTGGAGCCGATACCATTGTTAAGGCCGGGGATAATATTCTCGGAAAACCGAAATCCGGCCGGGATGCTTTTCGCATGTTAACGCAGTTAAGCGGCCGTTTCCATCATGTCATTACCGGATATTCCATATGCTGTAAAAAAAACGGGTATAGTTTTACAGATAGCGTAACAACAGAGGTTATTTTCAAAAACCTGACCAAAAACGAAATAGATTGGTATATCGGCACACAAGAACCTTTTGACAAAGCCGGCGCATATGCAATTCAGGGGCTCGCCTCCCGCTTTGTTAAACTTATCAAAGGTTCCTACACAAATGTTGTCGGCCTGCCTGTGTACGATGTTATTGAAGCACTAAAGGCTCAGCAGGCTCGCTATAATTGTTTGTATAACAGTCTAAATGAGGTATAAAAATGTTCAGAAAACTAACTGCCATTATTGAAAAGGAAGGGGATGGGTATGTTGCTCTTTGTCCGGAAGTTGATGTTGCAAGCCAAGGCGAAACTGTTGGAAAGGCAAGGATGAATCTAAAAGAAGCATTGGAATTATTTTTTGAAATGGCCTCACCGGAAGAAATTAAATCTCGCTTACACGATGAGGTCTATGTCACTCACGTGGAGATAGCAGTTGGGTAAACTTAATGTTCTACCGGGTAAGGAAGTTTGTCGGATACTCCGGAAACACGGATTTCAGAAAGTTAGAAGAAAAGGAAGTCATGTTGTAATGCAGAAGCAAATCATCGGGAGTACAATCACCGTAGTAGTTCCAGATCATAAGGAAATTCGTATGGGAACATTGAAGTCTATAATCCGTCAATCTGGTATTAATCGAGCAAATTTTGAATAAAAAAACCGAACCCTGTGATAAAGCGAGAAAATATTTTGAAAACAAGATTGAACAGCATTAAAAAAAAAATAACAGACGCGGCAGTCTCATGCGGTCGCGATCCGGCGGATATCCGCCTTGTAGCGGTCAGCAAAAGAATACCTGAAAATAAAATCAGAGAGGCTATTGAAGCCGGAGCTGATATTCTTGGAGAAAATTTTATCCAGGAGGCTCGTGAAAAAACAGATCACCTGTCATCCTGTAATGTATCGTGGCATTTTATAGGCCACCTTCAATCGAACAAATCCAAATATGCCGTCAGGATGTTTGATTTTATCCATACTGTGGATTCAATTAAACTTGCGCTGGAAATAAATAAGCGGGCTGAAAAAATCAATAAAATTCAGAATATTCTGATACAGGTAAATATCAGCGGTGAATTATCCAAATCCGGAGTCGAACCGGAAAAAATAATGGATCTACTGAAGGAGATAAGCCGCTTAAAGAATATATCCGTCAAAGGTCTTATGACCATGCCTCCTTATTTCAGTAATCCTGAAAAGGCGCGCCCCTTTTTTGCATCCTTACGAAAACTGCGGGAAGCGATAAAAAAGGAGGATATACCCGGTATTTTCATGGAAGAACTTTCCATGGGGATGACCGGAGATTTTGAAGCTGCAATAGAAGAAGGGGCAACCCTTGTAAGGATTGGAACTGCAATTTTCGGGAAAAGAGTTTGAAGATACTGCTTCATATATGCTGCGCGCCCTGTTCAATATATCCGGTTAAAATCCTCAGGAGGGAGGGCCTGGAGGTTTTCGGTTTTTTCTATAACCATAACATCCATCCTTATTCCGAATGTGTCAAAAGGAGGGAGACTCTTGCAGATTATGCAGACTCGATTAATCTGCGGGTAATCTATCAAAAAGAGTATAATCTTGAAGAATTCATCAGAAATGTGGTCTTCCGGGAAGCAGACAGATGTTCTTACTGTTACCATGACCGCCTGAGATCTGCGGCGCTGATTGCGAAACGAGGCAAGTTTGATTATTTCTCTTCAACCTTGCTCTATAGTAAATTTCAAAAACACAAGATGATACAATCAATCGGGCAATCGATAGGAAAATCACTCGGAGTTCCATTCTTATATCTTGATTTCCGTAAGGGATGGAAAGAAGGAATCGAAGAATCGAAGTGTCTCGGATTATACAGGCAGCAGTACTGCGGATGTATATACAGTGAAAAAGAAAGGTTTTATAGACTTTCACATAAATAATTTCACTGCATTATCAGTCGTCGGAGTATTACAATACGCCTTCCTCCCTCTATCCTTGTGAAATTAATTATCTGAAAGTCTATATTAATCATCGAGAACTTCCCTTATTTTTTGAGAAAGCTGTTTCAAACCAAATGGCTTCTGAATAAATCCGTTGCATCCCCGGTTCATAATTTTATCAACCTTGCCGTTTGCACTGTATCCGCTGGAGAGGATTACTTTTATTCCAGGGGATATATTCCTGAGCGCATCGAATACAGCGCCGCCATTCATATCCGGCATCACCATATCGAGGATAACCAGGTCGGGCTTGACGCTGCCGGCTGCCACCTCATTCTCATTGCTGTCCTCACTATCCTCACTATGTGAGTGATTCATTATCTCAATAACCTCTCTCCCGCTGCCGGCAGTTATAACCGAATATCCCAAATATTCCAGGATCTCCCGGCCTACTTCGATAATCATATTTTCGTCATCAACAAGAAGAACAGTTTCGTCAGCCTTGACAATATCTTCGGAAACCACACTTTCTTCTTTAACCTTGTTCTTCGATACAGGCAGGTATATCTGAAACGCAGAGCCTTCACCAGGAGCACTCTTAACATCGATAAAGCCGTTGTGATTTTTAACTATTCCATAAGCAGAGGCAAGCCCGAGGCCGGATCCACTGCCGACCTCTCTAGTGGTAAAAAAAGGATCAAAGATCCTCTCCAGGGTCTCAGCATCCATTCCCACTCCGGTATCTTTAACCGTCACACAGGCATATCTTCCGGGATCGACCTTAAAAGGAAAGTTATGATTATCTTTCACTACGACATTTCCTGTCTTTATATAGAGTTTTCCGCATCCCGGCATGGCATGTGAGGAATTTATATAAAGATTCAGCACTACCTGCTCTATCTGTCCCTGATCGACCTCTACCGGCCAAAGCTCCGGATCATAATTTCCAATAACCGTAATTTCCTTCCTGGTAGGGCTGAACAGATCAACCTGCTTTTTTATGAGTCTGTTGAGATTTGTCGTCTTGACCTCATATTTTCCGCCCCTTGAATATTCCAGAAGCTGCCGGGTCAGCTTGGCGCCGTTACTGATGTATTCTTCAATATTTTTAAGTTTCAGGTAGTTGCTGTCTTCCGGGTTTAAATTCAGAAGCGCAAGGGAAACATTCCCCTGTATTCCCATGAGAAGGTTATTAAAATCATGGGCAATGCCACCTGAAAGGGTTCCCACAGCTTCCATTTTCTGGGAATACCTCAGTTGTTCTTCTATTTTTTTATGCTCGGTTACGTCGTTCAGGATGACTATTGTTGTATTATTTTCATAATCCTCTACAGGGAGGATATTTATCTCAACCTGATTGCCGTTTAACGGGACTATAAAATAGTCCGGGTCTTCATGCAAATCGGATTTGCTCTTTCTATCGGATTTGCTCTCTCTGAGGATTCCTATTATTTTATCCTGGTGTTCTTTTTGAAACAGTTCTATAAAATTTAAACTCAGCAGCTTCTCTTCCGGAATACATGCTAACGAAATTGCAACCGGATTAACAAAAATAATCCTTTCATCTACTGATAGCTCTATAACCCCCTCTGACAGGTACCGCAGAATTCTCTTATAATGTCTTCCGGACTGGAGCAGTTCTTTTGAAATTTGGCGCATAGTCATATTTTCATACCCTAAAGTCTTATTTAATAAACCCCTGGACGCCCCAAAATCCGGCGAATTTAACAAATCGCTTATATGATTCCTCATTATCTGCACAGGACCTTTGGCAATACAGGCATTTGCTCCAAGACTGATAAAATCAAGATCATCCTCAGCCGCAACCGCTGAAAGAATTACGATAAACACAGATTTCATCTCAGGCATATTGCGAATAATGCGACATAACTTTTTCCCGCCGATTCTAGGCATTATAAGATCAATAAAAATTATGTCCGGCAGACAAGACTCTAAAACATCGAGCGCAGCAAGTCCGTCTTCGGCAGTGATAACATCATGCCCCATACCTTCAAGCAGTTTTGTCATAAACTGCAACATTACTGGATGATTATCCACAACCAAAATTTTTTTCATTTCTTTTTCACTGCATACTGTTTTTGAACTTGCTTCCATCATCATCCATACCACCAATCTTCATTCTTAAGGAACGAGGACGAAATATAATTTATAAACCCGGTCATTTGACCATGTTTCTGCCTTCGTTCTTGGCCTGATACATGTATTGATCCGCCACGTTGATCAACTCTTCATATCCACACACTTCATAACCTGTTTCGTGGTTAAATTCAGAAACCCCGAAAGAAGCTGTAATGGATATAGTCTCTTCCATCGTTTTAACCACCATAGCTTCTACTTTTTTGCGGAGCCTCTCTGCAATAAAGTAAGCCCCGTGAATATCTGTTTCAGGAAGTACGACTATAAACTCTTCACCTCCATATCTCCCGATCCAATCCATATTCATCCGGATCGCATTCGAAATTATACGGACCAATTCTTTAAGAACCTGATCGCCGACGTTGTGGCCGAAAGTATCATTGATTCTTTTAAAATGATCAATATCACAAAAAATAAGAGACAGAGGTTTATTATATCTGATGGCTCTCTTTAATTCTTTAGGAAGGTGTTGGGAAATGAATGCGCGGTTATAGCTTCCGGTCAGTGAATCTTTTATGGACAATTTCCTTATCTCTTCATTGGCCTTTTTTAAAGATTCCTCCAGCCTCAGAAAGCGTATACCTGTGTTCAGCCGCGCGATTAGTTCAGCAGGATTATACGGCTTGCTTATATAATCATCGGCCCCGGCCTCAAGACCAGTCACAACCTTTTGTTTCTCATTGTTGGCGGTAACAAGAATAATATAAACATAACTCTGACGATCCACCGCTCTAATTGCCCTGCATAGTTCCTGGCCGTTCATTTCAGGCATCATCCAGTCTGTAATAATGATCGGGCAAAATTTATTATTGAATTTTTCCATGGCAACGCGGCCGTTTTCAGCAATTATTACTTTATGGCCTTCCTGAACAAGAATCTTTTCGAGCATTTTTCCGGAAACAGGATTATCTTCGGCTATAAGAATAGAAAAATTTTGATACAAAATTACCTCTGCTATCTATCGATAAAATTTCGCTGCGGCTTGTTTAAAGTATAAATCAGTAAACACTGGCATTATTTTATCTATCGGCATTTTAGAAAAAAAACTTTAAAAACTTTAAAAAACTTTAAAAAGCTTACTGCAATTTATATGCCGCCTTTAAATCACCTAAAAAATACAATAATTGGATTGATTCATTCCCGTTTTATTGTTAAAAATTTCATGATGATAAAAACTCGCAATGGCTAATTTATTTAAAAATGAGGTAAAACATGAAAAAAAGAAAACTCGGCCGGGGTGTGGCCGTAATAGGGGCCGGAATGACAAAATTCGGCATGTACAAAAACAAAGACTCAAAAGATCTTTTTACCGAAGCCTTTAATGAAACAATTGCATCGGTGGACAAAGGTTTCGATCCCAATGAAATAGAAGCGTTGTATCTTGGAAATTTCTCCAATGATTTTTTCGTGCATCAAGCACACTGGGCGCCGATGATATCGGATCTGATCGGCCTATCTCCGAAACCTGCCACCCGAACCGAAGGAGCATGCGCGTCAAGCGCGCTTGCATTCAGAGAAGGCGTTTTTGCAATAGCTTCAGGGTTCTATGATATTGTGCTGGTAGGCGGAGTTGAAGATATGTCAAAAGTTTCTACTGAAGAGGTTGCCGAAGGTCTGGCCCTGGCGACAGTTCCATATGAAGGGAGGGTCGGTTTTACTTTCCCTGGTGTTTTCGGCGTTATAGCAACAGCCTATTTTGCAAAATATGGCGCCTCCCATAGAGATCTTATGAATGTAACTATTAAAAGCCACAACAATGCGCCTTTTAATCCCAAGGCCCAGATACCATTTACAATCCGGGATATGATGAATGCAAAAATTGAACGCGCCAAAGCAAAAGGAAGGCCCGCGCCTCAATGGAAGGATGAGATAGAGTTCCTGTCCGATCTTTCTGCAAATCCTCCAGTTGCTTGGCCGATGCACCTTTATGACTGCTGCCCTATAAGCGACGGCGCAAGTTGTATGATCCTTGCCGCCGAAGAGATTGCAGGAAACTTTACAGACAAGCCACTTAAAGTAATCGGTATCGGCCAGGGAAGTGGAAGGGGTTTTCATTCCGCGAAGTCGCTGACATCATTCGAAGCTACCCAAAATGCCGCAAAAGAGGCTTACGGCATGTCCGGGCTTAAACCTGAAGATATTCAATTTTCCGAAGTGCACGACTGTTTCTCCATCGCAGAAATTATTCATACTGAAGACCTCGGCTTCTTCAAAAAAGGGGAAGGCTACAAAGCCGTAAGGGATGGCCTGACAAGATTGGACGGCCCCATACCGATCAACACTTCCGGCGGCCTGAAGAGCAAGGGGCATCCGGTTGGCGCTACAGGTACATCTCAACTCGTCGAAGTTTGGAAGCAATTAAGAAATGAGGCTGGAGAAAGACAGGTCAAGAAAAAAAATCTACGGATCGGAGCGGCTCATAACCTGGGAGGCACCGGAGGCACCTGCACATTCACTATCCTGGAAAGGAGATAGATAATGGAAAAAAAAATCTTCAGCGATATAGAATATAACAAATATCTTAATAAAAAAAAACTTATGGGATCAAAATGTAAAAAATGCGGTTCTCTATTTACTCCCCCGAGGCCAATCTGCATCGACTGCTACGGCACGGATATGGAGTGGGTAGAAATGAAAGGCACCGGTAAACTGGCTGCCTTTACATGTATTTCAATCGGGCCTCCTTTTATGATCGAAGAAGGATTTGACAGAAAACATCCTTATTGTGTCGGCGTGGTCGAGCTGGACGAGGGGACTAAAGTCGACGCCCGGATTGAGGGGATTGACCCGGCCAGGCCGGAAACCATTAAAGTGGGAATGCCCCTTGCGGTCAAGTACCTTCACAGGAAAAAAAAAGGAGAAAAGCTTACATATCTGGCATTTGAACCGGTTTAGGGAATGATAGGGCGGATATGGAATCCGCCCCTACAACCCGTATTTCTCTATCTTCCTGTATACTGTTGTAGTATTTATTCCAAGAAGCCTGGCAGCCTTTGTACGGTTGCCGCCGGTAATATTCAATATATGCCCTATATGTTCTTTTTCCAGTTCGGCAAGAGTAAGCACTTTATCATTAACCCGTTTAAAAGGTTTCATATCAGATGCCAGGCTTCCGGCTGAAGATAGAGTCAATGAATCACTTTTTTCAAGCAGCACCGCTCCCGCTATAATGTTTTCGAGTTCCCTTACATTTCCTGGAAACTGGTATTCAATCAGAGCTTCCGCCAAATCTTTGGCAATTGAATCGATCTTCTTATTATTTTTTTCCGCATAAATCTTGAGAAAGTGTTGAGCTAAAGGAATAATATCGTTTTTTCTATCCTTTAAATGAGGAATTTTTATATTGTACATGTTAAGTCGGTAGAAGAGATCTGCACGAAAATTACCCTTTTTGATTTCTTTATCTATATCCCTGTTGGTGGCTGATAATATACGTACATCCACATTTCTTACTTCAGTGCTTCCCAAACGGTATAACTCCTGTTCCTCAATTACCCTGAGGAGTTTTCCCTGGAGAGAGAGATCGAGTTCGGCAATTTCATCCAGAAAAAGTGTTCCGCAGTCAGCCTGTTCAAAAAATCCTTTTTTTTCAACCATAGCATCTGTATAAGCGCCTTTAGCATGGCCGAAGAATTCATCTTCAAAAAGTGCTTTACTAAAGGCCGCCATATTGACGGCCAGAAAAGGGGCCTGCTTACGATTGCTCAATTTATGAATTACACGCGCCACCATCTCCTTGCCTGTTCCGGATTCACCTGTAATCACAACGCTGTAATCCGTGGCGGCAACAGCCTCTACCTGGCGGAAGACAAGGGCCATAGCCTCATCTTCAGCAATAATCTCTTTAAATGCCTTTGGATTATCCAGATCCGAAAAGAGCTGTTTTCTCTCATAGAGTGACAAACCGAATCTTAGATTGTATCTTTCCATGGCACGATTAATTACTATTGCAAGCTGTTCTGTGTTAAGCGGCTTGACAAGATAATCATAAGCCCCCTTTCTCATGGCCTCGACAGTGGAAGCAACATCATCTACGGCGGTAACTATTACGCACGCAGTTTCCGGAAACTCTTTTTTTATTTGCTGTAGAAGATCCATCCCGGAAAGATGCGGCATCATCAAATCGAGCAGCACAACAGGGAAACGGTGCTTACCCAGCAGATCAATAACAAGCCTGGAATCGGAGAGAAGCGCCGGTTCAGGCATCCCCAGACTGACAATGGAGGCTTTGATGCTTAAAAGAAGGCCTGGGTCGTCATCGACAACCAGTAGTTGCGGGTTATTATCAGGTATTGACTCCATATATTACGGCCTATCTATAGGTGTTTAGATAAATAATTTCAATGCGTTATATTATAATTTTTCATGTTTATCCGGTTCAGGAATTAACCAGATAATCCACCTCTTGAAGGAATTTTTGTATTTTAAAAGGTTTGCAATGAATATTGGCAAAGCCTAATCTAAAGACCTGATCGAGTTTAGGATGATCCCGGTTTCCTGTTGTAATCATTACCTTGAGATCAGCAAGCGCAGGATCCTTTTTTATGGCACGGCAAACTCCAAGCCCGTCCATTTCCGGCATAAAAATATCGAGTATAAGCAGATCAGGCCGGTATGTTCCAAGTTTTATACAGGCTTCCAGGCCATTATGAGCATCATCCACGAAATAAGAACGTTGATTGGTAAGGGCATCTCTTAACATATTCCGAATCATTTCATCGTCATCTACAATGAGAATTCTGGCGGCTTTTTCTTTTATTTTTGTCGGCAAGCAGATTGTAAAAATAGTTCCTTCTCCCTGCTCGCTCTGAAAGGTTATCTCACCGCCATGGGCCTTCACAAAACTGTGGGATATAGAAAGTCCGAGGCCGGTGCCTCCTTTCATTTGCTTGTCTGTGACAAAAGGATCAAAAATTTTATTGGAAATGGATGGAGATACGCCTATACCGTTATCAGATATCTTGATATAAACCCGTCCGTCCTTGTGCTGAACCCCGGTTGAAATCTTGATAAGGCCGGGTATATTCTTATAGCTTATAGCCTGTACTGCGTTTAAAAGTATATTCAGGACGACCTGTTCAATATGCCCCGAATCTCCTTCTATTAAAGGAAGAGCAGGGGATAGGTTCTGTTCTATATCAATACGAAAATCGTTTATACTAGTTTGGGCAAATTTTATGGCATTAATAACGGCAGTATTAATCTGGATAGGCTTTTTATCGAAAATATAGGACTGTCTGGCAAATTTCTTCAGATCATTGACAATGTTGGCTACCCTCTTGGCCGCCATGTTAACATCGGAAATAAGCTGAATTAAATGATCCTTGAGAAAAGCATATTGCAAACCACCATATTTACGGTAAGGTTCTTTATCTGCAACCTCCTTCAAAACAGGCAGAAAATCTATCCATATTTTCTCAAAGAGGGGCATGTTAAATATAATAAGATTAATCGGATTATTAATCTCATGCGCCATCCCCGCCACCAGAGTCCCAAGAGACTCCATTTTACTTGCCTCTCGGAGTTCTTCTTGACTTTTAAGAAGCGCCTCTTCCGCGCATTTACGTGCGGCAATCTCACGGTTCAAATCTATGTTTGTTTCCATAAGTTATTTAATCAGCCATCACTTAACAGCTAAAACACATTTTTATAACACCTGCCATATTTTTGACAAACCGTCAATATTCCTGCTCGGAATATATAATTTTTTTTAAATTAATTCGCAATTTTGATCTTTGGTTGAGCTAATTTCATATAAAATCATTCATAATGAACATTATTTTTTTAATGGAAATATCAAAATCAAGGGCTTTTGATCACTCCTTAAATATATATTGGCTCAAAATATGCATTACCTCGTTAAAAATAAAACAACCAAATCTGTTTTAAAAAAATTCCAAACCCCTTTGAATAAAAATGAATATACTGGTTATCGATGACAACCCGGCAACTCTGCGTCAGCATAAGCTCAATATAAAAAACTGGGGGCACAATGTATCTTCAAGCGATAATTGGTTGCAAGCATGCTCAATGCTTGAATCCACAACAATAGACATTATCATATGCGACTTAGAGATGCCGGAAATGGACAGCCTCGACTTTGGCAGAATGATTCGCTCAAAAGATTTTAATCAATATATTTACTTCATCATTATAAGCCACGGGAATAATCATGAGGCAATTATTCAGGCTACAGAAGCAGGCGCAGATGATTATCTTGTCAAGCCTGTCTGCTACGATGAACTACGGTCACGCATAGATATAGGCTCCCGAATCGTAAATTTTGAAAAAGAAGCTATCTGTAAAGATGAGGAGCTTGAAAAAAATTACTACCAAACCTTGCGAACATTTACAAGCCTTATTGAGGTGTTTAGCAAAGATCTGGGCGGACACTGTCGAAGAGTCGCAGGACTTTCTTTAATACTTGCAACAAAATATACTAAAATACCGATGGAGGAATATCGGGTAATTGAGGCCGCCGCCCTGCTCCACGATATAGGTATGATTGGTCTTCCAAATAAAATTTTTTCAAGCAAAAGAACCGAATTAAAAGGCGAAGAAAAAAATCAGTACCTTTCACATCCGGAGCGGGGAGAGCTCATTCTGCAAGAAATTGAATTCCTGCATCCTGCGGCAAAGATTGTAAGAGCCCATCACGAACAGTATAATGGGAAAGGTTTTCCTGATGGTCTCCAGGGAGATGAACTTCCTCTTCATGCTCAGATTGTATCTGCCGCATCCATATATGATAATATTGTAAACAGGGGAGCTATCAGTCTTGGAGATATTCCCGGCATGCTTCACAGGCTGAGCAGTTATCAGCTTGATCCGGAGATAGTAAATTATCTTCTTGAAATCAATATGGAGAATATTCAGGAGGAAAACAGAAAGGATTACCTGGAAATCAGCCTGGATGATTTAAAAAAAGGGATGGTGCTTACCCGGGATGTGCGCATGAAAACCGGGGCCATCATAATGCCGGCAAATACGGAACTTACTCTTTATAACATTGAAAAACTCCAGACATATCGTGCTTTGAAGCATTTTGAACAGAATGTTTTTATTCTCAAGAGCGGCCTGCGGCCTGTATGAGTGCTTCGCTTGAGGATGATATAAGCAGCGTATAAAATTTATTAAGGATTTATATGGATATTGCAACAGTTATAGGTCTCCTGGGAGGAGCTGGTTTAGTCCTTTCAGCAATCATTCTGGGCGGCAGCGCCGGTATTTTTATTAATGTGCCGGGACTGCTGATCGTTGTGGGGGGAAGTATTGCAACTGCTTTTATGAAATTCACAATGGCTGAAGTTATTGGTTCGATTAAAGTTGCCATGAAAGCTTTTTTAATAAAAGTTGATTCGCCCGATAAAATAATTTCAGATATGGTCTCCTATACCAGAATAGCAAAAAAAGAAGGATTAATAGCCCTGGAAAAAGAAAAACCGGAGGATAATTTCGCAGCCAAGGCCCTTGCATACCTTTCCGACGGATATGATGAAGGCTTAATATCAGACATGCTTAACAAGGATATCCGCTTGACTGTGCAGCGTCATACCCTGGGACAGAATTTTTTTAAGGGCATCGGAGCAACAGCGCCGGCCTTTGGCATGATTGGAACCCTGATAGGGCTCGTTCAGATGCTGTCAAATATGTCGGATCCTTCCAGCATCGGCCCCTCAATGGCGGTTGCTCTTCTTACAACTCTTTATGGAGCAGTTATCGCAAACCTTGTTTGTATCCCCATAGCTGAAAAATTAAAATTCAGATGCGATGAAGAACAGGTCTATAAAAACATTATTGTTGAAGGCGCCGTGGCGATTACACGCGGCATAGCCCCTATGGTGCTGGAAGAATCTTTAAGGATATTCCTTTCTCCCAAAAAACGTGAACAAACTTTAACTGATAAGGATGGTGATTCCAGTGGGCAGTGATCCTAATGTACCGGAAAAACCTGTTGAAGAAGGCGCGCCCGACTGGGTTGTAACATTCGGCGATCTTATGAGCCTGCTGCTCTGTTTTTTTGTGCTCCTGCTATCATTTTCAGAAACAGACAAAGCTGTTTATAAAGAAGTTGCAGGTTCCATGGCAAAGGCATTTGGCATTCAGCGCAAAGAGAGGGTGATGGACAATCCTATGGGTATGAAAATAATCGCCAGGGATTTTGACCAGACGATCCTTTCCCCTTTTCAAAGAGAGGAGGTTATTGCCACACAGTTGAAAGAAGAAATAGGCGAAGAGCTGAAAAAAGGTTATCATACCGATATCCAGGATATAAAAGATCTTATAAAAGTAGAGACAGGAGAAAACAGCGTAACCATCAGAATGATGGGAGAAAGCACCTTTAATTCCGGCAAGGCTTATGTCCGGCCGGAAATAGTGAAAATGCTGCAAAAAATCGCATCTGTTCTTAAAAAAACAGAAGGCGATATAATAATTGCAGGACATACCGATAATGTCCCTATCAAAAGCGGACCTTATAAATCCAATCTCGCCCTTTCCATGGCCCGCGCGGCCTCGGTCGCCGAAATCCTCCTCAACCAGGCACATGTCCAACCTGAACGTATTTCAACAATGGGTTTCGGAGAGTACCGCCCACGGGAGAGCAATGACATTCCTGAAGGCAGGAAAAGAAACCGGCGGGTTGAAATAACCCTTAAACTGAAGAAATCCCAAATTTAACAAAAATCGGCATCCTTCGGTAGAGACAAGGCATGCCTTATCTTTGTATAATTTTAAAAAATACTCAAATCAAGGCAGTGAATTATTTGCAAGAACTTTTTGCATATTAACCCGATCCCCTGAACCGGGTTAGCATACTACCATTTCCCACCACATATAATTTACAAATCGCAAAGATTGCTTTGCAATCTGCGAATCAACCTTTATCAAATCTGATTTGACACCATAAATTTTTATAGTTAAAATAGCGCCTAAAGCAATTAAAACAATGGGGGGGGGGGAGGCAATTATGGTTAATTATACCGCCAAATATACAAAAATTGATGCCGGTTATATGGGACAACTGATCGATTGGCCGGAAGTCATAACCGAAGGTAAAAATCTCGAAGAATGTCGCACTATGCTTAAAGACGTACTTTGTGAAATGGTTCTTGCTTATAATGATCTTGGGAAAAAAATTCCGATTGGAAATGCTTTAATTGAGCAGGTGCCGGTTGAGGTTGAATATGTCAATCAAACGGCGTGATCTTATTAGCTATTTTGAAAAAAATAAGTATTATTTGCCAAGAGAAGGAAGCAACCATTCTATTTACTATAATGGTTCCAAAGCTATTCCTGTAAAAAGACACAGACAGTTTGACAGAATAACAGCAAATGAGCTTTGTAAGCAGGCTGGGTTAAAGCCCAGGTTTTGATTTTTCTTCACTCCAAAAGAAAACCCTGTCAGGAGAGGGCATCCTGACAGGGTCGGAGGTTTGGAATGAAGGAAAGGAGAATTAAAACTTCATTCCTTTTACTTAATAATAAGCAATTATAATGCCAATCAAGCCGCAGTATTCAAAAAAAAATCGGAATAGTGCAGTTTAAACTCATCTGCGTGTATCTGTGTCCTTTAAAAATCGCTGAAATCATCTTTGTCAAAAGGTATTACCTCTTCAGGTTCAGGTCTTTTTAGTTCTTTTACAGGCACTGGCGCTGCTTTTGCTGCAGATTTTTTTACAGCAACAGAATTTCTTTTCAGCGCTGCATCTCTCCTCTTTGAGGGTGTTGAATTTTCACCGACCATGGCAAGCAGTTCTCCAACCATAACTTTCATCTGCTCGGCTTGGGCGCTCATCTCTTCAGAAGTGGATGCGGACTCCTCCGCAGTGGCGGCGTTCTGCTGGGTTACCTTGTCCATTTCGGTAACAGCAGTATTTATCTGCTCCAGCCCCTGGGACTGTTCATTTGATGCGGCCGATATTTCACCGACAAGTTCGCCTACCTTGGATGATGCTTCCACAACCCGGACAAAGGCTTCGCTGGTTTCCTCAGCCAAGCCTGATCCTTCCTGGGTTTTGGCAACAGTTCCTTCTATCATCTCCGCCGTATTCTTTGCGGCTTCCGCAGATCTTAACGCCAGATTCCTCACCTCCTCGGCAACCACCGCAAATCCTGCTCCGGCTTCTCCGGCACGGGCGGCTTCCACAGCCGCGTTAAGGGCCAGCAGGTTGGTCTGAAAGGCGATTTCATCGATGGTCTTGATTATCTTCTGGGTCTCTTCATTAGCGCTTGAAATTTCCTTCATAGAGCTGGTAAGTTTTGTCATGGAATCATTTGCCTGCGCCACGGCCTGACCAGCTTCTTTCATAAGATTATCAGCCTGACCGGCATTATCCGCATTCTGCCTGGTCATGGAAGAGATCTCTTCCAGGGAGGATGAGGTTTCCTCGATTGAAGCGGCCTGCTCGGATGCTCCTTCCGCAAAAGACTGGCTGGAAGCGGAAACCTGCCTGGCTGAGGAGGCGACCTGCCCGGCCCCTTCATTCATGTTATTCGCGATCATGCCAATGGAAGAGAGCAGGCCTTTGGCAATAAAAAAAGCAATGACCAGGCCGGCTATCAGCCCAATAATGCCTATTATTGTCACTAAAGTCTTTACCCTTCCTGCCCCCTGCAGCAAAGCCTCCTGGGTTACCATATTCTTTTCCACGGTCTCTGAAACCTGGTGCATCAGCTTCTGAACCTTTTCGACATTTCTATCTATAACCGTTATTAAAATTTCAGCAGCCTCTTTATGACCCCTGGCAAAATTCCTGGTGAGATCGCGCATCTCTTTTAAAACTCCGGCTGTTTTTTGAAAGTTCGGCTTAATCTCATTTTTTACTATCGCAACCGGACCGTCATAATCATCATTCGCCAGGCAAACATTAATCTTCCCGACCGCCTCATGAATAAGCCTGTGAGGCTCTTTTACCTTCTCAACCAGGGATGCAAAAGCAGGATAATCTTTCACAAAGGCATCCGCCTCGCCTTCATAAAGCCATTTGCCAAGGTCGCACTTTCGATAGTCAGACTCAACGGAAAGCTTTTTCCTGTCTTCAGAGCTGCCATCCAGATTAAAAATTTCAGCGGTGACAGTATCAGCCCAAACACGGTGTGCCCTTTCAACTCGATAAAAAAAAGTCAACCATCTGCTTGTATCAAGTTTCTTCATCGTCTTTGCTATATCAACAGCAGAATGATGAAGCAGTCGATGCGGCTCTTCCATTGCTTTAAGCAGCGGAGCTATGTCCGGCACCAACTCTTCAGCACGTTTACGTTCCTCACCAAAAAGCCATTTGCCAAGCCCGCATTTATGATCATTTGTCTGGATCTTCAATTCTTTTGCATCCGGATCATTCATATACGCCGTAAGCTTCGCCAGCCACTTAAGCTGATTCACCTCTTTCTCGAACATCCCGTTTACGATGTTTCCTCCATTTATCATACTGACGGCATTTTTCACTATGCTGGTTGCACCGAAAAAACTAGTCAGCCAAATCATTGCGAGTATTATAAGGACAATTCCGAATCCGGCGGCGAGTTTTTTTCCTACTGTAAGATTTTTAAACATGACTTTTCTCCTGTAGTATATTTTTAGTATATTTTTTATGCCGCCATTTCAAGCGCAGCTATCTCTTCTTCCCCAAGGACCTTGTTTATATCGAGCAAAATCTTGACTCCGCCTTCCATCTTGGCCATACCGAGGATATAATCAATGTTGAGTTTTGTTCCAAAGGAGGGAGGGTCCTCGATCTCTTCATTTTTAATATTCAAAACTTCAGAAACAGAATCGACCACAACTCCCATAAGTATGGTATTGACCGTGCCTTCTATTTCAACTACTATGATACAGGTACGTTCAGTATACTCCATTGCCTCCATGCCGAACCGCAGCCTGAGATCCACCACCGGGATTACCTTGCCTCTTAGATTAATAACTCCTTTTACAAACCCAGGAGTCTGGGGAACACTAGTAATGGGCAGCATTCCGATTATCTCTTTAATCTTTAAAATACCGACTCCGTACTCTTCAGCCGATAGTGTGAAGGTAAGATATTTACCCTCCCTGTCAGACATGACCTGCACTGCCTGATCAATTACTTCTGTCGTTTCATCCATTTTTGGCTCCTCCATCTTTGATTCTTCCACACTCAACTCCTTTACATTTGAATTTTTGGGGTATTTAAAAATGTTGGCCGTAATAAGGGAACTTACAGGAAATAATCTACGCATCCTGCTTGCCCTTTTGTCCGTCTTCTACGTTGCGGTAACAGTTGTATAGTTCACTATGCAACTGTTACCACGCCTTGAAGACGAACAAAAAAATCTGCACGATATGCGTAGATTATTTCCTTCCAGTTCCCTAAAAACCTTTCAAAAACTATATCGGCCTGCTGATTCGAAACTTTAGAAAAAAAAGATAAGAAGGGTTGAGAAAATGCGGCTGGGTAACCTGGCACAAATGAAGGATGCCGGATAATGTATAAAAAAAACCGGTTAATTCAGGAGCGACAACTCCACCAAATAATGGCCCTTGAACCTGCCCTCATCTTTTCTTGTAATATCTGTAATTTCAGTATCAATAAACTCGGAAGGTGAATTGGAGTCTATGCTGTGATACTTCATATTAAATACATCACCGGCATGGAGTCTCCCGACAATCTCTGAATTCTCTTTTACAAGAACAAATTTTACTCCTGGATAGCCATTCCACAGCTTGAACTGATAGGGATACTCTATCCCATCCAGGTCAACCTCAACGCTGTAAAACCTGCCGGCAAAAAAGCCTGCCGCGGATTTTTGTTCCATAAAATTATCTGTTACAATCATTTCCATCATCGATTTCCTCATATTAATCAGGGGGTTAAATTTCGTTTTCCTTCATTCCGCAGATCGACAATGATTCCCATGCTCTTTAGCATATCCCATGCTTTCTCACGCTCATCTTTACTTCCATTACGCGATCCGTATATAATAATCGCGCGGAGTGTCTCTTCGCTTACTCCGGCTTTTTTAAGATCAATAATATCACCTGCGGTAGTAAATTTTATTGATCTTATATCCTTCCCATATATCACCGGCTCCGTGTTCCTGATAAAGGAGCCTTCTGAAACCAGCATTCGAACAGTCTCATCACTTATACCGGCATTTCTCAGCTCTACAATCTCATCGACACTAAAAAGGCATGTCTCCAGCGCCTTCTCTTTTATGATTACTTGAACGGTCTCATCGCTGATACCATTTTTCTTCAACCTGATCATATCACCAGCGCTCATGCAGAAAGCATTACCCAAAACCGCCAAAACAAAAAACCCCGTAAAAAAGAATATAACCTTCATAAACCCTCAAGCGAAGCGCCCCTCAAGACCGAAGGCCGCTCCTAAAGCGAAGCGCTCCTTAAGCAAAGCGCCCCGTTTATTTCAAAAAATTCAAAAGACTCGGCTGCATAACCCGAGCGGATGCAGCCAGGGAAGCCTCATAAGCACGCTCCTCAAACTGAAGTTCCACAATAGCCGTGGCTAAGTCGGCATCTTCCGTTTTTGAAAGCATATCCTCAATTCTGAGTTTAAAGCTATCCAGCATGCCATCACAACCTTCCAGACGCTTGAATGTTGAAGCAGAGCCGGCCCGGCCAAGATTAACCTGATCCCGGGCATCTGCAAGTAGATTAGCCTGAGCTGCAACAGTTGATTGTACATATACAGGCGCCTCCAGGGCGTCCTGAAGATCTTTCATCACATCAAAAACATTTGAACCAGCAGTGGTCGGGAAAATATCCTCACCAGTTAAATTTATTTTTACTTCCGTATTCTCATCTATGATTATTTTTTTTTCACCAAGATCACCGTCATAATTGCCACTACCAAGAAAAGCCGGTTTACTGGTTTCATGCCCGGCAAAAATATATTCACCTCCCAGCCTGGTATTGGCAAGCTGCAGCACCTGTTCACGAATAGAGGCTATCTGCTCGGCCGCTATCGCCCGGTCTGAACTTTCCACCGATCCGGTCGACTGATCCATGGCTATATTCTTGGCATCAGTTAAAAGATTGGAAACCATGTCAAGGGTTGTCTCCGTCATCTGAATTCTTGCTTTTCCCTTTGCAATATTGCCCTGGTACTGATCTATAGAAGCAAGTCTCTTCCTGTAATCCAGCACCTTCCCCATACCGACAGGATCATCCGAAGGTTTATTGACTCTCTTCTCGGTGGCAACCTTAACCTGGGCTTTTAACAACCTTTCTGAATTTCTTGAAAGATTACCAATAATCGTATTATAAACAGCATTACTACTAACTCTCATAATTCACCCCTCAAGCGAAGCGACCCTCAAGGCCAAAGGCCGCTCCTAAAGCGAAGCGCTCCTAAAGACCGCAGGCCGCTCCTAAATATTCATAAGTGTAGCCAGCATCTCATCCACAGTGCTGATCAACTTGGCAGCAGCATCATAAGCATGTTGAAATTTTACAAGATTGACCATCTCTTCGTCTATGGAAACCCCTGATACTGTTTCTCGGTAATTATCGAGCTGATCTGTTACCGATGCCTGGTGATTATAATTCATGCCCGCATTTTTAACGCTGCTGCCGACATCGCTGACTATCGAATTATAGTAATCGTCAAAAGTTGAACTGTTTATGTCTGATAAAATGGAATTCTGCAGTTCCGCTATGGCAAGGGCATTGCCGTTGTCACCGGGATCGCCGGAAAGGCTTCCGGCTGCAATAAGGTCGGTATCTGCAAGCAGAGCGGAATCAACAGCCATATTTAAAGCTGAGGTGCCTGAAAAAAAATCGCCTCCTAAATTATCATTCAAATCATAACCATCCGTATGGAGATCATTAACGTTATCGCTAATTGATACCGACAAATCGTTCATCCTGCCCAGATAATCAGGAACCGCAACATCTCTTGTTTTGATCCATCCTTTCAGTTTGCCACCGGAGATGTTTGCGGTAATATCGGTCTTGTTTCCATCTCTATTGACCCATTCAACATTATAATGCCCGGCATTAATTTCGGTGGTCAGCTCATAAGCAGAGACACCTTCCACAAGAGGATGGCCTCCGCCGGTCAATACCGTCATGTGCCCCTGGTTATCTTCAAAAGCGTTAATATCTATAAATCCGGAAAGCTCTTTCAAAACAGAATCCCTTTGATCCCTGAACTCATTGGCGCTGTGCCCGCCCACTTCCGCTTTCTGGATTTTTGCGTTTAAATCGGCTATTTCTTCTGAAAGCAGATTGATTTCATCCACCGTTCCCTTGATATTTGTATCCATATCTTTTCCGACCTGTTCAAGATCAGATGCTGTCTCGTTGAACATCCCGGCCATTGTTTGACTCTTGGCCAGCAACTCCACCCGTTCCACATGACCTGATGGATTATTGGCAAGTTCCTGCCACGCATTCCAGAAATCACCCATAGCCTGGTTCAGGCCATTGCCTGATGCTTCGTCGAAAATCATCTCGACTTTTTCAAGAGAATTGTTTTGCGCTTCCCATTTTCCCAGGCTCTGGTTTTCGTTGTTGATTTGAGATCCTAAAAACTGATCATACATCCTATCTATTTTTCTATTGGCCCGGACTCCCCTGCTCATCTGGCCCGCGCCGTATCTGATGGGATCGGTAGACTCCATATTCAGTCTCTGCCGCGAATATCCCGGAGTATTGACATTGGCAATATTATTGCCGGTCACATCGATAGCCTTCTGCTGGGTTGCCAGAGCCACCCTTCCCACACTTAATAATCCATAAATGTTAGACATAACAAATACCTCTAACTTTTTTGCAAATAATTGATAACTGCCTGGCTAATGCCGGATAAAGGGAGCACCTTATCGGCGGCTCCGATCCTGATCGCTTCTTTAGGCATCCCGAACACAACAGATGTCTCTTCGTTCTGCACAAAAGTATGCGCGCCGCTGTTTTTCATTTCAAAAAGTCCCCTGGCTCCGTCTGCTCCCATGCCGGTGAGGATAACACCGACTGCATTTTTTCCGGCATTTTTGGCCACCGACCTGAATAACACATCAACTGCCGGCCGCTGGTAATGAACCCTGGGGCCGTTTTTTAACTTTACCAGGTAAGTGCCTCCGCTCCGTACAAGGAGCATATGAAAATTTCCGGGCGCAATCAGCGCCACCCCAGGCACAACATGATCATTATCTTTTGCCTCCCGCACTTCAACCTGGCAGATTTCATTGAGACGCTGTGCAAAAGATTTAGTAAAATTTGCCGGCATATGCTGTACAATCACGGTTCCGGGCGCTGTTGCCGGAAGGGACTTTAATACAACTTCAATGGCTTTGGTCCCACCGGTGGAAGCGCCGATTGCGATAATTTTATTGGTTGTGCTGGTCAGAAGTTTCGAATGCTTTAACTTAACAACAGGTGTTGCATCCGCCACCGGATTCTTTTTCACCTGCGCCGCTGCTGCTCCCCTTATAGCTCTGGCCACTTTTTTGTACACATCCTTGATGGAGTAAGCTCCACCAGGTTTACAAATCACATCCATGGCTCCGAGTTCAAGGGCTTTCAGAGCTATCTCGCTATTTTCAGGAGTCAGGGAGCTTAACACAACTACCGGCAGGGGATAGTGCTTCATTAATTTCGCAAGAAAGGAGAGGCCGTCCATTCTGGGCATTTCCATATCGAGTGTAACTACATCCGGCTTTAATTTGACTATTTTATCCCGCGCCGCATAAGGATCGACGGCAGTACCCACCACCTCAATATCCTTAAATTTAGGCAACTGGCAGGACATCATTTTTCGAACAACAGCCGAATCATCTACTACAAGCACCTTAATCATATTTTTTTACTTTCGGGCAGACACAAGACCTGCCCCTACGGTTCATCCATAAAAAGATAAAGATCACAGGCTTCATCATCAATATCCAGCTTTGCAACTGCCGCGGGAGCGCCCTGGTCTTTCAAGGTTGTTTCAATATCACCTGACTCAGTAAAAACTTCGGGCGCATCTATATTAAAAACAGCTTTTTTGTCTGCAATTTCAGGCAAAATATTACCGCAGATCACGTTGATGGTTTCCCTAAAAGCATCGAAACGCTGATCCGAAGAAACCTTTTCATCTTCATCAATTCCAAGCATGTTAACCGTTATCTCGTCAACAACCCGGCTTGAAGTCTTCATAAAAAGTCTTCCTTTAAACGGCCCTTCAAATGCAACTTTGGCCGCAATACAGGGAGCTTCGCTGATTAATTCTTCATCATCGGCTGAAGCCGCAAAGATAAAGGCGAGCTGTTCCAGGGTGTTCATGGCTACATCTGACAATATCGCTTCAAATTCCTTGCTCATTTTCTGCTCCTGTTCCTGTTATGGCCAGGATAATATCCCGGATGGTTTCAGGTGAAAAAGGTTTATGGATAAATTCAGCGCCCTTTTTACGTAAACGTTCAATCCGTTCCTCGCTGCCTTCGGTGGATATAACTATTTTGGGAGTGCTCTTGATGTCCGGATCTGCAAGCATCCGGTCTATCATCTCTTCCCCGTTCATAACCGGCATGTTAATATCGACTACAACAAAATCTATCCAGTTATCCTTTAAAGCGTCCAGGCCCTCTGCACCGTTTGCCGCCTGATGAACCTCGCCGAGTTCAATCCCGCTCATCTTCATTGTTTTAATAATCATAGCTCTCATAACACCGCTGTCGTCTACTACGAGTACATTAAATGCCATGCTAATAACCTCTTAAATAATATAGTATTCTACCCGTCCTCAAGCAAACCCGACAATTCATTGACAACCTGTAAAGTGCGGCTGGCAACAGTTTCCAGGTTTGAGGTGCTCAGGCCCAGTCTTTCCGTAACAGAAGGCATAAGTTGGTAATTCAACCCTTCGAAACCTAACCCTATGCCAATCATCAGGCTCAATATATTGGCGACATGAACAATATCAATTATTACGCTATGTTCATGAGCATCTTCAGGATTATGGTGCCATCTTACGGCATCTACAATCTTTTCCGGAAATGACCATCTCTTTAATATGGCTGCTCCGATAGCAGCATGGTTCGTTCCCAGGATCATCTCTTCCGCGGCCTCAAAAGGGACTCCCTTCGATGCCGCATTCCAAATTTTTTCCAGATCCTTTTGGACGAATCCACCCATTACCAGCTTCCCCACATCATGGAGCAGCGATGCGGTAAATATATCGTCCCCATTAGGCATTTCAAGTTCTGCGATCAGACCCTCCGCCGCAACGGATACTGCAATTGAATGCCGCCAGAGTTCACCAGGCTGCAGATCATAACCGGCAACCTGTTTATCCAGAATAGCGCCGATGCATGATGTCAAAACCAGTTGTTTTATTCTCTTAATGCCCAGCACAACTACCGCCTGTTTGACTGAGCCTATATGTGTCATCATGCCGAAGTATGCCGAATTGGACAGTTTCAGAATATTGGCAGTGAGCCCCGCATCGTATCTTAAGACATCCTCAATTTGCGCGGCGCTGGAATCAGGATCATCAAGCAGGGACATAAGTTTTACAGCAGTTCCGGGTATACCGGGAAACGACTCGACCTTATCCATTATTTCGGTTACCCTGTTCTGTTTCACAATAGAGACTCCTTTCCGCAGCTGCTGATTTTTACAGTGCCGGATGCAATATCAAAATAGACTGTGCGGCTGTCTGTGCCCCCGATTGCCTCCGACTCCAGGAGTACCCCGTTTTTCCATAAAAGTTTTTTTAACAAGGTGTAATTCCTCTGGCCGATCTTGAACATCTCATTTTTGCCCAGCGGGTTGCCGCAGCCGGCGGCCTTGACAACCAGCCTTTGTTTTTGCCCGCCCGCTGCATAAACCTGTTTAAAAAGAACCGGTACGCCTGTATCCACAAACATAAAAGGATTTTCCTTGGCCTTCTGTCTGTTAATTTTAGACAACGGAAGCATGGCGTGCAGCAACCCCCCCACCTTTGCCACGGGATCGTAAACCATCAATCCCAGACAACTACCCAGAGCATGGGTTACCACAAGGTCACCTTTTGCGCCCAATTTCATATCAGCAACAACGACTATATGTCTCATAAGCTCCGTTCCATTATTTTTACCCATAAATTTTTAACCGTTACCATCACTTCTTCAAATAGACTGCCGGTTGAATATAGCTGAATTTATGGGAAATACTGGAAAGTCCTTCTGAATGTCCGACAAAAAGATATCCACCCGGCTCTATATAATCCCAGAAGCGGTTCACCAGTTTTTCCTGGGTTTTTTTATCAAAATATATCATGACATTTCTGCAGAAAATTACATTAAAGCTGCTCTTCATGGGCCACGCCTTCATAAGATTCAGGCATGACACCTGAACCATCCTCACAATTTCATCCTTAAGCTGAAATATCGCGGAGGAATTATTACCTGCTTTATTAAAATATTTCCTTAAATATTGATCCGGAATGCCGCTCATGTTACTTTTTTCATAAACAGACCGGCGCGCTTTTTCAAGGCAAGTTGCCGAAATATCCGTGGCCAGAATTTTTACATCCTTTTTTTCAATACCCCGAATCTTGTCATTTAAAAGCATTGCAAGGGAATAGGGTTCCTCTCCGGTGGAACAGGCAGCGCTCCAGAAGCGCAGCTTCCTATCGTTGAGATGCGGCAGGATCTTGTCTGTCAAAAATTTGAAATGCGCCGATTCACGGAAAAAATTTGTCTTGTTGGTAGTCATGGCATCGATCATATAACCAAGTTCGATTGTGCCTTTTTTGCTTTTCAAATATTTGATATAAGCTTCTATAGTTTCAATATTCAAGGCCCTGAGACGCTTCATCAAACGTGATTTTACAAGAGCTTCCTTACCGTTGCTCAACCTGATGCCGCTGAACCGGTAAACAATGGCGCAAATTTTTTTAAATTGGCTTGCCGTTAACTCAACTGAATCTAATGACATAAAAAATCCTCTAAGCCTGGTTAAAATTGGCCAGCCTTACAAGACCGCCAATATCCAGGATCAAGCCCACACGTCCGTTAGGCATAATTGCACCGCCTGAAATGCCGACTACATTTTTCATGGTTTCACCCAGAGTCTTTACAACAACCTGCTGTCTTACAACCAGTTCATCTATAACGAGACCGGCACGATTGCCGTCATCCTCAATCACAACGATAATGGAGTTTTTCAAATCTTCTTCGCCGCCCTGGATATCGAACAGGCTGGTTAAACGAAATAATGGAACCAGACTGCCGTGAAAAACGAGCATCTCCCCCTTGTTGATAACTGTGGAAAGATCTTTCGGTTCAGGTTTGATTGATGTTATAATCGATACCATTGGTATTACATATGTTTCAGAACCGACCTTGGCAACCATCCCGTCAATAATCGCCAGTGTAAGGGGAAGTTTCATTTGGAATACGGAACCTTTGCCGGGTTCGGACTGAATTTCCGCCTGGCCCCGGATGGCTTCTATGTTCTTTTTTACAACATCCATGCCCACGCCCCGGCCTGATACGTCGGTTACTTCCCTGGCTGTTGAAAACCCAGGCTCAAAAATAAGATTGAAAATCTCTCTGTCGCTCATAGCGGAACCATCGCTTACAAGCCCCTTTTTCCAGGCCTTTTCAAGAATCACTTCCTTGTCGATACCTTTGCCGTCATCTCTTATCTCAACCACAACACTGCCGGCTGAATGATAGGCTGAAAGATTAACCGTGCCGGTCTCAGGTTTGTCTATGTCCAGTCTCACATCCGGTGTTTCAATCCCGTGATCCACAGCATTCCTGATCATATGCACCAGGGGATCCTTAATGGCATCGGCCATGTTCCGGTCAATTTCGGTCTCCTCTCCTTCGGTCAGTAAAGTAACCTTTTTGCCGGTTTTATGAGCCAGATCCCTTACAAGCCGCACCATTTTCTGAAATGTTGATTTTAAGGGAATCATCCGCAGGGACATGCTCATATCCTGAAGCTCACGCACAATTTTGCTGGTATGAGCAACTTTCTTTAAAAAGTCATAATCCTCAGAACCGCAGACTATCTCGTCCTGAGCCACCATGGAATGTGCAATAACAAGTTCTCCCACCATATCAATAAGCCGGTCCAGCCGGTCGGTGCTGACCCTGATACTTGTATCCACGGCAGATTTTATTTTTACCCGCTGAGTGCGAAGCGCCTTGCCGACATCTTTTACTGATGCCGCCCCTGTTTTAACAAGCGCAGCCCCTAACGGTTTATCAGCTTTGGTTTTCTCGGCCTGCTCGACCTTTTCTCTTGTTATCACACCCTGCGCTACCAGGATATCACCCAACTTAGGTTTGTCTGCTGATTCGACATCTTCTCTTGAGACTTTTCCCTGTGCTACCAGGATATCACCTATGCGCGGCTGATCTTCATCATCCTCTTTTTCGGAAATACCCGCCTTTTCGGGATTTTCAAGAATACGCATAAGTTCATCATAACCCGGCGCTTTTTTAAAAGGCGTGCCGCCTAAGGCTTCTTCGACTCCATTGATCAGGTCTTTAAGCATATCCAGCGAACGGAGCGCAAGATCCGCATATCCACCGGTATAGCGTATTTCACCGTCCCGCACACGGCTCAAAAGGTTTTCGGCATGATGCCCCATTTCAGAAATCAGGGTAAGATCCATAAATGCCGCAGTGCCCTTGATGGTATGAAAAGCCCTGAAAACCATTCCGACCGAATCCTCATCATCCGGGTCATTTTCGAGGGTCAGCAGGGCCTCTTCCGCGTTTGTTATAAGATCAAGGCCTTCAGTTATAAATTCAACGATCAGTTCCGGATCTGCATCTTCTGGCATGTAATCAAATTTTTCTTCTATTTCCTGAACCGGTTCCTCTTCATCCTCTTCAGCTTCATCTATAATTTTAAAAGCAGGGGCGGAATCATCCCCAGTATCCGGCATCTCAGGACCAGGCATCTCAGGATCAGACATTTCCAGACCCTCATCCTCATTTTCATTCATGGCTTTTTCTATCAATTCTCCAATTGCGGCAATAATAGAATCCCGGGCCGAAGGCTCTGCATCAGGAAGCCCCTCGATTTTTTGAGCTGCCATTGCTATAGTTTCCTTTGCAAGTGCAGAACAGGACTCATCGTATGAAAACTTTTTCAAAGCTTCTCCCAAGTTTTTCAGTTCAACCTGGTCATCAGGTTCTGTTTGGACAAGAAGCGCGGCAACGTCATCCAGGGACAAGGCATCATCATTCGACATATAAAATCCTTCTTTCATGTTTAAATTTTTTTTCAGCTCCTTAACCGCCTTATAAATATACGGCTGTTCTCCATCCTCTTTATTTTTAAAATATTTTTCTACTGCTTCCAGGGCTTCAAAAACAGAATCAACAACAGACAATGAATTTGAGACCATATTTCCTGAGACTGATTCTATTCCTTTTACACAAAGGCTCAGCAGATCTTTGACAGATGGCAGCCCTTCCGGCAAATTTTGCACTGTTTTTTTTAATTCATGGGATATTAAGATCCAGGCGTCCTTATCTTTAATATCCACATTATCGAGATCATCTGCTATTTTGATTATAGATTGTAAAATGTTGTCAGCTTCCATATTCATATCTGAAGTCCTGTTTTGATTATGCCTAAACTAAGCGGTTAGCCTTTAGCTGTTAGCTCTTAGCTTAATAATTACAAGATGTTTTGCGATTACGCATTTTCACCCGTTGGATGTTATTTTTTACTGATGTAATACCTTGATTTTTCAAGGCTAACAGCTAATTACTAACAGCTAATCGCTCAACTTAGGTTATTTAAAAAACCAAAGTTGTCAGTGATGACCGGAAAAAACCCTGCCGCTTTTATCAATTGCCTGAAGTCGACCGTTGTTGTAATATAAGCGATTTGGAGATATAAAATTATCCAAAAAGGATAATGATGTCCTGACAAGTCCGATAGAATAGTTCAGAAGGGACCTGTTGCTTTTATTCAAATCCCTGATACTCTCTGACAAAGATAAAAGATTAAATCGGCAGCCTGTCAAACGGGTGGAATCATCCCCTTCGGCCAATCCGGATAACCCCGCCAGGGTTATGATCCCTGGAGAATGGCCTGATAATTCGGAAAACTCCTGCAAAACATGAATCCGTTGTTCCTCGAGTATCCTTATCTTTAAAATAAGATTCTCTTTCTCTTTGCAGGTTTCATTAAGCTTATTCAACTTCGCACAAATTAAAGCATTATTTTCATCCCGCAGAATGGAAAGGAGCGCTTCAAGGAGTTCGGTCTCCTCATCAAGTAAACTTGTTAATCTTTTAATTAATATCTTCATCAAATAATCGCCGGTTGTTCGTTACTAAATCTATAGCCATTCATTAATAATTGACTCCTTAATCATGTTGAAAGCTACTTTCTTGCCATCTATTTTATAAGTCCCCTTTTCGAGCTCCTTTTTTATGGCAGCCACCTTTTCCTCCCTGATATCAGGTATAGAGTCTATATTTTTTTTCGCTTCGACAATCTCTTTGGCCCTTGGTGACAGCGCCACCTTGTCGCCTACGGTTTTGTGGGAAACCGGTTTTCCCGATACAGGTTCCATCTTTTGTTTATCCTTCAGATTACTCATATAAGCCCTCAAATTTACTGAAGAACCTTTCCCTGTTATCTCCATTTTTTCCACACCTCCTTCATCGTCTTTCTCAACACTCTCTCTATATTTATTAGATCGGCAATCATTGAATAAAACTTTAGTTTTTTATATAGATCTCTATGGTTTTTTTATAATTTCTTTTTGCAGTTGAGATCGAAGCATAGGCGCCAGTCCAAGACCATTTCGTTTAGCCAATTCTTTGGCGAGCTCCGAATCGAGCATGGATCGGTATACCTCTTCCGCCCGCCCCCCGCTGATAAAACCTGATTTTGGTATGGTTGCGCGCATTTCCTTAAAGAGTTGACAAATAAAGAGAGACTCCATTTCGACGCACGTCCTGTTGAGGGCGGCATCACTATTGCCGCCGGCTTTTTTTTCCTTTTTAATGGCTTCTTCCGCCCGGCATAGTCTATTCTTCATGTTAATTGCCTGAAATGGTATTCTTTGCACTGAAAAATCGGGCATTATATAATCTCCAGTTCTGCTTGCAGCGCCCCGGCCGCTTTCATTGCCTGAAATATGGCGATAAGATCCCGCGGTGATACTCCCAAAGCATTTAAAGCCCTGACAACTTCACCTATGCTGACACCGGGCTCCATCAATATAAGCCTGTTGTTCCCTTCCTTAACCGACATCTCCGTATCCGGTGTCACAACAGTTTCTCCCTGGGCAAACGGTAAAGGTTGCGAAACCTTGGGAGATTCTTTTATTTCAATGCTGAGGTTTCCATGCGCTACAGCGACCGTTGAAATTCGAACATTACTTCCCATTACAACGGTCCCGGTCCTTTCGTTTATAATAACTTTAGCAACTGCATCCGGTGTAACTTCAAGGCCTTCAACCATTGTAATCAGTTTTACAATATTTCCTGTATAATTTTCAGGGATATCAATATTAATTGTGCTCGAATCCTCAGCCTGTGCCATTTGGGCATATCCAAGTTTATTGATGGCCTCAGTCATACGTAAAGCTGTGGTAAAATCGGGAGTATGCAGCAACAGGGTCAACCGTTTTTTTTCGGAAAAAGCAGTCTTTATCTCTCTTTCAATTACTGCTCCGCCGGCAATCCTGCCCACAGTAGGAAAATTCTTCTGCACCCCTCCGCCTTTCCCTCCGGCGGAAAAACCGCCTGTACTGACCGGTCCCTGGGCAACAGCATAGACCTGACCGTCAGCGCCTTTTAAAGGAGTAAAAAGGAGAGTTCCACCCTGCAGGTTTTCAGCATCGCCAATAGAGCTGACCAGTACATCGATTCGGCTCCCTGACTTTGCAAATGGAGGGAGTTCGGAAGTGACCATTACTGCAGCAACATTATCGACAGCTTTCTCGATATCATCTGTTTTAACTGTAACGCCCATTTTTTCCAGCATGCTGGTCAGGGATTGCAATGTAAATTCAGCATCCTTGCCGTCACCTGTGCCATTAAGACCGACTATAAGCCCGTATCCAACAAGCTGATTCCGGCGCACCCCCTTAATGTCGGCGATATCCTTAATCCTGGCGGCATAAGCAAAGTTTGTTACAAACGTTGCTATTAGCACTAATATAAATATCAATTTTTTGGCATTCTTCATTTTTAATTTACATTTATTTTGTATAAAAATTAAATTTTACCGCCGAGAACGCAGAAAGCGCAGAGGAAACTACTTGGTTTTTAATGTAATAACTCAGCGTTTTCTGCGAACTCTGCGGTAAAATACTGATTCTGACATTAAAAAAAATGTTAACTACTTTTGGGCATTAATGAAAGATGTCAATTTTTTTTCATAAAATCATCAAAACGGCCATACTATATCAAGAATTCTTGCCATCCAACCGGGCCTCTGGCGGTCATGAATAATTCCACTGCCGCTGTATTCTATCCTGGCATCCGCAACATAGGTTGAAAGAATTACATTTCCCGGAGAAATATCCCTCGGCCTTATTATACCTGATAATCGTATCAACTGTTTTTCATTGTTAACTTTGACCTCCCGGGTGCCTTCAATTTTCAGATTCCCATTCGGTAATACTTCAACAACTCTTGTGGTAATAAAGGCAGTTAAGTCTCCGCTTCTTTGGGTAGTGCCTGATCCGTCAAAATCACTCTGCAGTCCGCCTTGAACTTTGGCAAAAGGGTTAAAAAAAGGATGGGTGCCTGGATATCGTTTTTCCATATTAAAAAAATTGTCCACACCACCTGAAAGAGATGACTTTCGGCCTGTTTTGGTTGAAGCCTTATTTGTTGCGCTGGAGGATTCGACTATCTTTATAGTAACGATATCCCCTACCCTGCGCGCCTTGGTATCAATAAAAAGCTCGCTCAAAGGTCCGTTATCCTGCCATAAAGAACCATTCTTTTTTATATTGGTTGTATTGCATGCGGTATAAGTTTCATCATTTTTAACAGGCTTGATTATAGTTTCAGTCCTTTTACTAACATTCGTAGTAGTACAAGCTATGGGTGTAAATGCTATGGCCAGCATCAAAGCAGTCAATAAACAGATTTTAAAACCAGGAATCATATTTAAAACATTACCCTTACTGTGCTTGAATCTACAACACGCGCATAGATCTCTTTTTTTGAATTAAGATTTATCACTTTCAGTCTCTCGCCTTTATGTCCTTTTTTTTTAATTTTGCCCAGCGCAGTAATTCGCATGCCACCTGCCTCAGCGACAATCGTCACAATATCGCCTCTTTTTACTATAGGCGGGAGTTCAACAAGATCAGTCCTTAAAACCGTTGCAGGGTCTATCGATCTTCTGGTTCTTCGGCCAACAACCTTTTTCGGATCATTTATTATATTTACCTGCAATTTTGAAATATCAGTTCTTTTGACGTAAATGTCTTCCTTTGTAATTATTTTATGACGCCCCAAAGGTCTACTGGTGACAACTACATTCGCAAGTCTTTCGATATCTACAAGGGCTCTGATCTTTTTATGAAAATGTCCGTCCACAGTAAAATCAACATACACGGCCGTGCGTCCGGAAGAACCAGCTTCTTTTCCGTTAATAATCCTGTATGCAATTTTTCCTTTCGGCACCACAAGATCCTTTTGAACGATAATATTTTTAACAGTCGTTCCGTCTCCCCTGCTTAACGATTTCTTCCTGATATATTCAGATACTATATCGGCTATCTTTTTCCTGGATATAGTTCTATAACTTCTTGTGATAACCGCTTTTCCAGGGACAACCAGTCTGATCTGCCCGATATCGATATTGGCCTGCTTTAAACGGAGCCTGATATATCTTTCATCCAAACTGCGTGTTTTACCGGGCAAAGGAGCCTTGCCGATAATCAGATCGCCTAATCGCCGCACAAACTTTTGATCCCCGCCGCTGATATGAGCGATATCTCCCAGCCGAATATGCTCCCGTCCAACTTCCGTCTTCTCTTGTACCTTAACAGTCACAACAGGCAGAGCCGAGGCCTCGGATATTACTGCAACCAGGATAAAAATAATGAATAATCTTACCTTCATAATCATATCACCACCTATAACTCTATTCCATCCTTAAGCACAGCACTCCTCAAGACCGCAGGCCGCTCCTCAAGCGAAGCGCCCCTCAAGCAAAGCGGCCCCTCTATCGCTTAAGGCTGTTTGCCATCTGCAGCATGTCGTCCGCCGTCTGGATCGATTTGCTGTTTATTTCATAGGCCCTTTGAGCCGTGATCATATTCACCATCTCATCCACCACGCTCACATTGGACATCTCAAGATAGCCCTGGCTGATTGTGCCGAAACCATTCTCTCCTGCGGTTCCGGTAACCACATCTCCGGAAGCATCCGTGGTAAGATAAAGATTTCGGCCGATACTGTTCAAGCCGGCCGGATTTATAAACCTGGCGAGTTCTATTGTTCCTATCTCAACCGAATCTCCCGAACCTCCCTGCAAAACAGAAACGGTTCCATCCGTTCCTATAGATATGGCCCTGGTGTCTGAAGGTACTGCAATTTCAGGTTCCATCAGAAAACCGTCGGATGTCACAATGCGGCCTTCGCTGTCCATTTTAAACGAACCGGCCCTGGTATAAGCAACTTCTCCACTGGGCTGCAAAATCTGAAAAAAACCATCCCCTTCTATGGCGATATCCAGTTCATTTCCGGTATGCTGGTAATCGCCCTGGATAAATATTTTCTGAACTGCCGCGGGCCTGGTGCCATGCCCTAACTGTATTCCGGTCGGAACTTCCGTGCTTTCCGAAGATGCGGAACCGGCCTTTCGAATAGTTTCATACAATAAATCCTGAAAATCGGCCCTGCTTCTTTTAAAACCTGTGGTATTAACATTCGCCAGATTATTTGAAATAACATCGATATTCAAAGCCTGCGCCTGCATTCCTGTTGCCGCTGTCCATAAACTGCGTAGCATTATCTATCCCCCTATCCTATTCTTCCGATTTCGTTAATCGCTTTCCCATTAACATTGTCAATTGATTTTATAACCTTCTGGTACGATTCATAGCCTCGAAAGGCCTCGATCATCTCCGTCATCGATTTAATAACATCCACATTGGAAAGTTCGATATAGCCCTGTTTGATCTGAAAACGCTCCGCAGTGATCTCTTTGATGTTTTTTTCATTAATTGCAAAAAACGTATCCCCGACCTTTGAAAGAGCATATGGCCGGGGAAAATCTACAATATTTAATCTGCCGATTTGCTTTTCATCCGCAGATATATTGCCTTCATCATCTACTGTAAAAATCTTGTCATCATCGTCGATTTTTATTTCTCCTCCATCACCCAAAACCGGGAAACCGTCCTTTGTTACCAGAACGCCATCCTTATCCAGGTTAAAGCTTCCGTTCCTGGTATAGCGAATTCCATCGGGGGTTTGAATACTGAAGAATCCGTCACCTTCAATGGCCATGTCCAGGGTGTTTCCAGTCTGCCGCATCCCGCCCTGGGAAAAAACGGGTTGTGTTCCTGAAAGCAAGGGAATAAAATGTTCGGACTTACCGGCGCTTAAAGTGGTACTTTTATCCGTTTCCGAAGATTCCATGTCGTATATACTGAATGTAGTTCGGTCTTCCTTGAAACCGGTAGTATTAACATTGGCTATGTTATTTGCTAAAATTTCCAGCTTTTTCTGCTGATTCAAAGCTCCTGCCGCCGATATGTATATTGCGCCACTCATATTTATTACTCCTGGATTGTATTTACTTTCTACTCTTGGCTTATTCGTTACAAGCGGAAAACTATAAATTAAAGTGTAAACTGAATTTAAAAAATGTCGCATTCCCAATATTATATAATGTTTCTGGATAATCCGGTTTAATTCTTTTGGTATTGACTGAACAATGTGACGCTCATCTATTTATACCTTAACGAAGCAACTTATGTGCCACGGAAGATAAACCTGTAAATATATTATAGAATCAACCTGTTATACTAAAATGAGAATGGAATATTTTTTAAGGTAGGCAAAAAGGTCAGGGTTTTGACGCAGGAATTGAAAAATATGACCTTTGGAAAAGCAGGGACGTCCCAGCCTCCTTCCGTGCAATCTGTTCATTGAACCCTTGCTTTATTGTATTTCTGTAGCTACAACAATAAAAATGGAGTTAAGATTTAACGCGCTCGGTTACATAAACAATAGGCTTTATCACATGACATTTACGCTGCGTGGTGGTGCGATGCGTGTAATCAGTTTGCGCAAGGCAAATAGTAGAGAGGTGAGAAAATATGCCAAAACTTAAACCTGGAACAATTATCCCTACCCCTAAAGAGGATGCGGAGATCAATGCCCAGATCAAGGCTGATTCTGATGATTTCGAATGGACGGAAAAAAATTTCCGTGAAGCAAAAACCTTTGAAAATTCTGATTTGCCAAAGTCTTTTAAAGATGAAGTACGCGGGGGTCGACCAAAGGTCGAAAAACCAAAAATATTACTCTCTGTGCGGTATAGCCCAGATGTGGTGGAATTCTTCAAGGCAAGCGGCAAAGGCTGGCAGACCCGCATGGATGATGTATTACGAGAGTATGTGGCTTCACACCGATAGTTTGCTTTCAGTAGAGACAAGGCATGCCTTGTCTCTAATATGTAATGATTGTTTCATAATCTACTATAGATTGTCACATAAATAATTTCACTGCGTTATCGGTCGTTGGGGTATTACAATACGCCTTCCTCCCTTTGACCTTGTGCCAAATTTTAAAATCAGGTAATTATCTGACAATCTATAATTTCATCAATCAAACACGTTCTGCACCTACGTCCCCTTCGCGTAAATCACTATACTGCGATAGGAGTGAGAGTAAAAATGCGAGCAAGTTGCGCTGCACTCTTAACATCACCCAGCCGCAGTGCATTGCGAATATCATCCAGCTTGTATGCATCATCAAGAGATAAATAAGGGGACCATCCTTTATTCATATCAATCAATTCGAGATCAACCTCGGCAACATACTGTCCTTCGTACACGAGCTTTGTACGTCGTCTTTTTTTCATTATATCCTCCTCAAAAAATCTGTTGTCCACCGATCGGTATCAGGCCTGTAAGCAGTAACCAAAACGGCTGGTGAAGAAGCGCCCTTTGGAATTCCCCAAACTACGTGTATCGGGTTGTCAAAACGATCTTTCAGTAATACCAATACACATGGACCTTTCGGATAGTCACGATAATCTTCTACAACTAATGCATCCGAAACTCCTGCCATGATATCCCTGACGAAAATGTTGTCTTCCGCAAGCTCATCATAACCATGGTCGGATATCATAACTTCCTTACGTCTAATCAGTCTCAAAACTCTCTCGAATGTCTCATTCATATTTTATGTAATACAATAATCAGGGACTATTTGGCAATAATATTCTCTTTCCCATAGTAGTCTTATGGCAGAAAACGTAAAGCTGAGGGGCTGACCAGCTATAACTGAAAAACTATAGATTGTCAGATAATTACCTGATTTTAAAATTTGGCACAAAGCCAGAGGGAGGAGGGCGTATTGTAATACTCCGACGACCTATAACGCAGTGAAATTATTTATGTGACAATCTATATGTTAAAGATAAAAACTATCGGCCAAATACTCCCTTCCAAAAACGGCACGGCGTTGCCCGGTCCCTCGCAAGCGCCTGGTTTGCCATTTCCATTATCGGGCAGCCTGTAGCTCCTCTCGGACGACACGGCGAAGGACTTCTTCGATGGGTTTCTCCTGACGCTCCATGTATGTTCGGAGAGCATCATTGAGCATCGTCTGGTAGTTACCCCCGCCTTGTTCCTCCACCTTGGACCGGAACCACTCGATAATGTCACGATCAAGTCGGATGGTGATCCGAGCTTTCTTCCCGGGGGAAGGAAGTACGGCACCCCGCTTACCTTTACTAAAGTCATATTTCGCCTTCATATTGTCTCACCTCGTAACGCACGGCCTTGCGTGCGGAAATGATCCTGATGTTGTCCTCCCGCCACGTGTAAACCACTACCAGTATACGGCCGAAGGCATCCATTCCAATGGTCACATAGCGTTGCTCACCTTGCCGAGAATCCTCAAGCGTCACGGCATTTGGATCTTCGAAGACTGCGAATGTATCTACAAATGATATTCCGTGCCTGGATCTATTTTCTTTGGCCTTCGATTCATCCCATTCAAACATAGCATCCTATAATATGTACATATGTATGCACATGTCAAATTTTTTCTGGCGAACATACAGGGCGATTGCATCAAAATATGGCAGACCCACATGGATGATGTATTGCGAGGGTAGAGACAAGGCATGCCTTGTCTCTAATATGTAATGATTGTTTCATAATCTACTAATTTCATCAGTCAAACACGTTCTGCACCTACGTCCCCTTCGCGGCATAGGCAAATTATGCCGCCCGCGATGATTCATTGCGCAGGCTGTTCAAATTTACTATGAGCTGAATCTCACCCATGGACAGTTTGACTCTATCTGCAATATCACAGACATTCATGCCCGATTTCGCCAGAGCGGCAGCCTCATCATACTTGTCAACCATTTCTGAATTGTTTAATTCTACTTGATCATATTTATCTGAATCGACAGGTTCCGGCTCCTTGGAAATTTCTTCCAGGACAAATTTCTCCTGGACAAATTTCTCCTGGACAACTTTCTCTGGGACAACTTTCTCCGGGACAAATTTATTATCTGGGAGTTTTTCATCATTAATAGCATAAACAGCATCTATCAATGGCTTATCGATCATTTCTGAATTGCCTGATTCTATTTGATCATATTCATTTTGATCATATTCGCCTGAATCGACAGATTCTTGATCATATTCATCTGAATCGACAGGTTCCGGCTCCTTGGAAATTTCTTCCAGGACAAATTTCTCCTGGACAAATTTCTCCTGAACAGCTTTCTCCGGGACAGCTTTATTGTTTGAGAGTTTTTCATCATTAATAGCATCAACAATATCTATCAATGACTTATTCAACTGTTGTTTAATAAGTTGCGCCATGACCGATTCATTAAAATTACCGGTCTGTACCTTCTGCTCAATTCCGGATATTTTGTGTCTTTTTTTAAAGGTGCTTATAACTATAAACAGAACTATAAAAACGCAAACAGACAACGCCGTCAAATCAAGTAGAATTTCGCATAATTCCATGGTAAAATATTCCATAAGATCCTCTTTAAAGGATTATATTTTAATATCTATTACTCCTCCATTACAGCTACTGCTCTTACCCTCATTTTCATCATGATCTTTGTTCTTATGACTTTTATCCTGAACCTTTGCTGAGGCATTGATATCTTCCGACATGATCAATGTATACTCCTTTTTTTTATCTTCCCGCTTTTTACGAAACTCTTTTGCAAAACGTCTTCCCTGTGAATTGCTCTGCTGCTGTTTTATCACCTTAACCCGGCCTGCGGAAGAAACCGGCGAATATATGTTCTGCAAATCCATCCCGCCACTCACCACACCTTTTTCATTTATCTATTTAGTGCCTGAACGGAAACTGCTAATTTTCCCAATTTCTGTGTCAGGAGACCAAATCTTAAATTAGGTTTAATCCTCAAAATATTTAATGTATTCCTGCGGTTAAAATTTTCTCCTTCCTTGAACTTGAAAAAATTTTCTAGTTTTCGTTCGGGCACTATTTATCCAGGATACCCATGTTTCTCAATCTCTCCCGCAAATGAATTATTGCCTTGGCATGTATCTGGGAAACCCTGGATTCCGTAATATCCAGGACCTTGCCAATTTCTTTCATTGTTAATTCATCCTGATAATAAAGAGAAATCACAAGCTTTTCTTTTACAGGAACCACTGCAAGGATACATGATATTGCATCTTTTATTTCTTTTAACCTGATCATGCTGAAGGCATCAGTCTCTGACTCCTGCATAAAAGAATTTACCAATTTTTCTTTTTCTTTGATTGAAGATATCCCAAGATCTTCAAAACTAATGAAAGAGATACCGGCATTTTGTTTAATTTTGTAAAACTGCTCAATACTCAGGCCCATATCTGCAGCCACTTCTATATCATTGGCTTCTCTACCTAATTGCTGTTCAAGCTTTAAACAGGTCATTTCCAGCTCACGAATTTTTTTTCTATTATCCCTGGACAGAAAATCCCTGGACCTGAGTTCACTTAACACAGCCCCTTTTATGCGATATACTGCATAGGTTATAAACTTGTTTTTCCGTTCCGGATCGTACCTGTCGACTGCCTGAATAAGCCCGATAACACCTGCATTAACAAGATCGTCAATTTCGATAATATTTGAAGGGAGGTTGATTGCAATCCTGTAAACGATACGTTTGACATAGGGCAGGTACTTATTTATTAATTGTTTTCTAAACAGACTGTCATCATGTTCATTTGTTTCCGCTATGAGGCCGGCAGGTTCCATTTATTATTCCCTAATCATACTTTCTCATGAACAGGTTCTTCCCAAAAAAACTGTTGCTGCCATCCGGCAGACTGGGAGTCGGCGATTCGCAGATTCTTTTAGCCAATTCAACAAAGCACTCACTCGCCATAGCGCCGGGATATTTTTCACAAACTATTTTTTGCTTCTTTACACTTTGGACTACTTTTTTGTCGTATATTACATGTCCCATATACTCTATTGATATGTTCAGAAATCTATTTGTAACAAGCTGCAGCTGCCTGAAAACACCCTCAGCTTCATTAATCGAAGAAGCCGAATTTATTAATAATTTAAAGTAATTTTCTGAATACTTAATAGAAAGAACTTTCATTAATGCATATGCATCGGTAATTGATGCCGGTTCAGGCGAAACAACAACCATTATTTCATGGGCTGAGACGTTAAAGTATATTACATTTGATGAAATTCCGGCAGCAGTATCGATGAGAAGTATATCGACTGGATCGATAATCAGGTTAAGTTCAGATAAAATTTTTTGTTGCTGCCCTTCTGATAAGTTTGTAAGCTCATTAATACCTGACGAAGCGGGCAGTATTTTCATATTACCAGGACCATCAACAATAATCTCCGGGATACTCTTCTCTCCCATAATAACGTGGGACAGATTGTACCTGGGGGCAATCCCCAAAAATACATCTATGTTGCCAAGCCCCAAGTCAGCATCAAAAAGAAGTATTTTTTTACCAAGGCAGCTTAAGGCATATCCCAGGTTTGCTACTATATTTGTCTTTCCAACTCCGCCTTTACCGCTGGTAATTGCTATTACGCGTGTTTCCGGCTTATATTTTTTGTTATTTAGGGCAGCCTCCGGATTCTGTTGTTTAGATATCCTTTTAGAAAGGCTTATGACCTTCTTATTCCGGTCAGTTGTATGCATTATTGAGATATCTCCTATTTCAGGCTGCCGCCGGTTATATTCTTATCCATAGATTCGTACAGCGCATTATAATTTTCCGCTATTTCCGGGATACACATTCTGCAAGGATAGAAGTTTTTACTTTCAGCTTCTTTCAAGCTTTTAAAAAAAATAATATTATTATGTTTAATCTTTCCAACAGATTTACATTCCGGACGATGAAAAATGTCCGAATTCTTGTTGGCAACATAATATCCATCATAATCCTGAACAGGAAGAACTTCAGCAGCCTGCCGGCCGGCATTACCCTCTTCCTGATCCGTTAAACAAATCCCGCACTTTTCCTTGTTTAGTATAAAATCCGCCAACAGGTCTGTTGATGCCGCGCATATATGCTCCGGAACCTGCTGCCCGGTTGTAAAATATGCAACAGGTATTTTCTTAAAAAAGAGGAGATTTAAAATGTTGCCATGAAAAACGCTTTCATCCAGTTTTGTAAATATAGATGCGTGGATCGAAATCGCATCAAAACTCTCAACTATATCAATAAGATCAGAAGTTTGAGTTGAGGAACTCAATGCAAGATAGATAGCGGCGAAATCAATGTTTTTAAAACTATTTTTCAATTCCTTTAATTTATCCTTCTCACTTCGACCGATTCCGGGAGTATCTATCAAGATAAGATCATAATCATTAAAGCTGTTCAGCGCATTCATAAGTTCATCCCCGCATGACACGCTCTCCATTGGAATGCCGATAATCCTTGCATAAATACCAAGCTGTTCAATAGTGCCAATCCTGTAATTATCAAGGGTAATAAGCGCCACCCGTTTATTCATTTTTACGGCATAAACAGCAGCCAGTTTTGCAATAGTTGTGGTTTTACCCACACCGGTCGGACCTACCAGGGCAACTATTTTTTTTTCCCCTTCAGCAAGAGCCATCGGCTTTGAAAGAAAATTCTTCCTGTCAAAAAAATCTGACAAATATTCTTTAAGATCAACATCCGACGCAATTTTATTTAAAGGCAAGCTTTCATTTATCTCACCCGCCAATTCAAGCGCCAAATCCTCATCCATTCCTTGCGCAATAAATTTTCCAGTCAAGACAGTTAATTGCCTGTCACGCTCCCGGCGCGTGTCAACTTTTATCTCTTTATGCGAAGTTCTTTTTTTCAACACCCTGAAAGGATCCTGAATCAACTCCGAGATACTTTTTTTTTTCAACGAGGATTGAATATCAGTAATATCCTGCCGATCCCGGTAATCTATTGTTGTTTTTTTTCTATAATTACCCTCATTGAATAAAGTCTTGTCAGTAAGATTATCCTTTCTGTCTGTTGCTGCAGTGATCTCTACCAGAGCCTTTTTCGTACTACCAAATATTCTTCTGCCCTGCTTTAAAGTTTTTGCAGAAAGAATAACGGCATCAGCTCCAAATTCCCGTTTAACCATCCTTAAGGCTTCAGTCATATTCTGAGCTTCAAATCTTTTAATCTGCATTTCTCAATCCTACTATTCCTACTTTCTCAATCCTACTGTTCCTAAGGATTTTATTTGCACATTGCTTAAAATATCGTTGAATGAAAGAACTGCCAGGTCAGGGATAAACCGATCTATCAGTTTTTTAAAATGAGTCCGAATCTGAGCCGAACATAAAACAACAGGCTGATAATTTGAGTCTGTAAAAGCTTCAAGGGTTTCTGAGAGTGAATGCATAATATTCTGCACGATTGCCGGATCCATGGATATAAAACCCCCATGTTCAGTTTGCTGGACGGCATCGGCTATTTCCTTCTCAAGCATCGGATCGAGTGTTATTACCGAAATATCACCTTCCTCACCCTGATAAAATTTGGTAATCGTTCTGGCCAGGGATTCGCGCACATATTCCGTCAGCAAACCAATATCTTTAACCACCGGTGCCCAGTCAGCCAATGTCTCCAGAATTGTGAGAAAATCACGGACAGGAACTCTCTCTGCAAGCAAATTCTGCAGAACCTTCAAAACACCTCCCAGGGTCATTAAATTAGGTACCAGCTCTTCAACTACCTTGGGATGGGATTCTTTGATTCTATCCAACAACTGCTGAACTTCCTGTCTTCCTATCAGTTCATGCGCATTGCGTCTTATGATATCGGCAAGATGTGTAGTCAAAACCGTGGCGGGATCGACTACGGTATATCCCAGTGAAACAGCATGCTCTTTTTCTTCTTCTCTAATCCAGTATGCCGGAAGACCGAAAGTGGGCTCTTTTGTATCTATTCCTTTGATCTTTTCTTCTATACCTCCGGGATTCATTGCCAGATAGTAATTCATCATCAGCCCGCCCCCGGCTATCTCGTTGCCTTTAAGCTTAATCCTGTAATCGCCCGGTTTAAGCTGCATATTATCCTGGATATGAATTGAAGGAACGACAATACCAAGCTCTTCTACAATCTGCCTCCTGATCGACTTAATCCTGTCGAGAATTTCACCGTTCCGTTCAACATCCACGAGGGGTATGAGGCCGTAACCCACTTCAAGGCCGAGTATATCCACAGGTGGAAGAGGGACCACATTGTCAGGCAGCTCATCCACGTCTTCAAGAACTTCTTTGCCTTCATCCTCCTTTACTGCATCTTCTTTTTTTTGAGAGACAACATAGGCTATTATCCCGGCAAAAACGGCCAGGGAGAAAAACGGGCCGGCCGGAAGACCCGGGACAAGACCGAGTCCGAAAAGCACACCCGATGTGATTGCAATCGCGCGCGGCTGATCGAAAATCTGATATGCTACTTCCTTACCCAGGTTGGATTCGGATCCGGCTCTGGTTACTATAATACCGGCTGCGGTCGAAATAATCAGGGCCGGAATCTGGCTGACCAGCCCGTCTCCGACTGTAAGCAGGGTATAATTCTCGGCTGCTTTGGCAAAGCTCATGCTATTTTGAAATACACCTATGGTGAGTCCGCCTGCTATATTGACCAGGGTAATTATTATTCCGGCTATCGCGTCTCCACGCACAAATTTATTGGCACCATCCATGGCACCGTAATATTCGGCTTCCCTGGATATTTTAGCCCGTTTTTCACGCGCTTCCTGTTCATCGATAAGACCGGCATTCAAATCGGCATCTATGCTCATCTGCTTTCCGGGCATGGCATCCAGGGTAAAACGGGCGGCGACTTCCGCAATTCTTCCGGCGCCTTTGGTAATAACCATAAAATTAATCACAACCAGTATAATAAAGACTATAACCCCCACCAGATAATTGCCACCAACAACAAAGCTTCCAAATGCATTGATAACTTTTCCGGCTGCTGTTACGCCTTCGTTGCCGTGCAGCAGGATAATACGTGTTGAGGCCACATTCAGGGAAAGTCTGAAAAGAGTTATAATAAGAAGTATTGAAGGAAAGGCAGAGAGATCTAACGGCTTTATTATATAAAGACCGACCAGTAGTATAGTGATGGCAATTGTAATATTGAATGCCAGCAGCAGATCAAGCATGAAGGTGGGCATGGGCATAATCATAACAGACAGAATCCCCACAACCGACAATGGCAAGACTATGTCACTGTGCCTCATTAACAAATTATTTTTCCAAGAATATCCTATTTGATTCGTAAGTTCCATAATGGTTTAATTTTGAATATTAAATGTTGGATGTTTTTTTGAATTTTACTCGGTTGCTATAAATTTTCAGATAATTAATTTCATAAGGACAAGCAGTGAAAATATTTATGTTTAAATCTATATTAAAGCACATGCATCTTTCATGCCTGATTAGATGTAATCCCCTTAGGAAACTTCTAAAAAATAATCTACTCATATCGTGCAGAACTTTTGTTCGTCTTCAAGGCGTGATGGCAGGTGCATAGTGAGCTATGTGCCTGTTATCGCAACGTAGAAGACGAGCAAAAGGGCAAGCAGGATGGGTAGATTATTTTTTGGAAATTCCCTTAAGCCTGTAAACATAAGCAAGAACCTCAGCAACCGCCTGATATAGACTGACAGGAATCAAGTCATCAATCTCAACAGTTTTGTAAAGTGTCTGGGCCAATGGCTTTTCCTCTACAATAGGAATACTATGCTCCATGGCTATTGCCCTGATACGTTCTGCAACAAACCCGGAGCCTTTGGCGGTCACCTTGGGTGCTGTCATTTTTTTGGCATCGAATTGCAACGCTATCGCAAGCCTGGTAGGGTTGGTAATAATAACATCTGCTTCATGAACCGCTTCCATCATTCTGCGCCGGGCCATTTCCATCTGGGCGCTTCTGATCCTGGACTTGATTTTTGGATCACCTTCGCTCTGTTTGGCCTCATCCTTAACTTCCTGTTTTGTCATCTTCAGGCCTTTGACATGTTGCCACTTTTGAAAGGCAAAATCGAGCGCCGCCAGAATTATCAAAGCTATACAGGTATAAAAACAGATCTTAAAAGATACCTGACCGATAAAAATCAGTATTTCCCAAACTTCCATCCTTATAAGCAACGGGAACTTGTCAGCCTCGCCCCTGAGCATTATAAAGGCAACTCCACCCACTACACCTGTTTTGATAAGCATCTTTACAAGCTCAACATAAGATTTCAGGGAAAAGAGCTTTTTCATCCCCTTTACAGGATCCATTTTAGAAAATTTGGGAGTGAGCGGTTTCCCGGTAAATAAAAAACCGAATTGGGCTACATGCCCTATGACACCGGCTAAAACAACTGCCCCCATAAGAGGAGCCAGAATTATTATTATTTCCTTGAAAACACTAAATAATAATAATCTAAGAGACATCACCCCAATGGATACTACGCCGATATTTTGCAACAAACCCTTCATAAAATTTATCAGTCGATCAAACATCCAGGAACCTGCAAAGAAAAATACACATAAAGAAAAAAGAAGTATTAAAACAGACGGCACCTCTTTGCTGACCGCCACCTGCCCTTCCTGCCTGGCCTTGGCAAGTTTTTTCCCGGTCGGTTGTTCGGTTTTCTCCTGATCACTCTCTCCGGCCATATAAATTCCTTAGTGTCCGTCCATAAATAGGATAATTTGTTCGAGATCAAGGCGTGCTAAAATTTTAACCGCAGGCATACATTAAGTATTTCGAGGATTAAAATTTTAGCGCAACGCAGATATCGGGCAAATTAGCCATTTATGGACGGACACTACATCGCATTTAATAAAATATAAATATCCCTTCCCATATTATTAAAAATTTGAATAAAATAAGATGTTAAATACGGAAGGGTTATGCCTAGAAACAAGAGTCCCACGGCAATTTTCAGGGGCATGGCAACGATCATGATATTCATTTGGGGAACTGTTCTTGCCACCAGACCGAATGCAACACTTGTTAACAGCAAGGCCACCATGATGGGAGCGCCGGCCTTTACTGCTATGATGAACATGTTGCCGGTAAGGATTATAAGGTATTCAATTAATGAATTGCCGAACTGGAAACTCAACGGAGGAACCATGTTAAAACTATCGGCAATGGCACGTAAAAAAAAATGATGCGCATTGATGGATAAAAACATTAAAAGCGCAACAAGATTGAATATTTGACCTATATTTGAAACCTGGGTACCCATGTTCGGATCCAGAACACGGGATATACCCAGGCCCATCTGTATTCCGGCTATCTGACCCGCAAGTTGAATACCTGAAAATAGAAGTTTGACTGAAAGTCCGATAATAACTCCCAGCATTATTTCACCCGCAACACCTAAAGCGAATGGCAATAATCCTGTAAAGACCGGGAAGGAATCGAATTTAATTAAAGGGAAAAGAATGATACTTACAGCAAAAGAAAGCCCGACCTTAAAAATAACCGGGATATTTCTGTTCTCGAAAACAGGCACGACCATCATGATTGATGTTATCCGCAAAAAAATGAGCAAAAAGAACTGAATTTGAGATAGCGGAATGTTGATAATATTCATTGGTTGAGGTTTGTTTTAATCTCGGCCATTTTGAGATAAAATCAAGCCCCTTTTGTTTTTAGGTTGAAGGTATTCAGGCTAAAGGCTGAAGGCCTCTTAACATAGATCATCGTATATAATTTGGAATATTGATAATAACATTCTGGGTAAAGGTGATAATTATCTGGAGCATCCAGGGGAAAAAGATCAGCAGCGCCAAACCTACAGCAAGCATTTTAGGAATAAAGACCAGGGTCATTTCATTGATTGAAGTTACTGCCTGAAACATACTCACCAGGATTCCGGCAACCAGTCCGAAAAGTAACACCGGCCCTGCCAGCATAAAAGCTATTTTTAAAGCTTCAAAAAAAAATCCTGTTATAAATTCTTGCGTCATGAATTCCTCATGAAAAACTTTTAACTAATGATCCGACAATCAAATTCCATCCATCTGCCAGCACAAACAGCATCAACTTGAAGGGCAGGGAAACCATAATCGGAGGCAGCATCATCATTCCCATTGATAAAAGAACAGATGCAACGACCATATCAACTATAAGAAATGGAACATAGAGAAGGAATCCGATTATAAAAGCGCTTTTCAACTCACTTATGATGAAAGAAGGAACAAGAATACTTGTAGGAATATCATTTATATTTTTCGGCCTTTTTAAATCCGCTATTTTAACCAGCATTGCCAGATCTTTTTCCCTGGTCTGCTTGAACATAAACCCTCTTACAGGCTGTATGGCTGTTTCCAATGCCTTTTTTCCACTTATTTTTTTTTCCATATACGGTGTTAAAGCATTCCGGTTAATATTCTGCCATACAGGTGTCATAACAAAAAAGGTAAGGAAAAGTGAAAGTCCTATAATTATTTGATTGGGAGGCATCTGCTGAGTGCCTATTGCCTGGCGCAGGAGAGAAAGGACAATTACAATCCTGGTAAAAGATGTCAGCATGATTAAAATTGCAGGAACCAGGGAGAGGACAGTTAACAGCAAAAATACTTTAAGAACAACTGCCGCTTCATCAGGATTGTCTATATCCGCATTTTTCAAATCTATGCTTATCAAAGGAGCAGATCCACTTGCTGTATTGCCCCAGGTATTATCAGGCAGCATCCCTGTAGTTATGGATACAAACAACCAGATAAAAAGATATTTTTTTAGAATACTATTCATTTGCTTAGGGGGTATCTCTTCCCTTTTAAAATAATATTGCCGAGTTTTTCAGAAAAAAATGATCCTTGTTTCATACTTCCTGTTTCATGCAGCTCTTTCGTAATATCTTCTCTATCAATTCTGGTCAGAAAAGAAATATTATCATTAGTAATACCCAGAACCAGTACAGCGCCAGGCACCTCAACAAGTGAGATATTTTTTTTTACTCCTATGAAAGTGCTATCCAGAACCTTTATAAGTTTATTGTCAGAATTGTTATAATATTTTTTTATCCCTTTTTTGAACAAATAAAAGAGCAGGAGCAGGCTGACCAAAACAATAATAAGTGCAAAAAACAGATTGAGCGCTGTTGTTACCATGTCAGGGCTATTACTCATTTTAAGCTCTCTAAACGTTCCATGGGACTGACTATTTCTGTAAGTCGAATTCCATATTTATCATTTACTACCACTACTTCACCCTTGGCAACCAACCTTTGATTGGCAAGTACTTCCAATGTCTCACCAGCCGGCTTCGAAAGCTCAATAACTGCCCCTTGCGCAAGTTTAAGCAAATCATTTATAACCATTCTCGTACGGCCAAGTTCAATTGTTATATCCAAGGGTATGTCGAGTATAACTTCCAGATTATTCTTGCCGTTATCATCTGACAACTCGGAAACGTAAGCTGATTCAGCAGGATTATCCATATTACTTTTCCGCATTATCTTATCCATAACTAAAGAACCACTATTCCCGGAATCGACCATTTTTTGTTCAGAATCATTCATAAATAGATTTACCTGTATTTTTTCGAATCATTGTTGATATTTGAACAGCGCGATTCCCTTTTATTACTCCAGGGAAACCCTTATATTTTTTTACGCCTTCTACTTTTACTGTAATTGTATCATCAGGTCCTGTATCTAGTCCGATTACATCGTTTAATTCAAAATTCAACAAATCGCGAACAGTATATTTATTTCTTCCAAGCTCTCCTATTAAATTTACTTTTGTTTCCTGAAGCAATTCAAGAAACTGGTCTCTCCATACATTTTCCATATTTTTTCCCATCATATATGTAGAGGAGAGCTTATCTTTTATCGGCTCCAGCATTAAATAGGGAATGCATATATGGATGTTACCCGAAACATCATTCCATTTCACAGAAAAAAGCACTATTATCATTAAATCTTCATTTGCGGCCATATGAACAAAATCAGGCTTTGTTTCCATTGAATCCGGAACCATTTTAATGGGATAGGCTATATTCCAAGCTTCTTCAAAACTTTTTAATACAATGCCGGCAAATTTTGCCATCATTCTTCTTTCAATAGGAGTAAAATCTCTTACCTGGGGAAGAGGAGTCCCATCACCGCTGAACATGCACTCTATTAAAGAAAAGGCGAGATTCGGCTCAACCACAAGCAGCCCGGAGCCTATAAGAGGCTCTAATTTAAATGTGCATAAACTGACAGGACTTGAAAATGCAGAGATAAACTCCTCATATCTTACCATTTCAGTTGAAACAAATCCAATCTCAAAAGGCTTATACAGGGTTGAAGCGAGTGATGTTTGAAGTAAAAATGTAAATCTGTCATAAATTTCCACAAGAGCATGGAATTGATCATGCAGCATTGTGCTTTTTGACATAAGGTCATAAGGCTCAACGACTATCTCGACTTCCTGCTGCTCGTCAGGCTCTAAATCCACTTCTCCACTATCCATTGAGGATAGGAGAGCATCTATTTCTTCCTGTGATAATACCTGATCAGACATTCTATTGTATTACGAATTCGGTAAAGTAGATGTTTTTAACATAATCGCTTGTCAACAGGCCGTTAAGTTTGATTACCAGCTCATCTCTAAGCGCGGCTTTGCCTTGAGAGCTGTTGAGTTCTTCAAATGTCTTGGATGGAATTATCATTAGAACCTTATCCCTTATCTGGGGCAAGCGTTTTTCCAGTTTTTCCTTAATTTCTTCACCAGTCAGTTCCAGGTCCATTGTGATTCTCAGATAGCGTTTGCCTCCTTGATCAGCAAGATTTACTATAAAGGTACTGAGGGAAAACAAAGGGCCAATGGTATTCTCCGGAACCTCTTCAGCAACGTTTTGCTGCTCGGCTGCCACAGTTTGCGGCGCTGAAGCCATCTTGCTCCATAAAATGAAAAAACCTGCGCCCATCATACCCATCATCAGCAGAAAAACAGCAGCAATAACAATTAATAACTTATTGGACATTCTCTATCTCCTCCAGACTTCAATCTTCAGCCGGTTTGAATTGATAATAATTAAATGCAAAAACGGTGCCACAGGAAACAAAAAAAAGAGGGGGATACTTAGGTTTTAAGAGATAGGATAAGGGCACGATGCATCGTGCCCCTACTGTTGGAATAAAGTTGTCAGCTGTCAATTGTCAACCGCTCTTCTATCGTTTAATATTGATAAGCTCTGCAAGAATTTCATCGCTGGTTGTAATTACCTTGGAATTCGCCTGAAAGGCTCTCTGGGTCGTTATCATCTGTACAAACTCGTCAGAGAGATCTACATTCGACATTTCGAGTGAACTGGGGCTTACGCTGCCAAGACTGCCGCTTCCCGGCATCCCTATCGTGGCCTGACCGGAATTGACAGATGTGGAATAAAGATTGCTACCCATCTTTGCCAAGCCGGAATAGCTGGCAAAATCAGCTAAAGCTATTTGAGCAAAAGGGGTCATTGTTCCATTTGAGTAAAGACCTGTAAAAACTCCGTCTTCATCAACCGAAACTCCTTGCAAACTACCTGAGGCATATCCGTCCTGGGTCTGGGAACTGGCGGCGGATGCTCCTGAATACCCGGTGAGACTACCGTTGGTGGATCCATTTTCATAAAGATCCCAGGTAATATCCTGGGTCGAGGTTGCGCCATTGGTTAATGTTAATTGTATTACAGAATCAGTTGCTGGAGCCGTTAAATTACCATTCCCATCAAAGGTTACCTGTATGGCGGCTGAAGTGACACTGCCTGCAGAAGCAGGAATTGAAGGAGTAGCCGTCCATTTCCCCGTTGCAGTGTTCTTAAATGTCAGGGTTAGTGGAATAGCATTTCCCAAAGAATCATAAACTGTTAATGAATTAGTATATTCATCACCGACTTCAGCGGTTGAATCAAGATTTATGCCCATTAAAAATTCATCAGTAGCCAAAGGGATACTATTCGCTGACGGAAGGGCTATATCACTCAGTTCTGGAGCAAAATCTCCATTAGCATCAATAGCGTATCCTTGAACCGTAAGCCCATCCTGTGTGGTAAGATTACCATCTTTATCAAAATCAAACTTGCCTGCTCTGGTATAAAGTTGCGAACCGTCGTCATTATTTACAATAAAAAGCCCCTTCCCGTTTACAGCCAGATCGGTAACACTGGTTGTATTTTCCAGTGAACCTGAATCCCACACAGGATTTACTCCTGCCAGGGTAACGCCCCTGCCTATCTGATTCTCCGTAGAACCAAGAGAAGCGCTGAAAATATTGGCAAAAGATACCTTGGAAGTTTTGAATCCGGTTGTATTAACATTTGCAATATTATCGCCAATAACCGACATGGCTTTTGTGTTTACTTTCAGGCCGGATATGCCTGCATATAAAGAACCAATCATATTATTTCTCCCTTGAGCCAATTTCAAAACGCCCACTTTTGCCCGATCTCTACGTCAGTCTAAAATTTTAATCCTCGAAATACTCAATGTATTCCTGTGGTTAAAGTTTTAGCCTTCCTTGACCTCGAACAAAATTGAACATTTTGAAACCGGCTCCCTTGTAAAAAAGTTTAACTGGATTTAACTGCAAAAACGCTGAGATATTACATTAAAATTCAAGCAATTTCCTCTGCGCTTTCTGCGTCCTTGTGCGGTAAAAACACCGGTTCTGATCTAATCCTTAACCTCTATTATATCACCCAAGGCTATTGGCCTGTTCCCAACGAGCAATTCCGCCTTGTTGTCCTTGAATGTGACTCCTTTTACTCTGCCCGCAGTATAGGTTGCTGCATCGACACGTTCCCCGCTTCCATCATAGGCCATAATCTCAAACCGATATTCACCGTCAGTAACTGCATTTCCTTGATTATCGGTTCCGTCCCATTCCATAGTCTGCTCACCTGGATCAAGCGCGCCTGTTTCAATAATTTTAACAAGATTATCATTTACATCGTATATATTGACAACGGCATCGTCCGCTTGCTCAGTTAGTTTAAAAAATAAACTATCCGTGATTCCGTTGTTTACGCTAATAGTATCTCCTATCGCCCTTATATCCTTACCAATAAAGGAGACCGCCTGCGAATTATTGATTGATGCCTGATAAAGCCGGGCATGTTCTAAATTTTTATTAACATTGTTAAGTTGCTCCAGCGAGCTGAATTGAGCCAGTTGAGCTGTAAAAGCGGTGCTGTCCATTGGATTCAAGGGATCCTGATACTGCAGTTGAGTTACAAGCAGTTCCAGAAACGCATCCTTACCCATTTCATTTGGCCTGGGAGTCGACAAACCGCTCACAGCGCCGCCGACACTCTCTAATCCCGTAATTGTCATTTGATCATCACCTCCTGCTTCATGCAAAAACACCGACAAGACTGGTCCCGCGCTCTTTTTTCATAATTGCAGCAGGCGCTTCCGGTTCATCCACAACTTTATCATCTAAATCCCTGTCGGCATATTTTCTGTTTTTCATTTCAAAAAATTCATTATTACCTTCTCTGCCGCCGTTCCGGTACGAATCTTCCGCCACAAGCACATCAAATCTATCTATTTCAAAACCATGATTGCTAAGTTCTCCTTTAAGATGATGGAGATTATTCTCGATGAGCTCTTTTACATAGGGAGTATCCGCCATGATTTTAACCATAACATGGTGATTATCGGTTACTATTTTCAAGTTTAAATGGCCAAGAGAATCCGGCTTAAGACTGATCCTCATCTCATTTTGACCTTTTCGCAAGGTTAATACCGCCTTGTCGATTACCTGTGACAAAACTTCCGTGGCCGCAGGTTTTTGGGCAGGTTCATCACCTTTTACCGCGCCGGCGGGTTGTTCCGGAAAATGACTTTTCAAGAAGATATGACCGATTTCTTTATTTTCACCTACGACTTGAATCTTGCTGATATTTGAATCTTTATTCTTGAGATCCTGCATTTGCGTAAAAACCGGTTCAGCAATTTTAGGGACTACATCGGACGCATAATTCACACCAGCGCCCTCCTGTGCCTGCAACGGCGCTTTATTGAATCCGTTCTGAGCCGGAGCTGCTTTTGATTCAAGTTTACCCAAAAACGCCTTTTTATTAAAACCCTCCCGACTGCCGGACTTATCATCAAATCTTTCATCTAATCCCGTAAATGGAGTCTCTTTTTTTTGAAGAGAAATTTGATCATGTTTTTTGATACTCTGATCCTGATCCGCTATATCTTTTTTAGCAACATCAATTCCTGCTTCAGCTTGAGACTGCCTGGAGGTTTCAGACAAAACTTCTTCCCCGGGGCTTATCTCATATCCATTCTTCAAGTGTAAGAATTCGAGGGGATTGTTAATAGTTTTAATATTTGCTTTTTCACTTGCATCTGTCCCGATTTTATCAAGCTTAATTCTATCAGCTTGAACCCCATTATTTTTTATTGCAAGATCAGTATCTTCAACATCGGGCTGCGCAATCAACACTCCGGTTTTTGAGCCATTTATATCCACCGATTCAAAAAATTTAACTGACTCGATTTTATCGGCAAACTCCGTTTTATTTTCAGAAAAATCTATTATTCCAGACTTATCAGTTACCGGTGTTTCCAAATTACTAAAACCGGAAACGGAAAAAATAAAGCATCCTTCACAGGTCTTTTTTTTATTAATTTCGGAATCGTTCTCTTCATCTTGGATATCTTCTTCATCCAGGGATTTAAAATTTCCATCATGCTGTTTTAAAGAAGTCCGACCTTCCGACACAGTATTGATTTGCTCGTTTAGCAAACCTGCAAACGCGGACAAAAAAGCCCCCTTTTCCTCTGCCAGATTACCTGTTTTTTCAAGGGATTTTATACTTTTCCCATTCTCAACAACTTCCGGGAAACCGTTGTTAATATCCTGAAAAATCAAGATATCAGTTTGCATGATTAAGTTTCCTTTCCGAAATTATTGTTTTTTTTTGGTCAGTAACGCTCCTGAAAAAATTATTAACAGCCACCTCATTGATAAAACGCTGTTCTTTTTTGCCTAATTTACGGGCATATGCTTCCAGTCCCTTTTCTTTTAATTTTTCCAATGCTTTCCTATTCTTTACAGCCTCCAGGAGAACTATACGTTTGCTCTCAACCTCCCTTTCCACTCCAAGGAGTCTCTTGTCCTGTTTGTCAATATCGGCCGCAAGGCGTTGAATAAAATTATGGTATATAAAATTATCGCCGGCAGTAATCCCCCTGCTTGTCTTTCGCTCCAGTTCGGTCATAACTTTCTCCCGCTCTTGTTCAAAATTCATCTTTTTATTCATCTCTTCCTTCAGCAACCTTTGCGAATCCGCCAACTCCTTATGAAAGGATTCTTCTATAGATTTTCTATGGCTCAAAAGTGCTTCAAGAGTAAAGTGATACATATTTAGTAACGCTTATAAGTTTACTGTGAACCGTCAAACAATAGAAGATTCTTCAGTTCCCTGATGCTATCTTCATAATCGAACCTCTCTCCAATTCCCTGGACCAGGAAGGCATTAATTTTTTCTATCATATCAATGGCATAATCAATATCCTGATTGCTGCCGGAAACATATGCGCCGATATTGATTAAATCTTCAGCTTTTTTATATGTTGACAAAACCGACTTTAACTTGTCTGAACATTTCTGATGTTCAGAATCCGTTATATCAATCATTACACGGCTTATACTCTTTAAGATATCAACCGGAGGATAATGATTATGCATCGCAAGATCTCTTGATAAAACAATATGCCCGTCTAGTATGGATCGGACCGAATCGGCTATGGGGTCGTTCATGTCGTCACCCTCCACAAGGACCGTATAAAGCCCCGTTATAGTACCCCGGCCTGGAGATGTTCCGGCTCGTTCCAGTAGTTTCGGCAGCATTGTAAAGACAGACGGGGTATATCCTTTAGTCGTGGGAGGTTCACCAAGAGCAAGGCCTATCTCTCGTTGCGCCATGGCGAATCTTGTTACGGAATCCATCATCAGATTTACATGTTGGCCTTGATCACGGAAATATTCAGCTATGGCAGTGGCAATAAAAGCTCCTCTTATTCTGATTAAGGGGAAGCGATCTGACGTTGCAACAACCACAACTGATTTTTTTAGACCCTCTTCTCCCAATTCCTTATCTATGAATTCGTTTACTTCTCTACCTCTTTCTCCTATAAGGGCGATCACATTTATATCTGCACTGGTATTGCGGGCGATCATACCCAGCAGAACACTTTTACCAACCCCCGAGCCTGCAAATATACCGAGTCTCTGTCCGCATCCTATTGTTAAAAGTCCATTAACGGCCCTTATACCTATATCCAGGGGTTTTTTTATTCGACTTCTGTCAAGGGGATTCAAAGGTTCTGCATATACTGGATATTTATCGTCAGTCCTTATCATCCCTTTATTATCCAGGGGGTTTCCAAGGCCGTCAATTACTCTGCCCAACAAGTCATTCCCGACGGCTATCAAAGACTTCTGTTCCTTAGCCACAACCCTGCTTCCAGGGCCGACACCCCTGACATCGTCCAGGGGCATAAGCAGGATCCTGTTCCCTCTAAAGCCCAGGACTTCCGCTCTTATTTTTTTCTCATTTTCTTTTGTATAAATTTCACAAATACTCCCGATCATGGATGCCGGACCGCGGGCTTCGGTAACAAGACCGGTTACTTCTACAACCTTGCCGGTTGCACTTATAGAACGTAAGGCGTCAAGCATGGTATAGTATTTATTAAAATCGATAGCAGGATTCATTTTATTTATTTGAAAAGCTCCTCTGAAAATGTCTCTTCGATAACCAGCAACTGTTTCTCTATTCTGGCATCGATCTCACCCGAATCGGTCTCCACAAGACACCCGCCCCTGGAAATTTTAGAATCAGCTTCAAAACTAACGCTACTTTTTGCAAGTATATCATCAAGTTGTGAAGATCCGGCGCTCTGAATATAAGATAGGTCAGAAGGATTGATTTTTATTCTGACATTTTCATCATCCATGATCTTTTTCAAAGCCTCTTTAATAATTTTAATGACAGAATTATTATTTTTCTCAATCTCAGTGCACAAAATTTTTCCTGCTATTAAGAATGCAAGTTTTACGGCTGATTTTTCAGCGTTTTCGCAGATACCTTTCTTAAATTCTTCTAATTCAACAACAGCTTCCCGTAATTCATCAACAATTGATAACACAATCTTTTTTTCTGATTCTTTTCCGATTTTTTTTCCTTTTTCCAAACCTTCAGAATATGCCTCTTTTTTAATATTGATGATCTCATTTTTTTTTGAATCATCAGATACTTCAGTAAAGGATTGATTCAACGGAGATCCTGATAAAAAATTCTTCCCTTCAGCAAAAACGATACGCCTGAATCCATCATCATTAACTCCGGAATCTATGACTGCCGCAGTTTGCTCAAGCATAATATCAGGAAAAGAATGCTCCTTTAACAACTCTTTTTCATTCGAATTTCCGGTTTTCAGCAAATTATCCAATGAATTCATCCCCCCCGCGTCCAGCTATTACCACTTCTCCCTTGCTTTCTTTGTCCTGAATGATATTTGTAATATTTTGTTGAGCGTCTGATACATCCTTCATCCTTACTGCTCCTAAAGAGTCTATTTCTTCTTTTAAAATTTCCCTTGCCCTGTCCGACATATTTTTAAAGACTTTTTCTTTCACATCTTCTGAAGCCGCTTTTAATGCCAATGCGAGGTCCTGGGTTTCAACACTTCTCAAGACACCCTGCATACCTTTGTCATCGACCAGAACCAGATCGTCGAAAACAAACATCATCTGTTTAATCTGTTCCACCATCTCATGATCCGTCTCTTCCAATTCCTCTAAAATCATTCCTCCGATAGTACCGTCTATCTGGTTTAATAACCCTGCCAGCAGCCCTATGCCATCTGCTTCCTTCATGGCATCACTCTTGCCGCCTTTCAAAGAATCTTCAAAGACCGCATTTATCTCCGCAAGCATTCCGGGCACTATCTTTTTAAGCTTCGCAATTCTGTACGCCACATCCGATTTAATTTCATCCGGAAGATTCATTATTACCTCGCTGGCCTTATTCTGGTCTATATGAGCTATAATAATGGCAATAGTCTGTGGATGTTCATCCTTGACCATACGCACCAACTGATCGGGGTTCATTGATTTTATGGCGTTAAGGTTATTTTCGGAAGCGCGTATAGCCTCATTTTCCTTTCCATATTCTTCATTTTTTCTGTGTTGTTTTTCGTTTTTGCCTGCATTTTCTTCTTCCTTCATTCTGGTAAACTCTTGAGCGACCTTTTCAGCAAGTTCCGGTTGTATGTCGCCCATTTCATTCACAAGAGTATTTATTTTTTCTTTTTCCGCGTCACTCAAAGTGTTTATCAGTTTACTGCAGGCATCTTTGCCGAATGATTTAACAAGAACAGCCACCTTTACCGAACCTGACAAGTTGTTAGTATTCATAGATGCTTATTCCTCTTGCAACCAGTTCCGCATCAGTTTGGCTGAATTTTCAGTATCAGTGTTTATCATCTCCAATGCCTTTTCACTGAACGGCAGCCTCTTGTTCTGCTGTTTGAAACCTTTTTCAAGTTCGCCGACCGTCATAGGAAGCTCCCTTAACAATTCAACATCACCTCCAGGAGAAGTCAGCCACCTGATCAATGGCCGCACAATAAAAATAAACGCCAACAGCAATGTAAATACGGAAAAAACATACTTCAGCAAGATTTTATTCTGTTTTAATATCGATAACCAGCCTTCAGGTTCCACATCTGAACCAGACAGGGTCAATCGTGAAGTTTCAAAAGGAATATTAACTATCTCTATTTCATCCCCTCTTTTTGCATCAAAGTTTACTGCTCTTTTAACGATACCTTCCAGTTTTTCCATCTCTTCTTTGGTTCTTGGTATGTATATCCACTCGCCATTATCCTTATTTTCCTTGCCGGCCTTGTCTTCCTTAACATTACCAGCGCTTTTTTCTTGCTTGCCTATTTTATATTCATATTTTCCGTCTACCATCACGGCAATTGACAGCCTGGTAATAGCGCCCACCGGTTCTATAATATGGTTTATTATTTTTCCAATCTCATAATTTACCGTTTGATCCTTTTTTTCAAAATTTTTGTTTGCCTTGGATACAGAAGCATCATTCTTAACAGGAGCTATATTTGATGAAACGCCGGGAATTCCGGATTGTACATCATCCGTTCCACTCGATATTGCACTTAAAAGCTGTTCACTTCTAACAACCTTGTTTTCCGGATAATATTTTTCTTCAGTCTTCTCTTGTTTTTTAAAATTAAGCGAACATGAAATTCTGACAACTGATTTGTTGTTTCCAAGCCCTGTGTCAAGCATCGTCTTGACCCGCTTTTCAAGACTCTTTTCAAGACCCTCTTTAAATTCCAGTTGATCATGGCTTATTTTACCTGTGACCGATTCACCTCTATCGCCTGAAAGCATATTTCCATTACTATCTATCACAGTAACATTTTCAGGGGCCAAACCGGAAACACTTGATGATACAAGATAAACAATCCCATGAACCTGATCCCGGCTCAACATTCTGCTGCGACGCATACTTAAAACTACTGAAGCTGTCGCAAGTTCATCCCGGTCGATAAAGAGAGACCTTGACGGCATAACAATATGAACCCTGGCGCTTTCTACTTCATCAAATTTACTGATGGTTCTTGACAACTCTCCCTGGAGCGCTCTCTGGTAATTTACATTCTGCACAAATTCGGTAACACCAAGACTAGTATTGTCAAAAATTTCAAATCCGACGCTTCCGCCTTGGGGCAGCCCCTGGGAAGCCAGCTCCATCCTTTTTTCATAAATCAGGTCATTTGGTATTGAAATTGATGTGCCATTAGAAGAAATCTTGTAATCCACCTTGTTTTCTTTTAATTTTGAAAGAATTACCCCGGCATCTTCCGGAGACAGATTCTTATAAAGAATTCCGAACTCAGGATTTGTTGTCCAGCTTATTATAAAAATAAATCCGGTAATAACAGCAGCCACAACCGTCAAAAATATAACTCTTTTGACTGGAGAAAGATTTGCCAATATGCTTTTCAACTGATTAAAAAAATCGGGAGAAGCAGACATCTATGCCCTTTAAACCTGCATCCGTTTTATTTCTTCATAGGCCGCGACTATCTTGTTGCGAACCTTCATCATTAACCGAAAAGAGACATCCGCTTTTTCAAGAGCAATCATAGTGCCGTGGATATCGGTTTCTTTACCGGTAACAAGATTATGAGCTGCCTTATCAGCTTCTTTTTGCAGCCGGTTTACTTCCCCGATCGACTCTGTCAGTATTTTTCCAAACGAGCCTTTATCCTTTACAGATTCGGAAGAAATTATTTTATCTAAATGCGAAGGAACAGATAATTCAACATTATTTTTTACAGCAAATTCATTCATAATTAACGTCCTATTTCCAAAGCCTTTAAGGCCATTTTTTTGCTGGCATTAACAGCCGTTACATTTGCCTCATAACTTCTGGTGGCGGAAATCATATTAACCATCTCTTCGATTAAATTGACATTAGGCAGTTTAACATATCCCTTTTCATCAGCATCAGGATGCCCAGGATCGTATCTGGTTTGCGAAGGTCGAGGGTCATTGATAACATCAACGACCTCAACGCCTGATCCGCAGCCTGTGATTTCCGTATCAAGCATATTCTTGAAAGACCGTGGTTCCGAACAAGCGGCAAAAACAGCTTCCTGCCTTTTATATGGTCCGCCCCGGGGTGTTCTGGTAGTATTGACATTGGCTAAATTGCATGCAATCAAATTCATACGTAATCTTTGCGCAGTCAGTCCTGAAGAGCTTATGCGCAAAGCGTTAAAAATATTCATCTCACTCAACCTCCTGTAATTACGTTTTTCAATAATTGAAACTTCCAGGACAAAATTTGGGCCGTAGCATTGTACATCAGACTATTCTCAGACAGCTTTGACATCTCTTTATCTATATCGACAGTGTTGCCGTCGGCCCTGAAATTGTTTCGTGGTGCCTTTTCGGTTCTATATTCTATATTCTCAAAAGCCCCCCTTCCAGCGGGAAGATGCCCGGGCTGTGTCTTGCGTATACTGACTTCAGCCTTTGCGCCTGTTATTTTTTTAATCTCATTTTCAAAAACAAGATCAAAAGCCTTATATCCCGGAGTATCCCCATTGGTTATATTGGAGACTATCGTATTATGTTTGATTGATCTCAAATCCAGGGCTTTACCAAGAACTGATAACATCCCGTCAAATAATCCATTACCATTCATCTCCATAGTTTTCCGTACCTCCATTGATTCACAAATGTTCACTGCAGATATCATACCATTTACATACGTCGAAGCGACTATAGATACTAAAACTTCGACATAAGGATTTTTAAATAAAGAGGTAGCTTTCAACGCCTACGTTACGAGGGGTTTTAAAACGCGTACAGGCGCGTAATTGCATAAATAAAGGTGTTTGTATGACTGTGTGGCTATTAAGTTTACTCAATTAACCTATTGATATAATTAGTATTTCATACTATTATCTTTGCTTAAATCCTTATATCGGAGTTTTAGATAGATATTAACAAGTTGAATTAACAATAGATATAATATATTATTTTTCTGGAATAACTATTTTTCGCACTTAAAATACTTAACCTGAGGGTAATTTTTACCTATTGATTTTCAGTAGGGGCGGATTCCATATCAGCCAAAAGGTACTATTGGGTTAAGTCAATTACTTGACGGTTGGGATTCAAATATTGAGCATTGATGAAATTGCTGAGGTTTTAAATGATGCCGCTTAATCTTTTCCACAAGAGTAGTCCGTTTAAGATGCAATAGTTTAGCAGCCTTGTTTTTTACCCATTTGGTCTTTTCCAGCGACTGGAATATTAGAGCTTTTTCAAATTCATTGACCGCGGAATTAAGGCATATACCTTCTTTGGAAATCTCTATACTTGTCCGAATGACTTTATCTTCTTTTGTTTTCATATTATCAGGCAAATCAGATGGTATAATCCTGCCTTCTCCCTTTATTACTACTATCCTCTCAATGATATTTTTGAGTTCCCTTACATTACCCGGCCAGGAATATTTCACCATCAAGTCCATGGCATCATCTGTAATGCCTTCAATATTGCCGTTATTATGTTGATTAAATTTTTTAATATAATAATCAACTAGTAAAGGTATATCGGAACTACGTTCATTCAATGACGGCAGGGTTACGGGAATAACATACAGACGATAAAAAAGATCTTCCCTGAAATTACCCTTCTTTACTTCATCTGCCAGATTCCTATGGGTAGCAGCCACGATTCGCACATCCACTTTTATACTTTTTACGCCGCCGACCCGCTCAAACTCCCTTTCTTCCAGGACTCTGAGCACCTTTACCTGAAGGTCAGGACTCATATCCCCGATTTCATCGAGAAATATTGTGCCACCGTTGGCCTGTTCAAATTTCCCTGATTTCTGTGTAGTAGCGCCTGTAAAAGCGCCTCTAACATGACCGAAAAGTTCACTCTCCAGTAAATTTTCAGGAATAGCTCCGCAATTTATTGGAACAAAAGGCTTGTTTCTTCTATGTGAACTCTGATGGATAGCTCGAGCTGCCAACTCTTTTCCGGTCCCGCTCTTGCCACTGATAAGAATAGTACTATCACTGTCGGATATTTTGTCTATTAACCGGAATACCTGCTCCATTTTGTCACTCCTGCCGATTATCCCCATATAACTATGAGGTTCCTCTTTTTTGGGAGTTTCTTCAACAAAGTTTTTTTTATATAGACCCGGATTTACGACTGTACTATTATTATAGGCTAAATTTAACAATTCGAACACTCCTTTTAGTTATAAGTACCCGCGCATATATTTTTTGATGTTTTAAAAATCAAAACCGTTTTGATTTTATAAAAATATTATACTGAAAGATTGGTAATCGGAAGATTAAACTGATCGCTAACGGTTTTTACCTGATTTCTGCTCCGTCATCTTGTAAAGGCATCATGCAAAGTCTATACCAAACATTTGAAAACGACAAATTATCTAAACAAGGTTTCACAGGCATAAATTCTCAGCATTTGATATAATTACTACATAAAGTATATTTAATTTTTTTTATGATGATTAGACAGTATATTTTGTGGTAGGCAAATCTTTCTCCTGGAGAAAAGAAGATGGCCTGTCATTAGAGATAAAAAATGAAGAGTAATTCAAAAAGGCGACCAAAACCGTAATACGCCCATTTTTTTGCAACTTGCAACAAAAGTAAACAAGAGAATTTATTTTCTCGTATTTATTGTTATACATTAATCTGGGCATCCTTCATTAAAAGCCAAAAATAGTTAACACTTTTTCCCAGGTTAGAACCGATATTTTCACCGCAGAGAACGCAGAAAGCGCAGAGGAACTGCTTAATTTTTTCAGAAGAAAATCAATATGCTTTTTACAAACTTGCAACTTGCAAACATATAAATACCCGTACCCGCCCAATCAAAACGTAAAATAGGGGCACAAGATATTGTGCCCCTGCAGAAATTGTTTCTCGTTCCCACGTTGGAGTATAGAACCACGCATAAATAAAAGTGTAAAACAAATTTTTGAAGGGTGCCTTAAACAGGCTAGAAAGCAGCCTTGGCTTCATCAAGAGAAAATGCTATTTTGATCTCGCTTGTTTCTGCAAATCCTTTAAGTCCTTCGCTCAAAGCTTCGGTGCCGACTATTTGGGTATTGAGGTTAACTTTTTTACATGCCTGCAAAACCTGCACTATCACTTTAATTAAAGACATATTCGTCTCTGCAGCCTTACTTAAATCAAGAATCAGTTTGCTGATTCCGGACTTTACTATATCTTGCAATTTTGTCTTAAGAAAACCCTCCACCTGGGTATTAACCTGCCTGTTAACCTTTGCAGGCATAGTCATAACCTGGACATCGTCTTCAAGGGAAAAATATTGCCTGGATGCATCGGCTGCAATCTCTTCGGCTTTTTTAGCTTCAAGCTGCACCACCTTTTCTGCCCTCTCGATCAATTGCTCTCCTTTAAAAGGCTTTACCATATAATCCTTGACGCCCATTTTAACAATCTGCATAACATTATCTTTGCCGGATTCTGCGGTAAGCATTATTACCGGTATATCTTGAAGGTCGGGCTCGCCCTTTAATTTTTCAAGCATCTCGATTCCATTCATCACCGGCATGGTAATATCAAGAACAATCAAGTCCGGTTTTTCTTTGGCAGCGGCAGCTAAACCCTCTACCCCGTTTTCCGCCTCAGAAAGTTTGCAGTCAAAAGGCTTGAAAGCCTTCTTTACGATCATACGTATGGTTTTACTATCATCAACAGTAAGAATTTTTACAGTCATTTTTTCCCCCACCTTAACTCTATGCTAACCAGCTATCTTAATAAAAACTTCAGCCAAAGCCTTGTCCTCTCCGCTGATAAAATTAATACGTTCCTGTTTGATCCAGCCCTTTGATTCAATCTTGAAGTCAGAACCTGCGGTAGTTGACGGTATAGAGAGTTGGCAATCAAAACCTGCATCGCACAGACGTGACTTGAGATCACCCCCTACCATATTGCTCAATTCACCGATAACATCATGAATCTCTTCATCAGATTCAATCTCGTCCGGTTCCATGCCAAGCATTGCAGCCGTGATATTTTCCGCAAACGTATTACCCACGTGCAGGTTTATGCACCCCATTACTTTGCCCGCAAAACATACTGTACCAACTATCCTATCACTGTTTATCTCTCCGGAACAGGCCCCATCAAGCTCCACCTCCATGGAAAGCATAGTATCAAATACATCAGTAATGGAATTAACAAGATAATTTTTTAAATCAAGAGCATTTAATTCATCCATATCATTATCCTCTATAGAGCTTCAGAGTAAAACCTAAATTAAGCGATTTTTTACTCAATCTGCACAGATCTCTTGTCTATAAAGATATTATTATATATCTTCGTAAACAATTGCTAAGGGAACTTACAGAAAATAATCTATGCATCCTGCTTGCCCTTTTGTCCGCCTTCTACGTTGCGGTAACAGTTGTATAGTTCACTATGCAACTGTTACCACGCCTTGAAGACGAACAAAAAATCTGCACGATATGCGTAGATTATTTCCTTCCAGTTCCCTAAACGTAAATTAAAATTTGCTGGAAAATAAACTCCGGTTATTCTTTTTATTGGCTTATAATAAAAAAACTTTAGTTTTTTTTCCCGTCGGCAGGCAAAAAAATTGAAAAAATAGATCCTTTACTCAAGACGCTCTTCACTTTTATTGTTCCTCCATGATAATTTACGATTCCATAACTGATTGACAGGCCTAACCCTGTTCCATAAACAGGCTCCTTGGTAGTAAAGAATGGATCAAAGATCCTATTAATGTCCTCTTCACGTATTCCGCATCCGTTATCTTCAATCTTGACCTCGATTAAATCGGATTCACTTTCAGGATTACCGTTTTCGGAAGAAAGCCTTGTGGACAGATAAATTGTTCCGCCATCAGGCATGGCATCCCTTGCGTTAGAAAGAAGATTTAAGACAACCTGCGCAAGATCCTCTTGATTACCCATCACCCAGGGAAGATTCTCTGTAAAATTCTTTATAATATTGATATGATCAAACTTAAAGTCACAACCTGCCAGGAGGATAGAGCTTTCCAGGAGATCATTTATATTAAAATAAGCTGCTTCGGATTTAAAATTATGAAAAAAAATAGACAGGCTCTTTATAATTTCGGCTATCCGGTTGGACTGCTTCTGCATTATATCAAGATAATTTATAGCGTGCCGGCTCAAAGACGTATCCATCTTTATCAACTGTATATGCCCTGTAATTATGTTCAATGGATTTAATATTTCATGGGAAGCGCCGGAAGTTAAACGTCCGATTGATGCCAGCTTTTCAGCTTGAAATATCTGTGCCTGTGCTTTCATGCGAGACTGTTGTTCCTTTTTTAAATTTTCATATAAAATTGTATTCTCCATCACAAGAGAACACTGCCTCGAAAGCAAAGTTAAAAGTTTAATGTTTTCCCGGGTTATAAAATTTTCATTTATATCCGTTAATATCAGAACGACACCCAGTGTCCTTTTAATAGTGGAAAGCGGCAGCATTATAACAGTCTTTACTTCTTTGAATACTTGAGGCGGTATAACGGCGGGTTTTCTGCGCTGTATCACCCATGCAAACATTCCGCATTCTATCTGACTATCTACTTCTTTACGGCAAGCGGCTCCCCTATCTTCAGGCGCCGCTTCCTCTAAAATAAAATCATGGGTCTCTTCATCAACCAGGAATAACGCACATGCATCAACATCTATCAGGTTTTTAATATCATTTAAAAAAAGAGTCCATATCTGATTAATATTAAAGGTAATATCAATTTTATCCTGAAATCGGATCAACCGTTCCATTCTGTCGATCAGTTCCAATATATCTTGATGACCCTTTTCAAGAAAAGCCACCTGCTTCCGGCACTCTTCCAGTTCTTTTTTAACAATTTCCGACATAAAATCCTGCTATATATTCCCAGCCTCCCCCCTACGCGGTAATAGACAGATTGATACTATCAAACTCGGTTTCAATCTCATGCATAATAGGTTCAATCACACTTATGTTCAGCTCTAAAACTTCCCAGGCGTTTTTATTTAAAGGCGGGATCCTGTTATCCCCTCCTGAGCCGATATCAAGTGCCCGGCAGAGTATGTCTGCCAGATGAATGATAGCAGCCTCCAGCATAAAACCATCCGCAGCGTCAGGTTGATGATGATTTGCAATAACAGCTTCAATTTTTGCAGGGAGACTCCATCTTTGCGCAAGCAGTCTACCTATATCGGCGTGCGTATATCCCAAAACACGTTCTTCGGCCGAGAATAAAAGAATATTATCTTTTTCAACAATAGAAACAATCTGCGCAAAATCTTCGGGTAAAAAAAGCATCTCTACTATTTTGCCGATATCATGTAAAATGCCTGATACAAAAAGCTCTTCAATCCTCTCATATTTAAGATAAGACCCTATTATTTTAGCTCCCACGGCGCAGCCTATGGAATGGTCCCATAACTTCTCCCGATTAAAACCGGTCTTCCTTTTTTTATTAGAAAAGAGCTCTAAAATGGAGGTTGTCAGCAGCAAATTCCTGATAGCGTCAAAACCTAACAAAACTATCGCGCCGGTTACAGTGGAAACCTTCCTGGGGAATCCGTAAAATGATGAATTGACAAGTCTCAACAGTCTGGCAGTAAGAACCTGGTCATCGACAACAACGCCGGCGAGATCCTGCGCTGAAGTTCTGGGGTTATTCACAAGCTCGGTTATTCTCAAAACAGTTCTAGGCAAGGTCGGCAGATCTTCTATTTTTCGAATAATTCTGTTTAATTTAGCCTGTTCCATTTTCTTCATATCCGGTCTGGAGCCTTTTATTCAAAACCTTTTCCGCGGCTCTCATTATCTCGACCATTACCTTGTCTTCCAATACCCCGATAAATTTATCCATTAAGTCTCTTTTAATTATTTCCTGCAGCTCAATCTCTACCTTAACATACTTTTTATCTACTTCTTCAGTCTCAGCCTCTATCCATACGTTTGTCACCCCCCATGACTTTAATATACGGATGTTATTGCCATAGAGTGTTGTGCCTTCGGAAAGGAGCAGCAACCCCTGAAAATTATGAACAGGTTTTGCAAGTACCATATCAGGCTTTAAATCATCCAATTCAAGTTTTTTCATCAGCGCCTCATGACTCTACTATAGACCGTCACATAATTCATTTCACAAGGCTATAGCGAGGAAATAATACTAATCGTATATCTCCTACCGATAACACAGTGAAATTATTTATGTGACAGCCTATAATTCCTGCCATCCCTGCAGCGCTTGTAAAAGAGCGCCGAATTCAACCGGTTTCTGGATATATTTATAGGCGCCCCCCTGCATTGCTTTTTGGATGGTCTCCACATCGCCAAAGGCAGACAGCATAATTACTCCGGTAGACCTGTCCATACCTTTTATGCTTTGAAGTACATCAATACCGTCCATTCCCGGCATCCTGATATCAAGCAATACCATTTGAGGTCTTAAAGTCTTGAATTTCAAGATGGCATCTTCTCCGCCGGAGGCCGTAGTAACTTTATAACCCTGTATCGTTAAAAACTCCTCCAGCAGATCGCATATCAATACTTCATCATCTACTACCATTATTTTATTCAATTTTCGCGCCATTTTATTTTCCTTTGAAAACTTATCGTGCGGCAGGGGTTTAAAATTTTGCCCCCCCGATAGATAGTGTTCAAAATTTTGAACCCCTACACCACCCCGGAAAACCCTGTAAACTGATCTCCTTTTGGATCCATTTTAAGGCCGAAACTATCATTCCCGCTAAACTTGAATTCAATGTGTGACGGATCTATGGTTCCATCGCCGGCTTCATTCTGTTTAATTGTAAAACTCACAACTGCGGTTAAGGATTCTTCATCGTAAAATATATTATTTGGTAACAACGAAATATTAACTTCTGTCGAATTAATCGGCATCCCGAAATTATATGCCTGCCCGGGACCATTCTGAGTTGATCTGTTTATTGACCAGTTAAATTTATTTTCCACAGAAGCTTTATCCATTTCCTTGCTGAACACAAATTCCATGGTAAAAGATTTTGAAGCGCCTGGAGCTTCGAGGTAAGAATCCAAAGCTGAAACAGAAGTATTTTTGGGCATTGTATAGCCAAAAGTACTGCTGGAAAAAGGGAACTCAATTCGTGGAGGATCAACCTTATACATATAACGGCTAAGCGTATCCGCCAGCCCCGGGTCTTTATTCTCCAAAAAATCGACCATCTTCTGGGCATCATCCATTAAACCCATATCCGAATAAGCATAACCTATTTCGGCATAAGCATCATAAAAATCCTTCTTTTTTCGAATAGCTTCCTCAAAGAATGCTACAGCGTCATCGAATCGCTCCTGTTTGCTGCGTACAAGACCAAGCCCATATGCTCCATTTGCATTTTCCGGAGCCAGGTTTTTGACTTTATTAAAAATATTTTCAGCATCCCCAAGCCGGCCGGTGGCAAGGTGCGACTGCCCCAGGGAATAATAATTAACAGCATCAGGATTAATTTTTACAGCTTCCTCATATTCCTGTTCCGCTTCTTCATATTGTTCTTCAGAATAATAAAGATTTCCAAGCTTGATATGTGAAGCATCATCCAGCGGATTCAACTTTATTGCTGCTTTATATGTTTTAACAGCATTATCCATGTCATCTAATTTAAGGTAGGCGTTGGCCATATAATTAGAAGCTGCTGAAGAATATTCCGAATTTGGTGCAAGACCAATCGATCTTTTAAATTCCTTAACCGCGCCCTTATAATCTTCTTTGCCATATAGATCAATTCCATTGGAAAGAGCGTTGTTTGACAAATTTTCAAGCTGTGCAGGCTGACTTGTAAGAGCTGCAAATATATTTTGGCTAAAATCTGTTTCCAATAAATTCATGTAGTACCTCTTTCTTTAAGGACAGATATGATGGTCTGCCCATATGCTTCCCATTATAAAAAAGAGCTTATTATTATATCGGCATAATAAAAAATTACTTTAACCAAAATTGAAAGGGCACAAAATTTTGTGCCCCTACAGGCAAAACAACAGGAATGGTCATCGTAGGGGCACAAAATCTTGTGCCCTTTCCCATCCCAATACACCCGGCCAACAGAATGGTAGAAAAATTAAAAAAAATTATTAAAGTTTTTTTCTATATATCCGATATCATTTTTAACGAAGCAAAAACAAAAGAAAGGAGGGAAAAATAAACTTAAATAGTAGCATTAATTGACAATGAAAAACGGCAAGAATGCCAAAAATCATCAAAAAAATCCTAGAAAAGGAGACTTATCATGTCAAGCGGAATTACATTAACATCAGGGATGCGAAACAATTTGTTCAGCCTGCAATCTACAGCAACATTGATGGAAAGAACACAGACCAGGCTTTCATCAGGGAAAAAAGTCAACACTTCCCTGGATGATCCGATTAACTTTTTTACAGCGCAGGAACATACTCTGCGAGCTACGGATCTGGCTTCTCGTAAAGATGCCATGTCTGAAGCTATTCAAACAGTTAAGGCGGCAAATAACGGCATCGAAGGGATAACAGAGCTGATTTCCAACGCCAAGGCACTTGCGCAGTCAGCTCTGTCTGCATCAACAACAACTGAAGCCAATACATATGCATGTCAGTATGAAGAAGTTCTTAGTCAGATTACCCAAATGTCGGATAATTCAGGGTATAAAGGAATCAACCTCCTGGACGGGTCAGATGATACAATAACAGTCCAGTTTGCCCCGACAACAAATGACGCAAGTTTAACAATAACCGGATTTGAAGCCTGCTCCGGCGGCCTTTCGATTACTAGTAACTCAGGTAGCTGGGCTGGTTCCTCGGCTAATTGCTCCACTGCTATAACTGCAGCCATCTCAAGTCTTGATAATGCCAGGGACACACTTAGAACGGAATCCAAGAAACTGGCGACCAACCTGGGTATTGTTACTGCCAGGCAGGATTTTACAACAAAGATGATAAATACCCTTGACGAAGGCGCAGCAAATCTTGTAAATGCGGATCTTAACGAAGAAGGGGCCAATATGCTTATGCTCCAGACACGCCAGGCTCTTGGCACTTCATCCCTGAGTATGGCTTCACAGGCAGCGCAATCCGTATTAAGGCTGTTTTAAAAAACCAGGCAGACTTTTTTATATATAGACCTCGTACTTTTAGCAATATTAATTAGACGCTATGACATCTAATAATCTGAATATATTTATAATTAAAACTATAGTGTAAAGCTGCATAAAAATTGGACACGGCAATTTTTATGCCATCATGTTGTTTAAATTAATCCAATAAGTTAGAAATAAAGTTTATAAAAACATTGTCGAATTCAAATACCGAGGTCTGATATATGGATAGAGAAGGAAAATTGCGGCGGGAATAATATATTTTCCGCCGTAATTTATCCAAAGATTTTCATATAAATAATTTTACTGAATGATTGGTCGTAAGAGGGTTCAAGATGTTGAACCCCTACCGGCCCTGTGCTAAATTTTAAAATTGAATAATTTTTTATATGAAAATCAATACAAGGAGGTGAAAAATGCAGATTACAAAATCAAATTTTATTTATAATAAGGATGTTGCCTCCGTCTCTATTTCAGATCAAAACAGAATAACGCAATCTCAAAAATCTAATTCTGAAAATACAATTGTACCTGGAAAGACTGAACAAAAACCAGATGGTTTTGTAGGACGTGACTTGATTCTCAACCGCTTAAACCTGTTAAAATCTGATTTAAAAGGAGTAGCAAAAAGCATTCGTTCCTCAGACAACGCTATGAAAACAGCAGAAAAACATGTTGATAATATGAAAAATCAATTGGGAAAAATTGTAAAAAATTATCCACCTTTTCCGCAAGATAGTCAGGAACGTATAGCCATTCTGCGAAATTACAGCTCTATAAGAAAAATAATAGATAAATTAACTATTCCGCCTCGGGAGGATTTTATCCCTGAAACAATAACATGGCAAAATACTTTTCAGGAAAAATTTTCAGAAAAAAACATACCGGACATTCCGGAACTTACGCCAACCAACACAGACAGTGAAATTTCAGCTTCCCTGGAAAAACTTGAAATCGTAAAGGCAGACTTGCAGCAAAACCGAACCGACTTGAAAAATGAAACAGATACTCTAAATCTTTCCGATATATACCATAAAATAAACGACAAGCTGATAAAGCCTTTAAATATTCATAAAGTAGACCCTGGGCAGCTAAGTGTTGGATTAAGGAATGAGCTTGCAGATCAAACAGGTAGAAGCCTGGGTACGGATCATTCAACTTTAAAAGATTTATTATGATAAACCATGGCTCTTAAAATAACCCTGAAACCGAATGAGCGGATTATTATCGGCGAAGCCGTAATAACCAACGGCAACAGTCAGGCATGCAACCTTATTATAGAAAATAAAGTTCCGATTCTGCGCCAAAAAGATATTTTAAAAGAAAATAATGCTAATACACTTGGTCAAAAAATATATTTTACGATTCAGCTAATGTACATTGATGATGATAACCTGGTTGAATATCATAAAATGTATTGGGAGCTTGTAAATAATATTATCCAAACCGTTCCTGAAGTTTTAAAATTTATAGATAATATAAGCGAAAATATATTAGGCTGTGACTATTATCAGGCGCTTAAGTCTGCCAAACAACTTGTTAATTATGAAACCGAGGTGTTAAACTATGAGCAACAACCCCCTGAATGCATATAAGATAATCGAAAAAACAACAATCTCCGGACGTGAAACCGAAGCCAGGGTTCTGAATAAAGCCGCGCAAAAGCTGAAAAATTGTCAAAACAACTGGAAAACAGACAGCCGTGGTTATCCTGATTCTATAACTGGGATTAAACTTGATGAAGCGCTTAATTTTAATCAGAGGCTCTGGAGTATCTTTCAGGCTGAGCTATCTAAACAGGAAAATCCGCTTCCTGTTAATTTAAAACAAAATTTACTAAGACTAAGCACATTTATAGATAAGAGAATTTTTGAACTCATTGCTTATCCTGTCAAAGATAAACTTACAATAATAATAAAAATAAATCAGAACATAGCAGCCGGACTTAACAATTCCGCACAGGACTTGACTGCCCAATTGCCGGAACCGACCATTATGACGGCTCGTGCCGCGTTGTAGGGATGTAGGGGTTCAATATTGTAAGGGTTCAAGATTTTGAACCCCTACATCCGATATATGCTGCGGATTTTTGCCGGATAAAAAAAGATCCCACATTGCAGCATATCCCTTTTCCAAATTCCTTACAAAACGAGGGGTATCGAAAAGCGGCATGATATTACGGTTTTTAGCCAGTTTATCCCTGATTGCTTCAAGCCTCTCAGGGTTTTCTGCAAGTTGCACAGCCAACGCTTCATAATCATTCAGATTATCAGCTATCAACTCCGGCAAACCGACAGCAGTTAAAAGGCTTGCGGATACCCTGGAAGCAAAATGCCTACCTATCAGAGCTACTACCGGAACACCAGCCCACAAAGCATCGCTGGTAGTTGTGTGACCATTTACAATTCGCGTATCCAATGCCAGATCTGCAAGTCCAAGGCGCTCCAGATGCTTATCCTTTGGCATTTTTTCCGCAAATATCAAACGATTTGGGTTTATTCTCCTTACTTTAGCTTCTTCCCTTAAATTTTTTTCGGAAGCTTTACCGCCCGTAAAGAGCCACAGCACGCTCCCAGGTACTCCGGCAAGAATGTTCATCCATGTATTAAAGATTAGAGGTTCTATCTTATAGGTCTGGTTAAAAGAGCTGAAAATAAAGCCTTTTTCAGGCAGGCCGAAATCTTTTCTTGTCAGACTCTCTTCAGCTATCAACTGCGTATTATCATTAACCTGATAAGAATGAGGCAAAAAAAGAAATTTTTCACTATAAAATGGAGCATGCTCTTCAGGGGTTACGATTCTATCGGTTATAATATAGTCAATAAAATCGGCGCCTGTTGTTCCGGGAAAACCAAGATACGAGGCTTGAATAGGTGCCGGTCTGAACGAGCATATTCCTAAACGCCCTCCCCTGGTATGCCCGTTAAGATCAATAAGAATATCGACCCCATCTTTAAATATCTGCTGCGCGGCCTCTATATCACTAAAGCTGCGGATATCAACAAACCTGTCGCTCTCCCTTTTAATCCTCTCCCGGAATCGGCTTTTATCGTCTGTTCCGAATGAGTAGCAATATACCTTAAATCTATTCCTATCGTGCAGTCCGAACATACTTAGCATAAGATGAGACGTGGCATGATCACGAAAATCATTTGAAAGATATCCTATTATAATTTTCTTTTTAAAATGTTTGCGATCATCGAATAAAAAAGCTCCGGCAGACTCCGGATGTTTGGCTGTATTTTTACACCATTTTTTGGCCACAACAAAATTTTGCTGCAAATTATCGTTTCTTGTAATATTTATAAAAGAAGGCTCATGAATTTTTTCACCCAGCATTATAGCCTGATTTGTAAAATCATCCAGCATTGAGGAAAAAAACTTAAACCCCTTCCAGTCACAGGTTTGCTGCAACTGATGAACCAGATAACTGCATGCTTGCGCATAGCCAGGCCTTAATTCAATTGCTTTTTGAAAACATGGAATAGCTTCATCATGCCGGCCAAGGCTTTTTAATGCAATTCCCTTAAAATTAAATGCCTCCGGGCAAGTCTGATCAAGCTTCAACACATTATCATAACAGGCGGCCGCTTCCTGAAATTTTTCCATATCATAAAAAGCTATGCCCATATTTAAAAATGCTTCCGCATAATCACCGTTAAGCTCCAAGGCCTTTTGATAACAAAAAATTGATCTATCGGGAAGATGCCTGCTTCTTAAGGTATTTCCCAGGTTATTCCAGGCCTGGTAATAACCCGGCTTTATTTTTAAAGCATTTTGATAAGATAATTCTGCAGCTTCAAATTTATTCTGCTCTTGATAAAGATTACCAAGATTATTATACGCTTCTGCAAAATCAGGCTTTTTTTCCAGAGTTTTTTCATAACAGGATATAGCATCATCAATTTTCCCGGTCTCCCTGAACGTATTACCTAAATTATAATATGCATCAGCGAACCCAGGGTTTATCTGCAAAACTTTCCTGTAACAGAATACAGCATCCTTAATTTTTCCGATCTCCCTGCAAGCGTTACCCATATTATAGTATGCATCAGCAGATTCAGGATTTATCTCCAATGCTTTTCTATAACAGCAGACCGCATCATCAACCTGCCTTTTTTTTATAAATGTATTGCCCAAATTAACATGAATTTCACAAAAATCCGGTTTGATTTTCAACGCCTTTTTGTAACACAATACAGCATTATCAAAACTGCCGCTATCTCTATATGCGTTGCCAAGATTATTATAGTAAACAGGCTTGCCGGGATTAATGCCGACTGCCCGGCCGATTAAATCTATTGCAGCGGCATAATTTTTTGTCTGGTTTGCGATCACCCCGAGAAGATGCAGGCAGTCCGAATTAAACGGATAATCCATAAGTATTCTTTTATAGATTTTTTCAGCAGCCTTAAAGTCCCCGGCTTTATGATATCTTAACCCATCGGATAACTCACAGGAAATATTTATTGAATGATTTGCCATAAGTTACGCACTTTATTGTCCGGATCAGGATTTGCAGGATTCATAGATTAACATGATTAAATTTTGGATTAAAAACCAATTGAAACAATTATTTCGTCCCCGTTCCTTACATATAATATAAATTTTAATTTTCAGTTTAAAATTTGAGTTTTGCTATGTTTTGCAACTATCCACTCCCCAACATTTCGGTCCATAAATTCAACACCGAAGAGATAGATTTTTTTGTTTGTTCCCTGATACTTCTCGAAATACTTTTTTTCCTTAATCTGGTTTAAAGCTTTATCCTTATCCCCATTGAATTTAAATTCAAAAATGTAGATGTCATTATCAATGATTACGGCATCTATCCTGCCCTTGTTTGTTTTTATTTCTGCTTCTACTTTCAGACCTATAAGAGAAAATACCAGGTAAAAGATTGTCTGGTAATATTTTTCTTTGTTTATTTGAAGATCGTAGGGGATGTTGGCAAAAAAAATGCGCAAGGTGTCAAAAAACAGCTCAAAGTCATGGTATCTTAATGCATCAATCATTTTCCATGCATAACCATGCACAAATTCTTTTTCCACAAAGGAATATGCCTCACCCAGGCATTCTGTCATTGAATTTTTTACTTCAAAATTAGGATATGCCAGGGTGTATTCCATTCTTTCTTTATTATATCCTGCAATCGTCAGATAACCGGTTTGAAAAAGTATTGGTATGGTTTTCAGGTTTTCTATTTCGCATGAGCTGAATGATGATTCACTTATATTGACTCCATCTAATCCGGTTATATCAAAGTCTTTTTCTTTGATTAGTTTAATTAAAAAACTTGGAGTAGCACTCTCAAACCAGTAGTTGCTAAAATCAAATTTTTTAAACAAAAGAAGCGCTGAGAATGGATTAAAAACCTTTGTACAGCCTTTGCTAAAACAGAAACCATTATACCAATACGTTATTTTTTCAATCAACACGGCCTTAGTGATATTTTCGGTCTTTGCAAACTGATCTATATGATCTTTAAAAAAAGTTTTCATTTCCTGCATGGTTATTCCAAGAAATGATGAATATCCGGTATCCATAGAAATGTCTTCTAAATTATTTAACCCGCTAAAAACACCCGCCTTTGAAAATTTGCTCACACCTGTAAGAAACACAAACCTGATATGTTCATCACAGGCTTTTATAATGTTATAAAACCCCTTTAATACCTCCCTGATCTCAACTGCCAGCTTTTTATTTTCTATATTGTCAATGATCGGCTTGTCGTATTCATCAATAAGGATAACGACTTTATTGATCTGGCTTAATTTGGTCAAAAGTTCATCAAATGCTTCATCATATTGATCCCGCGTAAGCGAAATTCCGTATTTTTCGGCTATGTTTTTTAATTGATAGAGTATAAAGCCCTTCAGGTCATCCCTGCTTTCTGCTTTTTTTTTACTGAAATCTATCCTCACTACCGGATGTTTTTCCCACTTATAGTCTGACTTGTATATCCACAGCCCCTTAAACAGTTCTTTTTCACCTTCAAATATTTCATTTAAAGTGGAAATCAAAAGGCTTTTGCCGAATCTTCTTGGCCTGGCAAGAAAATATACACTCCCCTGGTGAAGCAATTTATAAACATGCTCCGTCTTATCTACATACAGATAATTGCCATCTATTAATTTACGAAATGTTTGTATTCCTATTGGAAAATTTTTCATATTATTGCCTTTTTAGGGAACTGAAAAGAAATAATCTACGTATATTACGCAGAACTTTTGTTCGTTTTCAAGGCGTGATGACAGGTGCATACTCGAACTATGTGCCTGTTATCACAACAAAGAAAACGGGCAAAAGGGCAAGCAGGATGCGTAGATTATTTCCTGGGAGTTCCTTTAATTTCACAATTCGGATTATCTGAATTCAGATGTTCGGTCACTTGAATAATCAATGGTTATTTTCCCGCTATAAAAGCCACAAAATCGCGCTCCCATCCGTTTTTGGAAAAGCATATCTCGTCTGTTTGAGCTCTAAGGTGGGTAAAAACCAAGTTTTCCAGAAATTTACCACGGTTCTCAAAAAAAGAATAACATCCGATTCTCTCCTGTTAAAAGCGATATTTTCACCGCAGAGTATGCAGAAAGCGCAGATGAACTGCAACCCATATCTTTTTCAAACAAGCTGAGAGAGAAATGTTGTTGCTGGAACAATAACAGGTTTTTTCGGCATCCTTCATTCTCAGTTTACATTTATTTTGTATAAAAAATTAAATTTTACCGCCGAAAACGCAAAAAACGCAGAGAAAACTACTTGATTTTTAATGTAATATCTCAGCGTTTTCAGCGAACTCTGCGGTAAAATACTGATTCTGACATTAAAAAAAAGTGTTAACTACTTTTGGGCATTAATGAAAGATGCCAAATATTCGATTCTTAATCTTGTCCACTTTTCTTTTCAATCTTTTATTTTCTGTCATTTCTCCGGAGATTTTATTATATCCCACTGTAATGGCAGCGCCTGATACGCCACCAAAAAAATCACCCAGTTTACTGCACGTTATGCCGCTAAGATTTCTTGCAAAATAGATTGCAAGCGACTTGGTTTTATTTTTTTTACGTCCTTTTTCGTCGTTTCTGAGCAAAAGAAAGAGGTCTTTTACCCAATTTGTAAAATCAGCATCTCCAATTTTAACTTCATAAAATTAAGCAATTTATATGCCACAAAAAAATAAGCCTGCAAATACGTTCTGTGTAATCTGCGTAATCTGTGGATTAAAGTCACTCTGTTATATTAAACCGATAGTAAAGTAATATTTAGAAGCAGACAAAAAGGTCAGGATGTTGACGCCAGGAAAGAATGACCCCAAGGTAATAGTGAAATTGAAAAAAGTTCTACAGGATGCCAGGCAAAGGAAGCCGTGTTTTAACATCTTTGTGCGAGCCCTTAATCTCAGACAGACTCATCCCTTTTATTTTCAATTCTTTAATCTCTTCAATGACAGCAATATTCTCAACAATGTAGTGCCTCTGCCCACCGTCGGTTCTTTTAAAGTCTATAAAAGCATATCCTCTCAAATCCCAATGCCACTACTACAAATTTTTGCAGCCGCAGGTTACCATGCCTTTGTTCAAGTTTTTCACCATACTCTTTTACCTGTTTTTTACCATCTTCCATTTGCGTTACAATTTCAGGTACCTGATACAGCTCATCTTTAGACAGCTTTTTCGCCTGTTCAGCGCTTAATCCTGAATCTTTTAGCTTTACAAACTTAAACTCAATCAAAACATCAAATACTTTGCCGTATCTTTTATCCGGCCTGATGATCATGGTTAGATCAGCATAGCGTCGGTCAATCTCTTTTTCAGAATCCATGATATAGATAATGTCGTTGTAAAGCAGTGTCAAAAATGCTGTCTTTAGTGTCAATTCATTTGCCCACCTGTAATCCCTGTTATGAAAAACCTTGAAATATCTCTCCTCCATGAATCTACACAAAGGAGCCATATCTCCTTTCTGGTACACCAGTTCTGCAGCATCTCTGCCATCATCCCTGTCATCAGGCTCCGGCAAAAACATTTTTTGAACCCGCTCCACATATAGACTCTGCATAACGAGATTGGGTACTTTTAAAATTACTTTTAGTTCTTCAGTATCACCCGCAATGGTCAATACTCCGAAATAGTAAAGAAAAGAGACCAGGAATGTATTATCTCTGGATTTATCCGTCAGCATATCTTTAAGTCCAAAACGATCTTCAATATCTGATATTACAACATCTTGATCTTTTTGCACCAGGTTCATTAAAAGATCTCTTCCACGGGGAATCTGAGCAATATACTCAAGCTTTGCCTCATCTACTGCAAGGTTTGAATCCAGCATTTTTCTCGGATAGCTGCACATTTTTTCAAACTGTTCAAAAAAATACAAAGAAAGCGTTGGATTATAAATTTGTTCATCTGTTGTATGAGAAAAAGTATAACCATTATAGTAAGTCTGCATTAAACTTGCAGCTTCCCGGGCTTTTTCTTTTTCAAAACCGCATTTATCAACAATATCTTTGAGTACATTCTCAATTTCATTCTGCTTAAACCCGCACAGGTCATTAAACTCCGGCTCAAAGTAAATATTCTTTGCAATATTATACCCGCTTGTAATATCGCTCATAACAACAGGTGAAACCCCTGTAATAAACACACGGTCAAACATAGAACCTGAAGTTGATGCTTTTACTGCTTTAAAAAAAGTTCTAAGAGGACCCTCTTCATGCACAAGCGCTTTATATCTGCCTTCAGAGCTTTGAACCCCCATCATAACTGTATTTGCAAAATTATCATACTCATCTATTAGAAGATATACAGGATATGGGGTCATGCGGGCTGAAGTAATAAGAGATTTCATTGAAAAAAGGGCATCTTCCCGATCGATCTCAATCGCAGGCAATTCAAATCCTTTATAATTATAAACTTTATAAAATTCGATAATACATGCATTAATATGATTAAAAAGAGCCTTTTTAACATCTTCAGCGCTGCCGGTGGGATCAACACATGAAAAATCGAGCTTTAAAATAAAATATGAATTACGTAGATCAGTTGGATTTTTTCCGATCTTCAATCCACCAAAGAGCTCTTCAAATTCGTCTTTTTTTGCCACATCATAGTAATTTTCCAGCATGGAGAGCACAAGGCTTTTACCAAAACGCCTGGGACGAATAAAGAGTTGAAAATCCGAATTTTCAAGCAGAGGTATTTTATCTGTTCTGTCACAGTAAAAATAATTTTTAGTATTAATCTTTTTAAAATCAGATATACCGTATGGATATTTCATTGTCTGCTCCTTTTAACGGCCTGATTGCCAGCGTTTTTTGTTAAAAAACTTTTTAGAAAGCCATAATATTTGGAAGATTTTTCATATTATTGCCTTTTTTTAAAGTCTATAAAAGCATATCCTCTCAAATCCCAATGCCACTACTACAAATTTTTGCAGCCGCAGGTTACCATGCCTTTGTTCAAGTTTTTCACCATACTCTTTTACCTGTTTTTTACCATCTTCCATTTGCATTACAATTTCAGGTACCTGATACAGCTCATCTTTAGACAGCTTTTTCGCCTGTTCAGCGCTTAATCCTGCATTTTTAAGCTTTACAAACTTAAACTCAATCAAAACATCAAATACGTTGCCATATCTTTTATCCGGCCTGATGATCATGGTCAGATCTGCATATCTGCGGTCAATCTCTTTTTCAGAATCCATGATATAGATAATATCGTTGTAAAGCAGTGTCAGGAATGCTGTTTTTAGTGTCAGCTCATTTGCCCATCTGTAATCCCTGTTATGAAAAACCTTGAAATATCTCTCTTCCATAAACCTGCACAAAAGAGTCATATCCCCTTTTTGATATACTTTTTTTGCAGCATCTTTACCATCATCCCTGTCATCAGGCTCCGGCAAAAGCATTTTTTGAACCCGCTCCACATATAGACTTTGCATAACGAGATTGGGAACTTTTAAAATAACTTCCATATCTTCAGTATCACCTGCAATGGTGAGTACTCCGAAATAATAAAGAAAAGAAACCAGGAATGTATTATCTCTGGATTTATCCGTCAGCATCTCTTCTATACCGAATCGTTTACTGATTTTTTCTGCTACAACCTGCTGATCTTTTTCCATCAGGCTCATTAAAAGATCACTTCCTTTTGGAATTTGAGCAATATATTTAAGCTTTGCTTCATCTACTGCAAGATTGTCATCTAACATCTCTCTTGGATAACTGCATCTTTTTTCAAACTGTTTAAAAAAATATAAACAAAGAGTTGGGTTATAAATTTGTTCATCTGCTGTATGGGAAAAGGTATAACCATTATAATAAGTCTTCATTAAACTTGCAGCTTCCCGGGCTTTTTCTTTTTCAAAACCGCATTTATCAACAATATTTTTGAGTACATCCTCAATTTCATTATGCTTAAACCCGCACAGATCATTAAACTCAGGTTCAAAATAAATATTTTCAGCAATATTATACCCGCTTGTAATATCGCTCATAACAACAGGTGAAACCCCTGTTATAAAAACACGGTCAAACATGGAACTTGAAGTTGAGGATTTTACTGCTTTAAAAAAAGTTCTAAGAGGACCCTCTTCATGCACAAGAGCTTTGTACCTGCCTTCAGAGCTTTGAACCCCCATCATTACTGTATTGGCAAAATTATCATACTCATCTATTAAAAGATATACAGGATATGGGGTCATGCGGGAAGCGCTGACAAGAGATTTTAAAGAGTATAGAGCATCATCAAAATTGACTTTTATTTGAGGTAATTCATACCCTTTATATTTATAAAAAGCATAAAATCCTTCAATACAACCGTTAATATGATTAAAAAGAGCCCTTTTCACATCTTCAGCGCTTCCTGTGGGATCAACACACGAAAAATCAAATCTCAAAATAAAATATGAATTACGCAATTCTGTGGGGTTTTTCCCGATTTTTAAATCACCAAAGATCGCTTCAAATTCATCCTTTTTTGCCACATCATAATAGTTTTCCAGCATTGAAAGCACAAGGCTTTTGCCAAAACGTCTGGGACGGATAAAGAGTTGGGATTTTGTATTTTCAAGCAGAGGTATTTTATCTGTTTTATCGCAATAAAAATATTTTTCCAAAATAATACTACTAAAATCAGAAATACCGTATGGATATTTCATTGTCTGCTCCTTTTAACGGCCTGATTGCCGGCGTTTTTTGTTAAAAAACTTTTTACAAAGCCATAATATTTGGAAGATTTTTCATATTATTGCCTTTTTTTAAAGTCTATAAAAGCATATCCTCTCAAATCCCAATGCCACTACTACAAATTTTTTGAGCCGCAGGTTACCATGCCTTTGTTCAAGTTTTTCACCATACTCTTTTACCTGTTTTTTACCATCTTCCATTTGCGTTACAATTTCAGGTACCTGATACAGCTCATCTTTAGACAGCTTTTTCGCCTGTTCAGCACTTAATCCTGCATTTTTAAGCTTTACAAACTTAAACTCAATCAAAACATCAAATACGTTGCCGTATCTTTTATCCGGCCTGATGATCATGGTCAGATCTGCATATCTGCGGTCAATCTCTTTTTCAGAATCCATGATATAGATAATATCGTTGTAAAGCAGTGTCAGGAATGCTGTCTTTAATGTCAGTTCATTTGTCCACCTGTAATCCCTGTTATGAAAAACCTTGAAATATCTCTCTTCCATAAACCTGCACAAAGGAGCCATATCCCCTTTTTGATATACTTTTTTTGCAGCATCTTTACCATCATCCCTGTCATCAGGCTCCGGCAAAAGCATTTTTTGAACCCGCTCCACATATAGACTTTGCATAACGAGATTGGGAACTTTTAAAATAACTTCCATATCTTCAGTATCACCTGCAATGGTGAGTACTCCGAAATAATAAAGAAAAGAGACTAAAAATGTATTGTCGCGGGATTTATCCGTCAGCATATCTTTAAGTCCAAAACGATCTTCAATATCTGATATTACAACATCTTGATCTTTTTGCACCAGGTTCATTAAAAGATCTCTTCCACGGGGAATCTGAGCAATATACTCAAGCTTTGCCTCATCTACTGCAAGGTTTGAATCCAGCATTTTTCTCGGATAGCTGCACATTTTTTCAAACTGTTCAAAAAAATACAAAGAAAGCGTTGGATTATAAATTTGTTCATCTGTTGTATGAGAAAAAGTATAACCATTATAGTAAGTCTGCATTAAACTTGCAGCTTCCCGGGCTTTTTCTTTTTCAAAACCGCATTTATCAACAATATCTTTGAGTACATTCTCAATTTCATTCTGCTTAAACCCGCACAGGTCATTAAACTCCGGCTCAAAGTAAATATTCTTTGCAATATTATACCCGCTTGTAATATCGCTCATAACAACAGGTGAAACCCCTGTTATAAAAACACGGTCAAACATGGAGCTTGAAGTTGATGCTTTTACTGCTTTAAAAAAAGTTCTAAGCGGACCCTCTTCATGCACAAGCGCTTTGTACCTGCCTTCAGAACTTTGAACCCCCATCATAACTGTATTTGCAAAATTATCATACTCATCTATTAGAAGATATACAGGATATGGGGTCATGCGGGCTGAAGTAATAAGAGATTTCATTGAAAAAAGGGCATCTTCCCGATCGATCTCAATCGCAGGCAATTCAAATCCTTTATAATTATAAACTTTATAAAATTCGATAATACATGCATTAATATGATTAAAAAGAGCCCTTTTCACATCTTCAGCGCTTCCTGTGGGATCAACACACGAAAAATCAAATCTCAAAATAAAATATGAATTACGCAATTCTGTGGGATTTTTCCCGATTTTTAAATCACCAAAAATCGCTTCAAATTCATCCTTTTTTGCCACATCATAATAGTTTTCCAGCATTGAAAGCACAAGGCTTTTGCCAAAACGTCTGGGACGGATAAAGAGTTGGGATTTTGTATTTTCAAGCAGAGGTATTTTATCTGTTTTATCGCAATAAAAATATTTTTCCAAAATAATACTACTAAAATCAAAAATACCGTATGGATATTTCATTGTCTGCTCCTTTTAACGGCCTGATTGCCAGCGTTTTTTGTTAAAAAACTTTTTAGAAAGCCATAATATTTGGAAGATTTTTCATATTATTGCCTTTTTTTAAAGTCTATAAAAGCATATCCTCTCAAATCCCAATGCCACTACTACAAATTTTTGCAGCCGCAGGTTACCATGCCTTTGTTCAAGTTTTTCACCATACTCTTTTACCTGTTTTTTACCATCTTCCATTTGCATTACAATTTCAGGTACCTGATACAGCTCATCTTTAGACAGCTTTTTCGCCTGTTCAGCGCTTAATCCTGCATTTTTAAGCTTTACAAACTTAAACTCAATCAAAACATCAAATACGTTGCCGTATCTTTTATCCGGCCTGATGATCATGGTTAGATCAGCATAGCGTCGGTCAATCTCTTTTTCAGAATCCATGATATAGATAATATCGTTGTAAAGCAGTGTCAGGAATGCTGTCTTTAGTGTCAGTTCATTTGTCCACCTGTAATCCCTGTTATGAAAAACCTTGAAATATCTCTCTTCCATAAACCTGCACAAAGGAGCCATATCCCCTTTTTGATATACTTTTTTTGCAGCATCTTTACCATCATCCCTGTCATCAGGCTCCGGCAAAAGCATTTTTTGAACCCGCTCCACATATAGACTTTGCATAACGAGATTGGGAACTTTTAAAATAACTTCCATATCTTCAGTATCACCTGCAATGGTGAGTACTCCGAAATAATAAAGAAAAGAGACTAAAAATGTATTGTCGCGGGATTTATCCGTCAGCATATCTTTAAGTCCAAAACGATCTTCAATATCTGATATTACAACATCTTGATCTTTTTGCACCAGGTTCATTAAAAGATCTCTTCCACGGGGAATCTGAGCAATATACTCAAGCTTTGCCTCATCTACTGCAAGGTTTGAATCCAGCATTTTTCTCGGATAGCTGCACATTTTTTCAAACTGTTCAAAAAAATACAAAGAAAGCGTTGGATTATAAATTTGTTCATCTGTTGTATGAGAAAAAGTATAACCATTATAGTAAGTCTGCATTAAACTTGCAGCTTCCCGGGCTTTTTCTTTTTCAAAACCGCATTTATCAACAATATCTTTGAGTACATTCTCAATTTCATTCTGCTTAAACCCGCACAGGTCATTAAACTCCGGCTCAAAGTAAATATTCTTTGCAATATTATACCCGCTTGTAATATCGCTCATAACAACAGGTGAAACCCCTGTAATAAACACACGGTCAAACATAGAACCTGAAGTTGATGCTTTTACTGCTTTAAAAAAAGTTCTAAGAGGACCCTCTTCATGCACAAGCGCTTTATATCTGCCTTCAGAGCTTTGAACCCCCATCATAACTGTATTTGCAAAATTATCATACTCATCTATTAGAAGATATACAGGATATGGGGTCATGCGGGCTGAAGTAATAAGAGATTTCATTGAAAAAAGGGCATCTTCCCGATCGATCTCAATCGCAGGCAATTCAAATCCTTTATAATTATAAACTTTATAAAATTCGATAATACATGCATTAATATGATTAAAAAGAGCCTTTTTAACATCTTCAGCGCTGCCGGTGGGATCAACACATGAAAAATCGAGCTTTAAAATAAAATATGAATTACGTAGATCAGTTGGATTTTTTCCGATCTTCAATCCACCAAAGAGCTCTTCAAATTCGTCTTTTTTTGCCACATCATAGTAATTTTCCAGCATGGAGAGCACAAGGCTTTTACCAAAACGCCTGGGACGAATAAAGAGTTGAAAATCCGAATTTTCAAGCAGAGGTATTTTATCTGTTCTGTCACAGTAAAAATAATTTTTAGTATTAATCTTTTTAAAATCAGATATACCGTATGGATATTTCATTGTCTGCTCCTTTTAACGGCCTGATTGCCAGCGTTTTTTGTTAAAAAACTTTTTAGAAAGCCATAATATTTGGAAGATTTTTCATATTATTGCCTTTTTTTAAAGTCTATAAAAGCATATCCTCTCAAATCCCAATGCCACTACTACAAATTTTTGCAGCCGCAGGTTACCATGCCTTTGTTCAAGTTTTTCACCATACTCTTTTACCTGTTTTTTACCATCTTCCATTTGCATTACAATTTCAGGTACCTGATACAGCTCATCTTTAGACAGCTTTTTCGCCTGTTCAGCGCTTAATCCTGCATTTTTAAGCTTTACAAACTTAAACTCAATCAAAACATCAAATACGTTGCCGTATCTTTTATCCGGCCTGATGATCATGGTCAGATCTGCATATCTGCGGTCAATCTCTTTTTCAGAATCCATGATATAGATAATATCGTTGTAAAGCAGTGTCAGGAATGCTGTTTTTAGTGTCAGCTCATTTGCCCATCTGTAATCCCTGTTATGAAAAACCTTGAAATATCTCTCCTCCATGAATCTACACAAAGGAGCCATATCCCCTTTTTGATAGATCTTTTCTGCGGCAAGTTTTCCATCATCCCTGTCATCAGGCTCCGGCAAAAGCATTTTTTGAACCCGCTCCACATATAGACTTTGCATAACGAGATTGGGAACTTTTAAGATTACCTTTAGATCTTCTGTATCACCTGCAATGGTGAGTACTCCGAAATAATAAAGAAAAGAGACTAAAAATGTATTGTCGCGGGATTTATCCGTCAGCATATCTTTAAGTCCAAAACGATCTTCAATATCTGATATTACAACATCTTGATCTTTTTGCACCAGGTTCATTAAAAGATCTCTTCCACGGGGAATCTGAGCAATATACTCAAGCTTTGCCTCATCTACTGCAAGGTTTGAGTCCAGTATTTTTCTCGGGTAGCTGCATCTTTTTTCAAACTGTTTAAAAAAATATAAACAAAGAGTTGGGTTATAAATTTGTTCATCTGCTGTATGGGAAAAGGTATAACCATTATAATAAGTCTTCATTAAACTTGCAGCTTCCCGGGCTTTTTCTTTTTCAAAACCGCATTTATCAACAATATTTTTGAGTACATCCTCAATTTCATTATGCTTAAACCCGCACAGATCATTAAACTCAGGTTCAAAATAAATATTTTCAGCAATATTATACCCGCTTGTAATATCGCTCATAACAACAGGTGAAACCCCTGTTATAAAAACACGGTCAAACATGGAACTTGAAGTTGAGGATTTTACTGCTTTAAAAAAAGTTCTAAGAGGACCCTCTTCATGCACAAGAGCTTTGTACCTGCCTTCAGAGCTTTGAACCCCCATCATTACTGTATTGGCAAAATTATCATACTCATCTATTAAAAGATATACAGGATATGGGGTCATGCGGGAAGCGCTGACAAGAGATTTTAAAGAGTATAGAGCATCATCAAAATTGACTTTTATTTGAGGTAATTCATACCCTTTATATTTATAAAAAGCATAAAATCCTTCAATACAACCGTTAATATGATTAAAAAGAGCCCTTTTCACATCTTCAGCGCTTCCTGTGGGATCAACACACGAAAAATCAAATCTCAAAATAAAATATGAATTACGCAATTCTGTGGGGTTTTTCCCGATTTTTAAATCACCAAAGATCGCTTCAAATTCATCCTTTTTTGCCACATCATAATAGTTTTCCAGCATTGAAAGCACAAGGCTTTTGCCAAAACGTCTGGGACGGATAAAGAGTTGGGATTTTGTATTTTCAAGCAGAGGTATTTTATCTGTTTTATCGCAATAAAAATATTTTTCCAAAATAATACTACTAAAATCAGAAATACCGTATGGATATTTCATTGTCTGCTCCTTTTAACGGCCTGATTGCCGGCGTTTTTTGTTAAAAAACTTTTTAGAAAGCCATAATATTTGGAAGATTTTTCATATTATTGCCTTTTTTTAAAGTCTATAAAAACATATCCTCTCAAATCCCAATGCCACCACTACAAATTTTTTGAGCCGCAGGTTACCATGCCTTTGTTCAAGTTTTTCACCATACTCTTTTACCTGTTTTTTACCATCTTCCATTTGCATTACAATTTCAGGTACCTGATACAGCTCATCTTTAGACAGCTTTTTCGCCTGTTCAGCGCTTAATCCTGCATTTTTAAGCTTTACAAACTTAAACTCAATCAAAACATCAAATACGTTGCCGTATCTTTTATCCGGCCTGATGATCATGGTCAGATCTGCATATCTGCGGTCAATCTCTTTTTCAGAATCCATGATATAGATAATATCGTTGTAAAGCAGTGTCAGGAATGCTGTTTTTAGTGTCAGCTCATTTGCCCATCTGTAATCCCTGTTATGAAAAACCTTGAAATATCTCTCTTCCATAAACCTGCACAAAGGAGCCATATCCCCTTTTTGATAGATCTTTTCTGCGGCAAGTTTTCCATCATCCCTGTCATCAGGCTCCGGCAAAAGCATTTTTTGAACCCGCTCCACATATAGACTTTGCATAACGAGATTGGGAACTTTTAAGATTACCTTTAGATCTTCTGTATCACCTGCAATGGTGAGTACTCCGAAATAATAAAGAAAAGAGACTAAAAATGTATTGTCGCGGGATTTATCCGTCAGCATATCTTTAAGTCCAAAACGATCTTCAATATCTGATATTACAACATCTTGATCTTTTTGCACCAGGTTCATTAAAAGATCTCTTCCACGGGGAATCTGAGCAATATACTCAAGCTTTGCCTCATCTACTGCAAGGTTTGAGTCCAGTATTTTTCTCGGGTAGCTGCATCTTTTTTCAAACTGTTTAAAAAAATATAAACAAAGAGTTGGGTTATAAATTTGTTCATCTGCTGTATGGGAAAAGGTATAACCATTATAATAAGTCTTCATTAAACTTGCAGCTTCCCGGGCTTTTTCTTTTTCAAAACCGCATTTATCAACAATATTTTTGAGTACATCCTCAATTTCATTATGCTTAAACCCGCACAGATCATTAAACTCAGGTTCAAAATAAATATTTTCAGCAATATTATACCCGCTTGTAATATCGCTCATAACAACAGGTGAAACCCCTGTAATAAACACACGGTCAAACATGGAGCTTGAAGTTGAGGATTTTACTGCTTTAAAAAAAGTTCTAAGAGGACCCTCTTCATGCACAAGAGCTTTGTACCTGCCTTCAGAGCTTTGAACCCCCATCATTACTGTATTTGCAAAATTATCATACTCATCTATTAGAAGATATACAGGATATGGGGTCATGCGGGAAGCGCTGACAAGAGATTTTAAAGAGTATAGAGCATCATCAAAATTGACTTTTATTTGAGGTAATTCATACCCTTTATATTTATAAAAAGCATAAAATTCTTCAATACAACCGTTAATATGATTAAAAAGAGCCCTTTTCACATCTTCAGCGCTTCCTGTGGGATCAACACACGAAAAATCAAATCTCAAAATAAAATATGAATTACGGAATTCTGTGGGATTTTTCCCGATTTTTAAATCACCAAAAATCGCTTCAAATTCATCCTTTTTTGCCACATCATAATAGTTTTCCAGCATGGAGAGCACAAGGCTTTTACCAAAACGCCTGGGACGAATAAAGAGTTGAAAATCCGAATTTTCAAGCAGAGGTATTTTATCTGTTCTATCACAGTAAAAATAATTTTTAGTATTAATCTTTTTAAAATCAGATATACCGTATGGATATTTCATTGCCTGCTCCTTTTAACGGCCTGATTGCCGGCGTTTTTTGTTAAAAAACTTTTTAGAAAGCCATAATATTTGGAAGATTTTTCATATTATTGCCTTTTTTTAAAGTCTATAAAAGCATATCCTCTCAAATCCCAATGCCACTACTACAAATTTTTGCAGCCGCAGGTTACCATGCCTTTGTTCAAGTTTTTCACCATACTCTTTTACCTGTTTTTTACCATCTTCCATTTGCATTACAATTTCAGGTACCTGATACAGCTCATCTTTAGACAGCTTTTTCGCCTGTTCAGCGCTTAATCCTGCATTTTTAAGCTTTACAAACTTAAACTCAATCAAAACATCAAATACGTTGCCGTATCTTTTATCCGGCCTGATGATCATGGTTAGATCAGCATAGCGTCGGTCAATCTCTTTTTCAGAATCCATGATATAGATAATATCGTTGTAAAGCAGTGTCAGGAATGCTGTCTTTAGTGTCAGTTCATTTGTCCACCTGTAATCCCTGTTATGAAAAACCTTGAAATATCTCTCTTCCATAAACCTGCACAAAGGAGCCATATCCCCTTTTTGATATACTTTTTTTGCAGCATCTTTACCATCATCCCTGTCATCAGGCTCCGGCAAAAGCATTTTTTGAACCCGCTCCACATATAGACTTTGCATAACGAGATTGGGAACTTTTAAAATAACTTCCATATCTTCAGTATCACCTGCAATGGTGAGTACTCCGAAATAATAAAGAAAAGAGACTAAAAATGTATTGTCGCGGGATTTATCCGTCAGCATATCTTTAAGTCCAAAACGATCTTCAATATCTGATATTACAACATCTTGATCTTTTTGCACCAGGTTCATTAAAAGATCTCTTCCACGGGGAATCTGAGCAATATACTCAAGCTTTGCCTCATCTACTGCAAGGTTTGAATCCAGCATTTTTCTCGGATAGCTGCATCTTTTTTCAAACTGTTTAAAAAAATATAAACAAAGAGTTGGGTTATAAATTTGTTCATCTGCTGTATGGGAAAAGGTATAACCATTATAATAAGTCTTCATTAAACTTGCAGCTTCCCGGGCTTTTTCTTTTTCAAAACCGCATTTATCAACAATCTTTTTGAGTACATATTCAATTTCATTATGCTTAAACCCGCACAGATCATTAAACTCAGGTTCAAAATAGATATTCTCAGCAATATTATACCCGCTTGTAATATCGCTCATAACAACAGGTGAAACCCCTGTAATAAACACACGGTCAAACATAGAGCTTGAGGTTGAGGCTTTTACTGCTTTAAAAAAAGTTCTAAGAGGACCCTCTTCATGCACAAGCGCTTTATATCTGCCTTCAGAGCTTTGAACCCCCATCATAACTGTATTTGCAAAATTATCATACTCATCTATAAGCAGATAAATCGGGTATGGAGTCATGCGGATTGAAGCAATAAGAGAATCGATCGAATAAAGGGCGTCTTCCCGATTAATTTCAATATTTGGAATTTCAAACCCTTTGTAATTATAAAATTTATAAAATCCATCAATTCGTACATTAATATGATTAAAAAGAGCCCTTTTCACATCTTCAGCGCTTCCTGTGGGATCAACACACGAAAAATCAAATCTCAAAATAAAATATGAATTACGCAATTCTGTGGGGTTTTTCCCGATTTTTAAATCACCAAAGATCGCTTCAAATTCATCCTTTTTTGCCACATCATAATAGTTTTCCAGCATTGAAAGCACAAGGCTTTTGCCAAAACGTCTGGGACGGATAAAGAGTTGGGATTTTGTATTTTCAAGCAGAGGTATTTTATCTGTTTTATCGCAATAAAAATATTTTTCCAAAATAATACTACTAAAATCAGAAATACCGTATGGATATTTCATTGTCTGCTCCTTTTAACGGCCTGATTGCCGGCGTTTTTTGTTAAAAAACTTTTTAGAAAGCCATAATATTTGGAAGATTTTTCATATTATTGCCTTTTTTTAAAGTCTATAAAAACATATCCTCTCAAATCCCAATGCCACCACTACAAATTTTTTGAGCCGCAGGTTACCATGCCTTTGTTCAAGTTTTTCACCATACTCTTTTACCTGTTTTTTACCATCTTCCATTTGCATTACAATTTCAGGTACCTGATACAGCTCATCTTTAGACAGCTTTTTCGCCTGTTCAGCGCTTAATCCTGCATTTTTAAGCTTTACAAACTTAAACTCAATCAAAACATCAAATACGTTGCCGTATCTTTTATCCGGCCTGATGATCATGGTCAGATCTGCATATCTGCGGTCAATCTCTTTTTCAGAATCCATGATATAGATAATATCGTTGTAAAGCAGTGTCAGGAATGCTGTTTTTAGTGTCAGCTCATTTGCCCATCTGTAATCCCTGTTATGAAAAACCTTGAAATATCTCTCCTCCATGAATCTACACAAAGGAGCCATATCCCCTTTTTGATAGATCTTTTCTGCGGCAAGTTTTCCATCATCCCTGTCATCAGGCTCCGGCAAAAGCATTTTTTGAACCCGCTCCACATATAGACTTTGCATAACGAGATTGGGAACTTTTAAGATTACCTTTAGATCTTCTGTATCACCTGCAATGGTGAGTACTCCGAAATAATAAAGAAAAGAGACTAAAAATGTATTGTCGCGGGATTTATCCGTCAGCATATCTTTAAGTCCAAAACGATCTTCAATATCTGATATTACAACATCTTGATCTTTTTGCACCAGGTTCATTAAAAGATCTCTTCCACGGGGAATCTGAGCAATATACTCAAGCTTTGCCTCATCTACTGCAAGGTTTGAGTCCAGCATTTTTCTCGGATAGCTGCACATTTTTTCAAACTGTTCAAAAAAATACAAAGAAAGCGTTGGATTATAAATTTGTTCATCTGTTGTATGAGAAAAAGTATAACCATTATAGTAAGTCTGCATTAAACTTGCAGCTTCCCAGGCTTTTTCTTTTTCAAAACCGCATTTATCAACAATATCTTTGAGTACATTCTCAATTTCATTCTGCTTAAACCCGCACAGGTCATTAAACTCCGGCTCAAAGTAAATATTCTTTGCAATATTATACCCGCTTGTAATATCGCTCATAACAACAGGTGAAACCCCTGTTATAAAAACACGGTCAAACATGGAACTTGAAGTTGATGCTTTTACTGCTTTAAAAAAAGTTCTAAGAGGACCCTCTTCATGCACAAGCGCTTTGTACCTGCCTTCAGAGCTCTGAACTCCCATCATTACTGTATTGGCAAAATTATCATACTCATCTATTAGAAGATATACAGGATATGGGGTCATGCGGGAAGCGCTGACAAGAGATTTTAAAGAGTATAGAGCATCGTCAAAATTGACTTTTATTTGAGGTAATTCATACCCTTTATATTTATAAAAAGCATAAAATTCTTCAATACAACCGTTAATATGATTAAAAAGAGCCCTTTTCACATCTTCAGCGCTTCCTGTGGGATCAACACACGAAAAATCAAATCTCAAAATAAAATATGAATTACGCAATTCTGTGGGATTTTTCCCGATTTTTAAATCACCAAAAATCGCTTCAAATTCATCCTTTTTTGCCACATCATAATAGTTTTCCAGCATTGAAAGCACAAGGCTTTTGCCAAAACGTCTGGGACGGATAAAGAGTTGGGATTTTGTATTTTCAAGCAGAGGTATTTTATCTGTTTTATCGCAATAAAAATATTTTTCCAAAATAATACTACTAAAATCAGAAATACCGTATGGATATTTCATTGTCTGCTCCTTTTAACGGCCTGATTGCCGGCGTTTTTTGTTAAAAAACTTTTTAGAAAGCCATAATATTTGGAAGATTTTTCATATTATTGCCTTTTTTTAAAGTCTATAAAAACATATCCTCTCAAATCCCAATGCCACCACTACAAATTTTTTGAGCCGCAGGTTACCATGCCTTTGTTCAAGTTTTTCACCATACTCTTTTACCTGTTTTTTACCATCTTCCATTTGCATTACAATTTCAGGTACCTGATACAGCTCATCTTTAGACAGCTTTTTCGCCTGTTCAGCGCTTAATCCTGCATTTTTAAGCTTTACAAACTTAAACTCAATCAAAACATCAAATACGTTGCCGTATCTTTTATCCGGCCTGATGATCATGGTCAGATCTGCATATCTGCGGTCAATCTCTTTTTCAGAATCCATGATATAGATAATATCGTTGTAAAGCAGTGTCAGGAATGCTGTTTTTAGTGTCAGCTCATTTGCCCATCTGTAATCCCTGTTATGAAAAACCTTGAAATATCTCTCCTCCATGAATCTACACAAAGGAGCCATATCCCCTTTTTGATAGATCTTTTCTGCGGCAAGTTTTCCATCATCCCTGTCATCAGGCTCCGGCAAAAGCATTTTTTGAACCCGCTCCACATATAGACTTTGCATAACGAGATTGGGAACTTTTAAGATTACCTTTAGATCTTCTGTATCACCTGCAATGGTGAGTACTCCGAAATAATAAAGAAAAGAGACTAAAAATGTATTGTCGCGGGATTTATCCGTCAGCATATCTTTAAGTCCAAAACGATCTTCAATATCTGATATTACAACATCTTGATCTTTTTGCACCAAGTTCATTAAAAGATCTTTTCCACGGGGAATCTGAGCAATATACTCAAGCTTTGCCTCATCTACTGCAAGGTTTGAATCCAGCATTTTTCTCGGATAGCTGCACATTTTTTCAAACTGTTCAAAAAAATACAAAGAAAGCGTTGGATTATAAATTTGTTCATCTGTTGTATGAGAAAAAGTATAACCATTATAATATGTCTGCATTAAACTTGCAGCTTCCCGGGCTTTTTCTTTTTCAAAACCGCATTTATCAACAATATCTTTGAGTACATTCTCAATTTCATTCTGCTTAAACCCGCACAGATCATTAAACTCCGGCTCAAAGTAAATATTCTTTGCAATATTATACCCGCTTGTAATATCGCTCATAACAACAGGCGAAACCCCTGTAATAAACACACGGTCAAACATAGAACCTGAAGTTGATGCTTTTACTGCTTTAAAAAAAGTTCTAAGAGGACCCTCTTCATGCACAAGCGCTTTATATCTGCCTTCAGAGCTTTGAACCCCCATCATAACTGTATTTGCAAAATTATCATACTCATCTATAAGCAGATAAATCGGGTATGGAGTCATGCGGATTGAAGCAATAAGAGAATCGATCGAATAAAGGGCGTCTTCCCGATTAATTTCAATATTTGGAATTTCAAACCCTTTATAATTATAAAATTTATAAAATCCATCAATTCGTACATTAATATGATTAAAAAGAGCCCTTTTCACATCTTCAGCGCTTCCTGTGGGATCAACACACGAAAAATCAAATCTCAAAATAAAATATGAATTACGCAATTCTGTGGGGTTTTTCCCGATTTTTAAATCACCAAAGATCGCTTCAAATTCATCCTTTTTTGCCACATCATAATAGTTTTCCAGCATTGAAAGCACAAGGCTTTTGCCAAAACGTCTTGGCCGGATAAAAAGTTGAGATTTTATATTTTCAAGCAAAGGTATTTTATTTGTTTTATCGCAATAAAAATATTTTTCCAAAATAATACTACTAAAATCAGAAATACCGTATGGATATTTCATTGTCTGCTCCTTTTAACGGCTATCGCAACAATAATATTAAATTACGAATTTATTTTTGTGCAAACCCTAACGGTCTGATGCTCTTTCCTCTCCAGGAATACGAGTATGAATTAATTTTGTCAATCTTACCTGAAACAATCAAGTTGTTACATCTTCTGCACTTCACGAAGCCTTTCAATCGCATATGCATTGCCCTGATCAATTTCCAGCACCTTGTTGTAAAACACCATTGCATCATCAACCTTTTTAAGTGACTCACATATCTGCCCCAGAATAAGCAAAGTTTCAATATCGGTTGGATTGGCTTCTAAAAGCTTTTTTATATGAAACACACTCCCCTAAAAAAAGCGTAGGGGTACCATTGATTTTAAGGTAATCTTAAAATTATTAATATTATTAGTAGGTTATCAATGTTGTATAAATAAAATCAGTTCCTTGGTTAATAATAAGATTGCGGTAATCAGCTTTTCAATGAATTTATATGGGCATCCTTCATTCTCAGTTTACATTTATTTTGTATAAAAAATTAAATTTTACCGCCGAGAACGCAAAAAACGCAGAGAAAACTACTTGATTTTTAATGTAATATCTCAGCGTTCTCAGCGAACTCTGCGGTAAAATACTGATTCTGACATTAAAAAAAAGTGTTAACTACTTTTGGGCATTAATGAAAGATGCCTTTATATGGTGATAAAAAAAATTGAATAGTTATGACCTTTATCACTAAAATGCAACTGTTTCATTCTTTGTTGTGCCCGACAGGGCATGCTGGTTATATAGCTTCCCGCAGTCCAATAAAATTTCGATTTGAATCCTGACCGATTCTGTGGCTTGTTCATAAGCGACTGCAATCTGTTCTGCAGGCTCAAGATCGGTGATCCGGCGATGCTCAGACGATTCCAGCACGAGATGCCCGGTGTAATAATCCGCACCCCAGTTGATGTCATCATAATAACCGTGATGAAATGTTCCGCACAGCCAGTCTTCGGAAATATTTTTAAACCAGAGGGCGTCTATCGCAAACCCGCGCCTGCTGTTCAGCCGTATCTTTATTGTATCTGTTTCAACGGTCAGATATGATTTGTCCTGTTCAACATGCACGTTGGGCGGCATTTCAGACATCGAATCATTTTTCTGAGTTCCGGTTTGAATTAACCGCATTCGGCTGGGCTTTTCTTGATTAGATAAAGAGGATTCACATGATTCATGCTCTTTATTTATCCTGATCATCTTGTTAATCCTGTCGGAATAAACCTTCCACCGTTTTTCAGTGATATGCGTCCTGAAATCGCTGCTCCATAGATAGCACAATTCCCGCCAGTCATCATCGTTTGGCACTGGATTTTCCTTAAGAGATTCAAAGATGCGCCAACAGGCTGTATTAATACCCAAGTCATCGCGGCCGGTAACCGCCCAGCGGGTGATATTATATTTTTCCTGCTTCTTTACCGGAATGGGTTATTCCGGCGATTCCAGGTGCAACCTGTACCCGGCTTCAGGGAATTTCAGAAGATCGAGCGCCTGGCTCGGTCGTATGAAGCTAAAACGGCCATCACTCAATAATGCCTCAAAAAGCCGGTCAATACGATTCCATTCTCCATCTTCATGCAGTGATGCTTCTGTATAATAACGGCCGGGCCGAAAATCAAAAATTTCCACATCGTTGCCATAAAAAAAAGCCCGTGATTCATCAGACAGATGCCCGCAAAGATATTCCAGATACTCAGCGAGCTCCATTTCCCCGTGCGCATAACGCTGAAACTTCTGAAAGGCAATGGCTTTGTTCCAGATAAGAGATATTTCCTCTCCATGCTGCCCACATGCGATCTGGGGAAGGTAGCGCCATTCCAGGTTCCACTCCGGGTGTAATCGGTAAGGATTATCCCGCTCCATGATAATAGCCCGATAACCAGCATCAATATAATGCTGCACCAGACCGGCGGAATAGGCCTGTTCATTTACAAGAGCAATATCAGGTCTAAAACCCAACAACTGCTCGTAAAACGGCAGATCATATTTCTGTGCCAGACGCAACAAAGGCCGGTAGCAACGACGGATGACTTCCGGCCGCTGCTCTTCCTCAATGGAGGAATAAGCAATATTTAAATGAAAGATGGTATAGAGTTGAAGCATTAAGATAATAACCGTTCATGGGTTCAGAGGTTCATGGTTCAAGGCTCCAGACGAAACCAATAACTAATGACACGCAGCAATTGACCAATGACTATTCTCTAACCTGGACAAGCCAGAACCAAAAAGGTTTTCTGATTCTCTTGCCAAAATAACACGAAAATCAGAGATAAAAATCTAATGACTGCGCAGCTCCAACCTCCATGCTCCGCCTAACTATAAGTTTTTAAAAAATTCTTTGCCTTTATCACGCGCTTTTTATTTTCGAATACACATTACATTAACAGCAGATTTATCCGGCTCAACATCAAATAAATTACAAAATGCTTTATATGTCCTGGGAAACCAGGAACCTCTGATTGAATGTTTGAATGTTTGAATGTTTGCTTTATTAAGGTACTCCCCATTGTCAAGACAAAAAACAAGGTTTTTTAAGGTGCGCTTTTGAGCTATAAATAATCCTGAAAATTAAAAAAATAATAGTAAATAAAAAAAATATGTTTCTGTTTATCATAAAAATGTTCATAAACAACTTAACTAATTGATTTAATAAATAATAATACCATTCTAAAATGTTCATAACTTATTGATAAAATGTTTATAACTTTTTTGTATCTCATTAACATACTGTTAAAATTCAATATTAATATGTTTATAACTTATGCCGCACGTTGAATAGGGCATTCACCAAAATATATTATTTTTACAACCTCACATTGATCACCATTGCTGATAAATCTTGCCTGTTACTTCCTTTAATTTGTCCGATCTTAACTATCAATTTCGTAATCATCCGGCAAATTCAAAAAATCTTTTTTCGCCAATTGACTCTCAATTAAATAACCAATTTGACCATTCCTCTTGAGCTGTGAAATCATCCACTGTGGTAATCTAATTGTCACAAGCTCTCGTTTCAAATGGTCTGGTTTCTTTTTTCGACCAGCCCCTGCACGTTTTCCTCCTCTCATTTTTTTACCTCCAAAACATATAGTATGTTGAATTAAGTGCAACGCTATTCAAAAAATCATCCTAAAAATACGCTATATATTTGATTAGCGTTATGCAATATTCAAATAAACTCTACTACCAACTGATTATGTGTTGGATAGTACGCTTTTATCTTGTTTGCAGCAGGAAACATTTTTTATAATATCAATACGACTTAATGGTATAAGGATAACGACTTTATTGATCTGGCTTAATTTGGTCAAAAGTTCATCAAATGCTTCATCATATTGATCCCGCGTAAGCGAAATTCCGTATTTTTCGGCTATGTTTTTTAATTGATAGAGTATAAAGCCCTTCAGGTCATCCCTGCTTTCTGCTTTTTTTTTACTGAAATCTATCCTCACTACCGGATGTTTTTCCCACTTATAGTCTGACTTGTATATCCACAGCCCCTTAAACAGTTCTTTTTCACCTTCAAATATTTCATTTAAAGTGGAAATCAAAAGGCTTTTGCCGAATCTTCTTGGCCTGGCAAGGAAATATACACTCCCCTGGTGAAGCAATTTATAAACATGCTCCGTCTTATCTACATACAGATAATTGCCATCTATTAATTTACGAAATGTTTGTATTCCTATTGGAAGATTTTTCATATTATTGCCTTTTTAGGGAACTGAAAAGAAATAATCTACGTATATTGCGCAGAACTTTTGTTCGTTTTCAAGGCGTGATGACAGGTGCATAGTCGAACTATGTGCCTGTTATCACAACAAAGAAAACGGGCAAAAGGGCAAGCAGGATGCGTAGATTATTTCCTGGGAGTTCCCTTAATTTCACAATTCGGATTATCTGAATTCAGATGTTCGGTCACTTGAATAATCAATGGTTATTTTCCCGCTATAAAAGCCACAAAATCGCACTCCCATCCGTTTTTGAAAAAGTATATTTCGTCTGTTTGAGCTCTAAGGTGGGTAAAAACCAAGTTTTCCAGAAGTTTACCACGGTTCTCAAAAAAAGAATAACATCCGATTCTCTCCTTTTAAAACCGGTATTTTCACCGCAGAGTATGCAGAAAGCGCAGATGAACTGCAACCCATATCTTTTTCAAACAAGCTGGGAGAGAAATGTTGTTGCTGGAACAATAACAGGTTTTTTTACAGAAAAACAATCTTGCTCTATAAATTCAAGATCAAAGGCCACCTGGAAGGCATGTTGGGCACCTGTTTTTTTCTGGAAATAAAAAAGATTTTTATTAAGACTTTGTTTGCCGGACGTTTTAACCTCTACGAGAAACCATGGAATATCATCACGGGTTACCAGGAAATCAACTTCTCGTTTTTCCTTATCTCGTAAATAATAAAGATGATATTCTCCAAGACCAATGTCAGTCCACCAATGCACAGCCTTTAAAAGATGGCTGGCCACAAAATTTTCATGCCTGGCGCCATCATTTTTGATACCACTCCAATCCCACAAAAAAATTTTTGGCTGTTTGCGAAGAGATTTTGGAATATTACGAAACCATGGACGAACAGAAAAACAGTAATAAAGAGATTCAAGAGTGGCAATCCATCGGCACACAGTATCGACACTAACATTAATTTCATTTGCAAGGTTACTATAGTTGACAGACTGGCTAGCCTGGTATTGTAATATTTTCGCCAATACCTGAACCTGACCCACCTCCTGTATCCTTGTTAAATCACGCAGCTCTTCACGAAAGAGCAAATCCAGTCGCATCCGTTGCCAGCGGTTATAAAATCTTCTGTTATTAGCAAGATACGGTTCAGGAAAACCACTATATTGCAAAAGAGTATCAAGCTTATCCTGGGGAATTGAACCTGGCTTTCGGATCTCCGTTTCCAATAAAACCGGTTCAAAAATTTCAGCCACCGACTGGGGATGCATCCGATACAGAAAATATCGTCCTAACAGGCTGTCTCCACCCTTTTTATAAACATCAAGCCGAGCACTGCCGGTAACAAGAATCTTGCATTGATCACCATAAATATCAAAAAAACCCTTTAAAAAGGACTTCCACTTTGCATATTTATGGATTTCATCAAAAACTATGAGGACACTTTCCTCCCTTAGTAAAGAAAGACCGCAACGAGTTGCCATTGCATCCGGCCCTTTAAGGAGAATTTTACGATCAGCCAGATTATCCCAATTTACATAACACCCCCGCTCTCCCTGGACCAGACGCGCGACAGTGGTTTTACCCACCTGCCTTGGACCGGCGATAAAAATCATCTGCCGGTTGCTGTGGAGATGCTCTTCTATTATCTCGGAATAAATTCTCTTCATTCCTGTTTTATAAAGTATTAACCCCAACCTGTAAATACCATTTTCTTGCATGTCGTAAATTAGTCCCTACCATTTTACGACATGCAAGAAAACAGGACAGCTACTTGTACTCTGATGTATATGAAATAGTTATAAAAAATTCATTGGTGTTTTTAATCACAGCAGGTAAATCTTTGCAGCATCAATGAAGGATGTCCGGAAAATCAGCCATAAGTTACGCAGCCTTTTCAGAGGCAAAAGTCTTTTTCCTTTTTTCCAGGCATTCTGAAAAAAGAGAAAGGATATCCTTACTTGTAATATTACTCTCCATGACAGACTCCAAAAGTAACAATGCATACTCAATTTTATGCGCGCCGAATAGCCCTTTGGCAAATTCATGACAGGCCACGGCCACTGCTGAAATATTTAAAGTCTTTTTTAAAAGCGCAAGTCCATCCATACCCTTTTTTTTCATGCCGCTGCAGATATGTGCCATAACCAGCAAAAAACGGGCCGGGGGATATTCAGAAACCTGTATCAGTAAATTTTCAATAATAGAGATGGTTTCTTCAGGATTGCCACGAAATAATTCAGCATACGCATATGCATAAGGCGCTTCCTTCATATTAGGGAAAAGTTCCATCGCTTTTTTTGCAGACATGGATGCATCTTCATATTTCCCGATTTTTCCGTATGCAGAAGCCATATTGACGTAGGCATCCCCGATAAATTTGTTATCCGGCCTAAGATCAAGCGCAAGAAATCTTTGCCATAAATCTATGGCTTCTTCATTTCTTTCAAGAACGCCGGCCTGGACCGCAAGCTCACGCAGGGCGATTTCGCTGTCGCCCATTTCTTCAAGTTTTGAAACACCCATAAAATAATATTTTTCACCTTTTTCAGCACAATTGTTTTCATCAAGCTTTCCGTAGTGATGAACAGGTATATCGCATATATAAACGCTTGCTTCTTCCCTTAGCAAAGAAGGATCAAGCATCTCATGCACCGGGTAATCAAACCTTAACCGGCTGTCATTATGGAACAACCTTGCCTTGCGTGTCGGGATCCAGCCCGCGCCTGCTTCTTCATCAGGGTATTCACCGCTGTTGATCATCCATCCTATTATATTCGTTTTATTTGTATAATTTCTTGTTGTAATTAGATAAGCAGCGAGTTTGTCAGTATTTCCGTCAATTATATTCCTGAAAGCCTTGTAATCAATAGAAGAGAGAACCTCATCCGCATCCAGTGTAAAAATCCATGCACCGGAAGCCATGGAAATTGAATAATTTCTTGCATCAGAAAAATCGTTGCCCCATTTATAGTCATATATTTTGGCTCCAAAAACCCTGGCCAAATCATTGGTTCTATCCGTAGAGCCTGTATCTATCACAATCATCTCATCGACAACGGGTTTTACACTTTGCAAACATTTTGCCAGATATTTTTCTTCATTTTTTACTATCATGCATAAAGAAACGGTTTTATCTTTTTTAATGCTTTTATCTATTTCCATCGGCCCCAGAACATCCCTGACACGTCCTGCTGCTGCAAGAATTCCATCATCGATTCCAAACTTGACAATCGCAGCTTCAACATTCTCCATGGCCTCATCATATTTATCCTGCTTAATCAACAGATCTATCAGCATGTATTCTATTTTTTTATTATTCGGAAATAATGCTGCGGCATCCCTTGAAAATTTTTCACACCTTGAAAATTTTTCCTTCGCAGTCATAGCTGCATGATATAATGCAGCAACATCAAAAACCGCCGGAGCAAGGATAAAACCCCTTTCATACAATTCCAGCGCTTCTTCCTCGTCTCCGGCTCCCCACTTCATAGTTCCAAGGTGAGTGTATGGTTCGCCGTAAGATGGATCTGCAGCAATAGCCCTTTCAAAGAATTTTTCAGCTTCAAGACTATTCCCCTGTTTATAAGCCAGCATCCCTTTTAGATTTAAAGCAGGCGCAAAATCCTGATATAGTAAAAGAGCCTTTTCAGCATACTCTTGAGCTTCATCATCTCTGCCCAGACCCGCCATACAAAAGCCCCTAAGCTCCAAAATTCCCGCCTCTTCCATGACAGAGGTTTGCGTATTGACCACACCCTTAATCTGCGGAATTTCATCAAGCGTATCAAGGGCATCCTGGAATTGTTTGGCAGCCGCCAGAATTTTAGCCGCAGCGACATATAAGCTTCTATCATTATGAGAGCTGCCGATTCCATCTAATAATGCATCAACCGCTTTTTCGACATCGCCTTTATGACTGAACTCATCAGCCCTTTCCATAGAATTAAAAGCTATCAAGCCTTTACCCATGACGCCTTTTGCATCCAGGCCGCTCCATTTTTCAAAAAAAATCTTTTGCTCAGCATTCAGGATGTCTTTGTTGTCAAAAGCGGAATCTATCAATCTGCAATCATCATTATGATGCGCATACACATCTCCCGCTATTACATTTTGATAACCTGAAATAATTGCCCTCAAACAATAATCCTGCATCATGACTGTTTCTGTATTAAACTTTCCATCAAACAGGCCTGTTTTTTCTACAACTTCCTGTTTCAGCATTACACAAAACCCGGACAACTTTCTTGCTAAAACCCTGCGGTGCCGGTTGACCTCCCTGAAATCTTTTGAATAATCAAAAAATTCATCAAATGATTGATAGCCAGGCTTCAAACTTTTTTGCAACCTGTCTGCATTATTGCTAATCGGCCCGACAAGGCCAATCCCAGAATCAATATTCATACATTCTATCATATCTGAAAGCCAGTTTTCCGGTACAACCACATCATCATGCATTAAAACCAGATACTTTCCCGCAGCTATTTTCAAGCCATCATTATAAGCATCAGCCAGACTCGAATTTTTTTTCTTTTTAATTAAACTGTATTTTTTGTCTTTATCTTCAGATGCAAGACGTTTCATCAATTTTAAAGCGCCTTTTGCAGCGCCTGTATTTATAAAAATAATATTATAATTTAAAAAAGTATTATTTTTAATACTTTGCAGGCAGTTGTTTAATTCCTTTTTTTTACTTGAACAATTAATAATTATTGTGGCAGCAAGAGCGTTATTTTCAGATCCGTTTTCAGCAATTAACGGTTTGATATCCTGATTTACTTCAGAAGCCGGTTCAGCCTTTTCTCCGCTTCCGGCAATTGTATTACACAACTTTTGCTCAATCTTTTCTGATATTTCTCCGGCCATTTCTTCAGCAAGCAATTTGTCCAAATTTTTACGCGCATTTTCATTCCATGGTTCAACTTCAAGTATCTTGCTGTAAAATATTTTTGCATCTTCAAATTGCTGCAAGGACTCACAAATATAACCGATAGCAAACAAAACCTCCGTATCCAGCGGGTCAGATTTTAGTATTTTATTATAAATCTGCAAAGCATCTTCCAAACGCCCCGATTCCGCGCAATAGAAATCAGCCAGATTTTTTTGAAAAGTCATATTTTCCGACTCAAGCTCCGCAGCTTTTTCATAATGATCAAGCGCTTTTTCCTTATTGCCCTGCTTATAATATAAAACCCCCAAATCATTATGAGCCAGAGGAAAGTCAGGATAAGATTCAAGCAATTCTTCAAGTTTTTCAATCGCCTCATCAAATTGTTCTTCTTTAATTAATGGCTGAATACTTTGGTAAATCTCTTCAGGAGATCCAGATAGGCTATTATCACTTATAATATTACTTTCAGCACCCTGCCCCCTGATTTCTGACAACTCTCTGCTTAGTATCTTATCAAGATTCTGCCTGGCATCTTTGTTTTGCGGCTCAATCTCAAGAACCCTGTTGTAAAATACCTTTGCATCATCAAATTTTTGCAAAGATACACAGGTATGACCGATAATCAGCAGAATTTCCAGATTTTTTGGTTCTTTTGCAAGAATATCCACATATATTTTCAGCGCATCCTCTACCCGCCCTTGCTCAACATAATAAAAGTCTGCCAGATTTTTTAAAGAAGTAATATTATCCGGTTCAAGCCGGGTTGCTGTTTCAGAAATATTTTTATCTGAAGAATGAACATCTTTGTACAAATTAAAAATTTTATTATTTTCTTCTCTTTGCTTTTCCCTGTTTGAATGTTCAATACTTCCGGGTGATCGCAGATAAAGTCCCAGGCGAACCGGAACATGTAAAAAATTCCTGGTTTGAGAAATTCTCAACCAAAATTCATAATCTCCCGAAGTAACAAATGAATCATCAAAATAACCGTATTCATCATGAACATCCCTTCGCCACATAGGCTGAGGCCCTATAAAACATTCTTTATTTAACAAATCCTCCCTTTTCCAATTCCTCCAGTGAAAATAACCAGCCGGAGTGCAGTTTTGAAATGTCTCATTTTCTGTTTCGGTGATTACAACATCTGCATAAACAAGAGCAATCTCCGGAAGTGTTTCAAGCATTTTATACATAACTTCCAAAGCATCCGTTCGATGCCTGTCATCCGTATTTGCATTTGTAATATATTTTCCGGATGATGCTTTTATACCTCTATTCCACGCTGCATAAACCGTTTCACGCTGATCGGTTCTTATATATTTGATATTGGAGTACTTTTCCTGAAATTCTTTGACAATCGCTTCTTCATTCTGCTCTGAACCGCTGTTAACAACGATAATTTCTAATCTGTCAGCAATTGTCTGGGCTTCCAGATCTTCCAGGCAACCGCGAATAAACCGCTCGGAATTATAAGTAGATACAATGGCAGAGACAATATAATCATCTTTTTCCAGATTTTTTTCTTTTACAGCCAGCTCTTTTTCTTCTGGTTTTAATTTATAATATTTCAGTTTATCAAAATTTTGTTTGGCATCTTTGTTAGAAGGATCAAACTTAAGTACAATCTTATAAAAATCCATGGCATCATCAAATAATTGCAGAGTTATACAAATATGACCCATTATCAGCAAAGTCTCGACATCCTTTGGATTGGCAGCTATAATTTTATTGTAAATCTGCATTGCCTCTTTTACCTGACCCAGTTCAACATAATAAAAATCCGCCAGGTTTTTCTGGAATGTAATATTTTCAGGCTGGAGCTTTGCTGCTTTTTGATAATGCTCCAACGATTTATCTTTATCGCCGGTTTTATAATACAAAAAACCAAGGTCATTATGTGCTAACGCATAATCAGGATATAATGCCAAAAACATTTTTAGCGCACCGATTGCCTCTTTTTCTCTTTTGCTGTTGATCAACTTTTTAATCTCACAGTACAAAGCCTGAAGTGATTTTACAGAACCAACCGAATTATCATTATTTCCTATATCAGAAAATACCATTATCTATACCTTTTTATTTTTTAAAAAAAATGACGATTCATTAATTCTTCTAATTTTTCCCAATTATCGAATAATCTAATCATCTCTGCTCTCTTTTCTCTGTCATCTGACATCCAACTTTTGATCTCTGTCCCTACGTTCTTTCCTCAACAACCCACTCCCCCACATTTCGGTCGGTAAATTCAATAGCAAAAAGATAATTTTTTTTAAAGTCTATGAAAACATATCCTCTCAAATCCCAATGCCACTACTACAAATTTTTGCAGCCGCAGGTTACCATGCCTTTGTTCAAGTTTTTCACCATACTCTTTTACCTGTTTTTTACCATCTTCCATTTGCGTTACAATTTCAGGTACCTGATACAGCTCATCTTTAGACAGCTTTTTCGCCTGTTCAGCGCTTAATCCTGCATTTTTAAGCTTTACAAACTTAAACTCAATCAAAACATCAAATACGTTGCCGTATCTTTTATCCGGCCTGATGATCATGGTTAGATCAGCATAGCGTCGGTCAATCTCTTTTTCAGAATCCATGATATAGATAATATCGTTGTAAAGCAGTGTCAGGAATGCTGTTTTTACAGTCAGCTCATTTGCCCACCTGTAATCCCTGTTATGAAAAACCTTGAAATATCTCTCCTCCATGAATCTACACAAAGGAGCCATATCTCCTTTCTGGTACACCAGTTCTGCAGCATCTCTGCCATCATCCCTGTCATCAGGCTCCGGCAAAAACATTTTTTGAACCCGCTCCACATATAGACTCTGCATAACGAGATTGGGTACTTTTAAAATTACTTTTAGTTCTTCAGTATCACCCGCAATGGTCAATACCCCGAAATAGTAAAGAAAAGAGACCAGGAATGTATTATCTCTGGATTTATCCGTCAGCATCTCTTCTATACCGAATCGTTTACTGATTTTTTCTGCTACAACCTGCTGATCTTTTTCCATCAGGCTCATTAAAAGATCACTTCCTTTTGGAATTTGAGCAATATATTTAAGCTTTGCTTCATCTACTGCAAGATTGTCATCTAACATCTCTCTTGGATAACTGCATCTTTTTTCAAACTGTTTAAAAAAATATAAACAAAGAGTTGGGTTATAAATTTGTTCATTTGCTATATGGGAAAAAGTATAACCATTGTAATATGTCCGCATTAAACTTACAGCTTCTTTGATTTTTTCTTTTCCAAAACCACATTTATCAACAATATTTTTGAGTACATCCTCAATTTCATTCTGCTTAAAACCGCAGAAATCGTTAAACTCAGGTTCAAAATAAATATTTTCAGCAATATTATACCCGCTTGTAATATCGCTCATAACAACAGGTGAAACCCCTGTAATAAACACACGGTCAAACATAGAGCTTGAGGTTGAGGCTTTTACTGCTTTAAAAAAAGTTCTAAGAGGACCCTCTTCATGCACAAGCGCTTTGTACCTGCCTTCAGAGCTTTGAACCCCCATCATTACTGTATTGGCAAAATTATCATACTCATCTATTAGAAGATATACAGGATATGGGGTCATGCGGGCTGAAGTAATAAGAGATTTCATTGAAAAAAGGGCATCTTCCCGATCGATCTCAATCGCAGGCAATTCAAATCCTTTATAATTATAAACTTTATAAAATTCGATAATACATGCATTAATATGATTAAAAAGAGCCTTTTTAACATCTTCAGCGCTGCCGGTGGGATCAACACATGAAAAATCGAGCTTTAAAATAAAATATGAATTACGTAGATCAGTTGGATTTTTTCCGATCTTCAATCCACCAAAGAGCTCTTCAAATTCGTCTTTTTTTGCCACATCATAGTAATTTTCCAGCATGGAGAGAACAAGGCTTTTACCAAAACGCCTGGGACGAATAAAGAGTTGAAAATCCGAATTTTCAAGCAGAGGTATTTTATCTGTTCTGTCACAGTAAAAATAATTTTTAGTATTAATTTTTTTAAAATCAGATATACCGTATGGATATTTCATTGCCTGCTCCTTTTAACGGCCTGATTGCCGGCGTTTTTTGTTAAAAAACTTTTTACAAAGCCATAATATTTGGAAGATTTTTCATATTATTGCCTTTTTTTAAAGTCTATAAAAGCATATCCTCTCAAATCCCAATGCCACTACTACAAATTTTTTGAGCCGCAGGTTACCATGCCTTTGTTCAAGTTTTTCACCATACTCTTTTACCTGTTTTTTACCATCTTCCATTTGCGTTACAATTTCAGGTACCTGATACAGCTCATCTTTAGACAGCTTTTTCGCCTGTTCAGCACTTAATCCTGCATTTTTAAGCTTTACAAACTTAAACTCAATCAAAACATCAAATACGTTGCCGTATCTTTTATCCGGCCTGATGATCATGGTCAGATCTGCATATCTGCGGTCAATCTCTTTTTCAGAATCCATGATATAGATAATATCGTTGTAAAGCAGTGTCAGGAATGCTGTCTTTAATGTCAGTTCATTTGTCCACCTGTAATCCCTGTTATGAAAAACCTTGAAATATCTCTCTTCCATAAACCTGCACAAAGGAGCCATATCCCCTTTTTGATATACTTTTTTTGCAGCATCTTTACCATCATCCCTGTCATCAGGCTCCGGCAAAAGCATTTTTTGAACCCGCTCCACATATAGACTTTGCATAACGAGATTGGGAACTTTTAAAATAACTTCCATATCTTCAGTATCACCTGCAATGGTGAGTACTCCGAAATAATAAAGAAAAGAGACTAAAAATGTATTGTCGCGGGATTTATCCGTCAGCATATCTTTAAGTCCAAAACGATCTTCAATATCTGATATTACAACATCTTGATCTTTTTGCACCAGGTTCATTAAAAGATCTCTTCCACGGGGAATCTGAGCAATATACTCAAGCTTTGCCTCATCTACTGCAAGGTTTGAATCCAGCATTTTTCTCGGATAGCTGCACATTTTTTCAAACTGTTCAAAAAAATACAAAGAAAGCGTTGGATTATAAATTTGTTCATCTGTTGTATGAGAAAAAGTATAACCATTATAGTAAGTCTGCATTAAACTTGCAGCTTCCCGGGCTTTTTCTTTTTCAAAACCGCATTTATCAACAATATCTTTGAGTACATTCTCAATTTCATTCTGCTTAAACCCGCACAGGTCATTAAACTCCGGCTCAAAGTAAATATTCTTTGCAATATTATACCCGCTTGTAATATCGCTCATAACAACAGGTGAAACCCCTGTTATAAAAACACGGTCAAACATGGAGCTTGAAGTTGATGCTTTTACTGCTTTAAAAAAAGTTCTAAGCGGACCCTCTTCATGCACAAGCGCTTTGTACCTGCCTTCAGAACTTTGAACCCCCATCATAACTGTATTTGCAAAATTATCATATTCATCTATTAGAAGATATACAGGGTATGGGGTCATGCGGGAAGCGCTGACAAGAGATTTTAAAGAGTATAGAGCATCATCAAAATTGACTTTTATTTGAGGTAATTCATACCCTTTATATTTATAAAAAGCATAAAATCCTTCAATACAACCGTTAATATGATTAAAAAGAGCCCTTTTCACATCTTCAGCGCTTCCTGTGGGATCAACACACGAAAAATCAAATCTCAAAATAAAATATGAATTACGCAATTCTGTGGGATTTTTTCCGATTTTCAAATCACCAAAGATCGCTTCAAATTCATCCTTTTTTGCCACATCATAATAGTTTTCCAGCATTGAGAGCACAAGGCTTTTGCCAAAACGTCTTGGCCGGATAAAAAGTTGAGATTTTGTATTTTCAAGCAAAGGTATTTTATCTGTTTTGTCACAATAAAAATATTTTTCCTTGATAATACTACTAAAATCAGAAATACCGTATGGATATTTCATTGTCTGCTCCTTTTAACGGCTATCGCAAAAATAATATTAAATTGCGAATTTATTTTTGTGCAAACCCTAACGGTCTGATGCTCTTTCCTCTCCAGAAATACGAGTATAAATTAATTTTGTCAATCTTACCTGAAACAATCAAGTTGTTACATCTTCTGCACTTCACGAAGCCTTTCAATCGCATATGCATTACACGAATCAATTTCCAACACCCTGTTGTAAAACACCATTGCATCATCAACTTTTTTAAGGGATTCACATATCTGCCCCAAAATAAGCAAAGTTTCAATATCGGTTGTATTGGCATCTAAAAGCTTTATATAGATTTGCATCGCTTCTTCCACACGCCCTGCTTCAACAAAATAAAAATCAGCGAGATTTTTCTGAAAAGTAACATTCTCAGGCTCAAACCGAACCGCCTGCTGGTAATGATTCAACGCCTGTTCTTTATTACTATCATTATAATACAAAACCCCAAGATCATTATGCGCCAGGGCATAATTGGGATATACCGCCAAAAATATCCCCAAAGCGCCAATTGCTTCTTTTTCTTTTCCGCTGTTGATCAACTTTTGGGCTGTTTGATATAGTTTTTCAGGTGAGGCAGTGCCTGTTTCCTTCTGCCGTGCTGTATTCTGGCTTCTGCCTTCTGAGCTCTGGCCTCCGACCTCTGGCTTTTGACTTCCTGCGCCTATCATTTTATTCCAAATCCGCTCATATAAATCCCTGTATGCATTCGCCTGCACCTCCAGAGCATATTCTTTTTCAACCTTTATTCTGCATTCCTTTAAAAAATCTATACCACTGCTGATTGATGATATAACCCAGTCAATTCCTTCAATTAATCCATTTATATCTTTAGGCTTTACCAAATAACCGGTCTTTTTATGCTCTATCATATCCGGTATCCCACCTATATCAAAGCCGACTACAGGCACACCGCAGGCCATTGCCTCTACAACGGTATTGGGAAGATTATCTTCGAGAGAGGGAAGAACAAATACATCTGCCGCGCTGTAAGCCAACGCAAGTTGTTCCTCATCCGCTATTGAACCAAAATTCATAACTGAATATTTTGAAGAAATTTTGATACCATTAGGCAAACTTCCAAATGTAAGAATAACCATATCATTTCCTATTTTCAGAGGAATTTTATTTAAAGCCTCTATCAGATATTTAAACCCTTTTCTTTCATTTAAAACAGAATCAGCGCCAAACAGGATCACTTTTGCAGATTCTGGAATATTCAACTCTTTACGAATCTCTGCTTTAGGATATGGCTTAAAGATATCAATAGGGAATCCATTTGGAATAATGGTAACCGGAAACGAAGAAAAGAGTTTGCTTTCAGCAGCGCATTTGCCAAGCCACCGGCTTGGTGTAACAATATTTATGTTTAAGAACTTATAAACATCATATTTTTGCTTCCATACATGGGATGAAAGATCTGTGTCATTGTCAGATCCCAACTGCGGACATGCGCCGCAAGAAGTCTTATATTTCACACAGTCGCCCGCATAGTGACACCCCCCTGTAAAAGGATTCATATCATGAAGCGTCCATACAATCGGTTTGTTCCCTATCGCCAAAGGAGCGCTCGGACAATCCATGCTCCCTGCAATCCAGTGGAGGTTAATTATGTCTGCCTCCTGTATCTCGCGGACACGATCGAGCCTTACATCTGAAACAGCGTCTGTAAACATTTCAAGCCCTACAGGTCTATTGGGATATTCAGATATGAGCTTATGCCACCTTCCGGCCTGCTGATTCCACACAGGAGAGTTATATGCGGAAACATCCAGACAATTTGTTATTCCCCTGGAATAATCATTGGGTAACGCTTTAACACTCGGATCGCCGCTTTTTTTATTCAGCACAAGCATGGTGGAATCCACACCGACTGCCTGCAAACCCTTATGCAGCCTGTATGCTGCCTTGCCAGCACCTCCAAAATCCTGCATGCAGAGATTAACAACATTTATATTTCTTAGTTTATGCCTTAAGAGCATGGCATCTGTTTTTTGTCTCCAATTCTTATTGCTTATATCGAAGCGGTCAAACATGAATTCTAATTTATTCTGATCCTTCAGAAATCCTTTAATTTTTCCACCACCGGTATAATCTATCGCCACAAACGGGACGTCTAATTTTTCGGCAAACAAAACAGAATGGAATCGCATGCATACATTAAATTTGCTTCTGCTCATAACCGATAGAATATCCTGAGGGGAATAGACCTTATTTCCTATCTTGTAGCTACCTTCTTGCAAATAGGTCTTAGCAAATCTTCTGGCGAAATCTCTGTCGTCTTGGCCAACAACAAAAGTATGCATTGGCATCAGAAGGGGCTTGAGACCTGTCTTTTTCCTAATATTGCAAAGCATCTCTCCCAGTTCTTTTTCAAAACGTTCTCTGAACGCTAAAAAATCAGTTGAAGACATACCGCTTGCATACTCAAATGTTATTTCTCTCAAAAAACATGCAAAATACTCTTCATCATGAATTGTCTGATCCTGAAGAGTTTCCTTTTTCCAGCCTTCAACAAAGCCGACTGCTGGGTCACCCGTACAAATGGCGTCTATTCTGCCTGTATTCTCAGCAACCCAAGAGATGGATGTATTATCCCTAAGCCTAATCTGTGTGCTTAACCTTAATAGCTCTTTAACGGCTAATATGTGTTCATCTGCGATAAGAGGCCCGATTCCACAACCCTCAATGATACATGGTATATTAGCTTTCCTGGCTTCAAAAAAGGCTGTAAGAACAAACCCGAGTGGTTCCATCCCCATCAATGGCCCTCCACCCATAACAATGGCATCGGCAGATTTGCATGCTTCTATATATTCTATCGAGTATGTCTTTACGATTCTTATATCTTCTGTTCCAATCTCATAAAGTGTTCTTCTGGTAACAAAAGGATACAAACTTGCTATCGTGATTTGTATTTGTGGGTTTGCGTTCTTTAGTCTTTGAATTATGTCACTAATGATGGCTTTATCTCCAGCGGTTTCAGTGCCGTACCAGCCAACAATCAAAGGCTTTTTGAACTTTGACCAATCAAGCGGTATCGGTGAAGACGAGGGAAGGGTAGTGGAGTTTATGAGACTTTGCCGGACTGACATTTTTTTTCTTAGAAACATATCTTCTTTAAATTGCTCAAGTGACTTTTTTGATGGTGGAGCATGATAATCATGAATGCAATTACTACAATATTTTTGAATAATGGACTCGCGTAATGGTATGTTTTTCTCATAAATAATTTTTGCCGATTTCTCAAGGCAGGAGTCCAAGATTGGAGATTTGGGCGAACAAAATAGCAGATTACCCTTACTGTCAAGACCGAGAGCTTCTGACCGATAAGGACAGCCGCTTTCGCGGGGCTTTCCTTCAAAAATCATCTGACGAATATTTCTATAAGTTTCCTTAACATTTGGAGATGTTTCATAAAAAAGTTCGAGTTTGCTAAAAAATAGTGCAATTTGATATCTTTCATCGTCGTCAAAGTTTCTAATATATGCTTTCAGGTCGCTATTATAAAGCCGGTTAATAAACTCACCTATCCTGAATTTTCCAAGGACATTTTCTCTTTTACAGAAATCAAGCACCTCGTCCAAATGCCAAACATTTTGTTTGATAACAGTGCACCCTATAGATAGAGGAATATTGGTATTATCACGGATATAACGTATTACTCGAAGCGCATTTTCAAAAGCTCGTTCCCTGCCTCTCACAGCGTCGTGTACTTTGCCGATGCCATCAAGAGAAACCATAACATTAAACGGCAAATTGGCCTCCCTACATACTTCATTGCATTTTGTTATCTGTTTAATGACCTGTTCAGCAGCCAACGCATTTGTAATCAACCCCGTTCCCTTAATGCCATCTTTACCAGCTATTACGCGGAATATTTCCGGCAGGTCTTTTCTGAGGGTTGGCTCTCCCCCGCTGACACCCAGATATCTCAAATTGCTAAACAAAGGATCACGCAGGATTGTCGCCAACTCTTCGGGGGTAATCTCCTTTTCCCGTTTTTGCTCCCATACCCGGCACATCTTGCAACGTGAATTGCAAATGTCATTTACCATAAAATTCAAAGTCATTGGAAGCATACCGGACAAATTCATTTTAAGGTCCTCCGAAGGGTCTGGGTGAAAATATTTATAAAATATCTGATCTATTTTAAAGTCATAATTAACCTTGTCAAAAAAACGCACTCTCTTCTTATTTAATAAGTATTTCATCCCAAATTTATTGCTTATGCCACAATGCATACCACTACCATCATGCCCGATATTATTAACAAATGATTCAATAGGTTTAATTGTATATAAATTATTTTTTATCGAATGAAACACTATTTTATAATCCGCAGCATCTAATTTTCCATCTTGGATTTGTTTTAATCCATTGATTAATTTAGGATGTATTTTGTTTATTTTTCTATAAAGCGAAATATCATTCATTACCTCATTATATGCATCATTATATTCTACAATTTTAAAAAAATCTCTGTCATTCCATGTTGCACAACCCCAACCATTAAAATAGACACTTAAATAATACTCATACTTGTAACTTTTAGGAAAATTAACTGGTACATTATATCCACTGATAGCAATTATATTTTTATCATGCTCATAAAACTCCAATGAGTCATTCATAAACTGCAAAAATCCTGAAGCAGTAACAATATCATCCTCCATAGAAATAACGCGACCATATTTATCAAGTAATCGCTTAAAACCATCACGAGTATTTTTTAGATAATTATTCGTTTTTCGCTCAAAAATGTTAACAGTTTTAAAACCATCAATAGTATGAATATACTCTCTGAGCCTTGCAACTTTTTCTTCATCACCCAACTTGGGGGCATCAGAAAATATATAAAGTTCACTTTCTTTTGCCAAAGTATTTTTTTGCAAGGCTTCAATAGTCTGTTTTAAATGATTTATTCTTGTGTATGCACATACTCCAATTGGTGCTAAATTCCTCATCACAATATCTCCTTTGATGATCAAACGCTGGGTTGCAGCAATTTCAAAGCCTGATTAGCAAATCATCAGACAGTAGCTCTGATATACTCAGGACTTTTTCAACTTGCGGATACTCATCTTCAATTGGTTTTTTTAGACCAGCAAAATATTGTACTACTGAAACTACAACGCATTTTATCTCTTCATCAGATAATATTTCAGGCGAATGTATTACATGGCCAGACACTTCAACACCTTGCCTTACTTCAGATTTGTCTATATAAAAAATGTTTCTGTTTAAATCCAAGTTTAGCTTTTCAGAAAAAGTATAAAAATACGAATTAATACCCCAAAACGCGATTTTTCCATATTTATTCAACAGTTCATTAATGTTCTTTCTAACTTTATTAACAATATTCTCAGGAACAGGAGCAATATGTCTTTTCCCACAATTGTTACAAGCTAAAGTTTCTAAGATAAAAAGTTTCACCTTTTTCCATTTATTTGGACTATTGCACGACACGCAATTACCAGTTATGTCAATACTTGCATTTTCATAATCTATTTGAGTAATTTGTATTTCATTTGGAGTTTTGTGCGTCAAACGTGGTAATGATAGTATTTGTCCAAACAACCATGAATAATCTTCATCTGACATCTTTTTTGATAGTTTGACAAGAGGACAAGCATCTCTTATATATTGCACTGGATCATTTATTAATCCTTCCAAACGTGCATATTTATAAAGGGCGGTTCCTGGATATGTAATTATTGCACTGAGTTGAATCTCATAATTAATATGTTCCTTCCACCAATTGATAGTTTTTGTTGCTGTTTCAATTGTCTCTGCTACATCTCCAAAAATAAAAACTCCCTGTATTCCCATTCCAGCATTATATACCAATTTTAAAGCTTTTTCCGTTTGTTCAATTGTTATTTTCTTTTTTATACTTTTTAATATTTCGTTATCCGCACTCTCAATTCCAAATCCAACAACTGCACAATTAGACTCTTTTAGTAAATGTACTAATTCTGGAGTAATGTCTGGAACGCGAAAATTTGCAAACCATTTGATCTTATATGATTTTATTCGATTACAAAATTCTTCAATACGCTTCATGTTGCGGCCAAAAAGTTCATCTTCTATAGAAAGGAACTTAACCCCATATTCTTTCACTAAATAATTTATTTCTGCAAAAACGCTGTCTAAAGAACGCTGTCTGAATTTTTGGCCACTTGGATGAAAACAAAACGTGCACTTAAATGGACATCCCCTACTTGTTATTATTGGTAAAGTGTTGTATTCACACATACCCAGTGTATTCGGAATTGAATCTAATAATTTACCAATTTCAAGTCCGCTGTAGTCAGGGAATGGTATTTCCTCAACATTTATAGGCGTTACTTCTCCTTTTGTTTGCTTGTAAGAGTTATTGTCTTTGTAAACAACCCCTGGAACTTGTTTTATATCTCTCCCATTCTCAAGTGCTTGACACAGTTCACAACTTATTATCTCTCCTTCACCAATTACTCCATAATCTGCAAATTCCAGTGCTTCCATTGCATGTTCTGGTGCACTTGTTATGATTCCACCACCTACTATGGTTATTACACTTTGTGTTATTAGTTTCGAATTTCCTATAATATCTCTTATTGAGCCGTATTGCCCAGTCAATCCACCTGTTAAAACAATGTCAATTTTGTATTCATAAATTACGTTTTTCAATATGTCATATATTGATCCATGTATATGATTTAGGTTTAATGTGAACAAGCTGAAACCCGCCTTCTTTAAGCTGGCAGATACATAGGCAATACCTAATGGTGGTTGGTACCAATCACCAATCTTGTTCACTACTCTAGGCACAGCTATCAATTGATTCATTGATTACCTCGTTATAATCAGAATATATTTTAGCGTTCTGGAACTGTTTAGTACTACTAATTAGTCTTATTCGTGTTGATCTAAAGAATCAACTTTTTTATAAGGCGTGACTCGTCAATTCCAAGTGCTAAGAACGCATCGAAGATTATTGGAAAACCCTGGACTGCGGCGATTACAATTGGGATGTCTGAATCTAATAGCGCAGTAGGCGCAAAGATGTTATGATCTAAAAATTGCCCCCCAATCTTTGATGTTGTCGAATCTACAAAAAACTCCACATCGACGTGCTTGAAAAACGACGTCTTCTCAAGCAAATATTTTGCCTGCCAACCAGCCCCCCAAATCGCCACCGACTTGTAAGAGGCTTTGTCTGCCAAGACATGCCCAATGCCCATATCTACGATCTTAGATTTAATTAAATTCTCAGAATGAGAGTGTATTTTACCTAATCGTTGCCGTAGCAGATCGTCAAAATATACCAGCCGGCATCCTGCATCAGTTAAAAGCCCATACATAGCGATCATCAAGATCGCTTCATCAATAGAAACAATTTCTTTTTTAAAGTCGGTGCTGATCTGGTAGTTACATCCAATCAAGTTAAAATTTTTCATAAAAGGAATAAAGGACTTGACTTCTTCGATAGAAGAATTTTCTTCGGTAAAAATGTACTTGATGGTTACTTTAGCGGAGTTCGCAGACGCGTACTTTTCTAGATTGGCTAAAGCCTCTCGCAATTTAGATTGCCCCCGCACAAGCAGATATGTTTCATCAGTCCCTGCATCAATACTTGATGTAATACTTACTTTATCTTCCGCAAGCAAATGCTCAATTGTTTCGGAGTATATAACTGCATTGGTTAAAACCCTCTGATTTGCACCTGGCAATTGATCAGCAAGCTTCTCAATAAGCGGCGCAAAACCTTTGTCTAATACAGGCTCACCACCACCCCAAACAACCACACTATAACTATCCAGTACATTTTGATTTAGGAAAGATTCTATAAGCGCTTTGACGTCGTATCTCGGTTTCTTGCCGCCATAATAGGTTTCACTGCAATATGAGCACCGCAAGTTACATATCGAATGATGCTCAAAAGATAAATATTTTATTTCCAAATTCCTTAAAGAACCCCATTCCTTAAATTCAAGAAAGGGACAACCATCACAATCAGATTTTTCACCACTATTAATTTTTGAAAAAAGTTTTTGTTTGGCTTCAAGTATATTTTGACTGCTCACACGAGCGGAATCACATTTGGACATATCTAATAGGATCACATCACCATGCATTTCTCCGTCAACAAAGAATCGCTTACAACATGTTCGTATTTGGTCTGGCGCCAGAAAGATCGAATGATGCAAATCAATACAGCTCCAACTTTTGTTCACAACTTGTTTTATGTATTCGGAAATAGCAATAGCCTTCAATTTTGCTGTCAGTCGTTCATCTTGCATGGTCTTAAGAAAATGCGATGCGATTAAAATATACTTTGTTTTTTTTGTCGGCAACTCAAAAAAATCTTCAATTGAAACAAAATAATCAATCCAACATCGATATAATGCCGCATAAAGTTCAATTGCACGCTTATTGGAGGAGTTATGCCGGTAAATTTCTCTAACTCTTGTTGCAACTGCACCAGACAATCCTAATTTGTAATATAGAAAAAATTCTTGCCATCCGTCAGGATCATTGGTGACAACAAAAGCACCTATCTCCTTCCAAGCTCGCATGAACCCTTCAATATGCTGAACTGAAACAGTGTTGACTATTGAGTTTGGTCGCTGCCATTTAAAATATAATACTTCATCCAGATAACAAACTTTTCTTGCGTACCAGTAAACCTTAAAGATATAGTCTACATCTTCGTGATATCCAGTAGCAAACTGTAGGTTGTTTTCTATAATTAGTTTCCTTCGAATAGCAGTATAGATAACTGAGCCATCCATATGCAAAGACAGGTATTTTTTAATTAATTGATTTTTACTCAATTCAAGCGAGCTATGATCACGCCGACCAGACACTTGAAACTGTTCTGAACTAAATCTTGCTGAGTCGTACTCCCAGTTAAAACCCACAGCATCCAGAAAAGCACTGTTGTTCATATCTAAGAAAACTTGTAATTTAGACAAAGCTTCCCGATGTAGATAATCATCACTATCGACAAATATAACCCACTTGCCTGTAGCTTTGCTTAAACCAACATTTCTGGCTATTCCAGGGCCAGAGTTTTTGGGCGTTTTTGTAACAAACAAATTCTTATTATTCGTTGCCAAACGAGATGCGATTAAAAAGGTAGAATCTGTAGAGCAATCATCTACGAGTATGACTTCGAAGTTTCCCCTTTTTAGACTCTGATTCAATGCGCTATAGAGGCAATTTTCTATGAAGTCTTCTGAGTTGTACGCTGGAATAATAATCGAGAACTGCACAGAGTTTCTCATCCTTGGAGCTGAATCAATCATTATTGCCTCCTCTTGTCGGACAGAATCCGTCATAAACCCTCTCCATCCAAACCGGAATCTTGAATCTGGCCACAAACCGCCTGCCAAGCCTTCGTATCCGTCGATTTAGTCATGGCCTCAATCAGTCGGAGACCCCCCAAAGCTAATTCGGTACCGAATACCTCTTCAGACTTCCACTGGCCTGTTGCCCTGTATTGACGAAGACAATCAGCAATATCACTGTAAAGATTGGCAAAGGCTTCGATAAAACCAGCAGGGTGGCCGGCCTTGAACCTGTTATAACGCCGCATATTGGCAACCTCAACCGAAGAGGCACGATCCATAATCTCCCTGCGCCCATCCGAATAGGACAGCACCAATTCCTCTGGACACGCCTGGTACCACTCTGCTGAACATTTTGAACCATAGATTCTCAATCTCAAACCATTTCTGTGTCCAAGCGCCGATTTGCTGAACCACATCTGACCCTGAACGCCTTCCGAATACCGGCAAAGACAGGTGACATTATCAATGACTTCAGAAAACCACCCATAACTACCCTGGGCAGATACAACCTCGATGGGTTTTTGTCCGATTAGATAATCAATTAACTGATGCAGATGAACTGCCAAATCAAGATGAATTGTCGGCACCTGCCCATCGGAAAGCCTCCATGATTGCGGCACTGGCTTATTACCATTAGCATCTACTCTGATATATCCTTCCTGAGGCATCTCGGCCTGAAAGTGCAGAATTTTACCAAGCGTACCTTTTTGGATCATGTTTCGTAGTTCACGAACCATTGGATATCCGGAGTAATTGTACGTCACGGCAAGAAATCCATTCTTACTGTTTCGAACTTTAAGAATCTTTTCAGCCTCGGCGCTATTGGTTACCAAGGCCTTCTCACAAATCACAGGAAAGCCCTCGTTCAGGCAAGCTATAACCATTTCGTAGTGCGATGGGGTAGGCGTAAGGATAACAATCGCATCAAGGCGCCCCTTTTCTTCCCTGAGCATATCCTGCCAATGATCATACACATGATCAGGAGAAACGCCGTATGCTTGAGCAGTTTCCCGATTCCGTTGAGCATCGACGCTGAAACAACCTGCATCCAGAGTCCACTGGTTATCCATAGCACAGGATACGAAATGCGTATATCCAACCGCAGAATTGAGAGAACCACCAATAAAACCAAGCGATAGTGGCGTCGATCTATCTATCTTACCCAGCATAATCACCTCATATTGTCAGTTTTCAGAAAATGTGCCTGCCCGATGTTGACCGTCGTCATTCATTAGAGACAAAAAATTTTGGATATTTCGACCATAGTGTCAACATCCTGATAAACTTAATGAGTTTCTTGAATCGTATACAAACTTCTATTGAGCGTCTTTTGAAATAGCTCCGAAAGTTCTTCCTCTGAATTCTTCCTCAAAAATATTAGTGCAATCCGGCCAAAAGGACTGGCTTTTATCATGCCGCCCGCTAAACTTATTGGAACCATTTTTTCTATTAAAATGGGAAAATTGAATTGGATTGATCCAAAAACTCCTTCAGCAGGCTGAAAAATTGTGTGCCTCATTACCCAGGATTGCTTCAATGTATTTTTCCCAAAAGAAAATTCTTGTTTTACGAAAGGTCTCGCATATGTTTCTGCATAGTTAAAACCCGTTGAGAGTTCAATTAGGTGACTATACAAATCACCAGGACAACGACGTGTTACCTCAATCAACCAGAACGATCCTCCATTCTTTATGAATTGCGTGTGAACCAGTCCATCAACCAGCTTCAGCTTTTTAGCCAGCAAAGCAATACCATCGCGGATACGACTCAGCATTTCGAGAGGAAAGTCATAGATTACACGACTGGTATCAACCACAAACGGGTTTGCTGTACCGTGTTCTTCAACAATAAAGTCCGCAACTATGTTGCCGTCAGTGATAAACGCTGAATGGCTGTATAGCTGTCCCTCAACATACTCCTCCACAATGCATGTCTTGGAGCGTGAAAATTCTTTCGCATGATCGATGGCTGATTGCAACTCGTGTTGTTCAGCTTTGCGAACAATGGTCATACCACGGCCACTATAAGCATCTACAGGTTTGACTATTACAGGCCATATTTCATCCACATGCTCACCGGAGATTACCCGTGGAACTTGCAAGCCAATTTTTGTTGCGAACGTTCGGAATTTATCTTTGCTATTGATTATTTCTGTTGTCTCAACTGTATCTATTCCATAATAGTTCCCTTTTGAATTAAGCGCGGCACAGACTTGATATGAAAGGTCATTGCACCCCGGGACAATATAATCAATATTCGTTTCCTCTATTATTTTCCGGGTTTGGTCCACATTGGAATAATCCAGGTTGATGTAGTTGTTAGCAGATTTAGCCAGAAAATCATTAGGATTGCTTCCGATTACGAACACTTCACAGCCGGAATCAACGAGGTAGCGATAGATCGGCGCTGACGAAAGATTGGTGTCAACCAATAGCACTTTTTGCATCATTTACTCCAACTGAGACGTTTGAATTTTTCAAAATTTGCTTAGTTTGAACCGATCTCAATAATAATATCACAAATCCTTTGGACATCATCTAAGGCAAGATCATAATAAATCGGCAGCGTTAGAATCCTTGAGGCTGCCAATCTGGCGACAGACAATGAATCCTTTACAGTAACAGCACGGTAGCAGGGAAAGTCACAAAGGAGCGGATAGAAATATCTACGAGTGAACACGTTATATTTCTTGAATTCCTCGTAAAGCCCGTTGCGGCTGAGTCCATAGATATCTTCGTCAACTTCAACCGGCATATAAGCGTAATTATATTCTATATCTGTGGGAAGGGGCGGAACTAATCTGATGCCAGGCACATCTTTAAGGATCTCATGGTAACGCTGATACAATTTCTCCCGTTTATTGATTATTTGATCAATATTAACCAAAACCATTTCGCCCATCAAGGCCTGGAATTCGTTCATCTTTGCGTTTGTGCCGGGCATAACCACTTCAACCTCGTTCTCAAACCCAAAGTTTTTCAGATAATCAAATTTTTGTTTGAGGCCGCTATCCTTGAAGGTCAGCATGCCGCCTTCAATCGAATGAAAAGCTTTAGTGGCATGAAAACTGAACATGCTCAAATCACCAAAATGAGCAATTGAGTTCCCCCTAACCTTCACACCAAACGCATGGGCAGCATCATAGATCAATTTGAGGTTATGTCTGCGGGCGATATCAGCAAGAGCGTTTAATTTACAGGGGTGTCCATATACATGCACCGCCAATATAGCGGTTGTCCATGGGGTAATTGCTGCTTCAACCTTTTCGGGGTCAAGTGTATAATAGTCAGGTTCGATATCCACAAAAACAGGTCTGATTTTGTTCCAGAACAAAGCATGGGTTGTCGCCACAAATGTAAATGGGGTGGTGATAACTTCTCCCGAAATTTCCATCCCCTGCAAGGCTATTTGAAGGGCAAGAGTACCGTTGTTAAAAAGGCATAAATTATCTGTTTCAAAGTAACCGGAAAGCTGCTTTGAAAACCGCCTGACTACAGGCCCGTTGTTGGTGAGCCATTGATTTTCCCATATCTCCTTGAGACCTTCGCAATAATCCTCCAGCGGAGGCAAAAATGGCCTTGTCACATAAATGGGTTTTTCAAAAGGTTTAATCATAAATTATCTTTCATACGATGTTCAATCTACCCGCTCGGTCACGGTAGAAACCCAGCCCCCGTTGGTTCTCAGAGGCACAAGAATACCATTGAATTCTTTCTCCCAGAAACGCAAGGTGGGTTTAAGGATATTAAGCTTTGTGCTGACCTGCTGAATCGTTATCTAACAATGCAACTTGTGTGCCATAAAAAATAACTGTGTAACTACGTTATTCGTAATCTGTGGATTAAGATCGGTTTTTATCACAAAGCCCGTAAAGAACGCAGAGAAGATCATGCAATTCTAAATAGTTAGCCTTATCCACTCAGTTCTGAATGCGTTTTTTGTACATTTTGCCGGCCCAGTGAAATACAGAGTCAATTTCACCGGGATGCCTTTTTTGAGGGTATAGCAATATTCAAAGGCAGAAATAAAATGTCAAAATTTTGACGCAAAAATCGTCGGGTGGCCGATATGAGACGAGATATTTGGAGATATTTTATTGACTTCTATTGCATATTTAAGCGAAATAACCCTGCTATTATGTTAACTAACATGATTTAAGCAGGGGAATTTTGCAATGAAAAAAGGATCTCAATATGTAGCCAGGGAGATTGAAACCGATATCAGGGCATGCCTTAAGCTTCCTGAGATTATTGCTGTAACGGGCGCCAGGCAATGCGGAAAAACAACACTTTTCAATAAAATAATCAGCACATTACCTTGCTGTCCCAAAACATCCCGCACAGGTCATGATAAGTGGGCAAATTAATAGCTCGTTCATACAGCCCATAGCCCACAAAATTCTCTGGTTTCGCCTCAAACATAGACAGCATGCTCAACGGCCAGAAAAATACGCGGCCATCAATATTATCCGCCTTAAAAGCAGTGAGCAAATTTTCGCGATTGAAAGGCATCCCCTCATCGACAACAATGGTGGGCATCCAATAGCCGTTTGTCATACCCACCGGTTCAGGATTCATCTTCAACGGTAGATTACGAAAGTGTTCGGCGTAGTAAGCAAAAATTCGCCGCTTGCCAGCAATGAGGTCATCAATCCTCTCCATTTGCCCACAACCGATGGCTGCCTGGATGTTGGACATCTTGTATTTGAAGCCGATCATGTCCGGCCAAAACTGCTTTGTCTGACTCCTGCTCCGGCCATGGTTGCTGAAGGTAAGGACTTTTTCGTAGATAGCATCATCATTGGTGACGAACATGCCTCCTTCACCGGTAGTGAGAGTTTTGGTACCGTGAAAGGAGAAGGTGCCGAAAACGCCCATACTGCCGGCACGTTTGCCATGATAGATGGACCCAATTGCCTCTGCCGCGTCTTCGATGATCGGTATGCTATGGCGATGGCCGATATCAAGTAACGCATCCATCTCGCAAAGATTTCCATAGAGATGCACGGCAATAATTGCTTTGGTTTTGGGTGTAATGGCCACCTCTGCTTTTTGGGGATCAATACACCAGGTGTCAGGCAATACATCCACAAAGACAGGCTTGGCTCCGAGGTAGGTAATCGGCGCAGCAGAAGCGATCCAATTAGTATCTGCCAGTATTACCTCATCTCCAGCATCAATGCCAAGCGCAGCCAAACCCATGTGCAATGCGCCTGTACAACTCGACGTAGCAATTGCATATTTTACGTCCAGGTGTTTTTTAAATAGATTTTCAAACCGATAGATATAATCATAGCACTTCTCACCCCAGCCGTTTACTGCGGCATCAGCAGCATAGCGGATTTCAAGCTCGGTTATGCTGGGTTTAGTGTAGTAAATTTTATCCATTTTCTTTTGCAAACCACTCAAATTCAGCAGGCAAATTCTCAAACAACCGGTCTGCGACATCAAACACATCCACAGGCGTATATTTCCGCCCTATCTTTTTCGGCACCCAATATCTTCCATGTGCCAGCCAGTCCCTCAAATGAAGCGATCCTCTGAATTGGCCTATCACAGATTTGCAAGAAGGGTATTCTTCTAACCAAGCATCCAATATATCTTCACTCAAACGAATTCTTGAGCCTGACTGCTTGTACAGCACCCGGAATTTTCGACTCACAGGATCTTTAAGCTTCTCATATACACGGCTCAGATAATCCAATCGCAGACATGCCTCTGAAGCAGAAATAATATCAAAGCATACCAGAAAATCCAATTCTCTCTTATGTTCTTCAAAGTAACTGTCAACATCTTCCCTGGTCATACCAACAAAAAAATCCTCAACGTCGCTATCAGCAAAAAAAGCATCTATTATGCGTTTTTTCTCCCTGCGCATTGCTTTCTCACTTGTCTGATACCATTCCCATATATAAGAAATACTTACATTCTCGCCTGAAAAAGCTATTTTATTCATTTCGCATAACCTGTTTCAGAGCATCGGAAAAAGAATCTTCTGTAAGAGGCCAATGTTTCATTCTGGGAGTTCTGACAGCCAATTTCCACGAATCCCATTCAATGAGCACAATCATAATAGCACCTTCATCGCCTGTCATATCGACCCTTCCAAAGGAACCAATTAGAATTGTTCCCTTTGGATCAAAAACCACCTGCTCAGTTCCTGCCCAGAGCTTCATTTTCCTTACAGTATATGTGCCTATATTTTCCTCGATAATTATCTTATCTTCATAAACAATCTTGACCAGACCGTTCTTAACGGAAGGTTGAAGATATGTTTCTATCATTTCATAGAGTTGGTTCAAGGCAGCAATCCATTTTTTTCTTCTTGCCTCCCAGTCAACTTTCTTGATCTGATCCTCATGCTTCAACCTCTTTTGTGTGAAAAATTCTTCAAGGTTATTCACAGCATCCCCCTTATTATTATTTTCTGCCTGAACTGCATTACACCATTTTTAAATTCGGGACAGCCACAACAAATCGCCCGCACCAGTCTCTGATATAACTTAATTGCTCCATTATCTCATCTTTAATATTCCACGGCAGTATAAGCACATAATCCGGCTTGAGTTTTTTAATTTCATCTTCCTTTACCACGGGAATATGGCTCCCTGGCAAAAACATGCTCTGTTTATGAGGAAGAGCATCAACTACAAATTCAATCAAATCTTTTTTAACACCGCAGTAATTTAAAAGAGTATTCCCTTTGGCCGCCGCTCCGTAAGCAGCAACCTTCTTCCCCGCTTTTTTCTGCTCCATAAGAAATGAAACAAGCGCATACTTAACCTTATCCACCTTTTGCTGAAAATTAAGATAATAATCTAAGGTAAGCATCTCTCTTGCCGCCTCTTTTTCCAACAGTTCAACAACATTTGGCGTTACAGGTTTTGAATTGTCATTATCATGTCTGGCATAGATCCTCAATGAACCACCATGGGTTGGAAGCTCCTCCACGTCAAAGATGGCCAGGCCGTGCCTTGCAAAAATTCTGCATACTGTATGAAATGAAAGGTATGAAAAGTGCTCGTGATATATGGTGTCAAACTGATTCTCTTCGATAAGACGCATCAAATGAGGAAACTCCATGGTTATAACACCATCATTTTTCAAAGCGATCTTGAGGCCGGCAACAAAATCGTTTATATCCGGCACATGGGCCAGAACATTGTTTCCAATAATTAAATCAGCTTTTTTTCTTCTTGCACGAGTCTTTCCGCAAGGTCAGCACTAAAAAATTCCTCTAATGTCTCAATTCCTTTTTCTCTGGCCGCCTGAGCAGTGTTGGCACTCGGTTCAATCCCAAGACAAGGGATCTGTTTTTCCAAAAAATATTGCAACAAGTATCCGTCATTTGAGGCGATTTCCATCACATGAGATGCCGTGCTTAACTCCAGCCTGCCTGTAATCATATCTACATATTTTTTTGCATGTTCAAGCCAGGACGTGGAAAAAGAGGAAAAATAGGCATACTCCCGGTTAAATATTTCGCCGGATTTTTTGTATTCGCCCGTCTGCACCAGAAAACATTTGTCACAGACATAGAGTTCTATCGGATAAAAGACTTCAGGTTCGTTCAATTGATCTTTGGTCAAAAAAGAGTTGGATGCTGGAGCATTGATCAGATTAATAAATACATGGATCAATTCATGGTGGCAAAATCGGCATTTCATTAGAGTTGAATTCCTCCAAAATCTTGAGTCAGAAAAGGATAGCTTTTATCCTTATCGGATATTTCTGTAACTTCCAAAGGCCATTTTATTCCGATTTTGGGATCATTATAGCAAACACCATCTTCATGCTCCGGGCTGTAAAATTCCGTGTGGAGATACAGTAATTCACTATTGGGCTGGAGGGTTTGGAACCTATGCGCAAAACCTTCGGGAATATACATCATTTTCATGTTTTCAGAAGACAATATTTCTCCATGCCATTTTAAAAAAGAAGGTGAGCCTTTCCTTAGATCAATAATCACATCAAAGACTGACCCACAAATACATCTGACCATCTTGATCTCAGCCATGGGAGGCCGCTGGAAGTGCATCCCCCGAATAGCACCTTTTTGATGCGTTAGAGAGTGATTGATTTAAACAATGCTTTCGCCATTCAGAATGCTCTCAAGTTCGTTCTGGCAAAATACACGGGCGAATAATCCACGGGGTAGTCCCTACAAAACAATGTAGGTGATTAAAAAGTGTCTCTGAAAACATGAATAAAAAAGATTTTTACTAAAAATTAAGATTGCTATAGACTAAAAAAGGATGTTGCAAAGATTGCTATTATCGGTAGTTAAAACAAATAGTTACGCCATAATGGAAAAATGGGGTTTTTCTAGGTTAACTAATTGATTTTATTATCAAAGTTTTTTTACTTTGCAACACCCTTTAAAAGCAATATATTTTGTAGAGCACGGTTAAAACTCTATTCAAAGGATCGCAACCATGCAAAATACAGCAAATACAGCCCTAACACTTTTTTGTCCCAGGAAAAGCTGCAAATGTTATCAATCAACCGAGAACAAAATCACCAAGGATGGAGTTTACATAACAAAATCCGATTTTGAGCCAAGACAAATGTTTTACTGCAATGGTGGCAAACATAGATTCTCAGAAACAGGATATTCCGATCTTTTTGGAAAGCATGGCAGTTTTAAAGAATATGAGCAAACGGCAAAGCTAAACTCTTACGGCCTTGGCACTGATGCAATTGCCGATGTACTTCAAAAAGATCGAAGGACAATTGAACAACGGCAAAAAGCTATTGGACAAAAAGGCCAGCAATTTCACCTATTTCTTTGTTTTACTATCGGACTTACCATTGTATTTCTCCAGATGGATGAACTATGGTCTTACCTTAAAAATAAAAGTCAACAATTATGGGTTTTTATCGCTCTTGAATCAACAACAAAATTCTGGATCGGTTTCGAGTTGGGTTCAAGAACAACTTACACTGCAAACCGTTTAGTAAAGGGCATTAAAAAGTTGGGCAAATGGGGAAAAGATAATATATTAAAGGTCGCTACAGATAAATTAGCGGCTTACAAAAATGCACTCGAAAACATTATGTCTGAAATTCCTTATGCTTACCTGCAAATTGTTAAGCGCCGAATAAAGCGTCGGCTTGTAACAGTTAAAAAATATTTTGTAAAAGGTACTGTAAAAGATTTCCCCGGAAAAAGCCAAAACACCTCATTTATTGAGAGACTGAACCTTACCCTAAGGCAACATATCTTCTATCTTCAGAGAAAAACCCTGGGATATTGCAAGAACAAGCTGAATTTTAGTAATGTAATGTGGATTAACTTATTCAACTATAATTACATACAATTTCATAAGAGCTTACGAATACGAATTAACAATGAAAACGAGAAATTTATAAAAAAAGTATAACCATAATACACCGGCAATGCAGATGGGACTTACGAATTCTCCACTAAACTGGAGATATCTCATTACAGTCCCAATACCTTGTAAGTAGCTGATTTTTCGAACCTGCATTGTTTTGTAGGGACTACCTGCCCGATCTCACCCATAGACTTTAATATACAGACCTCGTACTTTTATCAATATTAATTAGACGCTATGACATCTAATAATCTGAATATATTTATAATTAAAGCTATAGTGTAAAGCTGTATAAAAATTGGACACGGCAATTTTTATGCCATCGTTTTGTTTAAATTAATTCAATAAGTTAGTGGTAAAATTTATAAAAACATTGTCGAACTCAAATACCGAGGTCTGAATATAAAAATTTTGGGTGCGTTATCGGTCTATAAATTCCTCCGCAAGTCTTAAAGCAGAGGCTTTGTCGGATATCTCTTTTGATAATCTTGCATCTTCCACATAATTTAGAACTTTACGGAATAAAGGAGACGGCTTTATTCCGAACTCGTTAATAAGGTCATGGCCTGTTATAAGGGGCGGTTTTCTTTTCAAAATTTTAAACACGGCAAAATAATCATCCATCAAATCTGTAATAAAATTTTTAAAGGCATCGTCACTTTTGTCTCCTTTTGCCTGGGAGTCGGCGATCGAATGCAACAAAATATAAGGTGAATAATCGCGGCATTTTCTAAAAAACCGTGTTACGGCTTTGCGGGTGAGTTTCGTTTCCAGGTGCAAGGTGAATAAAGACAGGGGCCTTAAATGATTACGGATAATAAAATCTATAAAACACTTTTCGCGGGACGACATCTTCAATCTGTCGCAGATTTTTTTCGACATGTCGGCGCCTGCAGCGGCATGACCGTAAAAATGATAATCTCCCTTCTTGTCTATTGTCCGGGATGCAGGTTTTCCTGTATCATGCAGCAGGATAGCCAGTTTTAATAGAGCAATTTTTTTTTTATCAGCAAACAGGGCGTTACGTGCAGATCTTGTAATATTCAGGCTATCTGCAGCATTTATGAGCATTTCGAGATGATAAAACGAACTCATGGTATGCTCAAAAACATCATAAATATGGTATCTGTTCTGTTCGCATCCGCGTAACCGGCCAAGTTCGGGAAAAATTACAAGCAAAAGTCCAGTATCCGCCATTTCTGAAATATACTGATATGATTTCAAAGCATCCATTAATTTGAGTAATTCAACCCTGACCCGTTCCCCTGCGGAATTTACTATAAGGCCTGCATTATTCTCGATTTCCTTTAAGGTTGCCGGCTCGATTTTAAAATTAAAGGCCGCGCCTATTCTGAATGCCCTGAGCAGCCGTAAGGGATCTTTTTTAAAAGCTTCTTTTGATACCATTCGTATATTTTTTTTCTCAAGATCCTTAAGCCCGCCGGTACAATCTATAATGTCGCCGCCTGATATGGAATATGCCATGGCATTGATGGTGAAATCACGCTGTTCCAGGTCTTCTTCAATGGTTTGGCCGTTAAGATCCGCAAGATCAAATATATTTTTACCTGATACAACTCTGAATATAAACTGCCCCGGCTTTCCAATTTTAACCAGGACGCCGTTGGTATTTGCAGCTATCTGCAGCGCTGTTTTTTCCGTATCCACCGCACAGGCAATATCATAATCCGCAGGCTTACGCCCTAAAAGTTCGTCCCTTATGGCTCCTCCTACAACATAAATTCCTTCCACAGCAGGAAAAATATTCCGATTCAGCCTGATCATCTTAACGCGCGACCTTTGTTTTCAAGCTGCATTTCTCACTACTCAAGCCGCGCACTTTCCATATCCTCCACCTCCAGGGGTTTCAATCCTGATTATATCATTCTCTTTCAGGTTTTCATAAAATTTACCCGGCCGGTTTTCAAATTGACCGTCTTTAATAATAATATTTTTTCCTTTTTTTCCAGGACCGCCGCCACTTAAACCATAAGGAGGCCTTATTCTTCTTTCAGATATAACGGTCACTTCAGCATCCGAAAGCAACTTAAGTTCCCTTATTATTCCGTCTCCCCCGTTAAAAAGTCCTCTTCCCCCGGAATTTTTTCTAATGGAATACTCAGTTACAAGAAGAGGATAACTATATTCAAGAGCCTCAACAGGGGTATTCAGCGTATTGGTCATATGGGAATGGACAGCAGATTCACCGCAATAATTTTTACCGGCGCCCATGCCTCCGCCAATGGTTTCATAATATGTAAAGGGTCTAAAGAGAGGCTCATCCTCAAAAAATACCGGGGCAATCATAGTTATATCAGGAAGATGAGTCCCCCCCATGAAAGGGATCATTCAATATTATCATCTCATCTTTTAAAAGTATGGGATTGGTTTTCAAGGGTTAGAGCCATTATTAAACTGCATATTATATAGTTTGTAGTATTCCCCCTGTTTTGCAATCAGCTCTTTATGTGTGCCTTCCTCCATGATCCGGCCGTTTACAATTACAACTATCCTGTCCGCATAACTTATGGTGGAGAGTCTGTGGGCAATAACAAAGGTTGTGCGGCCTTTCATAAGATTTTCCAAAGCTTTTTGGACAAGCATTTCGGATTCGGTGTCAAGGGAGGAGGTGGCCTCGTCCAGGATAAGGATGGGCGCATCTTTTAGCAGGGCGCGGGCAATACATATTCTTTGTCTTTCTCCCCCTGAAAGACGGCTTCCCAATTCACCGATGGAGGTATCAAATTTTTTTGGCAGATGCTGTATAAAATCGTATGCATAAGCCGCTCTGGCCGCTTTTTCTATATCTTCTCCCGAAGCATCATGATTGCCGTAAGCAATGTTGTTCCTGATAGTATCGTTAAAAAGAATCGGGGACTGGGTTACTATGGCGATCTGTTCACGGAGAGAAGCAATCGACGCGTTTCTGACATCGGTTCCGTCAATAAGCAACGCCCCTTTCCATACGTCGTAAAACCTTGGTATAAGGTTTACCAGGGATGTTTTGCCTCCTCCGCTCATACCCACAAGGGCGATGACTTCTCCTGCACGGGCAGTCAGATTGATATTTTCCAGAGCCGTTACATCGCCATATTTAAAAGAAACATCTATGAATGATACATCATGCGATCCCGGCTTGATGATGACAGGATTTTTGATCTCCTTAATATCCGTCTTTTTTTCAATGATTTCAAAAACCCGGTCTGCTCCGGCAAGACCAGCCTGCAAAACATTGTTGAGTTTACTTAATTTTTTAACTGGACCGTACAGCATAAGCACAGCGCCCATAAATGAAAAAAAAGTGCCGGGCGTCGAATCACCTGCAATAACCTGTGAACCGCCATACCAGATAACGCAGGCAACCCCTAGGCCTCCTAAAAATTCCATGACAGGGGATGCCAGCTCTTTAGCTTTGACGGATTTTAACTCAAGTTTAAACAGACCTTTTGTCATCTCCCTAAAACGGCTGTTTTCATAGTTTTCCATGCCGAATGCTTTTACTATGATATTTCCCGTGAATGTCTCGTGCAAAAAAGAATTAAGTTCGCCAACGGCCTCCTGGGTACCTGTGCTTATTTTCCGCACCATTTTTCCTATTTTTACAATCGGAAAAAAGGCTACGGGAATTATTATGATGGCAAATGTAGCCATTTCCCAGTCCCTGTAAAAAATAACAGATGTCAATCCTATAATAGTAAAGACATCTCTCAATGCTCCTGTAACAGCAGTCGAAACCATAGCCCTGATGATATTGACATCATTTGTTATGCGTGACATCAGCACTCCGGTTGTTTCTTTATGAAAAAAGGAGATTGGCAGTTCGGAAATTTTGCTGTAAATAGAATTCCTCAGGCGCCTGATTATATCCTGCCCTACATAATTCATAAAGTATTGCTGGCCGTACATGGCAGACCCCAAGATAAAGTAAACCAGGATAACAGCCAGGGGGATCAGCTTGAGCATGGCTGTGTCTTTGTTTATAAAGATATCGTCAACCACCGGTTTTATTAAAAATGGTATAGAAGAAGTGGCCCCGGCCTGGATCAGCATGCATATCATCGCGATAAGCAGCTTTACCCAGCTCCCCTTAACGAGTTTATACAAATGTTTGTTACGGGCTTTTATTATGGTTTTGTCTATTTGCTTCATTAAAAATTATTTCATGTTATTAAATGGTTAAATGACCCGTCGGCTTCATCTGTTATACGACAGAGTTCTTTTTCAAGTTTATTGATAAATAATCCATAGCTGTTTTTGTTTATATCTCCAGGGATATAGATAGGATCACCGAATATTATTGTGCATCTGGTAAACGGGTACGGCACTATAAACCTGTCCCAACTGGAGAAAATCTTGATTTTTTTGGCGCTATAACTAATTGGAACAATAGGGTATCCTGTCTTTTTGGCAAGCATGATGACACCAGGCTGAACCTTTTGCCGTGGTCCCCTGGGGCCGTCCGGTATAACCCCTCCCGGTCTTGTATGTTCTTTCAGGAGTTTAATCTGTTTTGCAAGGGCTCGCAAGCCTCCCTTGGAAGTAGAACCGCGAATAGTTTCATGCCCCTGGTTTTGCAGTATTCTCGCTATAATTTCACCGTCTTTTGATCTGCTGACAAGGATTGCTCCATTCCATCCTTTCAAGAGATAACTTATGAGAAGAATCCTTGAATGCCAGAAAGCAAAAATCAATTTACCGGAACCTAGGATCGGTGCAACTTTTTTTAAACCATCCGACTTAATTGTTGTAGTTGCACAAAGTAGATCAATAAGTATTCTACCAAGAATACCCGTCAGCTTCCATTTTATTTCTGATATATAGTTTTTAATGGCAGTTTTCATTTTTTAGTTTCGGTGGATTCGCTTCGCTTAATCCACCCTACAGACTGAATTTAACCGCGGAGAACGCTGAGATATTACATTAAACTTCACGCAGTTTCTCTGCGTCCTCTGCGGTTAAAGAAACCTGGTGTTCACGAAAGCATATTAAGAGCTATTTTAGCCACTTCCAGGGAAGCTCCAGGACCTCCGAGTATATTTTTTATTTTAAGTAGTTCGTTACGGATATCTTCCATCAAGATTGGATCATTAAGCATGCGGCAGGCTGTTGCGGTAATATTTTGAGGAGATGCTTCATTCTGTATCAGTTCGGGAACCAGGGTTTTTCCGGCAATAAGGTTTACCAAGCCGATATTATCAACCTTTATCATCAATTTGCCAAGCATGAAACTTACAGGTGATACTTTATATACTATTATCATAGGAATGCCTGCAATAGCAGTCTCCAGGGTAACGGTTCCGGATGCTGTTATAACAAGGCGGCTTTGTTCAAGCACCTTTACAACAGGGCCGGCGTTGAGTTCCAGGTTGATGATACTGCTGAATTTTTCGGTTGCTTCCTCAACATACTGTTTATTGACTGTTGGGGCAACTGAAAGAATAAACTTGATATCACCAAAGTTTTCCTGCAGCAGAACAGCAGATTCAAGCATGACCGGTAAAAGCTTTGTAATCTCACTGTTCCGTGATCCTGGAAGAAGTCCAATTATTTGCTGCCCCGATTTTTCAACTTTACAAAAAGTTTTTGATGAATCGAGCAGTGGGTGGCCTACAAATGTAACAGGTATGTCATGTTCCGTGTAAAAAATTTCCTCAAACGGCAGGATAACTGCCATATGGTCTATTATCTTTCCGATTTTTTTTACACGTCCCTGTCTCCATGCCCAGATCTGCGGGCTGATATAATAAAGCACGGGGATGCGCATTTTTTTTGCAGCCACTGCAACACGCAGATTAAAATCAGGATAATCTATCAATATCAGAAGATCAGGATTTAAACTTTTCAGGAGGCGTTTTGCAACAGCAAGAGCTTTAAAAATAGTGGGGAATTTAGCAAAAACCTCTGTTATTCCCACCACCGAAAGTTCTGCGGCATCCACCAGGATTTTTACGCCGGCTTTTTTCATGGATTTGCCGCCGATGCCACAGAAAACAAGATTATTCTTTTCCATTTCCATGGCGTTAACAAGCCTTGCTCCGTGATGATCCCCCGAAGCCTCACCGGCTATTATCATAATATTTTTTTTCTGGTTGGATGTGGGAGCCATAAATTTATAGATTTAAGAGCTTGCTATTTGCATTTTTTATCTGCTGCATAGTGGATATCGCTATTTTTAAAGCATCACGGCCCATTTCACCGGTTACTTCCGGGGAGGTTCGATTTTGGACGGATTTAACAAAGGAAATCAGTTCATCATTCAAGGCATCCCCCTGCTGGAATGATATATTTTCAACTTCCATACCTGGTATCAGTCCTTTTTTATTAGAGCCGGTTTTCCTGATAATGGTAATTTTATAATTTGAAAAATCAACCGAAATATACGCATCTTTTTGAAAAAGCCTTATTTTTCGCTCATTTTTTATTGAAATTCTGCTGGCCGTAATATTGGCAACACATCCATTTTTAAATTCCAGGCGTGCGTTCGCAATATCCACATGCTCTGAAATAACAGGCACACCGGATGCATGAATCGACTTTATTTCCGATCTGACAAAGTTGGATATTAAATCTATATCATGAATCATGAGGTCCAGCACAACGCTGACATCTATACCCCGTTCCTTGTAAAAACTGAGGCGATGTGATTCAATAAACATCGGTTTTTTTATAATGTTGCGCAAGGCAACTACTGCCGGATTAAAACGTTCCAGATGACCGACCTGTATAATAAGTCCTTTTTCTTCAGCTAAATCAATAAGTCTGTCCGCATCCGCAATAGATGTTGTGATAGGTTTTTCAATCATCACATCAATGCCGTTTTCAAGGAAATCCTTTGCAACCTTATAGTGCTCCGGTGTTGAAGCCACAATGCTGGCGGCATCAATTTTATTCACAAGATCTTTATGGTTCAAAAATGAGAGGGTATTAAATTCGGCCGCTATATTATCGGCTCTGGATTTGTCAATATCAACCACACCAACAAGGTCGACGTTTTCCATGTTTGCATATTTTTCTGTATGAAACTTGCCGAGATACCCCACCCCGACAACACCTATTCGCAGTTTTTTCATTTTTTCTCCATGGCGATTATTGAAATCTTGTACTGGTTGGCAAAATCAACCATCTCTTGCTTGTCAAACACAATCGCCTTGCCGGCCTCTATTACAAGGGTTTTTGCTCCGGCGGCATGCATGGTTTCTATTGTTTGGGCGCCAATGGCCGGGACATCGAACCTGGTGTCCTGATAAGGCTTGCAAACCTTTACTACTACAGCATCTCCCTTTCCTAATTCACCGCCTCTTTTTATTGTGGCATCAGTTCCGTCAACAGCCTCCACTGCCATAATGGAACCGGCGGCCACAACAACGCATTGCCCTATGTCGAACCTGCCGATCTCTTTTGCTATCTTCCATCCTATTTCAATATCTTTTTTTTCGGTTTTGGATGGTTTCCGCCTTGTCCAGATACCGGCCTCCGCTAATAGTTCAGGGATAAGAAATGTGGAGGGACGAATCTTTATGCCTTCTTTTTCAATTGCTTCCGCAAAAGCGCTCAAAATTCCGTCATCATGGGTATGTTTCATGCGGGCAATAATTGAAATAGCTTTTGTGTCGGGCCGTACGTCTGTAAAAATCCTGGTTTTTCTGATAGCGCCGATAATAACGGCTTCCCGGACGCTGTTTTTTTTAAAAAATTTTATAAGCCGTTTAATCTGTCCCAGGTGGAGCCACTCAATTCCGTCCACAAGCTCTTCCAGGACCGGATCAGCCTCTTTTAGATAAGCTGCAGCATAAACGGAATATCCTTTTGCCTTGGCAGCTTTTGAAAAGATGATTGGAAACTGACCGCTCCCCGCAATAATTCCTATTTTCATTACCTGGTAATACCACGCTCGGATGATTTGATGAAATCGATGAACCTGACAACTTCAGGAATTTGTTCCACTTCAACCAGAACCTTCTCAATGGCTTCTTTTAAAGGAAAACCCTGGCGGAATGTCATTTGGTATGCCTTTTTCATTATTCCCAATGTCTCTTCAGAAAACCCATGACGTTTCAGCCCGATTTTATTGAAGCCATACAGCTTTGCCCTGTCGCCGCCTACTATTACATATGGAGGTATATCCTTGGTTATCGCAGACGTGCCGCTGATATAGGCATAATCACCTATTTTTACAAACTGGTGTATTGCAGCCAGACCTCCGATTGTGACATAATCGCCTATGGTTATATGGCCTGCCAGGGTGGCTACATTGGCCATAACAACATTTCTGCCGGTTTTGCAGTCATGCGCCACATGGGCATATGCCATAATAAAATTTTCTTCTCCTACTTCAGTAATGCCGCCGCCAAAGCCTGTGCCGCGGTTTATAGTTACAAATTCGCGCACAACTGTTCCGCGGCCGATCTTTACCCAGGTCTCTTCTCCTTCAAATTTCAGGGCCTGGGGCTCTGCTCCTATAGACGCATACTGAAAGATACGGCAGTCAGAACCTATTTCCGTGTATGAATCTATAACAACGTGGGGACCTATAATGGTTCCCGCACCGATGATAACATTTTCTTTTATAATGGAATATGGACCTATTGTTACGTTTAAACCGATTTTCGTTTTTGAGTCGATAATTGCTGTTGCATGTATCATTTTTTGTATCCCAAAGTGGCTAAAAGCTCGGCTTCCGCCGCTATTTTATTGTTTACGCTTGCAAATCCTTTCATCCTGAAGGTCGTTTTTCTTTGACGCAGAATTTCCACATCTAATATCAACTGATCCCCGGGGAGAACCGGTTTCCTGAATTTTACCTTGTCGACCCCCATGAAATACATAAGCATTTGACCTTTTTCTTTTGAGGTGGATTTGAGACCGAGTACTCCCCCTGCCTGGGCCATGGCTTCTAATATCAGCACGCCCGGCATGATAGGCTCCACGGGAAAATGACCCTGGAAAAAAGGTTCATTTATGGTCACATTTTTTAATGCCTTGATTGTCTTTCCTTTTTCGAGTTCAAGGATTCTGTCAACGAGCAGAAAGGGATACCTATGCGGGAGTGAATTCATAATTTCCAGAATATCATATGTTTCATCCATTTTTTTCTCCACCGTCAGTTTTTCTCAATCTTTTTGAGTCTCTTTTCAATATCAATCAGCTTCTTTTTCAGTTCCGGCAATTTTGGTAGTATATTGTGAACCTTTAACCACAGCCTGTGAGGCATTTCAGGCGCTCCCGATACAATAGAACCATCAGGCACCGGTTTTGCTATTCCGGCCTTGGGACCGATGGTTACATTATCTCCAATTTTCAGATGTCCGGCCAGACCGGCCTGTCCGGCCAGAATGGCGTTTTTACCTATGGTTGTGCTCCCTGATATTCCAACCTGGGCAACTATAACAGAATTTTCACCGATAACGACATTATGGGCGATATGAACCATATTATCGGTTTTAACCCCCTGTTTTATTAGCGTTTCTCCAAAAGTACCGCGGTCGATAGTGTTGCCGGCGCCTATTTCCACGTCATCTTCTATTCTGGCAATGCCGGTATGGGTAATTTTATGATACTTTACGCCGTCAGGGGCAAAACCGAATCCATCACTCCCTATTATAGAGCCGGCATGGATTATGATCCTGCTGCCAATTCTGCAGCGATCATAAATAGTTACATTCGGATAAATTTTGACATCATCGCCGATGGTAACATCATCACCTATAACTACGCCTGGGTGCAGGATGACCCTGTCTCCTAAAGTAACGTTTTTTCCTATAACGGCAAAAGGGCCTATCAATGTGTCAAGGCCGCATTTCAAATTTTCTCCTATCCGTGCATCCGCACTGATCCCTTTGTTGTTTTTGGTAAAATAACCGGGATTGGAAGGAGGATAAAAAAGCGATAGTATTTTGGTAAATGCAACATTGGGATTATCTACCAAAACAAGTTCTTTTTCCGATGCCTGAAATTTTTTGGGGACAATGACAGCCCCCGCACGGGTCTGGTCAATCTTTTTTAAAAGCTTAGGATTACCGGCAAATGTTATTTCGTTAGTTTGTGCGTTTTCAAAGGGGGCTGCTCCACAAATAATTTTTGAAGGATCACCCTGGATTTCGCCGCCTATTAATCCGGCTATATCTTTGATAGATATTTTCATTTATTTACTTTTTTTAATGTTTTCTTTGGCGGTTTGATCGTTGTATATTTTTATTATTTTATCTGTTATTTCAATTGAATCAGGTGAATATAAAACACCGGCAGTATTTTTTTCAACTATAAGAAGGTACCCTTCTTTTTTTCCTATATCCTTTGCAAGCTTAACAATATCTTTCTGAATCTTCAAAACAAGCTTGCTGTTGGTTTCATTAAGTTCTGTTTTGTATTTTTTTTCAAGCGATTTGAAGTCATTTACTTTTATTCTGAATTCCCGTTCTTTTTCATCGCGCACCTCCTTACTCATTACAAGGCTTTCACGATCGAATTTTTTTTTCATTTCCTCGATTTCAGCGCCTTTTGTTTTAAGGGTTTTCTCCATTTTTTTGCCCTTCTCATTGATCTTGGCTTGAGCTGCTTTGCCGGCGCTTGAGTTTTGGATAATTTTTTGAAAATCGACTACACCAATCTTGGCCACATCGGCAGCTTCAGAAGAAACGGCAAGAAAGAAGAAAAGAAAACTTACGAAAATTATTATCCTGTTTTGCATAGTAAATCCTCCGTTAATTAATTTAGAAGGCTGAACCCATCGAGAATTCAAAGCCTCCGCTGCTTTCACCCTCTTTGGGGTGGATTACTTTTCCGTATTCTATACGTATCGGGCCCATGGGAGAGTTCCATCTGAAACCGAAACCGGCGCTTTTACGTAAACTGCCCAGCCGGATAGGTTCGCCGTTATCATATAAATCGCCTGTGTCAAAAAAGAGCAGCCCGATAATTCCGGCATTGCCGAATAAAGGGAAGCGAAGCTCAAAATTGAACTGCACAAATTTAGTACCACCTATTTCCGACTCTTGACCAAAAGAATTCGTTGTTTTGGGGCTTAAGTCCTCCCAGTCAAAACCTCGCAGGGAATTGATTCCGCCTAGATAAAAACGCTCATAGTCCGGCAAATCTCCCCCGGTATTTCTCCATACAAAACCGGATTTACCATGTAAAAAGTATATAACTTTCCAGAATCCCGGTATATACCACCCTGTTTCAAGGCTGACTTTTGTAAATCCGATATTTCCTCCCAGCCCAGCGTACTGTATCTTGACACCATTCTCGGCTCCTTCCTGGGGGTTAAAGGTACTGTCCCTTGAATCGTATTTAATGCCTATGCTTACGCTGCTGGTAGTATTTTTCCCTTGAAGGTCCCACAGGGAATCCGAGGCATCATATTCTAAATCCTGGATATCTACAAGACTGAAAGAATAACCAAATGAAGCCCGGGTAAAATCGAAGATGGGATAACTTATTGTGAATCCGCCGCCTTGGGTATCTGTATCGTATGTATCATAGTTTTTTTCCCAATTATATAGATCTATACCGGCCGACAAGGGTATATCAAAAAGCCACGGCTCGGTAAAATTTAAGATAAAGGCGGTGGTCCTTGAACCAAACTGCGCTTCCATAGACAGACGCTGGCCCTTGCCTAAAAAATTTCTTTGGGTAATGGAGCCGGTTGCAAAAACATTTTCTACGGTACTGAAGCCTCCGCCAAAAGTAAAGGAACCAGTCGGCTTTTCCGAGACATTGATGTCAAGGATCATCAGGTCGTTGTCGCTTCCTTTTTCCGTATTTACTTTAACTTCTTCAAAATACTCCAGCCTTTTCAGGTTGCGGATACCACGTTTCAGCCGATTTCCACTGTAAAGACCTCGCTCAACGACCGGCAGTTCACGGCGTATTACCTTGTCCCTGGTTTTATTATTGCCGGTAATATTGATCCTTTCAAAATAGACGAGTTGCCCCTTTTCTACAATAAATGTGATATTGACGATCAATTCATCCATATTTTTGCTAATTCGGGGTGATATTTCTGCATAAGCATAACCTGCGTCGTTATAGATATCTGTTAATGCCAATATATCATCGCGTATCACACTGCGGTTATAATATGTCTCTTGAGTAATTTTTAAAACCGCGATGAGTTTCTCTTTTGGCAGTATGAGATCTCCATCCATATCAACTTTCCCAACTTTAAACCGCAAGCCTTCATTGATTTTGAATATGATATAAATACCATCCTCTTCAAATGTTACAAGAGGCTCTCCGACCCTGGCCTGGATATATCCATTGTTATGATAAAAACTCTGAAGCCTGGCAACGTCCTGTTCCAGCTGATTCTCGTCAATGTTACCTGAACCTGTTAAGAATGAAAAAAATCCTTTTTTTTTGGTTTTGATTATTTTTTTTAATTGCTTTGCTTTATATATGTCATTTCCCTGGAATGTAATTTTTCTGATTAATACTTTTTTGCCCTCGTCTACTATTAATTCCAGCTCGGCCTGGTTTTGTTTCAAAGGATGAATTTTATATGTTATTTTAACGTTGTAATAATGCTTTTCCTTGTAAAGCACCTCAACTCTGGCTATGTCGCTACGGATTTGAAAAATGTTCAGGATAGAACCGATTTTCAGGCTCAAATTTTCCTTTATCTTCTCATCTTTAAAAACCAGGTTGCCGGTAATAGTAATTTTTTTAACAGTCGGTTTTTCTTTTAAATTGAATATTATAATTTTTCCATCAGCACTTTCTTCGGATTCTATGCGAATATCTTCAAAATATCCCATCGCATAAATAGTCCTCAGGTCTTTTGTCAGACTTTTGGTAAGATATATATCACCGGGTTTAGTGGCAATTACTCTTTTTACGGCATCTGTTTCTATGCGCTCGTTGCCTTTTACGAGTACCTGGGCGACTTTTTCTTTTTTAAACAGTTTCAGGCTGATATCGCCGGCAAGCTTTTCGACTGTTACGGGCAGGTTTTCTATGCCTTCTCCCCCTGCGGAAAAACTGCTTAAAGGCGTTTCACCGTATAAATCCATCATTTTTGCGGATAGGGAGAACTTTTGATCCGAGCCTGTAAAACTTCCCCAGACCACAAAATCGGCTCCGTATTTTATGCCTGCTTTTCTTATTTCATCTATGAGATCAAAATCATCTCCAGGGGAATAATCTATGGCTCCGGGCTTAACATCCGGTTCTATCATAATAGCGCCATCCTGTTTAAGATGGGCACTTATTACTTTAGAAATTTCACTGGTTAAATATAAAAGTTCTTCACCGGCTTCAATTTCAAAAGGAAGAACAGCAACACGAACCGATTCCACGGAATATGAGGTGGCGGCAGAAAAGCAGATAATTACGATGACTATTAAAGCAAGCTGCTTTATCATAAAAATTTCTATATATTAAAGTCTCATGTGGCTATCCGAAAGCTGTCCATCTATAATAGTAACAACCTTGGACATGAATGAGGCGAGCTCGGAATTATGGGTCACAATAACCAGCGCCATTTCCAGTTCCCGGTTCAGTTCCATCAGCATCGAGTAAATCAGTTGACTGTTTTGCCTGTCAAGATTACCGGTCGGCTCATCAGCCAAAAGAATTTCAGGTTTGAGGACAAGAGCCCTTGCCAGCGCAACTCTCTGCTGCTCACCGCCTGAAAGTTTACCTGAAGTGTGAAAGAGCCTGTCTTTAAGTCCAACCCGTAATAGGACATCTTCTGCTAACCGGTTGGCTGTTTTTTTATCCAGCCCATTGATAATGGCCGGCATCATTACATTTTCAATAGCCGTGAATTCAGATAAAAGATGATGAAACTGAAAGACGAATCCTATGGATCTGTTTCTGAATTCAGCAAGATTCGTATCATTAAAGAGTAAAACATCGTTTCCTTGAAACAGAAGCGCGCCACTGTCCGGACGATCAAGAGTGCCTATTATATGCAGGAAAGTCGATTTTCCTATTCCCGATGAACCGACTACAGCGATTGTTTCTCCCTTGCTAATGTTAAAATCGACATCTTTTAAAATAGTTATAGATGATCCGCTGTTGTTGTAACTTTTGCACAGATTGCGCGCGCTTATTAAAGCATCATCTTTTTTCCGGTGTCGGTTACAGCTGCTATCCATAACGGATAGCCTCAACAGGATTCTGTTTTGACGCCTGTTTTGCCGGATAGAGTGTCGATAAAAAAGAGATTACCAGGGAAGCTGCTGCTATCATAAGGACATCGAAAGGGGCAAGCTGAACAGGAAGGGTTGTAAAATAATATACATCGCCCGGAAGTTCGATGAATTTATAATGTTTAAGCGCCAGACAACCGGCAGTTCCCAGTATAATTCCCGACATGGTCCCGATTGCGCCTATGATCATTCCATGCAGCACAAAAATTTTTTTAATGCTTTTATCTGTTGCGCCCATTGCTTTTAAAATCGCAATATCCTTTCTCTTGCCCATAACCATCATAATCAGGGTGCTTGAAATGTTAAAAGCCGCAACAAGAACGATTAACGACAAAATGATAAACATGGCTTTTTTTTCGAGTTTCAGAGCCGAAAAAAGGTTATGGTTCATCTGCATCCAATCCCTCGCCCAGAATGAGTCATCAGGATATTTGCTGTTAAGATTTTGAACAATTTTTTTGGCCATATTTCCAGCGTCATAGATATCTTTGACCCGGATACCGATTCCTGAAACAGCATCACCCATGCGCATAATCTTCTGAGCTTCACTGAGGTGAATATAGGCCAGGGAGGAATCATATTCATACATGCCGGAGTTGAAAAGGCCGTTGACCCGAAACAGCTTCATCAGCGGTATGTGTCCTATCGGTGAAAGCATACCTTTGGGTGATATAAGGTAAACAGCATTACCCTCCATAACCCCAAGGATTCTGGCAAGATCTTTGCCTAATATTATACCGGGCTTGAAACCGGCTTTATCTTCCATGGAACCTGTTGTTAAACATTTTCGCAAGGCTGGTTTGCTAAAATTTTTTATCTCCCTGCTTTTCGATTCCGGATCTATCCCTCTTACGACTGCTCCTGATACTCCGGATGAGGATCGCAGCATAATCTGAGTATATACATAGGGTGAAGCTGTTTCTACACCGTCAATATTTTTTAACTCAGAGAGTATTTTCCTGAAATCTGTAAAGGGACGGCCATGGCGCATTAATAAAACGTGTGATTCGACTCCCAGGATCCTGGACCTGAAATCTGATTCCGCGCCTGTCATAACGGCAATCACTATAACAAGCGCCATTACTCCGATTGTAATACCGACCATGGAAAGTATGGTAATGAGAGAAATGAAAGCCTGTTTATGCTTGGTTCTGAGATAACGGCTGCAAATAAAAAATTCAAAGGGCATAAGTTATGTGTTATTAACCGATTATCGTTATTTTCTTGCTATAGGTTTTAAGATAATGATTTTGGGAAGGCCAGAGGGAGAAAGGCGTATGATAATACTCCGACGACCGATAACGCACCCAAAATCTTTATCTTAAAGCCTATAGCGGCTTCATGTGCGGAAAAAGAATTACTTCACGAATTGAAGGTGAATCCGTGAGAAGCATGGTCAGCCTGTCAATCCCAATCCCTTCACCGGCTGTCGGGGGCATGCCGTATTCCAGGGCTTCAATATAGTCAGAATCCATATGGTGAGCTTCCTGGTCACCGGCTTCCCTTTCTGCAACCTGCTGCATAAAACGATTCTTCTGATCTTCGGGATCATTAAGCTCCGAAAAGCCGTTGGCAATTTCATATCCGGCGATAAACAGCTCAAAGCGATCTGTAATATCCCGGTTTTTATCATTTTTTCTTGCAAGGGGTGATATTTCAACAGGATAACCGGTAATAAATGTCGGCTGAATCAATTGAGGTTCCACCAGAACGTCAAAGAGTTTTGTTATAATCTTGCCTATACTTCCCGCTTTTGAAATAGTTATGCCCTTAGAATGCGCATATTCGGTTAATCGCTCCCTGTTTTTTAAAATATCCGGATCGATACCACCAATTTCTTCCAGTGCCTTGAACAGAGTTATTCTGCGCCACTTTCCACTGAAATCAATAATATTGCCCTGGTATTCGATTTTTGTTGCTCCGGTTACATACAAAGCAATATTTGAGAACATCTCTTCAGTTAAATCCATCAAGTCTTCATAGGTGGAATAAGCCTGGTAGAATTCAAGCATTGTAAATTCAGGATTATGCCTGGTCGAGACCCCTTCATTTCTAAAATTTCTGTTTATTTCAAAAACGCGTTCAAATCCCGCCACCACCAAGCGTTTCAGGTACAACTCCGGAGCGATGCGTAGAAAAAGATCTATTCCCAAAGCATTATGATGCGTCACAAAAGGTTCGGCTTCGGCTCCTCCTGGAAGGGGCTGCATCATGGGCGTTTCAACTTCAAGGAAATCTCGTTTCAGAAGATATGAACGAACAGATTCGATTATACGTGATCTTTTTACAAAAATATCCCGTACATCGGCATTCATTAGCAGATCAATGTAGCGTTGGCGGTAACGTTTTTCAGGATCTTTCAGACCGTGAAATTTTTCAGGCAAAGGCCTCAGGGCTTTACTGAGCAGTTTTAATGCCGTAGCCAGAATGGTCCACTCGCCTGTTTTTGTTTTAAAGACCCATCCTTCTAAACCAATAAAATCACCGATATCGAGTTTTTTGAAAAGATCGTAAGTCTCTGCTCCAACCTTGTCTTTTCTGACGTAAGCCTGCATCTGACCTGTGCGGTCCCGAAACCTTATAAAGGCCGATTTGCCGAAGCTGTTGATCGCCATCATGCGACCTGCCGTAACAAAAACAGGTCCCGAATCATCGATTGAGTCGGGGTTTGCATCTATATGCTTCCTGATGTCGATTATGTCATGTACCACATTAAAATCATTTGGAAAAAGGTCGATACCCTTTTTTTGAATTTCCAGCAGTTTTTCCTTGCGCTGCTCTATAATCGTATTGGTTTTATTCATATTTATTAGTTTATCTGCAAAAATATATTATTTGTTTGGTTTTGTATTTTAATCAACCGTTAACCGTCAATCGGGAACGGCTACAAAATATTGTCAAATCAGAATAAATGGCAAACTCTTTTGCTAACTTATTCGCAGATATGTGTCAAGGGTAAGTTGTCGGGGCGCAGGGCTATTACATCAAAATTTGGCATGATTTGTGATTTTAAATAAATCAATAGGTTACAAATACAACTTCAAAAACAAGCACTGATAAGCAGCCATCTGTATTGCGTAACTATTTGATTTTTAAGGGTCTAAATTTTTAACGCAATTGCCCTAAACGTGTCGGTCTCCTGCGCCAAAAGCTTCAACATAATTTCTATAGAGTCAAAACTGGGGTGTCTAAATCCCCATAATTAGCTTGCTCAGGATTTGGCCCCCCCCCTTCAGAATATAAGTTATGTATGTCAATTTGCTCCATTTATAAACAAAGCATTAACATGTTGATAATACCCATTATTTATATTTGAATGTGGTTAAACAAATGCTTATTAAGCTGCGGCACGGTTATTATATTCGGCATTATTGGGCGCATAAGGTTGTTTTGTAAACTTATTTACGGGCCCACCTAATTGTTCAAAATTTGCTGTAATATCAGTTACATCTTTTGATTTTTCATCATTTTTTGGCACCGGTAGAAGAGTTAAACCACAGTCAAACTCAGTTGACAAACTATCTGTAAGGCTTCCGGGGGTTGGTAAAATTTTTCGGCGCTGCCGAGTTAAAGACAACAACTTATTTTCAACTTCCTGTTGTTCCTTTACTGTAACGCCCATTGCCATCCGAACGGATTCTCTATTCACAGATCCGCAAAAAGCCGGTAAACGAAGTGCAATTCGGTTTGCATCTTTTACTTCTCCTGTACCATGTGTTTTACCAAGTCCAAACAGGGATTCAATATTATCAGAACAAATAGGCATTCCAGTATTGCCCATGCCCAATGATTCAGCGACTATTAATTGTTTTTCCATCCAGGTAATAAAACCGATACGTACTTGAGAGCTTTGAGGGATATTTTTTAAAAGTTCTTTGCACTCTTTGTAGGTTTTCATATTCAAGCCTTGAGCTTTAAGAATTTCCCGGCTTTTTAAAAGAGGAGATGCATCACGAAGAAATCGCTTGATAAACTGTTTATATTCAGGAAGTTTACCAAGATAATTCCTAAGTTTTGAAACTACAGAGCCCTTTGAAACTCGCCCCCGTGGTGAGTGCTTAAGAACCATTTCAGCCCATTTCACCATTCGATGAATATTCATGAATCGTAACCGTTCACGGGTATAAATGCCCCCTTTAAATATTGGAATGGCAGGAAATGGTTGGGCCTATGAATAAACGGTATATAGTATCGCTGTCTTCAAGGATGAAAAAATTTTAGGGATATACTACTACGCCTACCGATTCATCTTTGATGAGGATGTTGGATTATAAAGAGACAAAAAAAGAAATTCTTGCATTTGATCACTACTTAGGAAATCTCGTTCTCATTTCATGATCAGTGTAAGAATAAGCGCATCACCTATGATTGTCCTCTGCGAAATATACACGGAATATTCGAAATCAGTGGCCAGTCGATCACGCAGTGGCGGAATGTCAAATCAACTCCAGGTTTTTTAATAGACTGATTCCGAGGGATTCCTATCGTAAATTCACTATGAGGTATCAGGTATAAGGGATGGGGCGGGATCATTCTTGAAGTACGCCTTAACTGCTTCCAATATAAAATTGAATGCTGATCGGCCTTGTAATGCGCATGTTGCAATTACAGTCCATAACCGTTCGCAACTTTTTCGTCCTTTGATACTGCGTGTACCGTGAGTTACGTAACGATCTATTACGATAAATCGGATTGCCTGTTCTGCCACATTGTTGGTAGGGCCTATTTCGGGAGTTGTGATAAATTCAAAATATTCTTTACCATGCTTGCGGAATCGGTTGGCCATATTTTTGGCTTCCCGTTTTTCTTCTTTACCGTCTTTATTCAGTCGACTCGGAACATCCTCCAAGGCTGCTGTAATAATTCTTGCCTTAGCCTTTTCAAGAGCATTGGTGAAGTCTTCCGGGATTATATTGTCACGATCATGAATAACCTTGAACATATTTCGGACTTCATCCAGAAGTTTTTCGCCATATGCTTTTGTTTCTTTATCTGGCAAAGTTGTTAAAAACCGGATGTCCCGAATCAAGTGGGCGATACAAAACTGTATAGTAACGTTAAAATCCTTCATATACTTGCGATACGCCGAAAAATAATCACAACCCAGTACTCCGTTGAACTCTTTACCCAAAACATCAATTAAAATTTTTGATCCACGGGACTTGTCGATTTTGAACAGCACATACATTTCAGCCTTGAAAACCCATGTCCAAAACTTGTCTTTGTTTTCCTTATGGCCGGTTTCATCGACATTTACTGCTTCCTCGAAAGGTAAACGATTGAGCAATTCACTGTATGGCGCTTCCAGGGACTGACTTACTTTTTCAATTACTTTTCGCAGATATCCACGGGAAACATTTTCTCCAAGGACGTCTCGGATAAATTTTCTGATTGTGGAAAACGATGCATGACAGACATTTTTCATATAGGCAACCAAGGCTGTCAAGCGCTCTTTGAAGAGCCCTTCCTTGACTATATTAGCAGGAAAAGGCATGTAATGAATTTGCTGACATTTCTCGCACCATACCGGATACGAACGATGTTCTTCTTTGATTATCGGCAGCTCCGGCAGTTCCATTTGTTGGATAATACGAGGAGGCGCATCAATTATATGAACTTCCCCATCGCATACAGGGCAAACAGTTAGTATGTATGGATGAGTTTTGTTTATCTCATCCTCGGTGAAGGGAGTACGAAGATGCCTCTCATGTCCGGGTTGGCCTCCGATCTTACGATTTCCTTCTTTTTGATTTTTTGGCTTTGTGATCTCATCAGAAGAAGGGCGTTTGCTGGAATTAGATGAGTTTTTTGAAAGCTTGGCAACCTTGACCTCCAAAGCCTTTATCTGCTCTTCCTGAAATTCAATAGTATTGCTTAAATCACACAGGATTTTGACCGTAACTTTCAGCCCGGCATTATACAAAGCCAATGCTTCATCATGCGTCATGACATAACTCCCTGCGAAAGTTTTTAGTCAAGGGATAAACATAAACAGCCTTTTTGGAAAGTAGTGGTTGCTTTGATTTGCTGAGCTTGCCCTGACCGGTTGTCTGCCCCACACAGATCCAATTATCCGCTTTATAACAGGTACCGCGGTAGCGCTCTGTGTCAACAAAGGTTTCAAGCAGATAAACCGGATGATGATATAAAGTTTTCCAATCTTGTAACAAGCGATGACGGTTCAATGCCAATAAATATGATGCCAAACAAGGGACTTGAACCCATGGCAGGATCAAAAAACGGAGATTGTTGGCGATTAGATGAAGATTGTTCTCTCTAATCTTTTTGCTCCAGCCAATGAAACGATCTCGTGCTCCAATATACCATGGCGCTGACCCCCATGCCAAACACGCAATAGGGCGATTATGAGAAAATGCAATATATTTGAGATGCTCCCCAACTGGTTGAGTATAACCAAGATAATGGTACTCACTTACAAGACCATTGAATATCTTCTCAAAAGAAGTTCTGCGAACCTGGTCAAGTTTTATAGGAAACAGGTCTTCGACAGAACAATGAACAGGAGTTTTATCGACTATTACCCAGGATGTTTTTTTTCGCTTTGCAAGAGGGTTGGGAGGGGTACATTTTCGGGCAGGCAGTTTAATAAAACCCTTTGATTCCAAAAGAAGCAGCAGGCTTCGGCAGATCATATCTTTAAGAACACCATTAGACTGTCTCCAGTTCCATTCCCTGCAGACTTCTTGAGAAATGAAGCGTCTGCTTTTGTCAGGATGTGATTCAATAATCCGCCTGACGGTCGCTATATTTTGCCTGGTGACTGATCGCCTCCGATATGTTATGACTGATTCCATTCCTGACACTATAAACCATCAGGCACTGGAACGCAAAATTTTTCTTAAAAAAATTTGCGGTTAGATATTAAATTTTAAACTCAAAACGATTATTGCCCGTGAACGGTTACAAATTTTTTTTACACCGAAAACACCTGGCCAGATTGGTGTTCGGATTAATCGCTGTCTGAAATTCATTGCACACAGGGCACAGATGAAATGCCGGTGGCTATTACCAGAAATATTACGGCTCGATCATTCTTCAAAGTACTGGACCTGGTAAACAAGAACCTCCAGACCGCTATTTTTCCAGGCATCGGCAGGAAGACCGGCCTTCATGCACAGGTGGGCCAGAAACTCCTCCGGTTTTGGCAGCTGTTTCCAGACCTGGGGCAGAAAAGTTGCGCCGGCCGGCCCTTTGCGGAGAATTACACCATCCACATTTACTTTAAGTTTTTTTATCAGATCAGCGCCGTTTTTGTATTCTACAGGCTTTGGTTCTGAAAGGATGCTTATTTCAATTTCAATTTTTTTCAGCTCGTCTTTCAGCAGGGCAGGAAAACGCGGATCGTGGAATGCAGCGTTGACTGCATTTTTACGTACTCCGTCTTTCACGGAATCCGAATCGGAAATATTGCCTATACATCCTCTCAATCCGCCGTCAATATTCAGTGTGACAAAAGTTCCCCTGTGTATTTTGAATTGACTATCCCTTAAAGCTGCAGCAAGCTGATCGGCTCTGTTTTTGTCGACCTTGATACCGAGTTTTTTCATTATGGTCTGCCTGGCAAGATCTAACAGGATCCGGCCATGTTTTTCATTTAATTCACTGGATATGTTTTTCATAAGAGATTCTCCATAAAAGGCTATAGCGGCATATCCGACTACTCTGGAGCGGCCGCCGGCAGTGTCGCCGCTGTTTGAATAATGCAGCAAAACAGGCTGCCAGTTATGATGCAGCGCCATTTTTATCAGGACCGTAACCGGTATTTTGCCGCACGCGGAATTATCTTTTTTTAACAGTTTTTCATAATCAAGCGCTAATATCTTATCGATAGTATCCTTATCCCTTTTAACAGCCTCCTCATATGGGAGATAATGGGAAAAATCCGAACTGGCAATAACCAGGGTCTTTTCATCAAGGAGCTTTTCAACAGCCTGCGTTAATTTATCGATATCACAGGGACCTGTTACAATCGGTATGATTGTAAAATTTTTCAGATAAAATTGCAAAAACGGAAGGATAACCTCAATAGAATGCTCAGCTCTGTCCGAAGCTATAATCGTCCTGAATAGTTCCGGTTGTTTAAGAAGTCTTTTCGCGTCTGCATGCAGTTTTATCAGGCCAAGAGGGGTTTTTATATGCATCGGCATCTCCAACTGCGCAATTTGAAAAGCCGATTCTGTGATCCGGCCCCAGCAGAATGATCTTTGTAAAGTTTTTGCCGGAAAGGGCCTGCGAAGCATGGGCGGCGGTTAATCCTGAGTATATATAACCTGCATGGGGGAGGATGAGAGCCTTAAAAGGTTTGCCTGCGGGAAGACGGATATGGTTTTTTTTCGCCTCTTGAGTAAGCCGCTCTAATAATCGACTTAATTCAGCCTGATCGGCCGGATAAAAACTTCCTGCATAGGCTGGCTTTCGGATACCGCCGGCCTGTGCATCGCCGGCTGTTGAGCCGCGAGAATCGCAGGCACTGAATGAAAAAGGCGGTTTTTTTTCATTCAGTGTCGAGAATCGCAGTCGGCTCGAACGCCCTTGATAGGTGGAGCGTGAGCGGAACCTGTCAAGGACGTTCGAGGAACTCGACAGCCGGCGATAAGTTGACCGTGTGCGTAGCGTAGCGGAGCTCACGGTCAACTTATCACCGGCATATATATAAAACACCGGCATTAATGTGAGAAGCACCGCAAATATTAAATTTTTGACCAGGCATCTCATAATAGGTTCCTCCTATTATTTATGAGAAATCCGGAATTACGATGCCTATTATTTTACTAAATCGGCTATAATATCGGCCGCTCTTTCCAGACTCAGCTTGCTAGTATTAATAACTAAATGATAAAGTTCCGGCTTGTCATAGTCCACCTCTCCCATTTTGCGGTAAAGCCTGTTCCTTCTTATATCAAATTGCTCCACTATATTTTTTGCATTAGTAGGCAAAAAATCATGATGCTCCACCATAAAATTTATTCGATCCTGTTTGTCGGCGGCAAGCAGCACATGATAGACATTTTCAAAATTCTTTAAGATATATTGTCCTCCCCTGCCCAGGATAATACAATTATCCTCTTCTGCAATACGAGGCATAACTTTGTAAAGGGTTTCTATGTATACTTTTTCATCAATATAACCTTTCTTATCACCAGTTAGACGATCGATATATTTTCCTGAAATCAGTCCATCGATCATTCTGTGTATAAGACCTCCGGCATCTTTTTCGATAGACCTGACCCAATGGGATGTAACCCTGGCATCCTTCGCCACCATATTAATAATCTCTTCGTCAATTAGAGCATATCCAAGTTTTTTGGCTAAAGGATTGCCCACGCTTACGCCGCCTGCACCACCCTGTCTGGATATTGTTATAACCGCCATGTCATCCCCCCCCTTAAAGCGCTGTTTATAAAATCCATTCTCTCTATCTTGGAATTATATTTTGTTTAATTATTTGTCAATAATTACCTTTTTTGCTACACTTTTTATTATCATATAAGTACTTTCAGCATCGATGAGGTAAGCATGTCCAAATTACATAAAGATCTATTTGATGATTCGGACCTTTCGTTTAATGTGTTTCATGATCTGATGTCAAAACGGATCAGGGAAATCCTTCTTGTTTCCAGCCCCTATGACGCATTTATTATGGAAGAGGATGGCCGTATAGCCGAAAGGATTATTCATGAATATCGCGGCTTGAACCTCAGCAGGCCGCCAAAACTCACCTGGGTCTCTACCGCCGCAGAAGCTATGGATATTCTTTCCAGGAAGAAATTTCATCTTGTAATTATCATGCCCCGCATCAATGATATGGATCCTTTTATCCTGGGTAAAATGATCAAACAGCAATTCCCGGATCTTTTCGTCTATCTTCTTGAACATAATGCGGGCAATCTGCTTACCAATCAATTATACCCTGATCATAAATATATAGACAAGATGTTTGTATGGTATGGGAATGCCGATCTTCTTTTATCAATCATAAAGAGCATTGAAGATCAGTTGAATGTTGTTAATGATACACAGAAAGCAAGGATAAGAGTCATTATTTATGTGGAGGACTCCCCCATATACTGTTCATCCATACTTCCGCGGCTTTACCGGGAGTTGGTTATGCAGACCCAGGACGTAATGGAAGGATCCATCAATGATGCCCATCGTAATCTCATGATGAGGGCCAGACCCAGGATACTGGTTGCGGAAAATTTTGAAGAAGCTGTGGAGCTTTACCATAAGTTCAAGCCATACCTGCTGAGCGTGCTGTCGGATGTCCGTTTTCAGCGCAACGGGATACTTGATGACCAGGCCGGTTTCATTCTTCTGGACATGATCAGGAAGGATTCTCCGGGAATGCCGGTTCTGGTTTTCAGTTCGGAAGAGTCCAACAGGCAAAGAGCTATGGAGATTCCGGCTATTTTCATTAACAAACATTCCCAATCACTGCATATTGATATCAGGTCGTTTTTTATTAATTACCTTGCTTTTGGTGATTTTATCTTCAGGATGCCTGACGGAAAAGAGGTTGCCAGGGCATCAAGCCTCAGGGAGATGGAAAAAATTATACCTGATATTCCTGATGAATCTATCGATTATCATGCCAGGCGAAATCATTTTTCAACATGGCTGATGGCCCGTTCTGAAATAGAGCTTGCTTCAAGGTTACGATATATCAATGTCGATGCTTTTTCGAGCGCCCAGGAAATAAAAAAGTACCTTGTCGACTGTTGCAGGGAAAGGCGCATAAGACGTCAAAAAGGTGTGGTAACCGATTTTGCGGGGGATGGCTTTGATGCTGATGTGGATTTTACCAGGATAGGCAAGGGATCCCTGGGCGGCAAGGCCAGGGGGCTGGCTTTTATGTCGAATCTTCTGAATAAAGAGACCGGGCCGGCAGAAAAATTTCCGGATGTCAAGATCGGCATTCCTAAAACCCTGGTTATTACAACAGCAGGTTTTGATTCCTTTATGGAGCAAAACGGTTCCCGTATTTTGCCCGACAATCGGCCGTCTGATGCTCCCGGTGAAGATGCCGACATTGTGGAACGGTTCATGCAATCGAATTTTCCGAAAAACCTTCGCTCTGATCTCAAAATTTTTTTATCCCGGGCAAAATATCCCCTGGCCGTAAGGTCTTCCAGCCTTTTGGAGGATGCGCAGTATATGCCCTGTGCTGGAATCTATAAAACATACATGATCCCCAACAACAACCCTGACCTCCTTGTCAGGGTTGATCAACTTGTAAAGGCAATCAAGCTGGTTTATGCCTCAACATACCTGGCAACTCCAAGGGCCGCCGCCGGGAGGGGTATGTATAGAACCGAAGAGGAAAAGATGGCCGTAATCATTCAGCAGGTAACCGGGTCAAGGTACGGGGACTATTTCTATCCTGCTGTTTCAGGGCTGGCGCAGTCCTATAACTATTATACCGTATCTTATATGAAGCCTGAAGAGGGTATCGTGCATATTGCTTTCGGGCTTGGCAAAACTGTTGTAGAAGGCGGCGCAGCGCTCCGTTTTTGCCCTAAATATCCTCGTTTTTTGCCTCAATTTTCAACAGTGGACGACATATTGCAAAATTCCCAGCGCCGCTTCTTTGCCCTGAGGATGGATGGTTTTCCCCATGACTTCGGTAAATTAAATATATCAGGAACCGAATCCGGCGATACTTCCACGCTTTTACAACTCGATATAAACGATATTCAGGATGATTTTATTCAACAAACCCCTTTAAAAATGATTGCCAGCACATATTTACCGGACGATCACAAGATCAGGGATACAATTCAAGCTTCGGGGCAAAGATTATTGACATTTGCGGGAATGCTCAAATACAACGCGTTCCCCCTGTCGGAGATTCTTACGGAAATTTTAAAAATCGGCCAAAAAGGTATGGGCTGCCCGGTTGAGATAGAATTTGCAGTTAACATCCCGCCTGAAAACGACCGGAAGGCAAAGCCTGAATTCGACCTACTTCAAATAAGACCCATGAGTCTTAGTAGTCAGAGTGAAAAGGTCGAAATAACCGGCGCTGAAATATCGGAAGCTGTATGTTTGTCCGACAGTGCGCTGGGTAACGGCACATTTAATGATATCTACGATATTCTTTTTGTAAAGCAGGACAGCTTCGACCCCTCCCGTACTCGTGATATATCGGCAGAGATCAGCAGTATGAACAAAAGCCTGATGCGGCTGAACAGACCCTATCTCCTCATAGGCCCCGGGAGATGGGGTTCGGCGGACAAATGGCTCGGGATACCCGTAACCTGGCATGATATCTCAGGAGTCGGAGTAATCATCGAAACATCAACCGAAAAGCTGCAGGCGGATCCGTCCCAGGGAACTCATTTTTTTCATAACATAACATCTCTCGGGATCGGCTATCTAACCGTATTACAGGATAAAACCAGTTTTTTGGGCCTTGACTGGCTGAATGGGCTGCCGGTTGAAAAGGAAACCGGTTTTTTAAGACATGCGCGTCTTAAAACACCTCTTTTAATCAAGATAGACGGCAATGGATCACGCGCTGTTGTTTTATCTGACGGTCTCATTCTGTGATAGCGCTATGAAAAATTAAAATCCGTACCTGAATTGAGCCCTTAGCTGTTAGCTTAATGATTACAAGATATTTTGCGATTACAATTTTTTACCCATTGGGTGTTATTTCTTAATGATGTAATACCTTAATTTTTCAAGGCTAACAGCTAATTGCTAACAGCTAATCGCTCAACTTAGGTAGTATATAAACCAAATGGAGGAATAATGGACAACATCATAGAAATCATCAAAGCCAGGGATGCGCATGAGAGAGAATTTCATCAAGCTGTTACAGAAGTGATGGAATCTGTGCAGCCGGTGATGGAGATGAACCCTGAATACCGGCATGCCCGGATACTTGAAAGAATCACCGAGCCGGAACGTGTGGTTATGTTTCGGGTGCCGTGGATGGATGACAGGGGCGAAATTCATGTAAACCGGGGCTTCAGGGTGGAGATGAACAGCGCCATCGGCCCCTACAAAGGAGGGCTGCGGTTCCATCCTTCGGTAAGCCTGTCGATTCTGAAGTTTCTCGCTTTTGAACAGATTTTTAAAAATGCCTTAACCACTCTGCCGATGGGAGGTGGGAAGGGCGGCTCCGACTTTGATCCAAAAGGCAAGTCGGATGCCGAAGTTATGCGGTTTTGTCAGAGTTTTATGAGTGAGCTGTTTCGCCACATAGGGCATAATACGGACATACCGGCCGGGGATATCGGTGTGGGTGCCAGGGAAATCGGATTCCTGTTCGGAATGTACAAAAAGCTTAGTAATGAATTTACCGGTATTCTTACAGGCAAAAGCATAAACTGGGGCGGAAGCCTGATCCGTCCTGAAGCCACAGGATACGGATGCGTTTACTTTGCCGCGGAAATGCTGACCACAAAAAATACTACCATAGAAGGAAAAACCTGCCTTGTTTCAGGGTCCGGGAATGTGGCCCAGTTTACTGTGGAGAAGATCATCACCCTGGGAGGAAAAGTACTAATACTTTCCGATTCATCCGGATATATTTTTGATGAAAGCGGAATTGATGAAAAAAAACTCGCTTTTGTTAAAAGGCTTAAAAATTTAAAACGAGGCCGGATAAAGGAATATGCGGATAAATTTCCCGGAGCTGTTTACACGCCTGCTGATTATGAAAAAGACCATAACCCCCTTTGGAACCATAAAGCTGACTGCGCTTTTCCCTGTGCCACCGAAAATGAACTTGACGGCCCGGCCGCGGGCAATCTTGTTAAAAACGGCGTAACCCTGGTGTGTGAAGGAGCGAATATGCCGACCACGCCCGAAGGAATAAATATCCTGCTCGACAACAAAATCCTTTATGCTCCCGGCAAGGCCTCCAATGCCGGAGGGGTGGCGGTTTCCGGCCTTGAAATGGCCCAGAACAGCATGCGCATCGGCTGGCCCGCCCGGGAGGTTGAAGATCGACTGAAAATTATCATGAAAAGCATTCACAAGACTTGCCTTGATACCGCCGAACAGTACGGAACACCCGGCAATTATATGAACGGCGCAAATATGGCGGGATTTATAAAAGTGGCTGAAGCCATGCTTGATCAGGGGCTGGTATAGCTTCTCATCAAGGTTACCAGAACGACCTCCGGCGGGCAGTTAAACCTTACCGGCACTCCTGAAGCGCCGGCGCCGTTTGATGTATAACCTGTAATTGATTCATGCTTCCACAAACCGGACGCAAACCTTCGCGGTAGATTGCAATGGGTGAAAAGAGCGCCGATATACGGCAAGCGTATCTGCCCCCCGTGGGTATGCCCGCACAGGCACAGATCAATCTTTTTTCCATGGGTATCTTTTATAATTTCCGGCGAATGTGCCACCAGAACAGTGAATGCCCCGGCAGGCACTTCCCTGAAAGCCTTTTCCAGATCGTGGCATTTATAGTAATGCGGGTCATCCACCCCGATAAGGCTTAACGCGTCTCCGCCCCGTTTCAATGCAATCGAATCATTAATCAGCATACAAATTCCTGAATCCTCGAGTTCAGGAGCTATTTCAAGACAGTCATGATTGCCCAGCACCCCGAATACTCCGTCCGGAGCGTCAATATGTTTTATCAACTCGCAGATTTTACAGTTTACATCATCAAAAGGACCGTACATCTCCATCCGGTAGTCACCCCCCAGGAGACATACATCCGCTTTTATTTCCGACACTTTTTCTATCAACCGTTCAGATAGACCTTCAAGACCGTCCAGATGCAAATCGCTTATAAAAAGGATCCGATATTTATCGAATGACTCAGGCAGTTCAGGAAATGGTAACTCCATGGATTTTAGGCGCACCTGAACAGCATTTTTTTTCCCCTGCTCATATATACCCGCACATTTAAAAAGGCCCTTCATAAACCAGCGGTAATATATTACACTTTCAAAATTCAGCATGCGCGCAAAAGGCGACAAAGCTGTGTGGCATGCGCGCCATTCGCGAAAACGTGCCCTGGAACGGACTGTGCAGTCAAGTTTGGTTTTATCAGGTTTGATTTTATTGGACGGAAATATTTTCATAAAAAATTTGGAACCGATCCAGGCCGTAATAATAAATAAAAACAGGAGAACCAGGGTTTTATTCCATGAAAAATAATAGAACCGATGGAAAAGCAAGATAGGAAAAAGCCCCTCAAAAAATTGATCAAGCAGAAAAGTATCAATTCCCGAGTCAATATTCAAACGCCTTTTTATAAAACTCGTAAAACTGTCCCCGGTCATGGAGAGCAGCCCGACCAGGAAACCGATTATAAGCGGAAAGCCCATAACAAAACCGAATATGCAGCCGGCCAGTATTCCGGCCAGAAACCCTGCCACGGTTTTATGTTTTCCCAAAAAAGGATAGCCGTCCAAGAACCTGAACCCGCAATCCACAGGCCGCCCGGCAATTCCGGGGAAAAAGAAGGCAATAACAGGGGGAGCTCCGTTTATCAGCAAAAGCAGAATCAATATTTTAAAAGCTGGCATAATAAATAAATCCACAGGAATTCAATAATAAAGAGAACTAAGCACTTTTATTCTGTTAGCGTATCCCAAGTAAACAAAAAAATAAAATATGTGCCTGTTTGTCGTAAAAATGTTCATAAATGACTTAACTGATTAATTTAATAAATAATAGCATCGCTCTAAAATGTTTATAACTTGTTGATAAAATGTTTATAACTTTTCTACATCTTATTAACATACTGTTAAAATTCGGTATCCTTCATTTATACCCAAAAGTAGTTAACACTTTTTTTAATGCCGGAATCAATATTTTACCGCAGAGTTCGCAAAGAACGCTGAGATATTACATTCAAAACCAAGCAGTTCCCTCCGCGCTTTTTGCGTTCTCCGCGGTAAAATTTAATTTTTTATAGAAAATCAGTGTAAACTAAATTTGAAGGATGCCTAAAATTCAATATTAATATGTTTATAACTTATTCCACACGTTGAATAGCGAATTTACCAAAATATATCTCTGCAGGGGTCTTGGTAATCCAAAGATTGATGGAGTCGTTCAGTATTGTAAAAGCCAAAATATTCTCCAATGTCTTGGATAGCCTCCCTGACGGTTTCATAGTTGTGGATATAAACACGTTCATATTTCACGGTACGCCATAGGCGCTCTACGAAGATGTTATCCAGAGCACGGCCCCGGCCGTCCATGCTGATCTTTACCCAGGCTTTTTTTAAAACGCAGGTAAAAGCATCGCTGGTAAACTGACTGCCTTGATCCGTGTTAAAGATCTTGGGTTTTGCAACTTTTAAGGCACCCTGTAAGGCTTTTATACAAAATCCCTTGTCCAGTGTGGTTGAAAATTCGTAGCTCAGGACATACCGACTGAACCAGTCTATCACTGCTACAAGATAGATAAAACCTGAATTCAAACGGATATAGGTAATGTCCGTTGACCATACCTGGTCAACTTGATTAATGGAAACGCCTCGTAGCAGATATGGATAAATTTTATGCTCTTTTAATGCCTTGCTCAGATTCGGTTTTGGATATATCGCTTCAAGTCCCATAAGCCGCATCAAACGTCTTATGCGTTTGGGATTGACAGTATGCCCTTGTCGCTTTAATATTGCTGTCATTTTCTCAACACCGTAGAACGGATATCTGGTATATTCTTCGTCTATTAATCGCATTAGAGCCAGATTATAGCTCTCATTTTTGCAGGATTGATAGTAATAAGTCGATCTGTTTATCCCCAAAAGATCACACTGGCGCACTAGATCACACTGGCGCACTATAGGTACCAAAGAATGATTCGGGTCGATGCATTGACGCTTTATATCAATTGAGCAGTTTAGATTTTTTTTTTAGCCAATCCAACTCGACCTTTAATTGGCCTATTTGCTGGTAAAGCTCCGCCTGGAATTCTTCAGCGTCTTTTTCTTTTTTTTGACGCTTTTTTGAAAATATATCGGGCAATTCTTCTAATAGACGCTTTCGCCATTGATTTATTTGATTTGAATGAACTCCATATTCACTGGATAGTTGGGAAATCGTTTTGTCCATTTTGATCGCTTCAAGAGCTACTTTAGCTTTGAATGATGCGCTGTAATTTTTTCGAATTTTACCCATTAATGAGCCTCCTTTTTGTTGATCAGGATATACTCATTTTACACCTTAAACAACTGTCCAGTTTTTGGGGAGTATTATAGTCCCCTGAATTCCTGATAAAATTTCAAATATCTTTGGATAGTTTTCCAATTTATGCTATAGTACCTTCATAAAAAGATATATTGCGCGTAAAAAATCAATAAAAATATTGTCGCGCGGATTGGAAACGTTTGAAACATATAACGAGCATATTATAATGATAAAAATTACATTCCCCGATGGAGCAGTAAAAGAGTTTGAAAAAAATCCCTCAGGGCTCGATGTGGCCCGGAGTATTTCCGAAGGATTTGCCCGCAACTGCGTTGCAATGGAGATTGATTCGGAGCTGTTAGATTTGAGCAGAGGTATTGATAAGGATTCGAAAATAGAATTTATTACCAAAAAAGACGCCAAAGCCCTGGAAATCCTGCGCCACAGCACGGCGCACGTTATGGCCGAGGCTGTTCAGAGAATATACAAAAACGCCGGTCTGACCATCGGGCCGGTTGTGGAAAACGGCTTTTATTATGATATAGATATGGAGCCGGTTTCAGAAGAAGACTTTCCCGCCATCGAGGCTGAGATGAAAAAAATTATCAAGGCCAAAATCCCCTTTGTCCGCAAAAATGTATCCAAAGCTGAGGCGCTTGGGTTTTACCGGGATGAGGAATACAAACTCGAGATGATTAACGATCTTGAGGATGGAACCATATCTCTTTATACCCAAGGCGATTTTACCGATTTATGCCGGGGACCCCACATTCCCCATACCGGCTTTATCAAGGCTTTCAAACTTATGAAGGTTTCCGGTGCGTACTGGCGCGCAGATCAAACCAGACCCCAGCTCCAGCGCATATACGGCACTGCTTTTTTTGATAAAAAGGAATTAAAAGCTCATCTCAATTTCATAGCCGAGGCCAAAAAAAGGAATCACAGGAAACTCGGCCTGACCATGGATCTTTTCAGTTTTCATGAAGCTGCTCCGGGCATGCCTTTTTTTCACCCCAAAGGAATGGAAGTCTGGAATATTCTCCTTGATTACTGGCGCGCAGAGCATAAGGCCGCCGGTTATGTGGAAACCAAAACCCCGATCATGCTTGATAAAAGTTTGTGGGTCAAGAGCGGGCACTGGGAAAATTATCGCGAAAATATGTACACCACCATAGTCGATGAGACCGAATACGCTATCAAACCTATGAATTGTCCCGGCGGCATGCTCCTCTACAAGACCGCCACCCGTTCATATAAAGATTTTCCAATCCGGGCCGGCGAGATCGGCCTGGTACACAGGCACGAACTGAGCGGTGTTCTTTCCGGCCTTTTCCGGGTGCGGGCTTTTCATCAGGATGATGCCCATATTTTCATGACGCCTGATCAGATAGAGGGTGAGATTCTGGGAGTGCTGAAACTGGTGGAAAAAATTTACAGCACCTTTGGCCTTGGCTTTCATCTTGAACTTTCAACACGCCCGGAAAAATCGATCGGGACAGATGACCAGTGGGAGATGGCTACAGAGGGCCTTGCATCAGCCCTGAACAAGTATGGCCTGGAATACAAGATCAATGAAGGTGACGGGGCTTTTTACGGGCCTAAAATCGATATCCACATTAAAGATGCCCTGGGCCGAACCTGGCAATGCGGCACGATCCAGCTAGACATGTCCCTTCCGGAGCGATTTGACCTGACATATATCGGCGCTGACAATGAAAAGCACCGGCCGATCATGATTCACAGGGTGATTTACGGCTCCATAGAACGATTTTTCGGAATCCTGGTGGAGCATTTTGCGGGCAAATTTCCTTTATGGATGGCTCCTGTGCAGATTACGCTGCTTCCCATCAATGATGATCTATCACCCTACGCAGAGAGTCTCAAAAATTTCTTCGATGCAAAAGGGCTGCGAACTGAAGTCGATGCCAGAACCGAAAGTCTCAATAAAAAAGTCCGGGATGCCCAGCTTGATAAAATTCCTCTTATAATCACTATCGGCAACCGGGAAAAAGAAACCGGCGGTCTTTCCGTGCGAACCCTGGATGGGAAAGTAAGACAGGGGATGCCCCAGGATGAATTTCTCGACAAAATCCTTGATAATATCAGAAAGCGTAAGCTGGAACTTGATTTATAATGCACCACCAAAATAGTGCTGCTCTTTACAGAACGTATGTTTAACACACTCAGAAATGGCGGTACGGCAGATATTATTCTTCCTCAAAGTGTGTTTTGGGCTCGGGAAAAGCCTTTGTCCAAGCTAAAAAAGCTGACGGAGTTGACACAATTAGAAGAGGAAATATCCCATGGGCTTCTTGATTTGAAGCAGATGAGTATGAACTAATGAACGCCAAAGAACTGAAATATATTATCCAAGAGGGTGAAAGCTATCTTGTTGAATTTAAAGAACGGGTAAACAAACCCCTATCCCGTGAATTGACGGCCTTTGCTAATGCCTCAGGCGGCAGAATTTTCCTTGGCGTGGATAATCAGGGTAATGCAAAAGGCATCACAAATTCAAATACACTTCGTTCTCAGATTCAGGATATTGCGTTTAATTGTCAACCTTCCATTACCGTCTATATTTCTTCCTTTCAAAATGTTGTCATAATTTCAGTGCCTGAGGGTAAAGATAAGCCGTATCAGTGCAGTGACGGTTTTTTTATCCGCATGGGCGCAAATTCCCAAAAAACGGGCCGAGACCAACTCGTTGAGTTCTTACAGGCTGAAGGAGTTCTTCGCTTTGAAGAACAATATCATCCCCGATTTAATTTTCAAAAACATTACAATGCTGAGCGATTGAATGCCTTTTTAAGACTTGCCCACATCAGTAAAGAGCTGGATGATGAACCTATTCTTGAAAATCTGGGCGTAGCCGACCGCCTCGACAAAAAATTAAAAATGAAAAACGCGGGTGTTCTGTTTTTCGCCAAGTCCATCGAACTGCTTTGCGAGCAAGCCACTATTACCTGCGGTACCTTTGAGGGATCAGATCGCTTTCAGGTGGTCAACCGCAAGGACTACCAGGAAGACCTAATCACCAATATCACTCTATCCATGCATTTTATCCGGCAGGAGCTGCGGGTCAGGTATGAGATGACCGGAAGTCCAAGAAGAAAAGAGATTTATGAGATCCCACTTGATGCGATTCGGGAAGCGCTGGTCAATGCGGTCTCTCACCGGGATTATCTGAAAACCGGTAGCCACACGACCGTGGAAATTTTTGATGACCGCATCGAAATATCAAACCCCGGTGGTTTGCCGAAAGGATTAACCGAAAAAGAGTTCGGGAAAAAAGCCGTTCGTAGAAATCAGATTATTGCATCCCTTCTGCAACGAGTGGATCTGGTTGAAAACATGGGTACCGGTATCCATAAAATCTGGCGACTACTGAAGGACGCTGGCTGCCCAGATCCGAAATTTGAGTTTGACAGCTTTTTTACCATTGTCTTTAAGCGGGATACCAGCGGGGTTTTTCATGTCCTTGAAAAAAAGTTCGGTGAAAACTACGGATAAGATAATAAAACTTATGCGCGAGAATTTTCAGATAACCATTCCTGAACTGGCAAATGTTCTTGAAATAACGACTCGCGCGATTGAAAAACAAATCGCCAAATTGCAAAAAAACGGGCGGTTAAAGCGCATCGGCCCGCCTAAGGGTGGGTGTTGGGAAGTTGTGGATGGATAGACTATAGATCTTCACATATGAATTGATACTAATTGTCATATAAAAAACCCCAGAGAGCGTAAAGTGAAGCTGAACTTATAATGCAATATCAAAATCCTGTTGCAGTGGTGAAGATTTCCGGAATATTCCCGGGCGCTGATAATCCGCAAATATTCTGGAACAATATCGTTGACAGGGTCTATGCAGGCTGTGAAATACCGGCCGGGAGATGGATTGTTGAACCGAATTCCATCTTCAATCCTGAATATACTCCTGACAAAGCAATTTCAAAAAAAGCATGCCTGATAACCGATTTCCGATTCGACCCGACAAGCATCGACCTTGAGCCGGAATTATTAAAAAATCTGGATCCGCTTTACCATCTTGTGCTGCAGGCCGGGCGGGAACTTTTATCAGGCATGGAAACGTTCAAACGCGACCGTACCGGGGTAATCCTGGCCGCCATTGCCCTCCCTACGGATGCAACATCATTAATCACCAGAAAAATTCTCGGCAAATCCTTTGAAGATAAACTTTTTGGCGATATTGCAACAAACAGTCTGGATTCCATTTCCGCCCATGAGGCTGTCAATGCCGACGTAACCTCCCTGCCGGGAGCAATTCTGGCCGAGGCCTTCGGCCTGGGCGGCGGAACCATGACACTTGATGCGGCCTGTGCTTCATCCATTTATGCCGTTAAACTTGCCTGCGACAAACTGAACATGCACAGGGCGGACATGATGATAGCAGGCGGAGTCTCACGCCCGGAATCCCTTTATACCCAGATTGGATTCAGCCAGCTTAAGGCGCTCTCACCTTCAGGAATTTGCGCTCCTTTTGACGAGTTTGCAGACGGACTGGTGGTTGGTGAAGGTGTAGGGATGCTGGTATTGAAAAGACTTGAAGACGCTCTGGCGGATAATGACAAAATTTACGGTATTATTCGTGGCACAGGACTTTCAAACGATATCCGGGGAAATCTGCTTGCGCCTGATATAGAAGGCCAGGTCAGGGCCATGACAGCAGCTTATAAGTCTGCGGGATGGACACCCTATGATGTTGACCTGATTGAATGCCATGGCGCAGGCACGCCGGTGGGTGATAATACGGAGTTGCTGAGCCTGAGAGAGATGTGGGGCGCATCCGGCTGGTCTAAGGGAGCATCATGCGCCATCGGTTCGGTAAAATCGAATATCGGCCACCTCTTAACCGGCGCAGGCGCTGCCGGAATGATCAAAACCCTCCTGGCTTTAAAAAATGGAATTATTCCGCCTTCCTGTAATTTTAAACATGCTGCGCCCCAAAGCCCGCTAAACAATAGTCCCTTTAAAGTGCCGACCGAACCGCAAGAGTGGCGCCGGAGAGCCGGGGATATTCCCCGCCGGGCCGCGGTAAGCGCATTCGGCTTTGGAGGCATAAACGGGCACATCCTGTTTGAGGAATGGCGCTCCGATCATCCATCCCCGGCTGCAAGTTCGATTAAAGTGCACCAAAGTAACGTTCATCAGGTTAAAAATGATCCGGAACCTGAAATAGCCATCATCGGCATGGACGTCTCCTTCGGCTCTTTAACATCCCTGCGGGAATTTCAGGAGACCATTTTTTGTGGAGATTCCGTCATTCAAAAAAGCCCCCCCAACCGCCGGCATGGTTCTGAAAAAATAGCTGAAAAACATCTGGGCCGCAAGATGCCATACGGCGCTTTTGCTGAAGAGCTCTCGCTTCTGATCGGTGAATTCCGCATCCCTCCCAGGGAAATTCCTGATATACTGATTCAGCAGCTCCTGATGCTGAAGGTGGCGGACGGAGCAATCAAAAACGCGGGAATCAGCATCAAGAATGAAAATCCGCGCGCCGGAGCGATCATTGGAATAGGGTTTGATTTTGAGACTACCGATTTTACGGTGCGCTGGAACCTGGCCAATGCAATCTCTGAGTGGAAAAAAAAGAGGGATCTGAATTTTGATGATGAAGAGGCCTGGCTTGCAGAACTGAAGCATGAAGCCGGGCCGCCTTTAACCGCCACAAGGACACTGGGCTCCCTGGGCAGCGTGGTTGCCAGCCGCATAGCCCGTGAATTCCGTTTTGGAGGGCCGAGTTTTTCAGTCTCCGGGGAAGAGACTTCCGGCCTGAAGGCCATCCGGATCGGGATGCAGGCTCTACAAAATCATGAAATCGATCTTGCGCTGGCCGGAGCGGTTGATCTTTGCGGTGATGTGCGGAGCATAATTACTTTTTCGAAAAGCAGAAAATTATCCGAATCCAAAGAAATATATCCTTTTGATAAAAAGGCCGACGGGACGCTGCCGGGAGAAGGCGCTGCAGCTATTATTATGAAAAGGCTGGATCAGGCCATGGCCGACGGAGACCGGATATACGCGGTAATCAAAGGCTCCGGAGCAGCATCAGGCGGCGGCATAAATTTGTCTTCTCTTTCCCAAACCGCATACCTGGCGTCCATGCGCAGGGCTTTTAAGGATGCAGATCTTAACCCTTCGTCAATTTCTTTTTTTGAAGCCCATGGCAGCGGCGACCCGGATGAGGATAGAATAGAAGCGGAGGCTGCTGAAAATTTTTTTACAGGATCTGATTTACAGCAATGCGCCCTTGGTTCGCTTAAACCGAATATCGGTCATACCGGGGCTGCCTCCGGTATGGCATCTGTTGTCAAGGCAAGCCTCTGCCTGTTTCAGGAGATAATTCCACCCTTAAGAAATTTTAAAACCCCGGCCTGCCCAAGCCTTGCCAATGGCGCCTGGCATATGCCCATTCAGCCGCAGTACTGGCTCCGCAACCGGGCTGAGGGCCCGCGCCGCGCCTGCGTGGGAGCCTTGACCAATGACGGAAATGTTGCGCATCTAATCCTGGAAGCTTATGAAAATAATACCGATCCGGATTATTTAAGCCAAAGCGATATCAAGAGCCCCATCAAGATTAACAGAGAGCGGAAAAGACCCCTTGGTTTTGAAGATTATGGTCTTTTTATGATTGAAGGGGATAGCCCGGAAGAGCTCCTCAACGGCTTGGCAGTATTGAAAAATTTTGTAAAAGAGCCATCCTTTACAACAATTCCTGCCGGCAGAGTTGCCGGTCAATGGTATCTGCAATGCGGACATAATCCTCATAAAAAACTGGGCCTGGCCATATCCGCAAAAGATATTCGTGAGCTTGAATTATATATTAATGATGCTGAAAAAACAGTTCTCACAGAGACTTTAACCAGAATCGGCATCCGGGGCGGGGTGGCTTATGCGCCTGAACCGCTCGGGCCGGACGCAGAAACAGCTTTTGTTTTTCCGGGTTCCGGGAATCATTATCTCGGAATGGGCCGGGAGTTGGGAACAAGATGGCCGGAGATTCTGCGCGGCATGGATCAAAAAACCGGGCATCTTAAAACCCAACTCATACCGGAGCGCTTTGTACCATGGCGGGCATCCTGGCCTGGGGAATGTACGGGGGACTGGAAAGAAAAGGCCTTGCAGGAGATAGAATCGAATGCACTTAATATGATCTTCGGACAGGTTGTGCACGGCGGGGTTGTTTCAAATCTGGTCAGAAGTTTTGGAGTCAAGCCGGATGCTGCTATCGGCTACAGCCTGGGCGAATCTGCCGGGTTTTTTGCGCTGGATGCCTGGCCAGACCGGGGTGAAATGCTCAAAAGGATGCGGCAGACCCGGCTATTTACCACCGAATTGGCCGGGCCATGCCATGCTGCCCGTCAGGCCTGGGATATTCCCGGCAAGGGTGATCTTGACTGGCATGTTGCCGTTGTTAACAAACCGGCCGGGCCGGTTCGGGAGGTTATTGCCGATTTGCCTGAAACCAGGCTCCTGATTATAAATACTCCGAACCAGTGCGTGATCGGCGGCATAAAAAAATATGTTGAAGCAGCGATCAAACGGCTGAAATGCGACTCTGTGGCGTTAAAAGGTATTGTAACCGTGCATTGCGACGCAGCCGAACCTGTGGCCGAAGCTTATCGGGCTTTGCATCTTTTTTCTGTTAATACAAATAACAAGATAAAATTTTACAGTTGCGCTTCCGGCCGGGTAAACAAACTTACTACAGAGAGCGCGGCCGACTCAATCCTGAACCAGGCTTTGCACGGTTTTGATTTTAATAAAACCATTAACCAGGCCTACCAGGACGGAGTCAGGATCTTTCTTGAAATGGGACCCCATGCTTCCTGCACCGGCATGATCTCTTCCATACTGGGAGACAGACCGCACCTTGCTGTCTCGGCCTGCTCAAGATATGAAGCCGATCATCGCACAATCATCAAATTGCTCGGCGCTTTGGTGGCTGAAAGGGTGGCCTTTAATCCTGATCTGCTTTACGGCGAATCTTCGTACCCGCCGGTTTTAGTCAAAGCCGAAAAATCAGGCAGGGAGATCAAACTGCTGATCGGAAAAAAAGCCCCTCAACCGCATCTGCCGGAGACTAAAACCAGACCTCAAAAAATCATCGCAAAGGCTGAACCTGTTGAAAAGCACGTCAAAAGCTTGTCACCCTTTGCAGGCCTGGCGGATTCAATGCTCAAAACTGTCTATGCCACCGCCGGTGCGCATCAAACCTTTCTTGAGTTTGCCGATTTTAATACCAAAGCATATGCCGAAACCCTTACCTTTCAAAACCGGCTGCTTGAAAAAATGATCGCCGCAGGAGAGCTTCCATCCTTAGTAGTTGAGCCTCCTGAGCGGGAGATTGCATTTTCAAGAGAAATGTGCCTGGAGTTTGCAACCGGCTCGGTTGCCGCAGTTCTTGGTCCTGAATTTGCGGTAGTTGACACCTGCAAAGCCAGGGTGCGACTGCCGGATGAACCCCTGATGCTGGTTGACCGCATAATTTCCATTCAAGGAGAAAAAGGGTCAATGGGATCGGGTCGCATTATCACGGAACATGATGTCCTCCCCGGAGCCTGGTATCTTGATGGCGGCCGGGCGCCGGTATGTATCTCTGTTGAAGCCGGCCAAGCCGACCTTTTTCTCTGCTCTTACCTTGGTATCGATCTTGAGATAAAAGGAACCAGAACATACAGGCTCCTGGATGCAACCGTAAAATTTCACAGCGGATTGCCCCTGGCCGGCGATTTGTTGAGATATGAAATTGAAATCGAAAAATTTATCCGCCAGGGCGCAACCTATATGTTTTTCTTTAATTTCAAAGGTACGACAAATGGCCGACTCCTTATCACAATGACAAATGGCTGCGCAGGTTTTTTTACGGAAGAAGAGGTGAAGAATTCCGGCGGTATAATCCTTACAAATGAAGATCCGGAACCCACGCCGGGTCAGGCAAAATCAAAGCCGCAGCTATGGAAAACCCTGGCGCCTGCTGCAACGGAAGCCTATGACGATGCCGCGGTTGAAGAACTGCGCCAGGGTAATCCATCCGGCTGTTTTGGGAAGCTTTTTGAAAACAAAGAGATACCATCATCATTGAGACTTCCCGGGGGAAGGATGAGCCTCATCAACCGGGTTCCGGCCCTCGATCCCAACGGCGGCCGCTTCGGCCTCGGGTTGATCCGGGCTGAAGCAGATATCCATCCGGATGACTGGTTTCTCACCTGCCATTTTGTGGATGACATGGTTATGCCCGGCACACTGATGTATGAATGCTGCGCCCACACCTTAAGAATTTTTGTCCAGCGGATGGGCTGGATACACGATAAAACCGATGCATGTTACGAACCGGTGGTCGGCATAGAGAGTATTTTAAAATGCAGAGGCCCTGTTACCCCACAAACAAAGCATGTGATCTATGAGGTCGAAATCAAGGAGGCCGGTTATAACCCCGAACCCTATGTGACAGCAGACGCGTACATGTATGCCGACGGTCAGATGATTGTGATGTTTAAGGATATGTCGCTGCGAATGTCCGGCATAACTGAACAAGATCTGGAAAAATTCTGGTCAATTGAAAAAAAATTACCGCCGTTAAAGCTGAAAACCGAACTCTTTTCTAAAAAAAGGCTGATAGCTTTTGCAAGCGGCAACCCTTCCGAGGCCTTTGGTGAAAAATATCGTCCTTTTGACAATCAAAGATTTATTGCACGGCTTCCGGGTCCCCCCTTCCTGCTCATTGACCGTATCACCAGGATAGAGGCGGAGCAGTGGCAGCTTAAAGCGGGCGGCTGGATTGAAGCCGAATATGATATTTCTGACACAGCCTGGTATTTCAAAGCCGACCGGTCAACAGTACTCCCTTTCAGTTTCCTGCTTGAAATCGCGCTCCAGCCCTGTGGATGGCTGGCGGCCTATATGGGATCAGCCCTGAAAAGCAAGCATGACCTTAAGTTCCGGAACCTGGACGGCAATGCGGTTCTCCACAGAAATCTTTACTGCCATTCAGGAACGCTTATGGTCAGAACCAAACTGCGCCAGGTTTCAGAAGCCGGCGACATGATCATCGAACAGTTTGATTTTCAGGTGTTTCAGGGCGGAGAAATTGTATATGAAGGTGATACAACCTTCGGCTTTTTTACCGAAAAAGCGCTTGCAATGCAGACCGGGCTTCCGGATGCTGGCAACAAGATTTTTGATAATCATAACCCTGCCCAGCCCGGCATTATTAAAGACCTTGTTCTTGCTGATCTGGAACCCTTTACGCCTGATGCTTGTGATAATTACCGAATTGATTCTTCATCGCCACTGGCCATGCCTGCCAAGGCCTTAAAGATGATAGACGAAATAGACCTTTATATTCCTGACGGCGGACCTAATGGTTTGGGATTTATCCGCTCTTCAAAACAGGTTGACCCGGATGAATGGTATTTTAAAGCCCACTTTTTACATGACCCGGTTATACCCGGATCTCTTGGCATAGAATCATTTTTGCAGCTTCTGAAATTCATGGCCCTGCAACGCTGGAATCATTTGGCCGATACCCATCGATTCGAACTAATCACATCCGCCAAACAGACTTGGACCTACAGGGGCCAGATTCTTCCCGAAAACCGCTGCATAGAAGTAGAAGCTGTTATAACAGGAATAGATGAGGAGCCTCCAGCCATCCATGCAGACGGATTTCTTAAAATTGACGGGCTTTATATATATAAGGTTGATGGGTTGGGTATAAAACTTGTAATATAACAGGGTTATCATCATAGATTATTTGAAAAACGTATCCTATTCAAATTTCGGGGTAAACGCTGTTTAATCTTAAAAATTAAATTATGAGCATTAATAAAAACAGTAAGTTATAATAATATTTATTGATACCATAAAATTCTACCCCGGAATTTGAATATGATACTGAAAAACTGTGTTTTATATGTTAAATTGTAATTTATTATAAACTATAAGGCTATAAAATATAATGGAGAAAACTAATGCCAATCATTTCATCTGAAGGACAAATTTTAATCCCAAAGTTTGTACGTGATGTCTTGAGTATTTCCTCTGGAGATGAAGTTGATTTCCAAATTTCCGGTAATCAAGTTTTTCTATGTAAAAAAAAACATAAAAAAAAATCTTTTCGCAAATATTTTGGAGATCTTTCAAATCTTCAGGGAGCAAACCCCGATAAAATTATTGAGGAACTGAGAGGAAAGTCTGATGATATCAGCAGTTGATACTAATGTACTGCTGGATATCCTTATTCCAAATGCAGATTATGCGACACCTTCTTTAGAAACACTTGAAATATTGTCTGAACAGGGCAGTCTTGTTATTTCCGAAATGGTGTTTGCCGAACTCTCCTCCCAGTTCCTTTCTTTGGAAGAACTCAGGACATTTTTAGATGAAACAGATATTAAATTTGTAAATTCTCCTGATAAGGCTCTTTATGAGGCAAGCCTTGCCTGGAAAAAATATCTTGAAAATAGAAAAAAAATCAAAAATGCCCTCATTGCGGAAAAATATTACCAGGCAGAATTCATATTATCAGCGATTTTATCATCGGTGGTCATGCGATAAAATGTGCTAATCAGCTTATCACAAGAGACCGTGGTTTTTACCGAGTTTATTTTAAAGGCCTTAAAATCATTGATCCAACGCAATAATGTAACCGTTCACGGTTACAAGCGGCATAATTTCCTGTTTATAAATTGAATCTCAGGCCATCAACGTAAGGCGGGACAGCTACTTTGGTGGATTCGTCGCTTACGCTCCTTAATCCACCCTACGGTTCAAAAGCAACGTAAGTTTGTAGGGTGGATTAAGCGAAGCGAATCCACCGAAACCTGCTGTATTTTTCAACCGTTAACTGTGAACCTATAACCGTGAACGGTTACAAAAGAATATACAAAACATCCTTCGTATGACTGTTTTATCTCTGCTTGCGGACAAGCCTCAAAAAAATTTAAGCAAACAGTACTTGCATTTTTTGCACCCCCAAAGGTTTCGACAAAAGCTCGATTCATGAATATTCATCTAATGGTGAAATGGGCTGAAATGGTTCTTAAGCACTCACCACGGGGGCGAGTTTCAAAGGACCCTGTAGTTTCAAAACTTAGGAATTATCTTGGTAAACTTCCTGAATATAAACAGTTTATCAAGCGATTTCTTCGTGATGCATCTCCTCTTTTAAAAAGCCAGGAAATTCTTAAAGCTCAAGGCTTGAATATGAAAACCTACAAAGAGTGCAAAGAACTTTTAAAAAATATCCCTCAAAGCTCTCAAGTACGTATCGGTTTTATTACCTGGATGGAAAAACAATTAATAGTCGCTGAATCATTGGGCATGGGCAATACTGGAATGCCTATTTGTTCTGATAATATTGAATCCCTGTTTGGACTTGGTAAAACACATGGTACAGGAGAAGTAAAAGATGCAAACCGAATTGCACTTCGTTTACCGGCTTTTTGCGGATCTGTGAATAGAGAATCCGTTCGGATGGCAATGGACGTCACAGTAAAGGAACAACAGGAAGTTGAAAATAAGTTGTTGTCTTTAACTCGGCAGCGCCGAAAAATTTTACCAACCCCGGAAGCCTTACAGATAGTTTGTCAACTGAGTTTGACTGTGGTTTAACTCTTCTACCGGTGCCAAAAAATGATGAAAAATCAAAAGATGTAACTGATATTACAGCAAATTTTGAACAATTAGGTGGGCCCGTAAATAAGTTTACAAAACAACCTTATGCGCCTAATAATGCCATGAACAGTTTAATGAACCTGTATCAATAAAGAGGATTCGTCAGCTTAGAAATACCATCCAGAACGAATTGCGTACTGACAAAAAAAACGTATGGTCTGATAATCTGATTATCAAAGAGCAAATGCTATATGCAAAAACTTAACCGGACACTACTGAATAAAAATAGAAGTAGCAGCGGCTATTTTGGTTGGCACCCTCAAGATATATATTAGAAGGGGCACGATAAAAACCCCGCCGTCGATTCCCAAAAGGCCTAGGATAAAACCGATGACGCCGCCCCGATGGTTTTTCGCGAAGTACTGATGGTTGTCACTTCGGATTCCACTTTTCCGGAAAAGAGCATCCTGAATGATGCCATAAATATAACTCAGGCCGGGATGGCCGTAAACAGCTGAATGTTAATCCTGGCTGTGACGTATGCGCCTACCGGTGCAAACAGGGAAGAAGATATTATCAGCGGAAGGGCAATTTTGATGTCCACTAAAAAAATAGAGGAGCTACGATGACAGTCGACCGGTCTTTAAATACATTTGGAAAATCAGATACATTTGGGAAGATTGATTTTAATGTGAGTCAAATCGGTTTTGGCGGCTATCGGATTTATGAGAAGTCTAAAGAGCATGGGGAGGCCCTTGAATATGCCCTGGTAAACGGTTTTAATCTGATCGACACTTCCAGTAATTATACAGGCGGTGGGAGCGAACGGCTCATCGGGAACATCTTGAAGCAGATGATCCAGGAGGGTGAAATTAATCGAGAAGATTTTTTACTTATATCCAAAGGAGGATATGTCCAGGGTGAAAACCTGACCCTGGCCCGGGAGCATGAAACCCGGGGGCAGCCCTTCCCGGAGATGGTTAAATATATGGAAGGATGCTGGCATTGCATTAATCCGGATTTCCTTGAAAATCAGTTGCAGCGCACCTTGAACAATCTGCAAACGGACAATCTGGATGTTTATTTGCTGCACAATCCTGAATATTTTTTAACCTATATCAAAAATAGACGCCTTATGGACCTGGGAACGGCACGCAAGGAGTATGAACGCCGCATTGGGCAGGCCTTTTGCCGGCTGGAAGAAAAAGTTAAAACCGGCAAGATTAAAGCTTATGGAATTTCTTCAAATACCTTCATCAATCCGGCTGACGATTTTGAGTTTACCTCTCTTGAAAGGGTGCTTGAAATTGCCGAAACCATCACATCCAACCATAATTTTAAAGTCATCCAGTTTCCGCTTAATCTCTTTGAACCAGGGGCTTGCCTGGAAAAGAATCAGGCTTGTGGCACTAAAACTCTGCTTGACGTTGCGTTGGAAAAAAATATAGCGACCCTGATAAACCGTCCTTTAAATGCTATAGTCGGCAATAGAATGATTCGCCTGGCCGATTTTGATGATATTCATCACCAGACAATAATGGAAAATTTTTCCAGGTTAGAAAAAAAAAGCATGGAGCTGGGAAGTCGATTCAAGACTGATTTTAAAATCAAATGGCCGGAGGGCAGTGATTTAACTCACATCGACAGACTTTTTTCAATTCCCCAATATCTTTCCTCAGCTTTAATTAAGATTCAAAGCTGGGAGCAATGGGACTATGAAAAAGAGTACCGGATCATGCCTCAAATATATGATGGTGTAAATTACCTTGAAAATATCATGCCGGCTGATGCCGAGTGGCAGGAGTGGGTAGTAGAGTTTTCTCAATCCTTATTTAAATTGCTTGAAATCGCTGCAACCCATTTTAAAACCTCGAAACATGCCTTTGCGGCAACGTTTTGCCAAAGGTTGGATGAACTTGACCCGGACTTGAAATCATCCGCCTCGCTTTCCAGTAAAGCCCTGCGGATACTGAGATCTATACCGGGAGTCGACTCTATTCTTTTGGGCATGCGAAAGAGAGATTATGTCGATGATGCCCTAGAGACCCTTAAGGAACCGCCCATTCATGATGCGGTCAGTATTCTGTCATCTATTTCTCAAGAAGAATTGATCCGGCAATGGGAGAAATAGAAAAAAATTTTTTTTAGCTTTTTACATATTAATCACCTTATCGGCAAGCTGCATAGCCGTTACAATATCGAGCATGTTTGTAGTTTCTCCAACCTCTTTTTTATCCAAAATATTAAAATGGGTAAGGCATGTTCCGCATACAAGTATGTAAATTCCATCTTTTTCCAGATCCTTGAGAACAGACAGGGTTTCTGCATCTGAAATTGTCAGTTTAACGCCGGCATTCAAAAAAACAAGCCGCCATAATTCAGGGCCCATCTCTTTCAATGTTTTTAAAAAAGAAATCATAAGTTTTGTGCCGAGGTCATCATCTCCATGCCCCATGCGATTGCCGGACACCATTACCATAATTTTTTTTGTGCCCGGCTTTTCCTGTTCCTTTATCTCGGAAAATGCGGAATCAGGCATATTTCTGTCTATTTTGCCGGTAAGATAAAAAGCTTCGTCAGCCTGCTTTGTGGAAACCTCAAAATGTCTTGATTCCAGGAAGCGTGTGACATTCTGCCTGGCAGCCTCGTTGTCCACAATCACCTTTATTATTTCCGTGTCTTCTTCTTCCACGGTTTTTTTTGTCTGTAAAACCGGCGCAGGACAGGCTAACCCCCTTGCATCTATCTCTTTTATCATAAAATCATTACCTTTTTCAGAGTCTCGAAATCTATTGGTTTTGCTGTGGAACAAGTTTAATCAAAATCAATTAACAGCTTTAATTTACTATTATTATGCAACCTAAATTTTGTGAAACAGAACCTATTATGGCGGCTGTGCTCATCCCCTTTTCCTTAAGCTCAAACAACAGGCTGTCCGCCTGGCGTGATTCTACGCATATAAGCAGACCTCCTGATGTCTGCGGATCAAACAGAATATCCTGAAGGGCACGATCCACAGAGGGTGCGATATCCGTCATCGGCTCCCTGAACTCCCGGTTTCTGTATGTTCCCGCGGGCACAAGTCCCATGGCCGCAAATTCCATAGCCTCCGGAATTATTGGAAGTTTATCAGAAATAATTTCAATCCCGTATCCTGATTCACTTACCATTTCAGCAAGATGGCCTATTAGTCCGAAACCTGTAATGTCGGTGCAGGCATGCACCGGATAATTAACTATAACTTCCGCAGCGGTCCTGTTCAGCTCCGCCATCAGGGCTGTGACTGATTCTGTAGTTTCAACGGAAGCAATTCCGCCCTTGATCGCGGTATTAATAATGCCGGTGCCCAGCGGCTTGGTAAGAATCAGGCGATCACCCGGCATCAGGTTTTTCTTTACAAGGATACGGTCAGGATGGACAAAACCGGTTACAGAGAGCCCGTATTTTAATTCATTATCATCTACGCTGTGCCCCCCCACAAGAACCATCTCCGCCTCTTTCATCTTGACCAGGCCACCTTCAAGAATCCTGCGCAGTACGGACATGTCCATCTGTTTTGAAGGGAAACAGACTATATTCATGGCTGTTTTCGGCACACCACCCATGGCATATATATCACTTAATGCATTTGCCGCGGCTATCTGGCCGAACATGTACGGATCATCTACCACGGGTGTAAAAAAGTCGAGAGTCTGGATTATGGCAAGATCTTTTGTGATTCTGTAAACACCGGCATCATCAGCGCTTTTCAGTCCTACAATAAGGTTCGGATCAGTTGGAAATTGCAATCCGCATAATGCTTTGTCCAGGTCCCCCGGAGCAAGTTTTGATGCTCAGCCGGAACCTGAAACAGTTTCAGTGAGACGAAGATTTTTAAATTCTTTGTTCATCATTAAGTTCCCCTGGTTATCTATCTTGATAGAGTTGATAGACTGATTTGTCAAACAGGATTTTTCGATATATTAATGGTTTGCTATTGGTGATACTGATGAAAAATCTTAGGGTGTGGTGGGTGTTTATCTGGCTGTGGCTTTTAAAAGAAAAAAATCAAGGAGGGCCTGGGATACAGGTGACAGGTTTCTTCTTTTATCACGAATAAGGTAAAAATTACGGGTCATTGAAAGCTTTTCGATTTTTAATGTTTTAATAATATCTGCATCGAGTTCTGTTTTTATCGCTCTTAAAGAGAGAACAGATATTCCCAGACCGGATTTTATTCCTTCTTTAACGGCTGTGGAAGATCCGAAACGGGCAACTGTTTTTAAGGAATCCATATCAACCGATGCCGAATTGAAATAATCTTTTATGATTTTCAATGTTCCCGAGCCCTCTTCTCTTAATATGAACGGCTCTTCAGCAAGTTCCTGTATGGTAATACTGTTTTTGCCGGACCAGCGGTGTTTGGCAGAAACAGCTAAAACCAGTTTATCGTCCCAGAGCTTATTATATGTCAAATTACTGCCTGAATTCCTGGAGCCGACAATACCTATTTCAAGATCACCGCCGACAATACGGTTTTCAATCTCTTTGGTGTCTGAAATAGCTAATTTGATGGAAATTAACGGATATTTTTCTGAAAACTCAACCATAATGCCGGGAAGGATATATTCACCCGGTATGGTGCTTGCTCCAATGTTAACTTCACCTTTCCTGATACCGAGAAAAGCATCCATCTCCATGCAGACCATCTGTTTCATTTCCAGCATGGCGGCCGCATGCTTGAAAAGAAGCTTGCCGGCTGGTGTGGGAACCACTTTCCTGCCCAGCCGGTCAAGCAGCCTGGTTCCCACAGAATTTTCAAGCACGGCAATCCGTTCGCTGACCGAAGCTTGTGCCAGGGCAACAGCATTGGCCGCCTTGGTAAAACTTTCAAGCTCAACCACCTTGCAGAAAATCTCAAGTTGCCTTAAATCAAAATCTATACAATGCATATTTATGTTAATCCCTGTTTCCCAGGATTCTGAGCAGCATAAGGAACAGGTTGATGAAATCAAGATAGAGTGTAAGAGCGCCCATAATAGCGCCTTTCCTGACAACCCCGGCATCAAGTCCTGCAGGCTGTGAAACAGACATCTCCTTTAATTTTTGAGTGTCATAAGCAGTCAGGCCGACAAAAACAATAACGCCGATATAGCTTATTATTATGCTCATGCCGGAGCTTCTCAAAAATAGATTGACAACCGAAGCTATTATAATGCCGATCAGGCCCATGGCCATGAATCCGCCGAGAGATGTGAGGTCACGTTTGGTAACCATGCCGTAAATACTGCAGGTGACAAATGTTGCTGCACAAATAAAAAATGTGGATGTAATTGACGAACTTGTATAGATCATGAAAACAAACGAGAGAGTGGCTCCGTTTAAGGCTGAATAGAATACGAACAGGGCTGTAGCGGTGGATGCTTGAATTTTGCTCACCCTGGCGCTTAGAAAAAAAACAAGCCCGAGTTCACCTATTATCATCCCGTAAAAAATTATCGGATTGCCAAAGATCAGCCTTGTAATTGAAGGGCTGTAGGCAACATAATAAGCTATAAATCCGGTTATGCCGAGCCCGATGGCCATCCAGTTGTAAACACTCCTGATAAACTCGTTAACTCTTACTGCTGTTTCTGTTCTTTGTGTCGGTATTGTATGCATTTTTACCTCCTTATTTTATATCTTTTAAATATAACACAAAAAAAACCTGGCGCAAGGGGATAACATATAGATTTTCGCATAATTATTTTTACGTGAAAATCTATATTTCCTTTTTTTCTTGAAAAGAAAAAAAATATAGTTATTATGGCTGTAAATTAAATGTTCACAAATGAAAGGTAAGCGAACATGATCCATATTAAAAAATTGACTAAATATTATAATGAGTTGCGCGCTGTGGACCGGATAGATCTGGATATCAACAAGGGTGAGGTACTTGGATTGCTGGGGCCGAATGGCGCCGGTAAAACAACAACCCTGCGGATTCTTACCGGTTTTTTAAAGCCGACATCCGGCAGCATAAGGATCAATGGATATAATATAGATGAAAACCTGCTGCAAATTAAAGGCCTTATAGGATACCTGCCGGAATCTGCGCCCCTTTATTATAATATGCTGGTATTTGATTATTTGAACTTCGTGGCGGATATAAGAGGGATCGAGAGTAACAAAAAACTGACCAGAATTCGCGAACTTTCGGATTTGTGCGGTCTTAATGAGGTAATGCACAAATCAATCGGAGAGCTATCCAAGGGATATAAACAGCGGACAGGGCTTGCCCATGCGATGATGAGCAACCCCGAAATACTTGTTCTAGACGAACCCACTTCAGGGCTGGATCCTAACCAGATTGTTGAAATTCGTAAAATTATCAAACAGATAGGCAAAGAGAAAACCATTATTTTTTCAACCCATATACTCAGCGAAGCCGAAGCTACCTCAGACAGGATTGTTATAATAAATCAGGGAAAAATAGTTGCTGACGGCAGCGCCCAAAGTTTAAAAGGGTCTGGGCAAAGCGAATCTTCCGTAAGCATAGCTCTTAAAGGTCCGGATTTTGAGTCCGTGAAGGATTTGTTCAGCGCCGATAACAATATTGTACGGATTAAACCTGATGATAACGGTAATTATGATATTGTACGGATAAAACTATACTGCCGCTCATCTTCAGATCTGATGGAAAATATTTATAAAAAAATTAAAGCGACCGACTGGGTTCTGCTAGAATTGCATCAGGATACAAAAACTCTTGAAAAAATTTTCCGCGAATTAACCATGGAGCAGTGATATGAGTCAAATCAGGCATATATTTATCAAAGAATTTAAAGATTATTTTGTGTCGCCCATAGCATATATTGTGATTTCCATCTTCCTTCTGGTGACTGGCTGGTTCTTTTTTACGACTTTTTTCATTTACGATCAGGCCAATCTAAGAAATTTTTTTACACTCCTTCCAATCATTTTTTCTTTTGTAATTCCTGCAATAACAATGAGACTTTTTGCCGAAGAGATGAGTGTGGGATCATATGAAGTTTTGCTTACTCTTCCGGTTACATCCGGAGATATAATATTAGGAAAATTTTTTGCAAGTGTTGGTTTTGTTGCTGCCATGCTTCTTCCTACTATTTTATATCCGGTGTCGATATCTTTCCTTGGCAGCCTCGACTGGGGGCCTGTTGCAGGGGGCTATATCGGAGCCATTTTGCTTGGCGCGGCATTTTCCGCTATAGGGCTATTTGCTTCATCATTGACACGAAATCAGATCATAGCCTTCATTATTGGTGTGGCAATCTGTTTTGCATTGACGATAATTGACAAGATGCTGTTTTTTTTTCCAAAATATATCCTCTGCTTTCTCGAAAATATCGGGGCGGATTTCCATTTTAAGAATATCTCCAAAGGGATTTTGGATTCAAGGGATATTATCTATTTCTTAAGTGTCGCTTTTATCGGGCTTTACTGTTCACATATAGCGCTACAAAATAAAAAATAACGGAGAAATGGTGAATTAGCATGAATAGAACTCCCGGAAAATATATTAACCTTGTAATATATCTGATTGTCATACTCCTTATTAATATTGCAGGCATGACTCTTTTTTTCAGAATAGATTTGACCCGGAACGGGATATATTCCCTTTCCGACATAAGCCAAAGAGTCGGCTCAACACTCTCGGAGCCACTGACTATTAAGGTGTTTTTCACAAAAAATCTTCCTGCCCCGTATAATAATGTAGAACGGTATCTGCATGATATGCTCGAAGAATATTCAATAGATGCCAATCAAAACTTCAACTACCAGTTTTATGATGTCAGCCCTGAGGATGATGGACTGGATTCTGAAACTCAAGGAAACCGGAAAATGGCGTTAAACTACGGGATAACCCCGGTGCAGATTCAGATTGTGGAAAAGGATGAATTGAAATTCAAAAAGGCATATATGGGTCTTGTGATAATTCATGGTGATCTTATTGAAAAAATTCAGACAATTACATCAACAAACGGACTTGAGTACAAGCTTACAACAACAATTCAAAAAATGAATAATAAAATAAGTGCCCTGTCGTTACTGCCTGAAAAAATAAAGATAAAGCTGTTTCTGTCATCTTCTTTATATGAGGTTGCTCCTCATATGGGGATTTCTGATCTGCCGGGATTGAATGCGCAGGTCGAGGGCATGGTTAAAAAACTTAATAAAAAGAATTATGACAAGCTTGAGTTCATTAAACTCGACCCAATGGGCGATACCCGGCTTGAAGATGCCGTCAAGCACTATCAAATCTTAAAACTTCAATGGCCTGACATTGCGAAAGCAGGCATTAAGGCCGGAACAGGAGCCATCGGTCTTGTCATGGAATATAATGGTAAAGCGGCTCAGCTCCCTCTTCTCCAAGTTTTACAGATACCTATGATAGGTATACGTTATCAGATAGTTGACCTGAAGAGTATTGAAGAAAGCATTGACGAGAATGTTAGCACCATGATTGGTATTAATGAAGATATCGGCTACCTGACCGATCATGACACTTTGCAAATTTACGGAGAGACTCCGTCAGGCCCCATGGGAACGCAGGTAAAATCCGAGCTTTCCAATTTTAGGAATTTATTATCACAAAATTATTCAATCCGGGATGTAAATTTGAATTATGAAAATATTCCTGAAAATATAAACTGTCTTATCATAGCCCACCCCAAAAAAAAGTTTACAGATTACGAATTGTTTCAGATCGATCAATTTTTGATGAAAGGAAAAAATCTGGCTCTATTTCTGGATCCCTTCAAAGAGGTTATGCCTGAAGGGCAGAACAATATGAGATTCGGCGCCAATCCGCAATTTGTTGAATTGGATACCGGTCTTGAAAAGCTACTTGACCACTATGGAGTCGGCCTGGGAAAATCCTATGTACTCGATAAAACATGTTTCAAACAGAAAGTTCCGGCTCAATTCGGCGGTGGTGAAAAACCGATTTATTTTGCGCCTGTTATAGAAAACAAATTTATAAACAACGATCTTGATTTTATGAGGAATATAAATGAATTGATCACTTTAAAAGTCGCTCCGGTAGAAATTGATCTGGAAAAAATAAACAAAAACGGCCTCAATGCTGTAAAACTGATATCATCATCCGAAAACTCCTGGGAAATGAGCGAACGGATAAGCTTGAACCCCATGCTTCTCCCATCCCCTCCACCGCCCGGCGATATGCAGAGTTTCCCCCTGGCATACTTGATCAAAGGGCGTTTTCCCAGTTATTTTGCCGGAAAACCGGTACCCGTCAGGGTGATGGATAAAAAAGATGCTGAAAAATATAAGTCCAAAAAAGATCAAGGGAAAGATCAGGCCGAAATTACACGCCAAGGTGAATTCCTTGAAAAGGGTAGGGCGGGTAAAATTTTCATTATCGGATCTTCTGAAATTTTAAAAAATACCCTGCTTGATGAAGCGGGTAAGGGCCGTGAAGGCATATTCATCATGAATGTTATAGATTATCTTAATAACCATGTTGATATTTCTCTTCTTAGAAGCAAAGAGCAACGCTTGAATCCTCTGAAGAATGACATTGGGCAGGGTGTCAAAACATTTGTCAAGACCATTAATATAGCAGGTCTGCCATTGCTTGTAGTTTTGTTCGGAATCATTATCCTGTTGAGAAGGGTTGCCAGGAAGAAACAGATTAGTATTATATTTAATAAATAACCAAAGGGCTCGCAATGAAAAGATACAAAACAAATATAATCCTCATAGCGTTAATAATAGTTCTCTCTTTATATGTCTTTATGCATAAAAAAGATAAGACAAATTACAAATTGCCGGAGATTTCGGATATAGAAAAAACGGAGATAACCAAACTTGAAATAGCCGCGATAAACTCCGATATTATTTTGAAAAAAAAATCGGGTAACTGGTATATTGACCCGGAAGGTTATCCGGCCGATAAGGATAAAATTAACAGGATGCTCGACAGTCTCAAGAATATCAAAGTGACAGCCCTTGTTTCCCAGTTAAAAAATTATAATCTGTATGATTTGAATGATGAAAAAAAGATCACTATTAAGGCATGGAATAAAGATAAGTTAAAACGCCTGTGCGAAATCGGGAAAACCGCCTCATCTTACCGACACACCTTTATCAAGCTTGAAAAAGATGGTCCGGTTTATCATGCAGAAGGGGATTTTAGAAGCAGCTTTGATCTGACAAAAGATAAATTAAGAGATACGCTGGTATTATCATTTGAAAAAAATGAAATCAGCGCAATTAATATCGATAAAGGCAATGCAAATATTGCATTAGCCTTAAAAGATGTTCAGAATAAAGAGCAAAAAAATAACGAGCAAAAAGAGGAGGTTGAGCATAAATCAACCACTAAAGTCTGGCAGACTGATGATGGTAAAATATGCATAAAATCAAAGATAGATGAGCTTCTTGGCAAGCTGTCCGGTTTAAAATGTAAACAATATATAGAGAATAAAACTAAGGATGATTTTAAAGATCCAATTTTTACTATAATATTAAAAGGAACAAAAGAGAACAAACTTTTAATTTTTCCCATGCATGGTGAAGATGCAACGGAATATCCCTGCATATCCTCCGCAACGGAATATCCCTTCTTTCTCACGAAGTACCAGGCTGAAAATATTATGATAGATCCTGAGGAAATAGTTGAAAAAAAATAGTCCTGGGGTGATATTTTTGATTGCAGTGAGAAAATTTCAAAGGAAAGTCAAGGAGATATAATTCTTCTTTACTTCTCAATTATATACAGTATATCGCCGCCGCTTTCCAGCCCGTATTCCGTCTGTACATGCAGTTTTTTCTTCAGCTTATAACGGAGGCGGATGGTGCTGACAGGTTCGAACAGGCCGATGCCGTAATTTAGATACAATCCAGGCGACAGATATTTTCCAATAAATAGCGTGGCCTGTTCCGGTGTTTCGCCCTTTTCGATTTCAATATCCTCTACACCGAAAGCGGCTCCGATTTTTTGTGCAATGAATCCTCCGGCGCTCAGACCTGCGGAAAGCGCGGCTCCGTAAAGCTCGTTTCCCTCAGAGTCCGAAAGCTGCTTCATGGGCCGTCCGAAGAGAACATAAGAGAGCGCGTTGGATTCATCCATTGGGGGTACAGAGTAGGCGTCAAGTGTGGGTGTCTTGAGGGTCCCCTGAACAATTAGACCGGCGGTCACATCCTTTATCTTTCTGAAGGCCCTTATGTCAAGCCCGGGATTATCTATAAGCCCTGCAAAGATAAGCCGGCCTTTTTCAATTGTAAGGTCCTGCCCGTAGGCCTTGTATTCCCCATCAATTATCTGCAACTCACCATGACCCTGCGTAACCTTGCCGGGCTGCTCCGTCAGATTAATACCTCCGGTTATGCGGCATTTGAGTCCGTAACCCCTGAATTTAACATTATCACCGAGTGATAGTCTGAGTTTGCCTTTTACGGACCACTCCGCCTTTTTTTCACTCACAGGCATATCCAGGACTATTACGTCTTTTGAAGGTAAAACGGCTTCCGACATATCCTGAGGTTCCAGTCTGGCCTTTGGAATTTTCAGACAGCCTGCAAAGTTAATCGTTTTGTCTTTGATCCGCAAATCAATATCAGGTGATACGATTAGCCATGTGCCGGGTATTTTAACAGCCTCGAAATTTTTACCCTGAATCCGTAAAACAACTGAAGGGGCTTTTTCTTTATGCAGTCCTATTGTTCCATGCAGGGCTGCTTGAGCGCTGCCGGATGATAGCCGTCCTTCGATTGTATATGTTCCTCTTTCATCACCCTTCAGGTTTACATTGATATCCCTTAGTTTCAAGCCCAGGTCAGGAATATCGGCCGTCCCTTCATGCAATGTCATGTCACCTGTTATGGCTGTCTCTGCAAATGTTCCATCAATATTGACCCGTGCCGCTACAAGTCCTGAAGTTTTATTTACTTGTTTTATAAATACAGGAATTAAGTCAAGATTATTAAGCTCTGCTGTAACATGGCCGATGATTTGCTGATTAGCCGTATCCGTTGTGCCCGGCATGAACCGGGGAAGATTTAGTCCGCCTTTTATATGTCCCCTGTCAGGGAATATTATTTCGGCATTTGCGTCCAAAGCTTTCCCATCCATGATAATATCTATTCGCGATTTTTCAAGCGCAATATCAACGGGCTCATCATCCGCCTCATAATGTAATTTCCCTGAAGGCATAATCAGCGAAATATTTCCTGAGATTATTCCTGCCGGAGTCTTTGCTATTTCGCCGCCTCCACTGATATTACCCTCAGCGTCAACGGGTGAAGGAAGAATTGTTTTTACAGTTGAAAGGGGCAGATCAGTTAAAGAGAACTTCCCCTTAAAACCTTCAGTCCTGTCCCATGAAGTTTGGAAACAGATATCAGTTTCATTGCTAACCATGCATAGAAATTCAAAATAAGCCTTATCCATGGATACGGATAAAGAAGCAGGTTCCCTGAGAGACCACTTGCCGAATTTACCGGCATTAATTACGGCACTGTTAAATCGTCCGTCCCATACTTCATCCCTGTATCCTCCTGTAATCGAGATGGCCATGCTTTGATTATCCATTAGCGCATCCATTGAAATGGAATGAGCCGAAACCAGACCGTTGCTTTTAAGAGAAACAGTTTTGAACTTTTGTCGTTCAATCAGGAGCTTGGCCGCACTTATATCTATGAATGATTCTCTTTCATCTTTCGTGTCGATATCAAATACGGTCTTAATGCTTTCAGCACTGTAGTTATTATAGGAGACTGCTTTTCCGTTGATAGTGCCTTTGATTAAAGGATAAAATCTGCTGCCCGTGACGGAACCGCTGCCTTCGATTACTCCCTTTAATGTAGGCATCAGGTCTCCTGCATCACCTATTTGCGCTTTCCATTTTAGTGACAATGTATCGGCCACTTTACCTGAGGCGGACAAATGTGATTTACCTGAGCTGACTTCCAGGCCGGCCAACTCCAGTTGTGAGTTCTTCGCAGAAAATCGCGCTTGCGCTTTTAACTGCCTGTTTCTTAAATCCCCTTCTACAGTCACTTCAGACGGTTTGACTGTGAGTGCCCCCTTTTTATATTGCCCTGAGGAATGAAGGGTTACATCCATTGCTCCTTGCCATTCCGGCCACTGAATTCCCGGATTAAGGCTTTCAGAGTTTATATTAAATGCCCAGCTTATATCAGGTTCCCAGCCCATAGAGCCCTTGCCTGTAACTATGCCGTCAAGTATACGAAGGGAAAGAGATGAAATGTTTGCATTCGTGCCGAATCCATGCCCGCTGATATCGCCGGAAAGAGTCAGGTCAGGCCATCTCTTGTTGAGGATTAACGTATTGAATTCCCGGACAGCAAGGTTTCCCTCCCAACTGGGTTTTTTTATTATGTTACTGATGTTCACCTTTATATCAGATGAAAATGGATATGTTGTTTCCTGTTTTATCTTGAGCATTTTAAACGTGCCGGCAATTTCTCCGTGCCCTGATATCTCTTCATATCCCGGGGCACGTATTTTCCATGATGTGGAGATGCTCATCGGGTAATCCCCGGTGGGAGATAGCCATCCTTTTGCGGCAAGAGTAAGTTCGGGCATTTCTATATCCAGTTGATTAATTCTTATGGCCTTGGGGCCCATACGCCCTTTTAGTGAAACTGTTTGAATATTAACAGGATTCCGATTACCGCTTTGCATAATGGAGATATTGTTAATAACCGCTTTCTCAAGTACAATTTTCAGCGGGATACTGACCTCCGGCAAACATGCGGCTGGTGCAGCCGGTCCGGTTTGTCCGGCAGTAATAATAGTGACTCCTTCTACTTTCAGGTTGGAGAAATGGGCCTCTAAAAGCATGAACCTGGAAGCTTTCCAATCCAGCGCAATCTCATCTATGCCGAATGACGACTTACCCGATTTATAAATTATGCCCCTTATTTTCATAGGCCCGGAAAGCCTGCCCTGTGCAGACGTTATGGATAATCCGTCAACGGAATGTATAGCTTTGGTTATCAGCCATTGCAATCCTGCTTCGGAATGTATGAGGTAGAGAATTCCTGTGATAAATAGAATAATAATTAATGTACCTGTTATTAAGAAAACCCGTTTCATAAATCAGGCCCCACAACTAAATGAATACGCCAGCCTTTATCCGGTTCGGACACCGGGAAAGCCAGGTTAATCCTCACTGGTCCCAAAGGCGACTTCCACCGTAAACCAAACCCTGCTCCCGACTCCATGGTGTCCGAAATCGAATTCATTGCATTCCCTGCATCATAGAATAAAGCAGCGCTCCAGTTTCCCCGTATTTTCTGCTCATATTCAATGCTCCCGACAAGAAGATGCTTGCCGCCCGTAATATCGCCGTTTCCATCCTCCGGGCCGAGTGAGTTATAAGCATAACCACGTATACTATGATCTCCTCCTGCAAAAAACCTGATAGATGGGGGCAGCTCCGAGACGTCACTTACTATAGAAGTTGCTCCTTCGCCGCGCATGATAATTCTGCCGCCGGTCCACAAACTACGTATACATTTCAGTTGTGACCGCAATTGCAGAAAGGATGAATCCGATATAATCGAATCATGGGCACCGCGGATGTCAAGACATAACCTGAGTCCACGTTTTGTGTTAACAGGATTGTCCGCCCATATTTTTGTCCGTCTGATTCCCGATATAAGGAGGGTGGTCAGTCCTTCATCATCGGCAACATCAAAGTCTTCCCTTTCATAGTTAATGTATACCGACTCCCTCCAGTCCTTTATAACGTGATTGAACCGCATGCTGCTAAAGATTTTCTCACTAAAGCTTGTCTTCGTATCTTCCCTTAAGAGCCCGGACGCAAAGACCAGACTGTCAGTGCGCGGGTCTTTGAGAGGAACAGTATACTCCCCGGTGACACCTGATTTGATCTCCGATTTCTTTAATGTAATGCCAAACCGTTGTCCTGCTTTATTTATTCTGTTTATTTCCCACCCCACGCTTCCTCTGAATCCGGTGTCTGTTCCAAAACCCAGACCAAACGTGTATTTATTTCGTTTGTGTGGAACAAGTTTAACATCTATGGGCACTTCAAGATCTTCAGCCTGATCAATATGGGGTGTGATCTCTACGGACTCGAAATAGTCGCTGTTATTCAAGGCGTTCTTAAGGTCAAGTATGCTGGATACTACATAGGGCTCACCTTTTTTGAAATGTATGAAACGAGCAAGGAATTCATGACTGAAAACGTTCTGAAAAAAAGTCACATTGCCGAAACGAAATTGCGGTCCCGTGTTAAAGTTAAGGATTATATTTGAGATCCCTTTTTTTGCATGCACCTCTATTTTACTTTTAAGCATTTGAGCTTTAAAAAATCCAAAACTTATTGCTGTATCTTGAAGGAGACGCTTGGCCTTTTCATATTGCTCATGGTTTAATATATCTCCTTTATTAACCGGGATATGTTCTATAAATCTCTTGAAACTCTTATGATTCCGGCCTTCTCCTGTGATCGAGACTTCAACATTGTCGATGATAACAGGATCACCCGGGGTTATTCTGTAGAAAAGATTCCAGGTTGATTCTTTAAGGAGAATTTCTGCCTGAATATAAGGCCGATAATATCCAAAGGGCTGAAGTGCCTGCCTGATTTCATAGGGGGCTTTTTTATGAAGCTTTTTCATCAGGCTCTCCGTCATATCCGGATGCTTCTTTTGTTGTTCTATACTCAAAAAAGCAAAAACGTTATTTTTGATATCACCTTCGACGCCTTTAACGGAGACGTTTATATTAATCGCCGCATGTGCAGGTTGAATATTAAGGAGGGTAATTGTAAGTGCAAGAGCATAATTAATAAACGTTTTTGTCACTTTGCCAATTAAAATAATGGAGGCATAGTGGCAGAAAGTATTGGTGGGTACTAAAATGGTAATTCAACTTCCCGGCAGAGTAAAACACCGATCTCCTGCTATGCAGGATATCGGTGCTTTATGTTATAACAAGTTTTCAGAGCGGTGCTCGATTTATTCCCATCTCTTTATTGTATAGTCTTGATTTTATAATCTTTGGGAAGGTGAGCAGTGCCTTTAATACATGGAATACCTGTTTCTTTGTGGATATTTTCAAGGATTTTATCAATGTTTTCGCAAAACCCGCCATCTTTGTCAGACCAGCCTGCATCGGTCTTTTTAGCAAAAGTACATGTGCAGAAGTGAACTGCCTCAGCGCCCTTGGCCTTGAGAATTTTTGATAAATCGACTGCTACATCACCCGGGCATTTACATGTAAAAACACCAGTCAGGGTACAATCTTCGTAATTTGCGAAGCCCTCCTTTTTTTCATTCAGGCATCGAAAACAGCTTGTCAAAGGACATCTTTCCATATTTTTTTCACAACGGATAATGGCTACATTTGTCATTTATAACCTCCTTATTTATTGCAGAATTTTGATTATTTAATAACATGGACTGCCACACAAACAATTTTACTCTCGTAAAAAGGTGGAGATTGTCTTCACATCTGAAAAAGCTATTACACCATCCCACCAACCTTCCTTTATCACTTTATCAAGGATTTTATCAATTAAATTGTTTGGTAAAACGTTCATCTCTTTAGCTGCCGCTCTTACGTTTTGTCCAGCCTGGCCCCAAAGCCTGGCTATAGATTGCTGTCGCTATCCATATTGTCTATGAGATCAATCAAAAACCGGCACTGCGCTTTTAATTCCTTGAAGGCTCTTTTTTTGCCGCCTCCGTCCTTATCCATGATCTTCTCCATTTTGTTTTTCTCTAGGGCTCGGCCTGCTGTGGTTTCGGATGCAAGATAACCTCTTTCAAGGAGATTTATTATATGGTCGGCTATTTGGTCGGGTTTGTAAGGAGTATACTCCGGATTATACCATTTATATATCCAGTTACACATCCCAAGTATTCCATATGTTTGCAGCTTGGTGTCAGTATCCCTGAAGACTCCCTGGTCGATACCTTCCCCAATAATTTTTTCTAAAATTTGGTTATATTTTTTTTTTTCAGCCTTAATCCCTTTAAAATCCGCCGGTGAAAGCTGATTCTCCTCAGCAAAAAAAACAGAAAGAATAGAGAGTGACTTTATGCTGATATTTTTAACGTGGTTACTTATAATAAGACGCATCTTTTCATCCGGAGGAAGATTCATCTCAGCGATTTTATTTGTATTTTTGAAAATGCTCTCAAGTGCCTTAATATAAATTATTGAAAGCAGGTTCTCTTTGCTGGAAACATAATGATATAATGCAGCTTTGGTTATCCCTATCTCTTTGGCTACATGTTCAAGGGTGGTGGACCTGTATCCATTTTTGTGAAAGAGTTCAGTGGCGGTATTAATAATTCTTTTTATCCGCAAACTCTTATCCAGCACCCTGAAATTATTATTATTATTCAAATTACTACCTTTAAGCGGTTGAATTGTCTCCCTGCTTGGGTTTTAATTAAATTTAAGCGTTCCCAAAGGAATTGAAGGGAGATACGATTTTTGCTTATTTGTTTATATGGATGTTTTATTGTCTTTTGGGGAAGAGGAGGCTTTTGAAAGATTACAAAAGTTGATTACAAATGATCATATATATGCTTTATAGTCAACAAAAAAAATAATTTTTTGATTGATTCTGTTCGCTTAATTTTTAAAAAATCTTGACAATGATTAAACGGGCAGTTAGTTATGGTGAATCATTGGTAACTTGATTGGGAAATTTATACCTTTAAATGTGCTATCTATTTTCAGCTTCATATCTTTATATTTACCCAAACCGGACTTCCAGGTTTGGGGGTTTTTGTTTTGCAGAATAAAACCTTGCCAGAAGGATAAAATGTTCATATTAATTATAGATTTACTGATAACGCAGTGAAATTATTTATCTGGAAACAGATATCTATTTCACTCCTGTTTGGAAAATATAATTAATAAGGTCGTTTTATGAATAATAATACTAAATTTATATTTGTTACCGGCGGTGTTGTTTCTTCACTCGGTAAGGGACTGGCGTCAGCCGCCATAGGAGCTCTCCTTGAGAGCCGCGGACTTACTGTAACTATTCAAAAGCTGGATCCTTACATAAATGTTGATCCCGGCACCATGAATCCTTTCCAGCACGGCGAGGTTTTTGTAACAGACGACGGAGCTGAAACAGATCTGGACCTTGGCCATTATGAGCGCTTTACTACCGCCAAGTTGGGGAGAAACAACAATTTTACCACCGGTAAAATTTACTACTCGGTTATAAATAAAGAAAGAAAAGGCGCTTATCTGGGAGGGACGGTTCAGGTCATTCCCCACATAACGGACGAGATCAAAAACAGCATCAGACTGGTTGCCGGGGGTATGGACGTAGTCATCGTTGAAATCGGGGGTACCATCGGTGATATAGAAAGCTTGCCGTTTCTTGAGGCTATCAGGCAATTTAAGGTGGATGCAAGAAAAGAGAATGTTATCTATATACATCTCACCCTGGTTCCATATATTGCAACTGCCGGAGAGGTTAAAACCAAGCCTACCCAGCACAGCGTCAAAGAACTGAGAAGCATAGGCATACAGCCTGATATTCTTTTATGCCGCACGGACAGATTTCTTTCAGAAAGTATTAAGGATAAAATAGCTCTTTTCTGTAATGTGAGCACTGATGCCGTTGTTACCGCCAAGGATGTTGATTGCATATATGAAGTGCCGCTGTTCTTTCATCAAGAGGGCCTTGATGATAAAATTGTCGAGCTCCTAAATATATGGACCAGGGCCCCAAAGCTTCAGGTATGGGAAAATATTGTAAGAAAGCTCAAGGAGCCCGAACACTTTGTCACCATTGCGATAGTCGGAAAATATACGGATCTGACGGAATCATACAAGAGCCTGAACGAAGCCCTGTATCACGGAGGAATTTCAAATGACTGCAAAGTTAATCTTGAATTTATCGATTCCGAGAATATAACCGACGATAATTGCAGGGAGATTCTTGGAACAGCAGACGGAATCCTGGTTCCCGGGGGATTCGGGCCTCGCGGTATTAAAGGGAAAATTTGCGCCGCAAAATACGCCCGGGAACAATTAGTGCCATTTTTCGGAATATGCCTTGGCATGCATATAGCCGTGATAGAATTTTCACGCAATGTTGCAGGCCTGGAGTATGCCCATAGCACGGAATTCGATAAAAATACAACTGATCCTGTCATTTATCTGATGAGTGAATGGTATGATGACAGGACCAAAACCATACAGAAAAGGGATATGAATTCCGACAAAGGCGGCTCTATGCGGTTGGGCGCTTATCCTTGCTGCATAAAAGAAGGAACTTTGGCACACTTGGTATATAATAAAATCGATATCTCGGAGCGTCACCGTCACAGGTATGAATTCAACAACATTTATATGGAGAGGCTTGAAGAAAAAGGGCTTGTTGTAAGCGGAACTTCCCCTGATAAAGAATTGGTTGAGATTATAGAAGTCAAAGAGCACCCCTGGTTTTTGGGATGCCAGTTTCACCCGGAATTCAAATCCCGCCCCATGGCACCGCACCCACTTTTTACTGATTTTATCAAGGTTGTACTGGTCGAATCAAATAATCAATGAGAAAAATAATAGTTTTTGACCAGACAATTCGAGAAGGCATGCAGTATCGTGGGCTCATGTTTTCCTATGCTGAGCGTTTGAAAATTATGGAGTTTCAGCAGGCCCTGGGAGTAGATATATCCCAGGCCGGCTATCCTCCTGCACATGAATCCGAAATCAGGCATATAAAAAAAATATACCATGAGGCTTCCAGGCGGAATTACAATATCCGTATTTCCGGGTTGTGCCGGGCGCTTGTTAAGGATGCAAGCCGGATGGTGGAAACTGGCCTCGAAGAGTTTAACCTGCATACTTCTTTTACTGCTGAAATGCTTTCGAGACAAAGTGTCGAAAGCATTTTTAATTCATTGAAAGATACTGTTCTATTTATACGATCGAAAGTCGAAAAGCCAAGTATCGAAGTAAGTCTTCTCGATATAGGCAAGACAGATATGGAACTCTTAAAAAAATGCGCTGTTTTTTTAATCAACAATTTAAAAATTAATATTCTTTCCCTTCCGGATACATCAGGTTTAATGTCGCCTAATCAGGTCTGCAAACGGGTAAAAATTATAAGTAGTCTGGCAGGGAAAAATACTCAAATCGGGATACATTGTCATAATGATCTTGGTATGGCCACTGCCAATACGATTATGGGTATTCTGGCAGGAGCTTCAATCATAGAAGTTTCGGCCCTCGGAATAGGTGAAAGAAACGGGATCGGCGATATTTTTATCACCGGTAAAAATTTAAAGGATCAGGGTTTTGATTTAAATCTTGAAACAGAAAAAGAGGATATCTTCAGGGAATATTATGAGTTTGTCGATTCAGTATGTTACCAAAAGACGGGGATTAAACTACTGAACGACAACACTCCTTTTTTCGGAAATTCCTCTATGACCCATGTTGCCGGAACCCATGGTATTGGGCAATTCGGCCTGGCTGCAGATCAGGAATTTTATCTTAACGTTCTATGCGGGAAACATCTTGTCGAGAATTATCTTAAGCTGCATAAGATCGGATATGAAAAAAAATACCTGCAAGAGATTGTTGCCAGGATTAAGGATAAAAGCGCCGAGGCCGACAGGTGTGTGACAAAAGAAGAAGTTAAAGAAATTGTAGTTGAGTCAGGTTGAAGGATAGGCCGGGAAGCTTTATGTAAATTCCCACTTAAATCATTTCAATCTGTTACCTGTCTGCCACAGGGGAAGAGGTTTGCCCATTTTTGTGTTAAAAGTTTGCGAAACATAAACTTTGGAATATCCTTCCGTGAACTGATAACTGTAAACCGTGAACGGTTACAAAAATATATACAAGAAAGGAATAATTGATGGCATTTGAACTTACCAAAGAAGAATTGATGGTACAAAAAATGACAAGGGAATTTGCACAAAAGGAACTGGTTGAACAGGCTGCGGAAAACGACAAAACACATAGCTACCCTGCTGAAGCATTAAAAAAAATGGGCGAACTCGGTTATTTGGGAATGCTTGTTAAAGAAGAGTATGGCGGTGATGATGCAGGTACTGTATCGTATGCCTTGGCCCTGATGGAAATTGCCGCTGCAGATGCTTCTTGTGCTGTTATTATGTCGGTACATGATTCAATTGGCTGTGGAAGCATCCAGAAATTCGGAACAGAAGAACAGAAAAAAAAATGGCTTGAACCTATGGCTCGCGGAGAATTTATCGGTGCTTTTTGCCTGACTGAACCAGAAGCCGGTTCTGATCCGCAGTCAATGGGGACTACGGCGGAAAGAAATGGAGATGATTATATAATCAATGGCATTAAACGGTTTATTACCACAGGAAAAAATGCAGGGGTCTATGTAACCATAACAAAAACAGATCCCGCTGCCGGCAGCAAAGGAATGACGGCATTTTTACTGGACCAGAGTCTGCCCGGATTTATAGTGGGCAGGGTTGAAGACAAGATGGGCCAACGCGGTTCCGACACTACTGATATCATATTAGAAAACTGCCGGGTTCCTGCATCAAGAATGCTTGGCAAAGAGGGCGAAGGATTTATGGTTGCCATGTCAAGCCTTGAAGACGGCCGAATCGGAGTCGGATCCATAGGGTGCGGAATAGCAATGGCTGCTTTGGGTGAGACTATAAAATACGCAAAACAGAGAAAACAGTTTGGCCGGCTTATTGCTGAAAATCAGGCAATAAGATTCATGATCGCAGATATGAAGATGAAAGTCGAAGCGGCCCGTTTGTTGATATTGAACGCAGCATCTAAAAAAGACAGGGGTGAAAGCTGTGCCCTTGAGGCGTCCATGGCAAAATGTTATGCTACTGATATTGCACAGGAGGTATGCGGCGAGGCTATCCAGATTCACGGCGGATATGGATACCTGACGGATTATCCGGTAGAGCGTTATTACAGAGATGCCAGGATCACAACAATTTACGAAGGAACCAATCAGATACAAAGAATCGTTATTGCAAACGAGATATTGGGCAAAATCATTTCATAATATATATATAGATTGTCACATAAATAATTTCACTGCGTTATCGGTCGTTGGAGTAGAGACGCAAGATTTTGCGTCTCTACCACCTTTAAAACTATCTATAATTATAAAATCCTCGCCCGGTTTTTCTGCCAAGCCATCCGGCCTCAACGTATTTTCTAAGGAGGGGGCAAGGACGATACTTGGAATCTTTAAATCCATTGTAAAGTGTTTCCATTATTGCAAGGCATGTATCCAGACCTATAAGATCAGCCAGGGCAAGCGGCCCCATGGGATGATTCATGCCTAATTTCATAACTGTATCAATAGCTTCAGGAGTTCCCACGCTATGATACAGGCAGAAAACAGCCTCATTAATCATCGGAAGCAGAATCCGGTTAGCAATAAAACCAGGATAATCATTGGCCTCAGCCGGAGTCTTGCCGAATTTCAGGCTTAGGTCCCATGTGGTTTTAAATGTTTCCTCTGATGTGGCAATCCCCTTTATGATTTCAACAAGCTTCATAACCGGCACGGGATTCATGAAATGCATTCCAATGACCTTTTCCGGTCTTTTTGTCTGGGCTGCAATACGTCCGATGGGAATTGAAGAAGTGTTGGTCGACAGTATCGTGTCCGGTTTACATATCTCATCCAGATCTTTGAAAATCTGCATTTTGATCGGCTCATTTTCAGTGGCAGCCTCAACAACAAAATCCGCCTCCTCCATATCCTTGAGGGCCACACTGGTCTTGATCCGGCCAAGTACGGCATCCTTCTCATCCGCCGTTATTTTGCCCTTGTCCACATTTTTACCAAGTATCTTGGTAATATTTGCCATGCCGCGCTCTACAAATTCAGTATTAATGTCATTCATAATAACATTAAGGCCGCTCATTGATGCGACCTGAGCGATGCCATTACCCATCTGACCTGCGCCGATTACGCCGTAAGTCTTAATATCCATATCAATATCTCCTTAAGTGATTAAAAGTTATCTTTTAACGATCATGGACACAGCCTCTCCCCCTCCGAGGCAGAGTGAGGCCAGTCCTGTTTTTTTATCCTGTTTTATCATTTCATGAAGCAATGTAACTAAAACGCGGCACCCGCTGGCACCGATAGGATGACCAAGCGCTACAACGCCGCCGTTGACATTAACCTTGCTTCCGTCAAGTTTTAGTTCCTGTGCTATTGCCGCACTTGATCCGCTAAATGCCTCGTTTACCTCAAAAAGATCTACATCATCAATGGAAATCCCTTCTTTTTTAAGGCACTTGGGAATTGCCCAGATAGGTGCAACAAGAACATATTTCATATCCAAAGCAAATGACGCCTGTGCGCCTATTGTCGCAAGGATTTCGCATCCAAGCTCTTCTGCCTTTTCTCTTGACATAACTACAACTGCAGCCGCTCCGTCACTTATTATGGAGGCATTGCCGGCCGTGCCTACTCCGCCTTTTTTAAAAGCGCCCTTCATTTTGGACAGCAATTCCAAAGAAGTCTCTTGCGGGCATTCATCATCCTCAAAAATAACAGGATCGCCCTTGCGCTGTGGTATTTCAACCGGTATAATTTCATCCTTGAATCTGCCGGACTTTATGGCAGTTAGCGCGCGGCGGTAAGATTCCACAGCAAATTTGTCCTGATCCTCTCTGCTGATATTATATTTTTCAGAGCAGAGTTCATTCGATATACCCATATGAAAATCATTGACAATATCCCACAAACCGTCATTGATCATATGATCCTTAATAGCGCCATGACCCATACGGTACCCTGTTCTAGCTTTATCCAGATAATATGGTGCCATACTCATAGATTCCATGCCTCCGGCAACAAGGATATCGGCATCGCCTACCTGAATCGCCTGGGCTGCCAGCATAACGGTTTTTAAAGAAGATCCGCAAACCTTGTTAACCGTAATACACTCGACTTTCCATGGCATACCGGCCTTTACTGCAGCCTGTTTGGCAGGATTTTGGCCGTAACCGCAGGGGAGTACCTGCCCCATCAGTACTTCATCAACGTCTTCTTTTTTGATTCCGGCCCTCTTTACTGCTTCCTTAATAACTATAGCGCCAAGATCTGTGGCGCCGATTTTGCTTAATGAGCCGCCAAAACTCCCCAGGGGAGTCCGCACTGCACTTACAATGACTGCTTCTTTCATTTACAATTTCTCCTTCATAATATTTTGAGTGATAACAAATCAATCTTATTAACTTGCAGGATTAGATGCTGAAAAGATGGGAGGCTGGAAGGCTGGGAGACTATAAAGCTTCCAAGCCTCCCAGTATTTTATCATATATCCGGCATCCTTCATATCACTTCAAAAGTATTTTACACTTTTTTTAACAAATAAACCTATCTGTGTGCCATTGTTGTTTCAAAAGTGTCAACGACAAATGAAGGATGCCATATATCTAAACTTTTTTTAAATTATACCTCGGAAGGTTATAAATTGTTTTTTTCGGTCTTTAAACACCTACATATTCCTTCGATATTGTCCGCCCACTCCATACAAAGCTTCAGTTATCTGACCAAGGGAGCATACACGGACAGTATCCATAAGCTCTGCAAAAATATTACCGTCTTCCAGGGCAACCCTCTGTAAACTTAACAAGGCCTCGGGTGCCTCTTTTTCATGCAGTTTGTGAAAATCTGCAAGACGCTTCAACTGGGACTCCTTTTCATCATCTGTGGCTCTTGCAAGTTCAAGCTCTGCTGCGCCTTCTTCCAGGTTGGTTTCAGTATCCTGGAACATATTCACCCCTACAATCGGAAACTCTCCGGTATGCTTTAATCCTTCATAATACATCGATTCTTCCTGGATTTTGCTGCGCTGGTAGCCGGTTTCCATGGCACCCAGAACACCCCCGCGTTCTGTAATCCTGTCAAATTCGGAGAGAATCGCCTCTTCCACCAGAGCTGTCAATTCCTCTACTACGAAACTGCCCTGGTTCATATTCTCGTTTTTGGCAAGCCCCCATTCACGGTTAATTATAAGCTGGATAGCCAGCGCACGCCGCACAGATTCGCGACTGGGAGTCGTGATCGCCTCATCATAGGAATTGGTGTGCAGGCTGTTACAGTTATCGTAAATCGCGCACAGAGCCTGGAGAGTAGTCCGAATATCATTAAACTGTATATCCTGGCTGTGCAGGGATCTGCCGGATGTCTGAACATGATACTTCAGCTTCTGGGAAAGGGCTGATGCTCCATATTTTTCACGTAAAGCGATCGACCAGATCCGCCGGGCAACCCGACCGATTACAGTATATTCCGGGTCCATGCCGTTTGAGAAGAAATATGACAAACTCGGCGCAAAAGTGTCAACCGGCATGCCGCGTGACAGATAATACTCAAGATATGTAAAGCCATTGGACAATGTAAAGGCGACCTGTGAAATAGGATTTGCCCCTGCTTCGGCGATATGATAACCGGAAATAGAAACCGAATAAAAATTTCTGACATTGTTGTCAATAAAAAATTGCTGGATATCGCCCATCATCTTTAAGGCAAATTCTATCGAAAATATGCAGGTGTTCTGGCCCTGATCCTCTTTGAGGATATCAGCCTGGACAGTTCCGCGTACATTCGACAAGGCCATGGCGCGGATATTCTCATATTCCTCCTGGGAGGGATCCATCCCCTTCTCATTTTTATACTTGTCCACCTCCAGATCAATGGCGGTGTTCATGAACATGGCCAGCATTATAGGCGCAGGTCCGTTGATTGTCATGGATACAGAGGTGTTTGGTGCGCAGAGATCAAATCCGCTATAAAGCACTTTGACATCATCCAGGGTACAAACACTGACACCGGAGTTGCCTATTTTACCGTAAATATCCAGCCGGCGGTCAGGATTGTAACCATACAGGGTAACGGAATCAAAAGCAGTGGAGAGTCGTTTGGCTTCATAATTGGCGGATAACAGCCTGAATCTGGCATTGGTTTTAAAGGGATCGCCTTCGCCGGCAAACATGCGGGTCGGATCCTCTCCGACACGTTTCATCGGGAAGACACCGGCTGTATAAGGAAAGTAGCCGGGCAGATTCTCTCTTCTCATCCACCTGTATATTTCACCCGGATCTTTAAAATCCGGCAGAACGATTTTTGGAATCTTAAGGTGTGAAAGTGATTCAGTGTAAAGTGGAATCCTTATCTCGCGATCACGGACAGTATAAACCAGTTCATCCTTGCTGTAAGCAGCCTTAATTGTTTCCCATTCATCCAGAAGTTCCTCAGTCTCTTTGTCCAGATGTTTTTTTGCCTCAGATAGCTCCTCCTTGAGCCGGGATAACAGATTTGCAGCATCATCGTCCTTGCCGCTATCTTCCAAAACATTTATGGTTTCGCGCAGGTGCCAAGCCTTGCGAACCGCATCTGACTGTTTTTCCGTTTGCTTATGATAATTCCTGACAGTATCAGAAATTTCAGTGAGATATCTCGATCGCTCAGACGGAATAATGATTGTTTTGGACGAGGATATTTTTTTGTCGGGTCGGGGAAGTTTTGAGCGCAGTTTAATGCCTGTTTTTTTCTCAAAAAATTCGAGAACGGCATAATACATGGCTGTTACGCCGTCGTCATTGAACTTGGATGCGATTGTTCCGAAAACCGGCATATCTTCAAGTTGTTTATCCCATGCTTCCAGATTACGCTGAACCTGTTTTCTTACATCCCTCAACGCATCTTCACTACCCCGTTTTTCAAATTTGTTCACTACAACCAGGTCGGCATAATCAAGCATGTCTATTTTTTCCAGTTGCGATGGAGCGCCGAATTCGCTCGTCATCACATAAATGGAAAGATCCACCATTTCCGAAATACTTGAATCGCCCTGTCCTATTCCAGCCGTTTCAGCTATAACGAGATCAAAGCCAGCGGATTTAGCAACTTCAATGGCTTCCGGCAAAGCTCCGGCAACTTCTGAACGTGAGCCTCTTGTGGCAAGACTGCGCATATAAACACTGGGCGTTTCAATGGCATTCATGCGAATACGGTCGCCCAAAAGAGCTCCCCCGGTTTTGCGTCTTGACGGATCTGAGCTTATGATGGCAATCTTTATGTTTTTAAAATCATGCAGGATTCGCTGCACAAGTTCATCGGTCAGGGATGATTTTCCAGCACCGCCTGTGCCGGTAATACCGATTACAGCCGTTTTGTGACCACCTGGATGTTTTGAAAGCGCTACTTTAAGCTTATCTAACTGTCCGTTACCACAGGCCTTGGCCTGGACGACAGCAGTTATAAGTTTTGCAATCAGCGGTTTATTTTCTGTTGATAAATTCGAAATATCAATATTATCATCTTCAACAGTAGAATAATCCATGGCTTTAACCATATGGTTAATAATTCCCTGGAGTCCCATTTTAGCGCCGTCTTCCGGGGAATATATTTTGGTAACACCATATTCTTCCAGTTCCTTGATTTCATCAGGGACTATTACACCCCCCCCCCCGCCAAAAATCTTGATATGGGAAGCGCCTTTTTTTTTTAACATATCCACCATATATTTAAAAAATTCCATATGGCCGCCCTGATAACTGGAAAGAGCCATGCCCTGCACATCTTCTTCAATGGCTGCATCAACAAACTCTTCAACGGAACGGTTATGTCCAAGATGAATAACCTCCGCGCCGGTGTTCTGGAGAATCCTCCGCATAATATTGATTGACGCATCATGGCCGTCAAATAATGACGTAGCAGTAACAATTCTGATATTATTCTTAGGCTTGTAAACTTCCACTTCCATTGGTTGCTCCTTTGACTTATAAAGATGACTTATAAAGAGTTATATAGATTGCCACATAAATAATTTCACTGCGTTATCGGTCGTCGGAGGGGTTCAAGATTTTGAACCCCTACTATATCTTGTACCAAATTTTAAAATCAGGTTATTATCTGACAATCTATATATCTATATTTTTTTTAAATTGATGATATTGATATATCCTATACATTCTTTTTATAAAAATTAAAAGACATTTGCATGGTGTCACCAATATTTTTCATATTCATGAAGCTATCGGCATTCAATTTTTCCCGAATTCCCAGGATATTAATTGTTGATTTGGTCGTTTTTTTATAAACGGGCATGCAAGGGCTCAGGTTTAAGTCTCACTTAAAAATAATTTTACATTTTTACATCGCATTTTTAGGTTAAATCTAAGTGCAAATTATGTGAATTTATTTTTCAGCGAGGCCTTAGGTGTTAACCTAAACATCGGGCAGAGTGTAGCTATAGATTGTCACATAAATAATTTCACTGCGTTATCGGTCGTCGGAGTAGGGGTTCAAGATTTTGAACCCCTACTATATCTTGTACCAAATTTTAAAATCAGGTTATTATCTGACAATCTATATCTGTTTTGTGCCTGTTGCTTATGAAGCTTTTTTTACTTCTTTCAGCCAAGGCCTTTCAGTAAAAAAAGTAGCAATACTTTCCAGGGAAGAACCAACAGGGAAAACCTTGGTTATCCCGAGTTCCAGTAATTTCGGGATATCCTGGCGCGGGATAACGCCCCCTATGGTAACAGGGATATCACCAATGCCCTCCATTTTAAGTTTATCCATCAATTTTCTACTCAACTCAAGATGAACACCGGATAATACACTCAAAGCTATTATGTCCACATCTTCCTGAACAGCCGCTTTGACAATTTGGTCAATGCTTCTTCTCAGACCTGTATAAATAATTTCGACACCAGAATCGCGCAACAAAGAAGCAACGATTTTAATACCTTTATCATGTCCGTCCAAACCCGGTTTTCCTAATAAAACTCTTAAAGGTGCAATATTATTCTGCAATTTTTTTACTCCTCCTGCTCATTGGTTATAATTAAAAATTTGCGATAATTTAACATTCAAAAAATTACTTCAATTAAAAAATTTCCTGATATTCACCGAACACGTCTCTTAAAGCCCCGCAAATTTCTCCCAATGTGGCATATTCGTGCACAGCCAAAAGTATAGGCCCCATAAGATTGCCTGATGTTTCGGCAACACGCTTGATTTCATCTAACAGCATTTCCACCTGCTTATTGTTCCTGTTCTTTTTTGTCTCTTCTAAACGTACTACTTGACGATCTCTAATAGTCGTATCCGCCAGTGTAATGTCTATATCGGCTTCGTCTTCGTCAGAGACAAATTTATTCACACCAACCAGTACACTTTCACCTGATTCAATCTTTTTGGCTTCTTCGTAGGACTGGCGCGCTATATCTCTTGGAATGGATCCGTCGCTGATACCTTTTACCATACCACCGTATTCTTCGATCTTGGCCATCTCTTTTTCGACTTCTTTTTCAATTTTATCTGTCATGGCTTCAAGAAAATAAGAACCTCCCATGGGATCAGCCACAGCAGCAATATCTGTTTCATAACCGATGATCTGCTGGGTTCTGAGGGCAATTCGCTGGGACTGCTCGGTCGGAATGGCATAAGCTTCATCATAAGCAGTACAATGAATTGCCTGACATCCGGAAAGAGACGCCACAAGACTCATAATAGCTCCCCTGGCTATATTATTCAATGGTTCTTTATCTGTAAAAGAAGAAGCCGAACACCCTGTAAACATCCGCAGTTTCATTGATTTGGGGTTTTTGGCATTAAACCTGTTTTTCATTATTTTGGCCCAAAGCTTTCTCATGGCCCGAAATTTGGCAACTTCTTCAAACATTCTCATGCCGCTGCACATCAGAAAGCTCAGGCGCGGAGCAAATTCATCAACATCAATACCTCTTTTTAAGACCTCTTCCACATAAGCAATTGCATCCGATAAACAGTAGGCCACTTCCTGAACCATGCTGCATCCGGCTTCACGCATATGATAACCACATATGCTGATAGTGTTCATTTTGGGGACTTCAGTACGGCAATATTCAATAATATCACCGATAAGTCTCATGGAAGGAGTCGGAGGATAGATATAGGTCCCTCTTGCAAGATATTCTTTTAAAATATCATTTTGCAGGGTTCCCCCTATTTTATCAAGACTGATGTTTCTTTTTTGAGCCAGGGCAACGTACATGGCCAGAATAACGGCAGAGGTCGGATTGACTGTGAACGAAGTCGTAATTTTATCTAAAGGAATTCCTTCAAAAATTATTTCAATATCTTTCAGCGAATCAACCGCTACCCCCACACGTCCCACTTCCTCTTCCACCGTTGGGTCATCCGAATCATAACCGATCTGACTTGGCAAATCAAAAGCAACGCTGAGACCGGTTTGTCCTTTTGACAGCAGTTCCTTGTATAGAACGTTTGTTTCTTCCGGATTGCCGATTCCCGCGTATTGCCTCATGGTCCATAAACGCCCACGGTACATGGTTGGCTGAACGCCTCTGACAAAAGGAAATTCACCTGGAAGACCAATGTCATTGAGATAATCTATTCCGGCCAGATTATCCGGCGTGTAAACAACATCAAGCTCTTCTCCCCATGAACTTTTGACATCCCTTGGTTTGAATCTCGAATTCGTAACATTGGCTTCATACCATTTTTCTTTTTTTTCACTGATTTCCTGTAATTGATCCATTTAACAGATTCTCCTTTTAGTATTTATTTTTTTCCGTGCTCCTAAGCGGAGCATCCGGCAACATCTGAATAAATATGTAGCAAATTGTATACCATTTTTGTATAGTAATTTGCAATGGAATAACGTATTGTATTTACAGATATTTTATCTAACAGCCTTTAAGCCTGTTTTTTTTAGTTAACGTAAGAATTGGCTACACCCATGCATGACATATCAATAACACTTTGAAATAATAGTTGATATATATGTATTATTTTTTTACATGTAAAACCTATATACATTTTATAATAAATTTGCTATATCAATTTTCAGAAGGAGTAATCATAACATGGAAAATGATGAAAAGGCTGTTATTATGGATGCCTTAATAAGCAATCCTTATCTGGGAATAACAATTTTTGATAAAAACGGTTCGATTATATGCAGAAACAGGGTTAATGAAGATATTTCGGGGATGAAAAATTTCGATGTTATCAAAAAACATTCTTCAATCATGCCTTATTATAAAGAATTGAAGCAAGTATTAAAAAAAGGTATTCCCAGCATCGGTCTTCCTTATAAGACTGCAAACGGATGTCAGGCAATGATTCATCGTATTCCGCTCAAGATAAATAATGAAATAATAGGCGCAATTTCAATTACGGTTTTCAATGATGCCAGGGAACTTGAAGCGCTCATATCCAAATACGATTTGTTGAAAAATCGGCTGACACCCTATAATCCGGAACTAAGCAAATTAAGGTCTGCTAAATACACCTTTAAAAATATTATAGGGAATAATAATAAAATATTAATGAGCAAAAAACTTGCTGAAAATTATGCGCAAGGTAAGTCATCCGTACTGATTACAGGTGAAACCGGAACCGGCAAAGAACTTTTTGCCCATGCGATCCATCTGGCCAGCCCCAGGAAAGATCATCCGTTTATCAGAGTCAACTGTGGCGCTATTCCGCCTGATCTCCTGGAAAGTGAGCTGTTTGGATACGAACCCGGAGCTTTTACAGGCGCCGGGAAGGGCCCAAGGATAGGAAAATTCGAATTGGCACATCATGGAACTATCTTTCTGGATGAAATTTCATCATTGAGTCTGGCTATGCAGCCAAAATTACTATCTGTTTTACAGAATCGCGAAATAGAAAGAATAGGCGGCAACAAAATTATCAATCTTGATTTTCGGATTATATCTGCTACGAACAAATCTTTAACTCAAATGGTTAAAGAAGGATTGTTCAGAAGCGATCTTTATTACCGCCTGAATGTTTTTAATCTTGATATTACACCTTTGCGTGAAAGAATTGATGATATCAAAATCCTTACAAAATATTTTCTGGAAGGATTATATGATGAATATGGTTTTAATCTCAGACGACTCACTCCATCTGTGCTGAAAATTCTTTCGCAATGGTCCTGGCCCGGAAATGTGCGGGAATTACAAAATGTCCTGGAAAGATCAGTTCAAGTAAGCGACAAGAAAGAGATCAAAATTGCTGATCTGCCTGATTACTTGACAAGCGGCCTGGAATTGGATGAGATAGAATCAGCGGGCAATAATAAAGTTAATGTCCTTAAAGAATCAAAAGACGGGATCGAAAAAAAAATAATAGAAAGGGCGCTTATTTCCAATAACTGGAATAAATCCGGAACCGCAAGGCAGATAGGAATTTCACGATCACTCTTATATGCTTTGATTAAAAAATACGACCTGAAAAAATAGCCTTCATGAATTGTAATTTCCGGGGATAATCATATTTTCGGCCATAGGTTTTAAAAAAATTTTAAGTAATGCCTGAGCGAAAACTAAAAACAGATACTATTTCGGATAGTTAAACATTATTCAAGCAACGAAAATTTTTGAAAAGCTGTTAGCATTTAGCCGTTAGCTATTGTCTCAAGGAACTATCTATTTGATTTTAAAAGCTAATGGCTCAAAAACTTCGATTTGGGAAACATCCATCGATTTGACCTGTGAGCTGATTTGATTGTAAATACAGCTAATTGTGATATTCAAGAAGAACTTCTTCAAGAATATTTTCAATTTCTTGAATATTAGTACCTTACTCCTGAACTTCTGTCATAAAAAACAAGAAAATTATTAATGAAAAATTAGCTACAAATTTTGTATGTGGTGACAGATATATAGTAAATACAATGAGTTGGGTTGCGGGCGTTTAGCCCGCCTTAGCTATTATTTCATGTTGTGCCTGGCCCTGAGTGCATATATTTTTAATGATTAAAATAAGAGAAGACATCCGTTGAAGATTACGAACAGACTCCCAGCTTATTGCCTCATCAATATGAAATATTACACGTTCGCAGCCTTCAAAGGCTTTTTTTTGTTCGGCTATTTCATGTCACTTTGCGATATTTGGTCACTTCCACTTGACGATGTATATTCTTAGTTTCTTCCATTATACTTTCAACGTTTGCAGCTACTTCGTCAGAAAGCCATTCGTTCCCACATAACGAACAAAGTGTTGCTGGTACCTTTCTGATCACCATCAGAGTATCTTCCATATCTACCGTAAATGTTGCGGTTCCCTGTTTTTTAAGCCCTCCACAAAGTGGACAAATATTTTTGGTTGAACTCATTACCTCCTCCTGGTTTTTAAGTCTGTTTCAAAGTGTTCTTCATCCGGCCAATAAGCTGTGATTAAGAATATTTTTTGCTCGGTAAGATCATAGACAATAACTGCATGCAATGGCTGATTTTGCCATATTCCGTAGAATAATCCACTTGGGAAAGGTTTGTTATCAGGATAATTTTCAATCATTTTTCCTGTACAAATGATATGCTTCACAGATGCTCTGCTGATCCCCTTCTCCAAATCGGTCGTCGGAGTATTATAATACGCCTTTTGGACTAAGTGTAACAGTGCTGATTTCATGACTAAAATCCAAAATGAACAAGGTAGTGAGAAAAACAAACAAAAATTAAATCAATTGCTAATTTTTCTCTAACCTTTATTTTTTATGATAACCTCTAAAAAAATAGTATTCAGATTGCAAAATTTTTGCTGTATTATGAGAGGATATCCATGAAAACACGATTCAAGTATGACACAACAGGCAACTGGTCTAAGGGAAACCTCAATAGCTTTGCAATCTGAACAGTAAATTGTTACTCTAAGGTTGAGTTGCCTTTACAGCAATTACTGAAAAAAGGCTTGAAAAAAAACTATTGCCTTATTTTAACCTGTTTTTTATCATTTTTAATTAAAATTAACTGAATCAATTAATGTCAAAAAATCTACACGACAAGCTGTTAATGACTTCCTCCGAACCTGGTGTATACTTGATGAAGGATGATGCCGGAAAGATTATCTATGTGGGTAAGGCTGCAAATTTAAAAAAACGCCTCTATTCATACTTTTCCAAACCGGTGCATACTGACATGAAAACCGGTGTTCTTGTAAAAAAGATTGCCGGATTTGATACCATTATCACCGCAACTGAAAAAGAAGCCCTGATTCTCGAATCTAACCTGATAAAGAAATATAAGCCCAAGTATAATGTTATTTTAAAGGACGGGAAAAGGTATCCGTCCCTGCGCATCGACCTTAACAGCGATTATCCTAATCTTGCTATAGTCCGAAAAATTACCAAAGACGGCGCAAAATATTTTGGGCCCTTTTCTTCGGCTCTTGCTGTGCGGCAGACTCTCAAGGTTATCAATAAAACATTCAAGCTGAGAAAATGCAAAGGCGGGTCATTTAAAAGCCGGTCCCGCCCATGTCTTAACCACCAGATCGGAGCGTGCCTGGCGCCCTGCTGTCTCGATGTAGCCAAGTCTGAGTATGATGAAATAGTCAATGAAGTTATTATGTTTTTAAAGGGCAGAACTACTGAGCTGCTTCAGGATATAAAGAACCGGATGAAGTCTGCGGCTGAACATAAGGATTTTGAAAGGGCTGCCCAGTTGAGGGACAAGATGTTTGCTCTTGAAAAAACCCTTGAAAAGCAGGTTGCCGTGACAACCGATTTGAAGGACAGGGATGTGCTGGCAGTGGCACGAATGCATGGGAATGCCATGATTACATTGCTGACCGTGCGTGGAGGATTTCTGCTTGGCAGCCGGCATTTTGGTTTTGGTGAAACTTTTTCAATTGATGCGGAAATTATAGAGGATTTTATCAGGCAGAATTACGAGAATACCCCTTATATTCCAAAAGAGATACTGGTCTCTTCGATGTCGGATAATTTATCTTTGCTGGAAGATTTCTTAGGCAGAATCAAAGGTAAAAAAGTCCGGGTACTCAGGCCTCAAAGGGGTGAAAAATTGCAGCTTGTTAATATGGCGGTAAAGAATGCAGGGAACAGGTTAAGGGAGATAGCAGCTTCTGATGCGGTTAGAGAAGATATGCTTGCAAGGCTGAAATATGAGCTGAAAATAGACAGGATCCCGTTTTGGATAGAATGTTTTGATAATTCTCATATTTCAGGTAAAGATGCGGTTTCTGCAATGGTGGTCTTTAAAAACGGTCAGCCCGATAAGTCCTCATACAAAAAATTCAAAATAAAAACCGCCCATGCTCAGGATGATTATGCCTGTATGTTGGAAACCTTAATCAGGCGCTACGGGAATGCCGGAAAAACAGAAGCTTATCCTGATCTTCTTGTTATTGACGGAGGCAAGGGCCAACTGAATATTGCGGTATCAGTTATTAAAGAGCTGAACCTTTCTGGAAAATTTGAAATAATCGGAATAGCAAAAAGAGATGACAAAAAAGGGGAAACCAAAGACAAGATATATAAGTACGGACGAATTAATCCTGTTAACATGGGAAAAAGAGGAGATACACTTCTATTCCTGCAAAGAATAAGAGATGAGGCCCACCGTTTTGCCATATCATTTCATCGCCGGCGGCGCAGCAAGTCATTTATTCATTCGGAGCTTGATGATATTCCGGGAGTTGGCGAAAAGAGGAAAAGAATTCTTTTAACTCATTTTAAGGGTATTGAAAAAATCCGGACAGCCGCACTTGACGAGATAAGCGCGCTGCCCGGAATGAGTAAAAGTGTTGCAAAAGAGGTTAAAAAAAGATTAATTCAGGATTGATTATACCAGTTTTTTTAATGCTTCAACCAGTTCTGTGACGGCATCGGCTGATTTGTCCAGTTCCGCCATTTCCTTGTCTGCCAGATTAAGCTCGATGATCTCCTCAATGCCGTTTGCTCCAAGTTTTACCGGAACCCCTATAAAAAGACCATTCTTGCCATACTCACCTTCAAGATAAGCAGCGCATGGCAGGATTTTTTTCTTGTCCAGAAGAATCGATTCAGCCATTTCGAGCACAGCCGATGAAGGAGCATAAAATGCGCTTCCGGTCTTAAAAAGACCTACAATTTCCGCTCCACCATTTCTTGTTCTTTCTATCAGAGCTTCAATACGGTCCTCCGGAAGCAGTTCTGTGATCGGTATGCCTGCGACAGTAGTGTATCGCGGCAGGGGAACCATGGTATCGCCATGTCCGCCTAAAACCAGCGCTTGTGTACTTTCCACCGAGACACCAAGCTCCCAGGATATAAATGTCCTGAATCTTGCGGAATCCAAAACACCGGCCATCCCTATAACCCTGTTTTTCGGGAATCCGGTTGTATCAAAAGCAACATGGCACATGGCATCAAGGGGATTGCTGAGAACGAGAATTATTGCTTCGGGTGAAAGTTTCGCCACTTTTCCTGTTATATCTTTCATGATCTTGGCATTTATTCCCAATAAATCATCACGGCTCATGTTTGGTTTGCGTGGCACGCCTGCTGTAATTATAACTATATCTGATCCTTCAGATGGTTCATAATCGTTGGAACCTGTTAAATTAACGTCATATTTTTCTATCGGCGATGCTTCTGCCAAGTCTAAAGCCTTTCCCTGGGGAATACCATCGAGAATATCTACCAAGACTACATCACATATCCCTTTCATAGCCAAGTGCTGCGCAGCCATGCCTCCAACATTACCGGCTCCCACAACGGTCACTTTTTTGTCCACAACGTTCTCCTTTCTTAATGTTATTATTATAATATTAACTTTTATATATATTCCAAGGATCTTTTCATTGTCAAGACAAAAAGCATGCCGCAACATTTTATCCCATGATCAAATGTATTGGAATATCCTTAGGAGCAGATTTGCGTGTTTGCACCTGGCGAACAATTACTGGTCCTTATTGAAAAAAATTAACCATGCTATTTTGAGGTGTCATCAGGTATGATATTTGCATATCTTTTGTTCGAAAATTTCGGTTTAACCAGATCCAAAATTTTAACGTCTATCGCGTCAGTACCTTTCAAAGATTGACAAAATTGATAAAAAAAAGCTATAAATTAAATTTTATATTAATTTTCCGGGCTAGCTATTTAATTTAAAAGGTATTAATTACCGATGCTTGTGCTAATACTAACAATTGGTGGTATCAAATATGAATATTGCAAAACAGATTAAGGGACTAATACAGGAAGCGGATATTTATAGTTCTCAGGGGTTGTATGTTGAAGCTAAGGGAAAGTATGAAGATGCAGCAGGATTATTTCAAAAAAGTAAACAACTTGAAAACAGCGATAATCTGTTAAGTGTAATTTTACAAAAAATTTCAGCATTGGGACAGAAGATTAAGTCATTAGACGGAACCGGAGCAAACCATGAAATATCTATAAAGGCGCAGAATCTTATAAAACAATTATTCTCTTTTTCAAGTGAGGAACATGAAGAGGCTGCAAAGCTTGAGGGAGCTATAGCGTTGGCGAAATTCGGTCAGTTTGAACGGGCATTAAAAGATTTTTTCGAATTGTTAAGACATGATACTGTCCGGGTAGTGGCTGCAAAGAATATTCTTAGATGCCATGTAGCTTTATCTTCACTGGATGCTGCTGTGGCTCAATTCCAAAAATGGCTGACCAGTGATTCTTTTAATTCCGCAGAGTTAAAAAAGATACGGTTATTCCTGCAGGATATGATTGATAAAAAGGAGGTGAATATCACTCTTCCTGAAATACGCGGTGAGGATAAGGGGTCTAACCAACTTCAGGAGAAGGATGATCCTGCTAATGTGCTGGATATCAGTTCAATCGGGATTATTTTTGATTCCGGGCCTCGAAAGGGATCAATTGTAGAATATGATGTCAGCTTTCAATCCGGCAATATGATTAGTTTGATAATTTCAAGCAAGGAGAAGGAATGGGTCGACAGCCTTTCCATAGACCATAAGCTTGAAGATGTTCAATATTACTCTCCTATAGCAATGTTTAACGGTTCCGGTCTTGTTTCATCCAAGACAGAGATAAAATCAGGGCCAAAGAGAGGAGATTATTGTCTGGATATAAAAATTTTAAGTATGTAAAATAGTAACTGTTATAAGATAAATGTTGCATTTTTGCTTGAAGTAGCTTGCAAAATATTTTTATGAGTTTGTTAAAAAAATCCTCTTATTGCCTTGGAGCTGGAAAATATGGCTATTTTTAATTTGAAGAAACGAGAAATAGAGTGTAAAATTGTATATTACGGCCCTGGTAGGTGTGGAAAGACAACAAATCTTGAATCAATTTTCAGGACTTATCAGAAACAGATAACCGGCGAAATGGTTTCCATTAATACAGAGGGTGATCGTACCCTTTTTTTCGATTTTCTTCCCATGGGCCTTGGTAAAATTAGGGGTTGTGAAATTAGAGCGCAATTATATACCGTCCCTGGTCAGGTACGCTATTCTTCAACCAGAAAGCTGGTTTTACGAGGTGTTGACGGCATAATATTTGTCGCTGATTCGTTTAAGGTCAGGCGTGAAAAAAATATGCTCTCATTGCAGGATCTGCAGAAGAATTTAAAGGAATATGGTATAAATATTTTAAAAATACCTCTTGTTATGCAGTATAATAAAAGAGATCTTGCTGAAGAAGGGCTTCCATTGATGTCTCTGGAAATGATGGAAAGGGATCTGAACAGGCAGCTTAAGGTGCCTTCCTTTTCCGCAAGTGCAATCACTGGTGATGGTGTTGGAGAAACTTTACAGGGATGCATGAAATTAACACTGGAATTTTTACAGAAACAATTAAAGTGGGCTGAATAAATAACAGGTATGAAAAACAGCATTGTTTTTTCCGGCGAACTTCAGTTTTTAAATCTTGCTGAATTGATACAGGTTCTTGGTACAAATGCAAGTAATGGTATTCTGCGCATTACCAGCAGATATGCTAAAAAGCCCGGTTTCATATACTTTAAAAATGGTGATCTTGTAGATGCCTCAAACGGTTCAAACACAGGGGCCGAAGCTGTTTATTCGCTGTTTGGATGGACTGAAGGTATATTTGAATTTACCCTTATGGATTTAGATATTGAGAAGAAGATCAACCAGAGCAGGATGAAAATGATCCTGGACGGATTGAGGATGCTGGATGATGGAAAAATTATAAGACTTGGCCCTGTTTCTGATGTCAAGAAATTTATTCCCGATAGCCAGCCTGGCAAACCTTTGATTAAGGGTCCGCTTATCGATTATATGTATGTGGTGGACGAAGAAGAATTTCTTGATGGTGATAGAATTGTTGAAGAGAATAAATTCGGTAACTGGATGTGGGTTATATTGAGCGGTGTAGTGGATATAATTAGAAAAACAAAACAAGGCCCGGAGGTAATTTTAAAGATCGGCAAGGGTGGTTTTATCGGCAGGTTAACTTCATTGTTAGTGCGAAGGGATATACGTAATGCTACTGTTGTTGCTGTTGGTAATGTTCAACTGGGCGTACTCGATTTACAACGTTTGTCCAATGAATACTCCTGCATGTCTAATGAGTTCAGGAATATTGTAACGAGCCTTGAAAACAGACTGGATCAGGTTACCAATTTGTATATCGGGCCTGGAATGCCTAATAAGGATTTTTATGATTTCATCAAAGGCAAAGACCCATTCTTCGTGCAGGGTGGGAGAGATGCAAGGCTTTTCACGATAACATACGGCCAAGCCTTTGTTGCTCGCAATACACCGGGAGGTTATGTTAAGCTTGCCAATCTAAGCGAGGGAGATTTTGTTGGTAATATTCCGTTCCATTCGATAGGGCATGAGCCTGGTGCAGCTTCTGTTTTCGGATCAAAAGATATTGAGGTTATGCCGATTGATCCAGGTAAGTTGCAAAAAGAATATAATGGTACTCCATTAATTTTTAAAAAAATTATTGAACATACGGGAAATTGTATTGCCGTTACCACAAGATTGGCCTGTGATAAGAACAAGAGCTGTTTAATTAATAAGAATGAAAAAGTGGGAATATGATGACTAAAGACAACAGAAGACATATAAGAATAGACTCAATCAATCTGACATATTTTGCACTTGATGAAAATGATAAAATTGTAAAGCAGAGCATTGGCAGAACATTGAATGTTTCAGAATCGGGAATTCTTTTGGAAACCCATATTCCTGTTGATTTAAAGCAGGCAATATTGCTGGCAATAGGCCTGGAAGACGATGTGGTTGATATCAAGGGTAATGTTATTTATTCAGCCGATTGCGAGAATGGAAAATATAAAACCGGAATTGAGTTTTATGATGTTGATGAAACAGCTTTTCAGATTTTAAAGTTATTTATCGATTATTTTAACAGGCACGAGGGAAAGGGATAAGGTGTAATGGGACAATCTTTATTTGAGACTGATTTTACTGAGCTGGAACTGGCGAAAAGGGGGAAGGTAAGAGATATCTATGACCTTGGAGACAGACTTTTGATAGTAGCAACCGATCGAATCTCTGCGTTTGATGTTATAATGCCGGATCCTGTTCCTGAAAAAGGAAAAATTCTTACAGCAATCTCCCTGTTCTGGTTTGAAGTTATGGAGCCGATTGTACAAAATCATCTTATTTCAAGTAACATAAAAGATTATCCTGATATATGTAAACCGTATGCTGATTTCCTGGACGGAAGAAGCATGCTTGTTAAAAAAGCGAAACCCCTTCCTATCGAATGCGTTGTAAGGGGATATATTTCAGGCTCAGGGTGGAAGTCATATCAGGTATCCGGAAGTATTTGCGGTATAGAGCTGCCTAAAGGGCTTAAAGAGTCGGATAAACTCCCGGAAATTATTTTTACTCCTTCTACAAAAGAGGAGCAAGGGGCGCATGACATTAATATAGATTATGAATCAGCAGCCAAGATGGTTGGGCCAAATCTTGCAGCAAGAGTCAAAGAACTCAGTATTGCAATATATAAAAAGGGAGTTGAGCTTGCTGATGAGAAAGGAATTATTATTGCCGATACCAAGTTTGAATTCGGCCTTTATGATAATGAGGTTATTTTAATAGATGAAGTGCTTACCCCCGATTCATCCAGATTTTGGCCCAAGGGATCTTACCATCCCGGAGGCCCGCAGGATAGTTATGATAAACAATACATCAGGGATTATCTGATTTCAATCAATTGGAATAAAACACCGCCTGCTCCAAACCTGCCCGGCAAAGTTATTCAGAATACGCGCAGCAAATATATGGAGGCGTTAAAGCAGTTGACAGAATAAATAGCGGTCACGGCTGGTTGAAACAGAAAAAAAACGGTAAACCGGGAACTGATAACCGTGAATGGGCGTTAAATACTCATCTATGCACTTTAAAGAAAAAAACATAGAGCTTGCGTGTATTGATTCAGAAGATAAGACTTTCTGTATTACAACCAGAACTGAAATTGATCCCCTGGCTGCATCTATTCAGGAAATAGGGTTGATTACCCTCCCCATACTTAAAGAAAAAGGTGTAAAATTAATAGTTGTTAGCGGTTTCAGGCGGATAAAAGCATGTAAATTGCTCGGGCTTGTTCATATCAAGGCGCGTGTTTTATCTTCGGAAGTAACTGATTTAACATCGATTAAAATTGCTGTTGCTGAGAACGCTCTCCAAAGGCCCTTGGATTTGATAGAGCAAGCACGGGCGGTTCATCTGCTCGGTAAATATATTGAAGATGATACTGCAGCGGCAAAGATTGCATCCGGACTGTGTCTGCCGGGAAATCAGTCTATTATTAAAAAACTTAAAGACCTTTATAATCTATCTTCTTCTTTACAGGAATATGTACTCAATAAGACCCTTTCCCTTACAATAGCTCTCGAACTTGGGGCTTTGGATAACCATGCCGGAGTAGCTTTTGCCGATCTTTTTGATGAACTTAAAACAAGCCTGAATAAACAGAAGGAGATAATTAGTTTAACTAAAGAAATTGCTTTGCGTGATGATAGCTCAATTTTGGAAGTGCTGCAGGAGAACGGGTTAAATAAAATAATTAACAGTAAAGACCCGGATCGGGCAAAAAAAACCGCAGAAATAAGATCTTACTTAAAGCAGAGACGGTTTCCCGTCATAACAGATTATGAGAAAAATTTTAAAAAGCTTATCAAAGTATTAAGACTCGGAAATGGTATAAAACTTGTTCCCCCTAAAAATTTTGAAGGAAAGATCTATAAATTAACCATAGATTTTAAAAGCCACGCGGAGCTCGAAAAACGTCAATCTATCCTCAACAGGATTATAAATGAAAAAGGGGTCAAATCCATGTTCGACCACTGACAGTCAAACATCGAGCCGACCCCTTTTTGTTTTAGGTTAAAGTATTAATCTATTATCGCCAGTACCTGATTAACTTGCACCTTATCCTGTTCTTCTACTTTGACCTCGGTAACTGTGCCGTCTGACGAAGCACAGATCGGATTTTCCATCTTCATGGATTCAAGTATTATCAACTCATCATCAGCATTTACTTTGTCTCCGGTTTTTACCAAAACTTCTATTATGGTTCCTGGCATTGGGGATACTATCTCTACACTCATTTAATTGCTCCTTTTAAAAAAAATATAAGTGTTCGGTTGAAATTTCGGGCCTTTTTTGCAAGAGTTTTCGTTTGAAATTAATTATCTGAAAATCTATATTGTGTGTAAAAACTATACGTTTAATTTATTTAATATGGTATAAAAACACCATGTATGTCAAGTTAGAAATGAATCTCTTAAGCCCTAAATGTAGATTTTTCTAAAACTCCGATATAAGGATTTTTAAATAAAGAGGTAGCCTTCAACGCCTACGTTACGAGGGGTTTTAAAGCGCGTACAGGCGCGTAATTGCATAAATAGAGGTGTTTGTATGACTGTGTGGCTATCAAGTTTACTTAATTAACATATTGATATAATTAGTATTTTATATTATTATCTTTGCTTAAATCCTTATATCGGAGTTTTAGAGATTTTTTAATTAGATTGACTTTTTGAAGGCTTTATGATGAAAAGTCAATATTTCAAGAATTATTTTTTATATATAGGGAATGCTTATGGGAAAACAGCTATGATTTAGCTTGACACTTTTTGCTTTTAATATTAATTTTATTTATTTTATGTGTATTAATCCATCTTTGATTCGGATCCGTTTATGTTTGATAATTTAAGTGACAGGCTAAACTCAGTATTTAAAAAGCTAAAAGGGCATGGTAAATTAACTGAGAAAAATATTGAAGTCGGTCTTAAAGAAGTCAGGATGGCATTACTGGAAGCTGATGTTCATTACAGGGTTGCAAAGAAGTTCATTTCGGCTATAAAAGAGCGTTCCCTTGGTCAGGAGGTGTTATCAAGTCTTACACCTGGCCAGCAGATTATAAAAATAGTTAGTGATGAGCTTACGGAACTTATGGGGGCCACCTGCGTGGGCTTGAATCTTGCCGGACAAAAACCTGTTTCAATTATGCTTGTCGGGCTTCAAGGATCGGGCAAAACAACTACCGCAGGCAAGCTTTCTGTTTTATTAAGGAAAGAAGAAAAAAAACCTTATCTGGTGCCTGCTGATGTTTACAGGCCGGCTGCAATTGATCAGCTGAAAAAGCTTGGAAAACAGCTCTCTGTCCCTGTTTTTCCTTCAAGTGCGGATATGGATCCTGTGCAGATTTGTATGGATGCTAGAGCCTCTGCCCTGCAGGAGGGATATGATACCCTTATTCTTGATACAGCAGGACGGCTGCATATTGATGAGAAGTTGATGGGTGAACTTTCTCAAATAAAAGAGGGGGTTTGTCCTACGGATATTCTGCTTGTGGCAGATGCAATGACAGGTCAGGATGCTGTCAATATTGCCGAATCATTTGATAAGGCGCTTGATATCGGCGGTATTATTTTGACTAAAATGGATGGCGATGCCCGAGGCGGAGCTGCTCTTTCCATTAAGGCGGTAACAGGCAAGCCGATCAAATTCATTGGCGTCGGGGAAAAGTTAGGTGATATTGAGCCTTTTCATCCCGACAGGATGTCTTCGAGAATTCTTGGAATGGGAGATATCCTTACCTTTATTGAAAAAGCACAATCGACAGTAGATGCAAAAAAAGCCGCTGAACTTGAAAAAAAACTAAGAAAGAGCAGTTTTACATTAGATGATTTTCGTGACCAAATGGTTCAGGTCCGCAAGATGGGCGCGCTTGATGATCTTATAAAGATGATACCGGGGATAGGTAAGAGCAAGCATCTGAAAAATCTTAAAGTGGATGAAAAGGAGCTGGCCAGGATTGAAGCCATTATCAGTTCCATGACACCCATGGAGCGGCAAAAACATACTATTATTAATGGCAGCCGCAGAAAAAGGATTGCAAAAGGAAGTGGTACGAGTGTACAGAATGTAAATAAGCTGCTTAAAAATTATGCTCAGATGATGAAGATGCTTAAAAAATTTAATCAGGGCGGCATGCATGGATTAGGCAGGGGTATGCTGCAGGTTTAAGGGAACTTCCAAGAAATAATATACCCATCCTGCTTGCCCTTTTGCCCGTCTTCTATGTTGTGATAACAGGCACATAGCTCACTATGCACCTTCTATCGCGCCTTGAAGACGAACAAAAGTTCTGCACGATATAGGTATATTATTTTTTTCCAGTTCCCTAAGGAGAATTAATGTCAGTAAAAATTAGATTGGCAAGATATGGCGCAAAGAAAAGGCCTTTTTATCGAATAGTTGTTGCAGATTCCGAATCTCCAAGAGATGGTAAATTTTTGGAATCGGTAGGGACATATAATCCATTACAAGACCCAGGTGCAGTTATTCTTCAAGCCGACAGAGTCAGATACTGGATGGATAACGGTGCTATTCCTACAGATACAGTAAGAAGCCTTTTAAAGAAACAAGATTTTTTTGCTGCGGATGTGTGATAATTACATAATCGGCAAAAGTTCAACCCTTCATTCTTGAACAGCCTAACAAAGGAGATGGATCTATGAAAGAGCTGGTAAAATATATTGCTCAGGCACTTGTTGATAATCCTGATCAGGTAGAGGTCTCGGAGGTAGAGGGGAACCAGACTTCAGTTTTGGAACTTAAAGTTGCCAAGGAAGATCTGGGCAAGGTTATCGGGAAGCAAGGGCGGACTGCAAGAGCCATGCGGACTATTTTAAGCGCTGCTTCTGCCAAGGTGAGAAAACGAACGGTGCTTGAGATCATGGAATAATTTGGTGGGGAAAGAGGGTTTTCTTTTAATCGGCAAGATTGTTGGCGTTCATGGTGTAAGAGGGAACGTCAAGGTCTACTCATATGCAGAATCCATTTCTACATTTAAAGCAGGGAGTTCAATTCTGCTTATTGATTCTGAAGGATTTGAAAAGAATTTTGTAATAGAATCGGTTAAGCCTCACAAAAACATTATCCTTTTATCACTTAATGGGATTTATAGTCGGGCTCTTGCTTTGCCCCTGACAGGGGCAAAGGTTTTTACGGAAAAATTTAAGCTCCCTGAGATTGATGAAAATGAATATTATTGGTTTGATATTATTGGGCTTTCAGTTTTTACATTAAAAGGGGAGTTTCTTGGAATAGTCGAATCAATAATGACTACAGGGAGTAATGATGTTTATGTTGTGAAGAATTCCGATAATCTTGAGAAGAGCGAGCTGCTGATTCCAGCACTTGAGTCGGTGGTATTAAAGATTAATTTAGAACATAAGAAAATGATCGTAGATCTCCCGGAAGGGCTGTGACGGTTGTCGGTATATGAATTTTGCTGTTCTTACAATCTTTCCGGAAATGTTTGATCTGTTCTGGTCCCACGGAATAGTAAGAAGGGCCATAGAAAAAAAGAGGATATCTGCTCATACAGTCAATATCAGGGATTTTGCCATGGACAGGCATAAGTCGACTGATGACAGGCCTTTCGGCGGCGGGTGCGGAATGCTTATGAAAACCGAACCTATGGCCGCAGCAATAAGATCCGCAAAAATAAGAAATCCTGCTTCGCAAACAATCCTCCTTACACCACAGGGGCGAAGGTTTGATCAGAATCTGGCCTATGCTCTGGCATCATTAAATGATCTTATCCTGGTGTGCGGTCGTTATGAAGGCGTTGATGAGCGTATTTGCGACACCTTAATAGATTTTGAAATCTCTATTGGTGATTATGTTCTGACCGGAGGTGAGCTTCCGGCTATGATCATCATGGATGCAGTGACCAGATTGCTTCCTGATACGTTGGGAGGAGCTGAATCAGCGGAAAAAGATTCATTTTCAGACACCTTGCTGGAGCATGCGCACTATACCAGGCCAAGAAGTTTTGAGGAAATTGATGTTCCTGAAGTGCTTTTGTCGGGTAACCATAGGGCTATTGATAAGTGGAGGCTTGAATCATCTCTGATTAGAACTTTTTTGAAAAGACCGGACCTGCTTGAAAAGAAAAGATTGGATTCCGGGGAGATAGATATTCTGAAAAAATGGTGTCTTGATATTGAGAAAATTATACGCAGCCAATCTTTACATGGCACTGATGCATTATCCGGTAGTTAATCGTAATGGCGATATAATTACATCGGCTGTAACAAATCTTGATATTCATGATATGTCACGGGCGGCTAAAACTTACGGTGTTAAAGCATTCTATATTGTAACTCCCCTGATGGATCAGCAACGGCTCGTCAAGAAGATAACCTCACATTGGACCGAAGGAGCCGGGGCCGAGTATAACCCCCTCAGGCGCAAAGCTCTTGAGTTGGTAAATATAAAGTCTTCTTTGAATGAAGTTGTGGGAGATATATATGATCGGTGTGAGCTTTTTCCGAAAGTAGTTGTTACGTCGTCTAAAAATTTTGGACCGAAACTGGTTATTGATAATTTTCGTACAATGCTTCAAAATTCCGGGACATATCTTTTGTTATTCGGAACAGGGTGGGGACTCACTGAAGAATTTATCAGCGCCGCCGATTATTTGCTTGAACCGGTTAAGGGCTGCACAGACTATAATCATCTTTCTGTCAGGTCTGCTGCAGCAATAATATTAGACAGACTGTTTGGGATCTGAAAATCTATAAAAGGTTTTTTAAATAATAATTCAGGAGACATTATGCAAATCATAGATCAGCTTAATAAAGAAAGCATGAGACTTGACATACCGGATTTTCGTGCCGGTGACACGGTCAAGGTGCATGCAAAGATAAGAGAGGGTGAAAAGGAACGTATTCAGATTTTTGAAGGAGTTGTAATCAGCAAACGCAAGGGCAAGTCGAACGCAACTTTTACGGTACGTAAGGTTTCATACGGCGTTGGCGTTGAGCGTATTTTTCTGCTGCACGCCCCTACCATCGATAAAATTGAAGTTGTAACAAGAGGTCTTGTGCGCAGGGCAAAAATATATTATCTGCGTAACTTAAGAGGTAAGGCCGCCAGAATAAAAGAGCGACGCTTTTAGGAGGCCGGGGTATCTATATTGTCGATTAAAGTGCTGATTAAAGAATTGGCTGGCCAGGACTGGTGGAAGTTTGAAAGGGAAGCTTTCAATAAAGGTTTTTTTAAAATTGCCGGCTTGGATGAAGCCGGCCGAGGTCCCCTGGCTGGTCCGGTTGTTTCCGCAGCAGTAATACTTTCTGATTCTTTTTCGGTATCCGGTATAAATGATTCAAAAAAATTAACCCCTGTAAAACGTGATTATCTTTATGATGAAATTTGTAAGCAGGCTCTCGCAACAGGAACAGGTATCGTAGATTCCGCGAAAATTGATCGAGTTAACATACTTCAGGCAACTCTGCTGTCAATGTTTAAAGCGGTTGAAAATCTTGAAATCAGACCCGACTGCCTGCTTATTGACGGCACATTCACTATTCCATCCGACCTTCCCCAAACTACAATTCCCAAAGGTGATTCTCTCAGCATTTCCATTGCCGCCGCGTCCATTATCGCCAAGGTAACGCGTGACAGGCTTATGAGAAAATATGACAGTAAATATCCTCAATTCGGCTTTTCACGGCATAAGGGTTATCCTACCAGAGCCCACAAGGAAGCGATAAAAAAGTTCGGTCCGTGTCTTATTCACAGGCGCACCTTTAAAGGGGTTAAAGAATATCTATAGATTTCCGGATTATGCTTAATAATAATCAAAAATTTGGTGAAAAAAGTGAATCAATGGCTGCCGGGTATCTTGCGAAAAGATTAGGATATAAAATTCTTAAAAAAAATTATCGTACAAAAATTGGAGAAATTGATATTATCGCAAAAGACGGGGATACTTTTGTTTTTGTGGAGGTAAAAGCCAGAAGATCGTCATTTTATGGAAATCCCAAGTACGCGGTAACATCCATGAAACAGAAAAAAATATCTATGGCGGCTCTTTATTATCTTAAAACAAGAAAGCTAAGCAATGCCAAAGCAAGATTTGATGTAGTGGCAATAAATTTTTCGAAACAACTCCCTGAAATAGAAATAATAAAAAATGCCTTTGAACTTGCCTATAGATGATCCTGAAAAAAGCAAAGTTCAGGGTTGCCTGTATATTGTTTCTACACCCATAGGAAACAGGGATGATATTACACTAAGAGCGCTAAAAGTTCTTGAAGAAGTCGATCTTATCGCCGCGGAAGATACAAGAAAGACGGGCCGCCTACTTGCTTTTTACAAGATTAATAATCGACTGACATCTTATCATGAATATAATGAAGCTGAGAGTACTGCAAGACTGATTAAAAAAATAGATTCAGGATTATCGATCGCATTAGTATCTAATGCCGGAACCCCGTCTGTCTCTGATCCCGGATATCGCCTTATTAAAGAGGCTGTTGCAGGGGGTATAAAAATAATTCCGGTTCCCGGTGTATCTGCTGCTGTAACAGCTCTTTCCGTTTCAGGCCTCCCCACCGATTCTTTTGTCTTTGCCGGCTTCCTTTCCAAAAAGAAGGGAAAACGTTTGGGGCAGTTAGGAAAGTTTACATCTGAATTAAGAACCATGATATTTTATGAATCGAATAAGAGGATAGAACGATTTTTAGGGGAAATAATAGAAACCTTAGGCGACAGATATGGAGTTCTTGCCCGTGAAATGACAAAGAGACATGAAGAGTTTATCAGGGGGCCAATCTCTGATATTTTCAACAGTATTAAAAAGCGTACTGTTGTCAAGGGAGAGTGTACGCTTATAGTAAGCGGCTGCGTGGAAAAAGAAAAAGTTGCGCCGGAGACTGTCACAGACGAAATCAGGCGAAGACTGAAAGTATCCGATGAGAGCATTTCACAACTTTCAAAAGATATAGCAGTAAAATTCGGTGTTTCAAAAAAGAGCGTCTATGATGACGCGGTTAGAATGAAGAAGGAATTACTAAAGAGTGATTAGGGGCAATCTGCGCTATGGGTATTATTTATCCCGTCATACTACCTGTGCCTGAAAAAGATCAGATCCTTTCCGGCAGGGAAAAGGTATTATACTTAAGCCGGCACGCAAGAAAAGCTCTTGCAGTTTCAGCGCGTAAAAATGGATTTGTTTTAACCGAATTAGTAAAAGATGACCAGGGGGCACCCAAGCCATTTGATGGAAAATGCTGGTCTATCACCCACAAGGATGAATATGTCGGTGGTGTGGTCTCACCAGCAAGGATTGGAATCGATATAGAAAAAATCAAGTCATGCTCCAAGTCTCTTTTTAAGAAAACGGCAAGTCAAAAAGAATGGTCTCTTTCTGATGAAGAACCGGATCGACTTTTTTTTAGATACTGGACCGCCAAAGAGGCTGTAATAAAGGCAAACGGAACAGGCATCAAAGATCTTTTAAAATGTAATGTTATAAAAATTATGGATAAAAATCGACTTGTTGTGGGTTATATGGATAATACCTGGATAGTTGAACATTTTTTTTTTAACGGGCATATAGCATCTGTCGTTAAAAATTCAAAAGTAATAGAATGGGTGTTTTAGGAAAGTGTTGACCGATAGCGAAGTTGAAATCATCCGATAACTTTTTATGAGAGGGTCTATATTTAAACATGAAACGAGAAAAATCACAAAACCTGTTTAATAGAACTACTGGTATCATACCAGGCGGAGTTAACAGTCCTGTGCGGGCATGCAAATCTGTCGGTGAAGAACCTGTTTTTATAGATTATGCCGAAGGGTGCATGATCTATGATGTGGATGGAAACTCGTTTATAGATTACATAGGTTCCTGGGGACCAATGATATTAGGACATAGATATCCGTCAGTTATTAGGGCCCTTGGATCTGCTTTAAATCGCGGTACCAGTTTCGGAGCCCCCTCAGATCTTGAAACAAGGCTTGCTGAAACAGTAATTAATGCGGTGCCGTCCATAGAAATGGTTCGCTTGGTTAACTCGGGTACGGAAGCAGCCATGAGCGCCGTGAGGCTTGCACGGGGATATACAGGCCGGGATGTGATTGTTAAATTTGACGGCTGTTATCATGGCCATGCAGATACCCTTTTAGTCGAGGCAGGATCGGGCGTTGCAACTCTTGGGATTCCGGGAAGTCCAGGCATCCCTGAATCGATTGCCCAACACACTAATTCTCTTCCGTTTAATGATATTGATTGTTTTAAACAGTTCATGGATGATAGAGGTGACAGCATTGCCGCAGTAATAGTTGAGCCGGTTGCGGGAAACATGGGCCTTGTTCCGCCAGTGGAAGGTTTTTTGGAGATATTAAGGTCTTTGACGGAAAAATATGGGGCCTTGCTGATTTTTGATGAAGTAATGTCCGGTTTCAGGGTTGCTTACGGAGGTGCCCAGTCTCTTTATGGGATTAATCCGGATATAACCTGTCTAGGTAAAATTATAGGGGGCGGCCTGCCGGTTGGAGCTTATGGTGGACGCAAAAAGATTATGGAGCATATTGCTCCCCAGGGGCCGGTATATCAGGCCGGAACATTGTCTGGTAATCCTCTTGCCATGGCTGCCGGAATAGCAACTCTGCTGGAGTTGAAGAAACCAGGTTTTTATGAAAAGATAAATCAAAAAGCGGAACGTCTGGTCGAAGGACTCAAAACGGCCGCTGTAAAGAGAGAAGTACAAGTCCAGGTCAAGTGGGTGGGCGGCATGTTGGGTCTGTTTTTTTCAGATAGGGATGTAAAGAACTTTAATGATGCAAAAAACTGCGATCTTGATATGTTTGCAGCTTATTATAAGGGTATGTTGAAAAAAGGAGTATTCCTGGCGCCTTCACAGTTTGAAGCAATCTTTATTTCAGCAGTTCATAAAAGTGCAGACATAGATAAAACAATAAAAGCTGCGGAAGAAGTATTCGAAGCATTGTAAAGATATAGATTTAATTTCAGCTTCTGAAGACTTCCATTATGGACGGAAGAGCAGTGCCGCTCGCTTGTTTGATAAAAAATCCCCGCTCGACTGACAGCGCCAGCTTGGTAAACGGGTTCTCTTCAATATTTATATCAATAATTATTGCATTATGATTTTTTGCTTCCCAGGCTACTTGGTTAGGAAGATTTGTTGCGCCTGAAGTGCCGACTATCAGGAGTAGTTCCGTTTCTGCGGCCGCCGCCAGGGAGCTGTGGAAGTGATAGTGTTTTTCATTATAGGCTTCATCAAACCAGAGCACATGGGGCCTGGTGTTTTTTCCGCAATCAGGACACTTGAGAAGTTGCCGTTCTTCTTCTGTAATATTTTCTCCTTTTTCTTTGCCCGGTAGATCTCTGGGGAGCGGATAAATTTTTGAAGTGCAGTCATGCACGCAGCGCATGAAGAAGATGTTGCCATGTATTTGATATGTTCTTGCAAGGCTGTTGCCGGCCATTAGGTGCAAGCTGTCGACATTTTGGGTTATGATCGTAAATCTGTCCTGAAAAAGTTTTTCCATTTCAACCAGGGCAATATGCCCCGGATTCGGCTTGGCCTTTCTGCATATGTTCATTCTGTAAAGATACCATTTCCAAACCTCATCCGGTTTTTGCATAAACATATTGTATGTGGCCATCTCTTGAGGGTGATATTCCTTTGAACCTATGCTCCAGTATCCTTCCGGCCCACGGAAAGTAGGGATGCCGCTTTCGGCGGAAATGCCCGCGCCGGTTAAAACTGTTATACGTTTTTTGTTTTGAGCAAATTCTGTAAGTATTTTTTTCAGTCTGGAATTCATTGGAGTCTCCTTGGGAAAGTTACACGATTTTTTCACTTTTAATCGGTAGCAGTAGTCTTATAAAATTTCAAATCATTAATTCCACATTATCTCACCATTATCTTTGATGTTTTTTATGAGAAAATAGGGTTAGACAAGTTTCTTGCGTTAATATTTAATCTTTGTTAGCCTTCCAACGTTTGAAATTTATTTTGTTTATTACCCCAATACCATGGCTGACATGACAAAAAAGGAAAGAGAGATTTATATTTTTATAAAACCGGATTGGGTCTTCATAAAATTCGATCCAGCTACAATACATAAAGCATTTTTTTATATAAAAGGTATTTGAATGTATGGCAACAAATAAAAGCGTCTCCAGGATATTGAAAAAAAGGGCGAAAAAAGAGAAAAAAGGTATCTTGTCAAAAATTTTTCTGTGGTTTTTTTTATTTGTAATATTAATAATATGTTCGACAGGCATGGCCGTCACAGGAATATATTTATACCTTAGTGAAAATTTGCCGAAAATTTCGCGGCTTTCGGATTATCAACCTCCGGTGATTACAACAGTCTATTCTGATGACAATAGAAAAATAGCTGAATTCTATCATGAACGAAGGATAATTATTCCTTTTTCCGAAATACCCCCTATGTTGACAGAGGCTTTTCTTGCGGCTGAAGATGCCAGGTTTTATGTACATAAAGGGATAGATTTTCTTAGTATTGTAAGAGCTTTTTTTAAAAATATAGAAGCCGGAACTATAGTGCAGGGAGGCAGTACCATAACCCAGCAGGTGGCAAAATCATTTCTTTTGACGCCTGAAAGGAGTTATACAAGAAAAGCAAAAGAGGCCTTGCTGGCTTACAAAATCAACAAGGCCTTCACCAAAGAAAACATACTGTTTCTATATCTTAATCAGATCTATCTGGGGCATGGGGCGTATGGAGTGGAAGCAGCTTCTGAAAATTATTTCGGCAAATCCGTAAAAGAATTAAATCTCGCGGAATCTGCACTGCTGGCCGGCCTGCCCCAGGCTCCAAGCAGATATTCACCTTTTAAATTTCCTAAAAGGGCAAAGCAACGTCAGATATATGTTTTGAACCGTATGGTTGCCGAGGGATATATAACCAATATTCAAGCTACAGAGGCAATTAATACCAGGCTCGATATTAAACCGCGGCGCAATTGGTATATTGAGGAGGTGCCTTATTATACCGAATATATCAGGTGTTATATTGACAACAAATACGGAGAGAATGCCCTTTATAATGGCGGATTGCAGATATACACTGCTGTTGACATAGAGATGCAGAAGATTGCCAGGGAAGCGATAAATAATGGACTGATGGCTTTGGATAAACGCCAGGGTTATAGGGGACCTCTAAAAAATTTAGCTCCTGGAGAGATAGAGTCATTTTCGAAAGAGGTCACCGATAGTCTGGGCGCCCGGCCTCTGCTGCAGGGCGACATCTTAAAGGGAATGGTAATAGAAGTCGATGATAAAAAAAAAATGGCTACTGTTCGTATAGGCAGTAAGCTAGGCGCGATTAGTATCGAAGATATGAAATGGGCCAGAAAACCTGATCCCGAAACCCCTTATTTTAAAGCAAGAATATATCATCCCGGGGAAGCTCTCAAAACAGGTGACGTGATACTGGTCAAGGTTGCAGGGAAGATTGATGGTTCCGATCTATATAAACTTTCACTTGAGCAGACCCCTGCTGCCCAGTCCGCATTGCTGTCTATTGAAGCGGAAACCGGACTGGTAAAGGTAATGGTGGGGGGAAAAGATTTTAAAACGAGCCAGTTCAACAGAGCTGTTCAGTCGAGACGGCAGCCGGGTTCGGCCTTTAAACCTGTTATCTATGCAGCGGCAATAGACAAAGGATTTACTCCCGCTTCAGTTATAATAGATTCTCCTATTGTATTAAGGGATGTTGAACATGACTTTACATGGAAGCCTAGAAATTATAAAAATAAATTTTATGGCCCTACCCTGTTGCGCAAAGCTTTCGCACACTCGCGTAATGTTGTGACAATAAAAATTTTACAGAGTATCGGCATTGACTATGCAATAGAATATGCAAATAAACTCGGAGTAACATCAAAGCTAAGCCGGGACCTGTCCATAGCCCTTGGTTCTTCAGGCCTTTCACTTCTTGAAGTAGTTACTTTATATTCCGTTTTTAACAACCAGGGTTATCTGGTTAAGCCTGTTTTTATTACTAAAATTTTGGACAGGAACGGTGAAGTTCTTGAGGAGAATTTGCCTGACAGAAAGAGGGTAATCGATAAAAGTACGGCGTATATAATGACCAGTCTCCTGGAAAGTGCTGTACAACACGGTACCGGACACAGGGTTCGAGCCCTGAAAAGACCTGTTGCAGGCAAAACCGGGACTACAAATAATCTTTTTGATGCCTGGTTTGTGGGGTATACACCAAGATATACAACAGGTGTCTGGGTAGGCTTTGATGATGGCGGATCCCTTGGGGAATCGGAAACAGGTTCAAGGGCGGCCAGTCCCATTTGGCTTGCTTTTATGAAAAAGGTGCTTGCAGATAAACCTGTCAGAATATTTCAGGTTCCGGAGGGTGTTGTATTCTCCAAGATAGATGCCGAAACCGGGCTTCTCCCGATTCCTGAATCTAACAAGGTTATTTTTGAATGCTTTAAAGAGGGAACGGTTCCCACGGAATATACAAAAAAGCCGGATTCAATCACAGAAGAAGAGGATTTTTTTAAATCTGCAATGTAGGAGATACCCCATGAAACCGAAACAAATACCGATTATTCTTATTTGCTGCACCGCCGTGATGATTTTTATGATCCTGACCGGATCTGCTTATGCGATGATGTATCGATTTTCTGGTGGACCTTCAGGCGGCACTTTTCAGTATTATGCAAGTGCTGTTTCCACCCTTTCCAAGCAGAACAGGATAAACGTGCTGGCCAGTTCTTCCGGCGGTTCGATTGAGAACATCAGGCTTGCAAATTCAGGGAAAGCAAGTTTTGCGGTGGCATACTCAGGCCATCTGTTTCAGGCCGAAAACGGTTTGTTACCTAAGGATACACGTACATATAAGAATGTGCTGGCTGTATGTTATTTATACGGTGCGCCGGCCCAGTTAGTTGTAAGGGCTGACTCGGGAATTACAGAAACTCTGCAGCTTGCCGGCAAAAGAGTCGGCACGGGTAATGCCGGGTCAGGTGCCGCAGCCAACTGCGAACTTTTTTTTTCGGAACTGGGTCTCTGGGACAAGATAAAGAGGAATTTTCTCGGCTACCGGCAGGCGGCCGATGCCTTTAAAAATAAACAACTTGATGCCTTCTGGATTTTTTCCGGTTTCCCCAATTCGGCGGTTATAGAAACCGCGCTCCAGAACAAAATCAAGTTGATAAATTTATATCCTGAAGCTGAAAAAACTAGATTTCTGCAAAAATATCCCTATTTTACCAAAGTAGTTATTCCGGCCGACACTTATAAAGGAGTATCAACCGATACAATAACCTTTCAGGATGCAACCTTGTGGGTGGCAAACAAAAAAGTTCCGGCAGACTTGGTATACAGGCTTTTAAAGATTATCTACAGTCAAAAGGGCCTTGAATATATGGTAAGTGTTCACAAGTCGGCCAGGGCCATGAGTATACAAGACGGGATTCATGGTATTATAACCCCCTTACACCCCGGAGCCGCAAAATTCTGGCAGGATAACGGAATTTTGAAATAAAATGTATGCCCCCCTGAACAGATTCGAAAAAATTATTTTTGATCTTTTATCGGTCGGTCTGGTCCTTTTTTACTCCTTTTCAGCCTTGCTAAGGCCCGCGGCGACCCAGTACCACCGGGGTATATATGTTATCATAACCTATGTTTTATGCTTCCTGCTATACAAATCAAAAAACAGTCTGTTCAGGAAAGTAGATTATCTTTTAATATTATTATCTATTATAACATGCGGTTACTGGATAGCTAATTTTGAGGCCATTAATTACCGCGCTGGCGCTGAAACGTTTATCGACAGCATAATTGCCGTTATTGGCGTTATTCTTGGAATCGAAGTCGCTCGCAGAGTAATAGGCGGGGTCTTTGTAATTATAGGCTTCCTTTTAATTATTTACGGCGTGTACGGCCCTTATGCGCCCGAGCTTTTTGCTCATCCGGGCGACAGTTTTACCGGTTTATGCATCACCATTTTTTATAAAAATGACGGAGTCTTTGGCATAATGGCCAATGTTCTGGCCACATACGTGCTCCTGTTTGTATTATTCGGTGCTTTTCTTGAAAAATCAGGCGCCCAGAAGTTTTTTATCGATTTTCCCCTTGCCGCAGTGGGTCACAGGACCGGCGGACCCGCCAAGGTGGCTGTTATTGCCAGCGCCTTATTCGGTTCCATATCCGGCAGCGCCATCGCAAACACGGTGTCAACAGGAGCATTTACAATCCCTTTGATGAAAAAAGCAGGATTCAGACCGCATATTGCCGGGGCGATTGAACCGGCGGCCTCCATCGGCGGCATGTTCATGCCGCCGATTATGGGAGCCGGCGGCTTTATTATGGCGGAACTCACCGGCCTGCCATATTCCCGCATCATGCTTGTGGCTGTTTTCCCGGCATTTATCTATTTTTTCAGTGTTTTTGTAATGGTCCATTATGAGGCCAAAGCCTATAATATAATCGGCGATAAATTTCATACCAGTGCCAAACGGATATTGCAAAAAGAATGGTATTATACGCTTCCCCTGATCTTGATTACCTTGATAATGCTGGCGGGCTATTCAGCCGGATTTGCCGCAGTTATCGGAATCATATCATGCCTGTCTGTAAGCTGGGTTAAAAAGGATACTGCAATAGGGCTGAAAGATTTTATTGAAGCGTCCCGGGCCGGCGCTGAGAACAGCCTTAAAATCGGTGCAACCGTCGGAGTGATCGGTATTATAATCGCTGTGCTCACATTCAGCGGACTGGTTTTAACCTTTGCAGATATAGTTATACAGCTTGCCGCCGGAAAACTTTTTTTGACAATCCTGCTGATAGCGGCGGCTTCCCTGGTGCTTGGGATGGGCGTTCCCGTAACTGCCGCTTACCTTATCACTGCCGTTGTTGCAGTGCCGGCTCTGACCCATCTTGGAGTCAACGAACTTGCATCGCATATGATCGTCTACTGGCTCTCCCAGGATTCCAATATTACCCCGCCGGTATGCATTGCGGCCTTTGCCGGTGCAACCATTGCCCAAGCCAATATGTGGAAAACCGCCTTTGCTTCTTTTAAATTCGCAAAATTCCTTTATCTGGCGCCTTTTTTATTCGGCTATGTACCCGGTTTTTCCCTCCAGGGAGACCTGTTTGATATAGTAAAGGCTTTTATTATTATTGCCGCCGGCACTTATGTTTATGCATATTTTCTCAGCGGTTTCTGGTGGCATAAAATTAAACAAAAGGCATAAACCCTTTCAGGAGGAGACTGTATGAAAACATACCGTAAAGAACTCTGGTTTAACGTTGCGGCAAGACGTGCTTTTATCAATATTACACCACAAATCGAAGATTGTATTCTTGAAAGTGGCATTAAAGAAGGCCTGATCCTGGTTAATGCAATGCATATCACAGCATCGGTTTTTATTAATGACGATGAATCAGGACTTCACCATGACTACGATATCTGGCTGGAAAAACTCGCTCCCCATGAGCCTGTATCCCAATACCGGCACAATGTGGGTGAGGATAATGCAGATGCGCACATGAAAAGACAGATCATGGGGCGCGAGGTAGTTGTAGCCCTTACAGAAGGGAGACTCGATTTCGGCACCTGGGAGCGGATATTTTATGGTGAGTTTGACGGGCGAAGGCGCAAGCGGGTTTTGGTAAAAATTATTGGGGAATAAGTTTACAGCCTTGTAGGGTGGGCTTTGCCCATCAAAACATAACACGCCAAACAAAAAACCATCGCCAATCAATATGCCAATAATATATAAAATCAGTAACCGTTCACGGGTTCAAAGGTTCAGTGTTCAAAGTTTCATTTCCCTGCAGGCAGGCACAAGGCCTGCCCCTACTATTGTTTTCACCGTGCATTTGATTTTCTTAGGGGCAATCCCTTGTGGTTGCCCTATACGGTATTTGAAACCGAATTGGCAATTGCTTGGAATGATAGACCACTATGCAGTAGATGTTTTTTAATCAATCTTTTTGCTTGTTTCTGTCCAATAAATCATTGTGTAATGGCCGAAAGACCTGAATAATAAGGCTTTTCGCATTTTTATTCAACCTATGATTTCCGAGGTCTGATATTAGATAATTTAAAAACTCTCCAGAGTAGTCTTTTAAGTTAAATTTCGTATTTATTTACAAGAATATTTCTGAAGCCCAACGACTGAACTCACTGGTTTTTACGGAGCGCAGCGGAGTAAAAATCCAGTTCCAGGTAGGAGCATCGGTTACCCGACGCCCCCCCTACAGACCCGTACGTGAAGATTTCCCTCATACGGTTCCTCGGTTCAAATCCTTTTTACCGGATTATCAACCAAACAGGCGACACCCCGTTTGGCGTATAACTTTGCAGCCCTTACGGCATCAAATATTATGGACTATTCTGGGTAATGGCAGTGGGTATGTTGTGCGCAAGTCCTCGAACATTACTTCGCCCTTGTGACTTCTTCGGCTTAACCATCGACGCCATGCTTTCTCAGTATATTCAAACACAACTTCCAGCACTTTGTAGTTACTTATTACTCCAAAGTACTGGTAAAAACCTCGCAGTTTACTGCAAAGAATCTCATACTGCTCGGCCATTGGCTTATGACGGTTATCCTTGCACCATATCCATATTCTCTTCATAAAACGGCTTGAACGCTTTCTTGCCGTCTTTTTCTTTATTACCATGTACCCTTTTAATGATTTTGACCAGTAAAATGTAAACCCTAAAAAATCAAACGTCCCGTTTCCCTTTCCGCTAATGCGTTTGGAAAATCGAATCAGTTTTGTCTTTTCCGGGTGAAGTGACAGCTCGAACTGTTCGAACCGCCTGGGTAATACATCCATGACACGCAATGCGTCTTTTTCATACTCGAACCCGAGGATGAAATCATCCGCCCAGCGTATGATGGAGCATCTCCCTTTCATCCGGGGGATCACTTCTTTCACGTACCAGTCATCTAAAACATAATGAAGAAAGATATTACTGAGCACAGGGGAAATTACTCCTCCCTGTGGAGTGCCCGTTTCAGAGTACGTCAGGTTGCCTTCCTCCATTACGCCTGCATTCAACCACTTCCCTATCAGGCGAATCATTCCGCCGTCACTTACTCTCCGACGTATCATGTCTTTAAGTAACTCGTGATTAATATTGTCAAATAGTCCTGTAATATCTGCGCTTACTATCCAGCTGATATTCTGCTTCAAGCATTGCTCACGTAAATCTTTGATTGCCATGTGTTGGCTCCGACCTTTTCTGAATGCATGGGAAAAATTGTAAAAATTCCTGTCAAATATGACATTCAATATGGCTGCTGCTGCTTTCTGGACAATTTTATCCTCAAGTACAGGTATGCCAATTGGACGCTTTTTCCCTCCTTCCTTGTCTATCCAGATACGCTTTACAGGAGACGCAACGTACTGTCCTCTCCGCAGTCGTTCATACAGATTATAGAGGTTTTGATCAAGATTTTCGGCATACTCCTTTGCCGTAACCTTGTCCACTCCTGCAGATTTGCTTTTCCGAATTTTACGAAAGGATTGTTTCAGTAAATCAAAGTCTATCCGATGGACTACTGATGTAAATACCAGTTCAGGATTACTTTGAGCAAGCAGCTCGATTTTGATAAGGGATGACCCACCTGTTAACACCGGTGGTTGTCCCCATTCTATCGGTCTGGAATTGCAAGCGACCGTTCTTGCAATTTCTCGGCTTTTTGTTGATATGGTTTGTGACATCTGTGTATCTCCCATAATTCCTGCCAAAAAAACGTTATACCCTGCTTCACCTTCCCTGCAGTGGGTCGCTTGGGCATCACTTCCCCACCTTTCCGATCAAGATAGTTCAATTCTTAATCATCGGTACTATGATCTGCTAAGACTTCCGAATGTTTATCTCAGGTTCGTTCGCTCTTCGCTATCCTCCCCTGATACCTTGTATCGCCCATCTTTTAATGTTTGTGTTTCTGCCAATGGCAGACTCGTTGCAAGGCGGGACATTCCTATGCAACGCCGGGATTTCGCTTGCGCTGGATTTCCTGTTACCGTTCTTTTTACCCAAGGAAACATCCGGGTCTCCCAAGTTCCCGAGCTACCCCTTTGAGTACATGCCCTGGTCTAAGACCCCGGTGGTGTCCTGAATACTTGCCTTAGCATATTCAGGACTGCTGCCTTCCGCTGTCTCCAAAGCGTCGGCTTTTTCCTGCAAGCAGGATTATCACAATGACCACAACCATACATTTTTCGGGGCTCAATACAGAGCCTGCAATCTTGCTCCGTCCAGCTCCAGACTCCCGTTACCGGGTTTACCTGTGGACTTCGCTACTGACCTGCTGGTTAGTCTTTAGTCAGGTGGGACTATCTTAACATCAATGCCAGAGCAAGCCCTGCAGAGATGAAGGAAACAAACCGTTTCCCGAGCACCCACTTGGTAACAATATCGAGTTTCAAAGACCTTGTGTCTTATCCCAACGATTCGGATTTATCTTGGCACGAGCAGTGATTTGTTCGGCCAAAATGTCCAATGTCAAGGGCGGCTGATCCCATCTCACGTATATTCTGCTTTTTATAACAAACAACGTCTGACGATCTCTTCTATATCGGCAGTAGCCATAGCTATCGCGGTATCTGATACACCATAATACATTTTTATCCTACCGTTTTCTTCCAGTATTGCTCCACATGGGAATACAACATTTGGGACATCGCCAATCCTTTCATAGCTTTCATCAGGACCGAGTATGAAATATTTGGTATGCCCCATGACTATATGAGGTCTTTCAAGATCTAAGAGCGCGGCCCCTATTCGGTATATGTTCCCGCTCCCTGTGCGCTTAACACCGTGGTAGAATAATAACCACCCTTCCTGGGTCTTTATAGGTGGCACAGACGCCCCCAATTTACCTGAGCTCCATCCACCAGGGGCGTGACTCATAAGTATTCTGGATTTCCCCCAATAAATAAGGTCAGGTGAATAAGATATCCATATATCTCCTCTTTGCCCCCCAAATCCTCCGGGTCTGGTAATTAAGATATATTCTTCGTTGATTTTTTCCGGAAACAATACCACATCCTTGTTATCGACATCCGTCACAAAAGATATGCGCTTAAATTTATCAAAATCAGATGTCTTTCCTATGGCCCCCCTAACACCATAGGGACCGAATGCAGTATAGGTAATATAATAGATACCGTCAATGGTTGTGATCCTCGGGTCCTCCACCCCAAATCTTTCATAAGGTTCAAAGACAGGATCTTGTGATGTCTCGATCCATGGTTCCTTATCTATACGAAAATCTACACTGTTTGCAGATCTGCCAAGGGTTAAATGGCTTTTTCCTTCAAGGTCTTCTATCCTTAATAATAATATGTATTCATCACCATATTTACATGCAGCGGCATTGAAGACCGAACTGCAGGGATAAGGGATGTCTGTTCTTTTGATAATGGGGTTTTTATAATATCTTTCAAATGGTGAACGGTTCATTATTAAACTCCTTAATACCTATTTTAATCCATCCATATAGCATCTATATCCAGAACAGACGGCTCAACAATCATTTTATATATCTCTATATGTTTCTGAGCTATCTTTATCCAGGATATATTATTTCTCACATATCTCAGGGCATTTTCAGAAAATTCTTTTCTCAAATCATCGTTACTTAAAATGGCATTAATGTTCTCTATATAATCTTTATCTGTATTACATACCAAACCTGCATGTATCGTTTCAATAAGTGAGGACATTGCAAGTGTATTACTCGTGACAATAGGCTTCCCAAAGGCAAGACAATGCGCGACTATGCCGCTTTGAGAGCTTATAGAGTAAGGAAGCACTACTACATCAGACGCTGATAATATTGTATCGAAGGAGTTCTGTGATATCTGTCCTCTTATTACTTTGATAGTATCCTTTTCTGCAGATGAATTTATCTCTTTAAAAAGCATGTTTCGATAATCTCGGTTCTCAACACCTCTAATCTTGCCTGCTACCACAAGCAATATGTCATTTAAGCTGTGTTTTTCAACTATCCTGGGCCACAACCTTATGATCCTATCGAATCCCTTGGACGGTCTGAAATACCCAATCATAAGTATGACCTTTGTGCCGGATGGAATTCCCATAGTTGCCTTTGCATTTTTTATTGGCTCGACTTCTCTGGCTCCATGAGTAACCACCTGAATCTTATTCAATAACTCTTTTTTGTTAAAGTGGGCTTTTAATGCCTCAAACTGATAAGGCTCATGGACTATTACTGAATTTGAATTTTCTATGAGAGAGGAAAGAATTATGAGGTGTTCGTCAGAAATTTTAGAATAAACCGTATGGAGTGTAGTTACAACCGGTATCCCTGTAAGTCGGAACAGCATAATTAATGGGATGACAGACACACCAAAATGTTTTCCGTATAAACCAAATTCATGTTGGATATGAACAATATCCGGTGTAAGCCTGGTCATCATAGAAAATGCATTTTCGGCAAGGTCTCCATCCTCATAGTTAAAGGCCGTAAACACATTTCTCCCCCCCCCACCATAATGGGAGACGATATATACATCCATACCGTTGCGCCTTAATGCATCGGTAAGGTATTGTGTGTATGTAGCGATACCACATTCTATCGGTGGATAAGTAGAAATAAAACCTATTCTCATTTTTGACTCCAGGGGGGTTACGTCAGATTCTTTAAAGTTTCGGTTTCTTTTTTATTGCCCAACGGCGCGGTTCACCTGGCGCAGGAGCTTCCGGTAGACTTAAAAACACCTATAATTTTCAAAAAACGAAGAGCTTCCAAAACAGCTCAACCCCTGCGATCAGGTGAAACCGTCTTGTTAGGGACACATGTGCACCCAAGTCGACATCATCCATTAGCTATCAGCATCGCATTAAATGCCGAGCAAATCATCAATAATAGCTCCCACGTCCACAGATACACCGAATCTGGTTTCTTGAGCTCAAAATATTTGCCCAGCTTTTTATACTTCTCCTTCGAACTAACCGCTTTAAGATTGGGGTGTCCAAAAACTCAGTTTTGTGGCTACTTTTTTTGCTCAACTTTTGGCCCTATCATGAGTGCGATTAATATCTTGGCACATTGTTGGGGTCATGAAATGCAGCATTAAAATTATCTTCCCCAACCAAATCCCGGCATTCTTTGCACTCCTGCCATATCCCTGAATGGCTGTTATTGTAATGAAAATAGCAGAGACTCTCGTACTCGTGATGATATTGGCAATAATCTCCACCTTTTATAGATGCAAAAGAAGTGTCACAGCAAATCCATTGGTCACAACATTTTGTTTTTATTAAAGGAACAGAATCGTTTCCACAAAAGCTACAATGTTTGCCAGGGATTATTTTTGCTTGCAACCTATCATATGTCATTCAGGCACCTTCAATATTTTCAGTAAAATTTGCGTAGACCATAACAAAATGCCGTCAATAATTCAAGATTGCTGATTGAAAAAAATCATTATTCCCTATATATTCAAATATTTTAACCAAAAAGATGGCTATTGCTATGAGTAAAGTTTCAAAATTAAAAAAAAGTAGAACTGCCTGGAAAGACAAAGCAGTTGATCGTACTCGTATAATTAAGTATCAGAAAGCTGAGCTGAAACGTACTAAAAATGGGGTCTTTTCAGCGAAAAGTTGCAAAATACTGTAACGCTCATTCGGACTGAATTCAGCAACCAAATTTTGTCCCAAAGGCGGGATAGGCGGGGTATTCATAAGATTTTCAGGGCAGGGTACGGCTGCGGAATACCTTCCCTAAAACCGTTACAATATTTTGTCAGCATGGGCGTTACACTATTTGAATCTTACCATCCGGGTCAAAAAATATTCCACAATGAATCATATTGAATTTACATGGCAATCACGATTCCATGATCACATTATCCGAAACGAAAAATCATTTAACGAAATAACAGAATATGTTAAAAACAATCCGTAAAAATGGGAAAATGATAAATTTTATGCGGTGGGCAACCGTAGAGACGCAAAATTTTGCGTCTCTACTTAATACTCAAGTTTTCGAAAAATAATAGTAGACAAAATTAACAAAACGTGTCAAAATAGTTTGGTTCATTTTTTTTCTCACATATACATCAAGGAGAACAAATGAAAATTCCATGTGCCAAACGGCTTGGTTTTGTTGTAAGTGGTCTCTCTTTTCTTCAACCCGCACTGACGAATGCCCAGATGTATGACTTTACCTTGGTTGCTACAGCATTAATATTAGGGTCACGTCTACATCTTACTGAAATTAGCTGTATGTTGCTGAAAGAGAAAGCAGTGAGCACACTTTCCTATCTTTTTTCGAATGCAAAAATTTGTACAGATGAATTGCAAATGCTCTATTTGCTTCAGACACTCAACACATACAAAATTTCTCATGGCTATTTCATCATAGATGATACCATGAAACATCATACCAAATTTTGTAAATGGATTCATGGTGTTTTCATATTGTTCGATCATGCACTTGGAACCAATTTAAAAGCAACTTGCATTGTTTTCCTCTATTATAGTGATGGGGCACTTATCAAATTCCCCATTGCTTTTCGAGTATATCACAAGGGAACCGGTACTCTTATGCCTTGGCAACGCGGTAAACGGTGTGACTGCATAACCAAATATGATCTTGCAGTAGAAATGATGGAGTGGGCCATATTAAAAGGGTTTCCAAAGTGTATTGTTCTTGCCGACTCCTGGTTTGGAATATCGCCATTTATCAAGGAGCTTAATCGGCTTAATCTTGACTATGTGCTTGAGATAAAAGCTAATCTCAAGATAAGAGAATCATGCAAAGAACCAAAGTTAACTCCAAAGGGACGATTAGCAAAATATCAATACGATCTTGTTGGATTAGCAAAATATTTTGAAAAAATAACAACCTTTGTTCGTTGTGGATTTCCTGCCGACCCGGAAACAGGTCAAAAGGAAAAAGCACTTTACATAACCAAGGCTTCAACAGTTCGCTTGAATGCCATACCTGGCAAACATCGAATAGTTGAAAGTCACGACCCTGCCACTCAAACCATCAAGTATCTCCTCACCAATTGTCTCACCTGGGAAGCCACCAAAATCATTTCTGTTTATAGCCACCGCTGGGTTATTGAGGAGTTTTTCAAGAATGCAAAGCAGTTGTCCGATATGGAGGGAGCCACTATCAGGAGTGAACAAGGCGCAACACTAGCGTTGTACCTGGTGTCCTGGATTGACTTCCTCCTCCATTTGGAGAATTACAAGCAATGCACTGTTGGAAAACTGCCAAAGGAACCATTAACGATTCCTTCAATAGTTCGCCGAGCGCAAAACGAAAATTTGGAAGCGTTTGTCTTGCGAGTACAATCCGATGAGGATTTCGTTAACAAACTGGTTGAATTCAGCAGGGCTAACATGAACCGCAATCGTAAGAAATACAAAGAGTTAGTTGTTATTAATGGGGATGTTACTGCTCCTATAAAAAAGGCCGCATAGCAAAAAATATGCCAGATGTCAATTTTTACAGGAACTATTTTTCGAAAACTTGAGTTAATAAGGAAAATAAATGGCTAAGTGTTCAATATGCAATTCAAGAAAAGGGAAAAGGCGGTGCTTAATCGCCGGTGGTCTCGTTTGCAGCTTGTGCTGTGGAAATACAAGAAAACCTGAGACATGTTCGGAATGTGGTTTCTATAAGAAACCAAAAAGAAAATATAATGACGTTCCCGCATATTCAGTATCCGAAATGGATGGCAATATGGAACTTGAATCATATGGAAACACAGTGGAAGGTGCCTTATGCTCATATGATATAGAAAATGAAAATAAACTAAACGATAGTGATGCAATAAGAATCATTGAATTGCTCATTGATATATATCATTTTAAAGATCAGCAAATGGACACAGACAGCCAGGTAATTGCAAATGGAGTTACTTACGTTAAAGATGCCATGATAAGTGACTTGAAAGATGTAGACAATGAGATAATCGTAAAAATTTTGGGAGTAATTCGATTTGTTGCTAAACGAAGAACTAAGATTGGAAGAGAGTATATGAAGATAATCCATCAATATGTTGGGCCGCGCATTGGTGATCTCCCTATTTTACAGCGATAAATGAGAAAGGCGTATTGTAATACTACGACGACCGATAAAGCAGTGAAATTATTTATGTAACAATCTATATGCATAACAAGTAGAGACGCAAAATTTTGCGTCTCTGCAACAACCACACAACCATTTGATGCAATCGCCCTGGATTAAAAAGCATCCTCTATTGACACTTCTATTTCCATGCATTAAAGTTGCCCGCATAATGACTTCAAATTTTTTAAATATAATAGTAAATAATAAACAGGAAGAGATTAAAAGCATTAAAAAAATTGTTCCTGAAGAGACAGCCCGGGTTAAAGCCTTATCAAGATCAGGTGCGCCCAGGGAAAAACGGAGTTTTTTTAATAATCTTGCTCAGCCCGGACCAGCAGGTATAAATATTATTGCTGAGATTAAACGGGCATCCCCTTCCAAAGGGCTTATTGCCCCTGATCTTAATCCTGTTGACCTGGCTAAGGAATATGAACAGGGAGGAGCGGCAGCCATCTCTGTTTTAACGGAAAAAAATTATTTTAAGGGGAGTCTCGATGATTTAATCAGGGCCAGGGAATCAACGAATTTACCTGTGCTGCGCAAAGATTTTATTATATCTTCTTACCAGATCTATGAATCGGCCGCTATTGGAGCGGATGCGGTTCTTCTTATAGTTCGCATTTTATCCGGCGAACAACTTAAGGATTATTTAAGTCTGTGCAGAGAACTTGGTCTGGATGCGCTTGTGGAAATCCACTCAGAAAAAGATCTTGAGAATGCTTCTGTTTCCGGCGCTCGGCTTATTGGAATAAACAACAGGAATCTTAGTTCTTTTGAAACTGATTTATCTATTGCCGTCCGCCTGGTATCAATGCTTGCCCCCGGTCAGATACCGATTGCTGCAAGTGGAATAAAAGATAGAATAGATATTGAAAAAAATTTAGAAGCGGGAATTAACAATTTCTTGATTGGAGAAAGCCTGGTAAGGGCAAAAAAGGCTTCTGATTTTATTAAGTCATTACTATGGACAAATGATTATCGAGAATAGAAACCATCCCCAGGTCAAGGTCTGCGGTCTGACTGATGTTAAAGAGGCCGTTGAAACGGCATCATTGGGTGCAGATGCCATCGGTCTCGTATTTTTTAACAAAAGCCCGAGAAATCTATCCTTACATCAGGCCAAAGAAATATCTTCCGCCTTGCCTGATGATATTGCCACCGTCGGCGTATTTGTTAATGAATCTTATGCAGGAATTATGCGTATTGTTGAATCTTGCCGCCTAAATGCCGTTCAACTGCATGGGAAAGAGGCTCCTGATCTTGTTAAACGCCTTGCAAAAGAAGATTTAAAGGTCATCAAGGCTCTCTTTGTTAAAAGGGAACCTTCTATTAATGCAATTGATAATTACGACGCATCCGCATATCTGGTGGAATGCGGCCGGGGAGCGCTGCCCGGAGGGAATGCTTTGACCTGGAACTGGAGCGAGGCGCGGGATGTTGGAAAAAAACATCCTTTGATTCTGGCCGGAGGACTTACACCTGGTAATGTGGCTGAAGCAATAGAGTCCGGGATGCCGGATGCTGTAGATGTAAGTTCCGGAGTGGAAGCATCTCCAGGCAAAAAAGATCTATCAAAGGTTAAATCGTTTATTGCAACGGTTTCATGTTGTGAAGTAATAAAAAAGGTTAAAAGGATTTTTTAACCTATATATTGTCAGGTATAGACCGTCAGATAATTACCTGATTTTAAAATTTGGCACAAAACCAGAGGGAGGAAGGGATTATGGATTGGGGAATGAAAAATCGTTTGGGCAGGCTTATAAAACCGGACGGACACTGTATGTTTCTGCCTATTGATCATGGTTATTTTCAAGGTCCGACAACTAAATTGGAAAAACCGGGTGATACAATCAAACCCCTGGTTCCTTATGCAGACGGGCTTTTTGTAACACGCGGGGTACTAAGGGCATGTGTTGATCCTGAAAACAGTCCGCCCTTGATACTCAGAATGTCCGGGGGTTCCAGTGTAATAGGCAAGGATCTGGCCCATGAAGCTATAACCACATCCATACAGGAGGCCATCAGACTTAACGTGGCCGCCGTTGGGATGTCCATCTTCGTTGGCAGTGATTATGAATATGATTCGCTTGTAAACTTGGGCAAACTTGTGAATGAATGCGAGGATTATGGTATCCCTGTAATGGCTGTAACCGCGGTTGGAAAGGAACTTAAAAAAAGAGATGCGCGATATCTTAGTTTATGTTGCAGAATTGCCTCAGAATTCGGAGCAAAAGTGATAAAGACCTACTGGTGCGAGGATTTTGACAAGGTCGTTAATGGGTGCCCGGTTCCGGTAGTCATGGCCGGCGGCCCAAAATGTGAAACAGAACAGGAAGTTTTTGAATTTGTTTATGACGGCATGACAAGGGGAGCAATTGGTCTGACTCTGGGAAGGAATGTCTGGCAGCATGAATATCCGGTACCCATGATAAAGGCCCTGCGCGCAATAATTCACGCGGACGCGGATGTAAAAGACGCTGCCGATATTTATCAGGAAGAAAAAGGTAAATTGTAAAAGGCATCATGAAAAATCTTTTTGATATTGAACAGAGCCTGGTCTTTATAAGTAATTTTTCAAAATATCCTGAAGATCTGGCTTTAAGAGTTTACACCTCCCGTCTTTTGGGAAGCAATAGAAATCTGGTTCTTCACGGAGGCGGAAACACTTCCGTGAAGACCATACTGCCTGATATAACCGGAGCGGACAGAAAAGTTATATTTGTAAAGGGAAGCGGCGCCGATCTGAAAACTGTTGCTCCCGAAGGATTTACAGGACTGAATCTGGAACCACTGCGCAAACTGTGTTCCCTGAAAAATCTCTCGGAAGATGATATGGATAATCAATTGCGAATACACAGGATATTGGCAGATTCTCCCGATCCTTCTGTTGAAACCGTAGTGCATGCCTTTTTGCCGCATAAATATATAGACCATACCCATGCCGACTCCATTCTTATTCTGACCAACAGTGTAAATGGACCTGCAATGCTGAAAGAGGCGCTGGGTTCTGGTATAGCTGTAATTCCATACATTATGTCAGGTTTTCCTTTGGCTAAATCTATTCTGGCTGCATATAAAAAAAATCCTGACATAGAAGCTGTGGTAGTAATGAACCATGGGATTTTTACTTTTAGCGAAGATGCCGAAACAGCCTACAATAGAATGATCGATTATGTAACCCGGGCGGAAGATTTTATTATGGAACGGGTGAGAGATAAACCCGTCATGAGCTTTCCCGAGCCTGTGCCGGTTCACAAAAATCCGGAAGCAGCCCTGGCCAGGCTTGCCCAGTCGATCAGGGGTGCTTGTACATATGGGGTTGATGGAGGAAAGAGGCGTTTTTTTGTTGAATTAAGAAATAATTCCCAAATGGTGGGAGCCTCCTGTTCAAAAGAGGCGGAAGCTTTATGCCTAACCGGAGTCTTGACGCCTGACCATGTAATCCGCACAAAGAACAGAATGGTATATATTGACTCTGTTCCTGATAAGGATGACAATCTCAGGACTTATCTTGATAAGATAATCGGTTCTTATAAAGAGGATTACCATCATTATTTCATTACTCAGTCCGGGAAAAAAGATGCCAAGCGCAAAGAACTGGATCCTTTTCCACGGCTCATCCTGGTATCCGGTCTGGGACTGATTGCATTAGGATACACAAAAACAGATGCAGTTATAGCAGCAGATATTGGTGAACAGACCATTAAGGCCAAATTGTACGCTAATATTATCGGAGATTATTTGCCCATATCCGATTCTCATCTTTTTGATATGGAATACTGGCCATTACAATTGAAAAAAATAAAAAAACGATCAATAACTATTCTCGAAGGTCAGACGGCCCTGGTAACAGGCGCCGGAGGCGCCATAGGTTTCGGCATAGCAAGGCAGTTACTCAAAGCCGGCGCGGCAGTTGTACTTTCCGATATTGATGAGCAAAGCCTTATTAAAGTTCGCTCCATCCTGTCGGAAGAATTTGATTATAACAGGATTGAAATTCAAATTTTTGATGTTACAAATTATCCGTCCGTTCAAGACGCCTTTGTTGAAATCAGCCTGAAATTCGGAGGGATAGACATTCTTGTTCCAAATGCCGGGGTTGCACATGTCGCCACCATTGAGGATCTGGAACCGGACAGATTCGATAAGGTAATTGATGTAAATCTCAAAGGCACTTTTAATGTTATAAAAGCTGCGATTCCTGTTTTTAAAAGGCAGAATACCGGCGGCAATATAGTTGTTATAAGTTCAAAAAATGTATTTGACCCCGGAGCGGCATTCGGCGCTTACAGTGCATCCAAGGCCGGAGCTCATCAAATTTCCAAAATAGCTGCCATGGAACTTGCATCAATAGGTGTTAAAGTAAACATGATAAACCCTGATGCTGTTTTTGGAGATAATGATATTTCGTCAAAATTATGGGATCTTATAGGCCCGGACAGGATGAAATCGAGGGGCCTGGATTCTGAAGGATTAAAAGAATACTACAGAAACAGGAATTTATTAAAACAATCGGTTACAGCGGAACATGTTGGAAATGCGGTTGTCTTTTTTGCCGGCGACCAGACGCCCACAACCGGCGCATCCCTGCCGGTGGATGGGGGGATTGTGGCAGCATTTCCCAGATAGGAAGGGGTCGGGTCTTCATTCTTGACAGATTTATGATTTTTATACATCAAATGAACTTATTCATCTGTCAAGAATGAAGACCTGACCCCTTCCCGATTAAACATAACCCCTCCAGGGTAAGATCCGGTTCAACCGTTTTAATAATTTCACAGACATCCAGCATTAATGTCGCCAGGCCTCCGGTAGCAATTACCATCGGGGTTTTATCCATTTCTTCCCCTATCAACCTGACCATACCATCCACAAGACAGGCATATCCGTATATAATCCCTGATTCCATGCTGCTTACAGTATCAGTTCCTATAACCACTTCAGGAGGATCCGAGAGCTCAAACCGCGGCAGTTGAGACGCATTTAAAAAAAGCGCTTCCGCAGCAGTCTTGATTCCCGGGCTGATAGCGCCCCCAAGATATTCACCATTTCCGGAAACGGCATCAAAAGTCGTCGCTGTGCCGAAATCTATTACAATCAGATCTGTTCCGTATTTATTAAATGCGGCCACGGCGTTCACAATTCTGTCCGCGCCTATTGCAGCCGGCTCCCTGTAAAGAACTGTAAGATTTGGGGCTGAGCTTGCATCAACCCATAAAGGAGAACAGGCAAAACATTTATAACAAAAAGAATCGATGGTTATACCTATGGAAGGCACAACTGATGAAACAACGACTTCTTTAATATCAGCAAAGCTTATCCCGCTTTTTTCAAAAAAAACGGCCATCCGTGTTTGAAATTCATCTTCAGTGGAATCTTTTTCAGTTCTGAACCGCCATTTTACTTTCAGTTTGTCACCCTCAAAGATACCTGCTACAATATTTGTATTTCCCACATCTATAGCAAGCAGCATAAATCAATAGTCCTTAGGCAATGTAATGGAACAACTTAAAAAATTAATACGACCCCATAAACTTAAAATATATATTAGCTGCCCCAAAAAAGGCAACCCAAGAAAGCATGTAGATGTATGCCGAAAATGCAAACAAAAAAATAAATGTGTATCATATCAGAATTATCTGCAACCAGGCCTGTTTAAATAAGAACTAAGGGAACTTACAAAAAATAATCTACGCATCCTGCTTGCCTTTTTGTCCGTCTTCTACGTTGCGGTAACAGTTGTATAGTTCACTATGCAACTGTTACCACGCCTTGAAGACGAACAAAAATTCTGCACGATATACGTAGATTATTTCCTTCCAGTTCCCTAAAAAATCATGCTGATTTTTCAATTTCAAGAACAGCAGAGACTGCAGACAGGACCTGATCCACGGATATGTTTCGCATGCAGTCTACAGAATTGCATTTACGCTTAAAACATGGGCTGCATTCCAATTCTGCCCGCACGACCTGATGCATGGAACCAAATGGGCCTGTGCGCCATGGCGCGGTCGGTCCGAAAATAGCAACTACAGGTGTTCCGGTTGCAGCAGCTACATGCATCGGGCCAGTATCTGTTGAAATAACCAGGTCAGCCTGCTCAAAGACTGCGGCCAGCATTTTTAATGTGGTTTTTCCGGCCAGGTTAGCAGCTTTTGTTTGCATGTGGGAAATTATATCTTCAATAACAGGTAGATCATCCCTGCTTCCTGTAAATATTATTTCCGCCCCATAATCATTGACCAGACTGTCGCCTAATTCTGCAAATTTTTTATTATCCCATAATTTTGTTTCCCATTTGGCCACCGGGTTAACAGATACTACAGGTTTTGATCCGCTAAGACCGGTTGTTTTTAAAAGATCAGCTGTTTTTTCTATATCCTCCTTAAACACCGGCAGATCATATTGAATCTTTTGAGATTTAATCCCCAGGGAGTCAAGCAGCATTAAACTCCTTAAGATAGCATGGTTATTCATATCGACCGGCGGGATCCGTTCATTCAGGAATGTGTAGCTATGCTCCATATGTTCCATGCCTTTTCCATATCCTGCTTTGCGTTTGCCTTTTGCCAGGGCAACCAGAATCCCGCTTTTCATAAGAGTCTGAAAATCGATTATCAAATCATATTTTGTATCACGCAGCTCTTTAACAAAATTTAACAATTCATGAAAATTTTCTAAAACCGATGCGCTAAAAAGCCCTTTAATCCATTTTTTCCGTTTGGAAACAATAACCCGGTCAAGCGCCCGATGGCCCTTGACAAAATCCGATGCGGCTTCTTCTACCAACCATGTAATTTTAGCCGCAGGATATCTTTTTCGTAATGCGTTTAAAGAAGGAAGAGTGTGAATCACATCTCCGATGGCGCTTAATTTAACAATAAGTATATTAATTTTCTTAATCCTTGGAAATTACTTTACGAATGATTATAAAGAAATATTTACTATGTAAATTTTGTTCCAGGCAAGGGTTAACTGTCAACGGTTCCTTTAATAGGTTGCCGATTAACCTGTTGTCAATATATTGTTTTTATCAAATACTATGCCCAAGCTTAAAAAACACCTGAAATTGCGGGCTGATATAATCAGATCCGCGCGCAGTTTTTTTTATAACAAAGGCTATCTGGAGGTAGAGACCCCGTTAAGGATACCTGCGCCTGCGCCGGAAACATTTATAGATGCCGTTGAAACAGGCGATTTTTTTCTGCAGGCCTCACCTGAATTATGCATGAAGCGGCTGCTATCTTCCGGGTATAAGCGTATATTTCAAATATGCCGATGTTTCCGGCAAGCTGAACGAGGCGAAAAACATCTGCCTGAATTCACCATGCTCGAATGGTATACAGCTAACAGCAATTACCTGGATATGATGGAGCAGTGTGAAGATTTAATAAGAAAAATCACCCGGAATACCGGATTTGGAGGGCAGATTAAATATCAAGGTAAAAAAATTTCTTTAGCGCACCCATGGGATCGTATGAGTGTAGCCCAGGCCTTTGAAAAATTTTCTTCAGTGTCGATGCAGACGGCACTTGAACAAGACAGGCTTGATGAAATCATTGGGCTGGAAATAGAACCAAACCTTGGCCTCGAAAAGCCCCTTTTTCTTTATGATTATCCCGCGTCCTCCGGCGCCCTCGCAAAGCTGAAACCTGATAATAGCAATTTCGCAGAACGTTTTGAGCTCTATATAAGTGGAATCGAATTATGCAATGCTTTCAGCGAACTCACCGATCCTGACGAGCAGAGAGAAAGATTTGAACATGAAATAAGAGTGCGCCGCTTATCAGGAAAAAAAGAATACCCCATGCCTGGTAAATTTCTCGATGCCTTGCATTTCATGCCTGAAGCTTCCGGTAATGCCCTTGGGGTAGACAGACTTGTAATGCTGTTTGCCGACACGGCTGAAATCGATGATGTTGTGGCTTTTACGCCTGAAGATTTATAGACTCTCCCTAAACAGGTCTTGCTGTTGTCTTACTGACAAAACCGGAGAATATAGATTCTATGTGAACAAATCTATATTTTGACCCAAAAAAGGATCATCCGATTTTGTATTTTCAACCTCTCGACCATGGTTGCCAATTCCTAACGCTTGTTCTTCTTTTTGATTTAAAGACTTATCCAAAACGCTTGGTCCGACATCTCGTATGACGTTAGACTGTGCCACACTTACAGTATTTATCTCCATAATATTCTCCTTTTATGTTCAGGGAGAGAATATGTATTCTTTATCGGCATAAAACAAAAAAACTTTAACGAATAATGAATATCCGGGCAATAAGGAGAACATGGAGCTTATGGCAAAAAAATTTAAAAAAACAGCCTTAGGAACGTGGACGAAATAACTCATCGTTTTCGCATCCCTGCTTCAGGCCATCTTCAGCCGATCCTCAATCACAAAATCCTCGACGTAGCCCTGCTATGCCTGCGGTTTTGTTCAATCTGATCGACTAAACCTGACCTAAATCAGGGCGCTAATTCCAATGATTTATTTATTTCCAGCCCCTTAACAAGAAGCCGGTTTACATACTACTTCCCTTATCTTTAGATCAAAAAAAGACGACTGATGGGCCGGTTTTAAAATCAGGGCTGTATCTGCGCCCTTTACCGATCCGCCTATAGATACTATATCGTTTCCGGAAAGCGCCCCCGAGTCTGCCGCCATTACTGATATCTCCACCGCTACTTTGGTGCCCTGGCCGAACAGCTTCAAGGTATCTGCGACAAGAAGCACAGGAAGTGAGCCGGAATATTTTTTTGCTATTGATTTTTCCACGCCTGACAGTGCATGGGAAGCGGAAAGAACATTAACACCTTTTCCCTCCAAATCCTTTTTAACATTATCCGCCATTACACTTTTAAAAGGTTCCTTAGCACCACAGTGAATAGTCACAGAGGTAATTCTGAAACCGGAAAATACTTCCAAAGCCTTGTAAGCGGTATCTCCTGTTGTAGAAGCAATGACCAATTCATCTATACCAAGTTCTTTTGCTCTTTCACAGGCGAGTTTAAGCGTCTGTTCAGTATTTACTGCTCCCTTTTGATTGAAATACATAAACGGCCTCCTTTCCGTTATTGGTATCCGGTTCAACAAGAACTCGGTTTACATACTACTTCCCTTATCTTTAGATCAAAAAAAGACGACTGATGGGCCGGTTTTAAAATCAAGGCTGTATCCGAGCCCTTTGCCGATCCGCCTATGGATACTATATCGTTTCCGGAAAGCACACCCGAATCTGCCGCCATTACTGATATCTCCACCGCTACTTTGGTGCCCTGGCCGAACAGCTTCAAGGTATCTGCGATAAGAAGCACAGGAAGTGATCCGGAATATTTTTTTGCTATTGATCTTTCCACGCCCGACAGCGCATGGGTTGCGGAAATAACCTTAACACCTTTTTCCTCCAAATCCTTTCTAACATTATCCGCCATCACGCTCTTAAAAGGTTCTTTAAAACCGCAGTGATAAGTTACAGAGGTAATCTTGAAACCTGAAAAGACTTCCACAGCCTTGTAAGCGGTATCTCCTGTTGTAGAAGCGATGACAAGTTCATTTATGCCAAGTTCTTTTGCTCTTTCACAGGCAAGTTTAAGCGTCTGTTCCGTATTTACATCTCCCTTTTGATTAAAATACATAAATAGCCTCCTTTATTTAATTTATGATCTATTTTGAGATCTTTGAAAGAGCCCCAATATGGTATTCCTCACCTTTTTTCTTTCTTCGACCAGGTCTATTCCGGAAATGTCAATATCAGCGCAGCCGGCAAAAAACTCATGGGGCGTTTTATCAGGTATTATATAAAAGGTTAGTCTGTTGGATGTTTCTATTTCCGGATTATCGGTATCTTGCAGGCTCCTGGTTTTCATATGGGGGATAGTTGTTGACGGATCCCACACATTTCTCGCCATATCATCAATTTTGTCTAAAAAACCGTCGGCTTCCGGTTCATAAGCATTAATTGTTAATATCTCCCCGGCGGCGCCGGCCTTATCCGTTAAATATTCGATTGCCTGCCTGCTGGTGGTAATAAACAGAGGCACGCATTCCTGCTCATGCATGAAAAGCCTGGACCACGCGGCAATTCTCTGCTCTATCATAAAATTGCCGGAACTATCCGGGGAAAATTCCTTTGGTTTGTTGTGATCCGCACTATTCTTGTCGGTTCCCATTAGATCGTTTATAAGTTTCTGTTCCAGTTCTTCACACAAAAGTAATTCCTGTCTCATTTCATTATTCTGTTGGTCAAATTCCTGGGCCAAATGAAGAAAGACTCTTGCATTCAAGAGATGGTCTTCTTTCATTTCAGCGGGATTTGACATCCCTTGTTTTATATCTGCCTTTATTTGATTTATTGAGTTCTCATCAAAAAAAGGTATAGTATTACCGGTGAACTTTATTGTATCCATTTCACCACTATTGTGAATATCCCCCCAAGCCTTGAAGTCCTGTATAATGCGTTTGATCAAATCTTCATCGCCGGACACAGGAGTGCGTATACTTATTAAATCAATAGATTCGGCATCATTCATAATGGCCGGATCATTAAGCTTGGATGGATGGTAAACGATAATTTGCCGGAACCATGAATTCAATGCTTCAGCAACAGTGTTATTAATATGTGTATATGGAAAAAATATCGCTTTCATAAATTCAAACCCTCTGCAATAAGGAATTTCCCTCGATCAATGATTCTATTATATCCTGATATATATGATCCTGGTCTTTAGATGCATCAATAATGCGAAACCGCCCAGGTTCACTATGTGCAAGTTCAAGATAGCCGGTCCTGATTTTTTCATGAAAAGCAGAATTCTCATTCTCAAATCTGGTTTCATGATTTTTTCTGGAACCATTATTAATATCGTTCCACGCGCGTTGCAAACCGAGTTCGGGCGCAAGATCCAGGAGAAAGGTGATATCAGGTTTAAGATTATTAAAAATTGTTTCATGTAATTTTTTAATAAGTCCGGTGTTGAGTCCTCGAGTAACGCCTTGATAAACCAGGGTTGCATCAAAGTAACGGTCGCACAAGATGGCTTTGTTGCTGCTTAAAGCCGGCTTTATAATTTCATTAATATGTTGAGCCCGGTCTGCCGTATAAAGAAGAAGTTCGGTCAGAGGCTCCATATCGCTGTTTTGCGGATCAAGCAGAATAGAACGAATATGGCCGCCTATCCTGGTACCGCCGGGTTCACGGGTCATAATGGATTCATAACCGTTATTAATTAAAAATGCATGCAGTCGTTTTACCTGGGTTGTCTTGCCCGCCCCTTCTATGCCCTCAAAAGTAATAAACATAAACAGTAGTTATTATTCCTTTTTCCCTATATAAAAATGACGTCCCAGGAGATTGTGATATGATGTCCAGGCTTCATTCTGATCTGCAGAAGAAATAAAATTGCGAATACCATTAATCTTGGAATCTATCTCATCAACATAATTAAGCAAAACAGCTTCAATTGTCTTGGGCGGCTCCGGCGAACCAAACTCCCTGATGCCGTGATGACTTGCAACCATATGTTTTAAAAGCAGGGCATCTTCTTCGGGGAAATTTTTTATTTGACCGATTTTTTCATCAACCATCTGTATTCCAATAACAATATGATTCAACAGCCGACCCTCATCCGAATAGTCAATCTTTGTCCTGTAATTGAATTCACGTATTTTCCCAATATCATGAAGTATAGCTCCCGCAAGGAGCAGATCCTGATTTATTCCACCGTAATGGCCTGCTATTTTTTCAACCAGAAGCGCCATGGATAATGAATGTTCCAGCAGGCCGCCTATATAGGCATGGTGCATTTTTTTTGCGGCCGGAGCAAGTTTGAACCTGCTGACAAAATCCTGATCGTTCCAGAACGCGTCAAAAAGTCCCTTTAGATAATCAGTCTTGATAGAGGATGTTATTTGTTTTATACGGTCAAACATTTTTTCGATATCATGGCATGTTACAGGTAAAAAATCAGCCGGTTCCACAGAATCTTCAGCAAGATATTCCATGGTCTTTACAACAAGCTGCAAAGAATCCCTGTATTCGACGACATTTCCTTTTACGTGAACAAAATCCCCGGATTTTATACTATTGATGATATTGTCCACATTATCCCATACAACACCTTTTATTTTTCCTGTTTTATCAGACAGAACAACATGCAGAAAATTATTGCCGTCCTTTTTCTGGGCAATATTCTTTTCCGACAACACAAAGAGATCATCCACCTTAACGCCGGAACTTAAATCATTTACAAACTGATTTTTCATTCAATAATCCCGCCAATATCCCATGTTTTTAAATCATCCAGTAATGAATAGTCCGTCATATCACACCTTACAGGGGTTACTGAAATAAAATTATTCAAGACAGCGTTTTCGTCTATCTCCCGGATCTCTATTTCAGCCGGCAGATCACACCCATGCCAGTAGTATGTGCGATTCCTGGTATCGATTCTTTGATCAAAATACTCGTCAAGAGCAGAAGCTCCCTGCCGGCTTATAATAACCCCTTCTGCTTTATCCAGAGGCAGATCAGGGAGGTTGACATTTAGAAAAGTTCCCCTGGGCAATCCGCGCTGCACAATTTTTTCAAATAATTTTTCGGCAAAAACAGCGGCATCGGCATAATGATCCGTTATAAAGCCCTGTACTGAAACGGCCATCGCAGGTATTCCTAACAGGGCCGCCTCCCTGGCAGCCGCTGCAGTGCCTGAATAGTTTATATTTATACCCACATTGGCGCCGGGATTTATTCCGGAAATTACCATATCAGGTTTGTGATCAAGCAATTCCACTATACCGAGCTTGACACAGTCCGCAGGTGTGCCGCTGACGGCATAACCATTTACCTTGCAATGATCATTAATTTTTTTTATTCTAATCGGCGAATAAATTGTTAAACCGTGTCCTACGGCGCTACGTTCCCGATCCGGCGCAATTATCGTGACATCATGTTTTTCAGCAAATCTATCATAAAGCGCCAGGAGTCCTTTTGCATAAATTCCGTCATCATTAGTTAATAATATTTTCATTTTTTTCTTCTTCCGGCAAACTTACCCTGCCGGGAATCTCTTTTTGTCAATATGTCGTTAATCAAAGCAAGAGTTTCCGTTTTTTTAATAGACCAGGCCGGCGCAACCAGTTCTTCAGGGTGAGGATCACCTGTCAGGCGCTGTATCACTATATTAAAAGGTATTTTTTCAAGAAAATCTGCAACGATATTTACATATTCATCCTGCTCAAGGCATCTATATCGTCCTCTATTGTATAGTTTCTCAAGTTTTGTCCCTTTTACAACATATAAAAGATGCAGCTTAATCCCGTCAATACGCATGTCGGACAAAGTTTTGGCGGTCTCCATCATCATCGCACTGGTTTCACCGGGAAGACCCAGGATAATATGAGCACAAATTTTGATATTCCGATTAACAGTTGCATCTACAGCATTTTGAAAAGTTGTAAAATCGTGTCCCCTGTTAATAAAAGAGAGAGTTGCATTATGCGCAGTCTGGAGGCCGTATTCGATCCATATCAACCGGTCCCGAGCATAATCCTGCAAAAGTTCCAGGACCTCCTTGTCCACGCAATCCGGCCTTGTCCCTATTGAAAGCCCCACCACATCCTTGACCGCCAGGGCCTCGCCATAAAGCTGCTCAAGCTTCTCGACCGGGGCATAAGTATTGGTAAAAGACTGAAAATAGGCCATAAATTTTTTTGCCTTATATCTTTTTTCAAGCGCCTGTTTACCCTTACAAAGCTGCTCTGTTATGGAGAGTCCCCGGGAGTGCGCCCCTGTTCCTGAGCCCCTGGCATTGCAATAGATACAGCCCCCCCTTGAAAGCGTGCCGTCCCTGTTCGGGCATGACAAACCGGCATCTATGGAAATTTTCTGCACCCTGCAACCGAATATTTTTCTAAAATATCCGTTTAAATCATTATACCTTTTTTCCACCATAAATATTTATTTGAGCTTGCGCTTCCTGACTTTCACAGCTTAATTTTTTGAAGCGATGATAAAGCTTAATCGCGTCAAAAACAAGCAAATATTACAACAATTGCCAGGCGCCCTCCTTATTTTTATTTTCTATTAAATTACCATATTGAATTTATTGTAAATCAAAAATCAGGCCGCATTTGATGCAATCGCCCTGTAAGATTGGGAAAACTTGATCATCCCTCGTATATCGTATATATTTTTTATATTTGTAATGTTTTATGTGCAGTCTGGAAATGTTCGGGGAAACTTCGCAAAGGATAAAGAGAAACACTATGGGCATCAAGCTTGAATCTTTTATTTTGGCTCTGGAACAGGAGGTTGCAAATTACCATACTCCTGTTGTTGACCTGATCGCAGTGCAGACCCGTGATCCCTTCAAGGTGCTGGTGGCAACAATTCTTTCAGCCAGAACCAGGGATGAAACCACTGCCCGGGCCTCCCGCAGCTTATTTAATGAGGCGACTGATATTCATGCGCTGGCCGGTCTGAGTGAGGAAAGAATCCGTGCATTGATCCGCCCGGTTGGATTTTTTAATAATAAAGCGAAGTATCTTTACGGGCTGCCGTACGCTTTGAAACCTTATGCCGACAAGGTGCCGGATGAACTTGAGGAACTGTTAAAACTGCCGGGGGTGGGGCGTAAAACAGCCAACCTTGTTTTAGCGGTGGCATTCGGCAAACCTGCCATATGCGTCGACACCCATGTGCACCGCATCATGAATATCTGGGGATTTGTGAACACCAAAACTCCAGAAGCCACAGAAAGGGCTTTGTGCAAAGTATTACCCATCAAATACTGGACCAGGATTAATTCAATTATAGTCACGTTCGGACAAGAGCGCTGCAAACCGGTAGGGCCTCAATGCGACTGCTGCCTGTTTGAGCAGGATTGCCCTAAAAAGGGTGTAATTCCAAGATTGTTGCCAACAGGAGAAAGGATCAAATCGAAAAAGCAACGGGTAAAGCTTGCAAATGCAGGGTAACCACATTTGGCTGGATCTTACCATAACACCGATATAGTTTGATTGCAGATAAAATCTATTGCTATTATGTGATATATTCTTTCAATCAAAGATGTTGCCTGGAAGCAGGCTGAAAAATTTTTGCTTTTTTAAAAATTGACGATAATAAAAGTATAAACTAGATTTCAGCAGAAAATGTTTTTGTTGATAAATTGTCTAATAAAGGCGGATATGCTTAAATTTTTTAGCAAAAAAATTTAATTTTAAAAAGGGCGTATTTAAAGCCTGTTATCTTGAGCTCTGCCAATTATATCAATAAAAACTTTTAGTTATAAAATGTTCATAACTCGGCTTCCCATAGATGTAAAATTGCAATTTCCAGGTTTGACCTATGAGCGCTATTCCCATAAAAAGGCATTAAGTTTTTGATTCATTCTTTTTCTGGCCAGATATAGATTCCTCCGAATATATGTATATTCAAATTTACATTTCTTCGCCTTTAATGGCGTGACAAAATTTTTATATTAATCTTATTTAAATTACAGGTGTGCTGTTGATGGAAACTGTATGGAAAAATGTTCAGTCTGTTATTAAAAAAAGTGTTCCTGGTCACAGCTTCAGGATGTGGATAGGGCCTTTGGAGTTTCAATCTTTTCAGGGGGGGCGATTACAGGTTAACAGTCCTAATTTTTTTTCCCGAAAAAGAATTCTGGACCAGTATGCTGCTCTTATAGAAAAGGAATTTGAAAAAATTACTGGGGAAAAATGTAGATTATCAGTAGATATTTCCGCCAATCAGAAAAAAAAGCCGCTATCAATCTCATCAAACCCTCAAATGACTCTACCAAACCTGAATTTCCAACCCCGCTGCGGACGGCTGCTGAGTAAAAATTATACTTTTGATCAGTTTGTTGTGGGGAATAACAATGATTTAGCATATTCAGCTGCGCTGTCGCTTGCATCTATGAAGAGTTCCCAGCAGAATTCTCTTTTTTTTCTGGGAAAAACAGGTATGGGTAAAAGCCACCTTTCCCAGGCAATCGGGCATCACTTATTATCCGAACATGTTACCGAAAAGGTATATTATATTACTGCTGAAGATTTTACCAATGAAATGGTAAACGCATTCAAGAATAATTCTATCAATCAATTTAAAACAAAGTACAGAAACGGTTGCGATGTATTGCTGCTTGAGGATGTGCATTATTTGAGCGGAAAAAAACGAACCCAGGAAGAGCTCTCCTTAACACTTGAATCACTGCACGAAGCTGATAAAAAAATAATTTTTTCGAGTTGTTATTTACCTTCTAATATACCCGGCCTGAATGATAAACTCAGATCCCGTTTTTCCTACAGCCTTATTTCTAGTATAGAGCCGCCTGATTTCAGAACCAGGGTACGCATACTTAAGAAAAAATCGATACGCAATCATATGATGATTTCAGATGATGTCATTAATTTTCTGGCAGGCGCCCTTACGGAAAATGTGAGGCAGCTGGAGAGCGGCCTTATAGGCGTTACAGCCAGGGCATCTCTGCTGGGAAAGAAAATAGATCTCGATCTTGCGGAAAATGTTGTAAAGGATATAGTCAGAATACAAAAGAGAATAACTATAGATATTATCAAAAAACTTGTTTGCAAGGAATTTAATGTCTCAGTTAATGATATTGTTTCACGCTCACGTAAACGATGCTATACACGGCCTAGGCAGATAGCCATGTATCTTTCCAGAAAGTATACTGACGCGCCCCTCCAGTTAATAGGAAAAAGTTATAACCGGTATCATGCCACAACCCTTCATTCAATCAACTGTGTTGAGCGTGGAATAAAAGATAACACCATAATCAAAAAGCAGGTTGAGATACTTACCGGCAAACTGGATGCTGGAAAATTCTGATTGTCTTCTATACCTTAGGGAACTTACAGAAAATAATCTACGCATCCTGCTTGCCCTTTTGTCCGTCTTCTACGTTGCGGTAACAGTTGTATAGTTCACTATGCAACTGTTACTACGCCTTGAAGACGAATAAAAATTCTGCACGATATGCGTAGATTTTTTCCTTCCAGTTCCCTTAAAAGTACCTTAATGACTCTTTCAAAAAAAACTTTTCGACGACTCAGGGAAATAGTAGGCAAAAAAAATTGCCTTAGAGATAAGGAAGATCTTGCCTGTTATGCATATGATGCAACCGGATTAACCTATATGCCTGATGCGGTGCTGTTCCCTGAAAATACAGCGGAAGTTTCCTCCATTTTAACACTTGCAAATAGAGATGGTTTTTTTGTGATTCCCCGCGGAGCAGGTTCAGGAATGACAGGTGGGTCCCTTGCGGTTAAACAGGGCGTAATAGTAGTTATGACCCGTTTTAACCGGATAATACAAATTGATAAAGACAACCTTGTAGCCCATGTTGAGCCTGGAGTCGTGACGGCTAGTTTGCATAACGCAGTTGAAAAGGAAGGACTCTTTTATCCTCCTGATCCGGCCAGTTTTGATTTTTGCACTCTGGGCGGAAATATGGCCGAATGTTCCGGAGGCCCGCGTGCCGTCAAGTATGGAGTAACACGGGATTATGTACTCGGCCTTGAAATTGTGCTCCCCACAGGCGAGATAATTAATATCGGTGTGCAAACAGCCAAAGGGGTTGTCGGATACGATTTAACCAGACTTCTAATAGGTTCGGAGGGTACTCTCGGAATAATCACAAAAATGGTGCTGCGTCTTTTACCGCTTCCGGAGACAGTAAGAATAATGAAGGCCGCTTTTTCAGAAATGGAAACAGCTGCTGCAACAGTCTCTGCAATCATGAATCACGGTATCATACCACGTTCGATAGAATATATGGATAATGCATCCATAAGGTGCGCCGAAGGCTATCTTAAAACCGGCCTGCCGGTTAAGGCTGCCGCCCTGCTGATAATCGAGGCGGACGGAAAACAAGAAGATGCGGATAGATCAATAAAGGAACTTGGCGCAATCTGCCGATCAATGGGAGCTGTTGATATTCAGATAGCAAAAAACAATGAGGAATCTGAAAATATCCGGAAAGCCCGCAAAGCTCTATCCCCGGCGCTCTTTGAATATGGCCCTGATAAAATAAATGAAGATATTGTAGTTCCTAAAAGCAGAATTCCGGATATGGTTAAAAAGATAAAGGAGATAAAAATAGAGACCGGGCTTACAATTGTCAGTTTCGGCCATGCCGGAGACGGAAATATCCACGTAAATGTGATGCTTGATAAAAAAAATATAGAAGATGTTAGAAAGGCTGAATATGCAGTCAATGCTCTTTTCGATTATGCCCTGGAGCTGGGGGGAACAATTTCCGGAGAGCATGGCATAGGCATTACAAAGTCAAATTACCTGGAAAAGGAAATCGGCCTGGTTGAAACAGCTTTGATGAAAAAAATCAAAAACATATTTGACCCTAAAGGCATTCTGAATCCTGGAAAAATTTTTTATGAACCCGATATTTTAACCGCAGAAAGCGCAGAGGAACTGCTTGAATTTTAATATAATATTCTTCCAGCGGTCTCTGCGTTCTCCGCGGTTAAATCAAGTTTACAAATCTCACACGGTTATAGCTTTTGACATCAACTCTCCGATTGTTTTTGAGAATCGGGCAGGATTCTCCACCTTGCCGCCTTCACTGATTAGCGCAATATCAAGGAAGAGGTTGCAATATTCCTTCATTACCGGCACAGAAGGATCTTTTTCAAACAACGCTTTAACTTGTGACATGACCGGATGATCAATGTTTAACTCAAGCACCCGTTTAACATCAGGCGTCTTCTGCCCTGATGACTTGATGATTTTTTCCATATAGGCGCTCATGTCGTAAGTATCTCCCGAAAGGCATGCAACCGAATCTTTCAAACGCGTGGAGGCCTTCACCTCCTTAATTTTATCCTGAAGTTCTATTTTAATAAAGTTGAACAGATCGGTATATTCATCCTGTTTCTTTTCATCAATTTTTTCTAAATCAAGATCGCCCTTTTCAGCGCTTTTGAGCTGTTTACCATCGTATTCCGTTAATGATTGCACAACCCATTCGTCGATAGGGTCAGACATTAACAGGACTTCAATATCTTTTGCTTTCAGTTGTTCAAGATGCGGGCTGTTCATGATGGCCGACAGATTGTCCCCTGTGATGTAGTAAATATTTTCCTGTTCTTTGTCCATATTCTCAACATACTCTTTTAGGGAAATCAGTTTTCCTTCGGATTTGGTAGTTTTATACCGGATAAGTTCGGAGATTTTATTTCTGTTTTCAATATCTGTATGAATGCCTACTTTGATAAGCTGTCCGAATTCCTCATAAAACTTTTCATAATCATCCTTTTCCATATTTTTCAACAGCTCGAAGATCTTTTTTACAAGGTTTCGCCGTATATTTCTGATGAGGTTGTTTTGTTGTAAAATTTCACGGCTTACATTCAGATCGAGATCCGGTGCATCTACCACACCTTTTACAAATCTCAGGTATTCCGGTATAAGTTCTTTGCAGTTATCCATAATAAATACACGTCTGGAATAAAGGTGTATACCGTGACCGCTTTCAGTATGAAACATATCAAAGGGCGCCTTGGAGGGAATATATAATAAAGCGGTATATTCGGTTGCGCCCTCAAACTTCATATGCAGACGTGTCAGGGGAGGGTTCCAGTCATGGCTGATATGTTGGTAAAATTCTTCATGCTCTTTGTCTGAAACCTCATCCTTGGCTTTTGTCCATATGGCCTGCATGGAGTTAAGGGTCTCTTCCCTGATTACCTTTTTGGTTGTCTCTCCTACAGGCTTGCCCTCTTTATCAAGAACCTGTTCCTCTTTGGGGATAGGTTCATCCTTCTCTACATCCATAACAATCGGGTAATGAACAAAATCCGAATGCTGTTTGACAATAGACTTTATAGTCCATTCATCAGTAAAATCCTTCTCGCCTTTTTCCTGTTTTTTTAATTCTAAAATTATAGAAGTGCCTCGCGATTCCTTAGAGGTCTCTTCAATTGTATAGGAGCCGTCACCATGGGATTCCCATTTTGTGGCAGTTTCAGAACCGGCCCGCCTGGTTATCAGAATAATTTTATCAGCAGCCATGAAGGCACTGTAAAAACCGATTCCGAATCGGCCTATAAGTTCGGGCGCCAAGGTGTCATTATTCTGAGCCGCTTCAAGCGCTTCCAGGAAGGCTCCGGTTCCGCTTTTGGCAATAGTGCCTATATTCTCCATTACCTCATCATAGGTCATACCGATTCCATTATCTGAAACTTCCAGGGTTTGCTTTATACCGTCCGGAATGATTTTTATCTTAAATTCGGTATCATCACCAATTATGTCTGGTGAAGTCTGAGCTTCAAAACTGAGCTTGTCAATGGCATCCGAAGAATTGGAAATCAATTCTCTTAAAAAGATTTCCTTATTGGAATACATTGAGTTTATAATTAATTTTAACATTTGCTGAACTTCTGTTTTAAATTGATGAGTCTCTTTTTTTACGACCATTTTATTCTCCTGTTTTATTATACGATTTTAGTATTTGATAATGATTCAATAATAATACGCTGAAAATGGATGTCAACATGTAGGACTGGCGCAGATTAAAGAGATAGATAAAAATAAATTTAATATTACTTTTTTTGTTGACAAAAATAAATTTTACAGTTAAAAATATTATTTTTTTAGCGCATCGGGCCGTTAACTCAGTTGGTAGAGTATCTGCCTTTTAAGCAGAGAGTCGCGCGTTCGAGTCGCGCACGGCCCATCAGGTGTTATAAATTTTTGCGTCCCCATCGTCTAGCTTGGCCCAGGACACCGGCCTTTCACGCCGGCAACAGGGGTTCAAATCCCCTTGGGGACGCCACAAATACCCTTTCAATGGTAAACAACTACCCTTGATTTCCAATAATCTTTCCCATGGTTCATCTTGGGAAAGATACAAACTTCTCGCAATAGGGCTTGAATCGCTCTCTTTCTTTTTTAGGGCCAGCATGGCTTACTTCCTCCGACTAAATTCCCAATCACATTTGCCATTTCCACGTTCCTTTTTGCGCCCTGTGATGCAGTATGTTCTGTTTCTGATATCTTCCTTAATACTTTTAGCATTTCATATTGACAAAAGGCATCCATAAGCATATTGTTTGTACATGAAATATTTAAATTGGAATTCTGAAAAAAATGAGCTTTTAAAGTGTAAGCGTGGGATTTCTTTTGAAGAAATTGCTTATTTAATTGAATCTGGGCAAATTCTTAGCATTGAGGAAAACCCAGGGCATTCCAATCAAAAGATATATATTATAAAAATTGATCAATATGCTGTGGTAGTACCTTTTGTGGAAACAGAGGAAGAAATTTTTCTCAAAACAGCATTTCCAAGCCGGAAATATTCAAAACATTTCGGATTAAAGGGGGAATAATGAATAAATTTAGCAACAAAACCTTTAGCCCAATAGATCAAGAAGAAAAAGATATAATGGAATCTATTGAGCGTGGAGAATGGCACTCTGTTAAGAATGTTGATCAAGAAAAAAGCAAAGCAATTTTAGCAGCACGTAATACCTTGAAGAAAGATAAGCGTATAAATCTTCGCCTTACTCAAAAAGATTATCATCAAATTCAAATAAGAGCGATAGAAGAGGGAATACCTTATCAAACACTTATTTCCAGTATTGTGCATAAGTATTTGAATGGAATGTTAAGCTCAAGATCATAAGAAAAATTTTAATTGTTATGTGGTGTATTTCTTGAAACTTAAAACTTGTTGTTTGTACAAAATATTGGAGGAGCGGATATCCAGTAGTGTTTTCTGTTTGCGTTTAACCTATCTGTGTGCATCTATGTCCCATTGTTGTTTCAAAAACCAAAAAATATATTCATCACATTCATAAACTATTCTGCGATCACATTGCCTTTATCACTTCAACAGCTTTTTCCAAAGCCTGGGCAATTTTATCCGGCTTTGAACCGCCGGCCTGGGCCATGTCCGGCCGGCCGCCGCCGCCGCCGCCAACAACAGAAGCTGCCGCTTTAATTATATTGCCTGCATGATAACGATCAGTAAGATCCTTTGTTACAATGGCTATCAGAAGCGCTTTGGATTTATTAACACTGCCCAGAACGACAATGCCCGACCCTATTCTATCCTTGAACTTATCTGCAATCTCCCTGAGAGCCGCAGGTTTATCGATAGAGACTTCTTTTACAATCAGGTTAACATTGTTTATTGTTTGAATCTCATCACCCTCAGAATCCGCCTTAAGGATGGCAATTTTTGCTTTCAGACTTTCCACCTCTTTTTCAAGAGACTTCTGAGCCTGGATATTCTTTTCAATCCTTGGGATAAGTTCATCAGGCTTTTCCCGCAACAAACGTGATATATCCTGTACTATCCTGAATTTTTTGCGGATCTCAATCAATGCGGATTCGCCTGTTAAAGCCTCGATTCTCCTTATTCCTGATGCCACACTCGATTCTGCTATTATCTTGAAAAAACCTATGTCCCCGGTTCGCCGGGTATGTGTTCCGCCGCAGAGTTCCCGGCTGAAATCCTTAATCGAAACCACCCTTACTCTATCCCCGTATTTTTCTTCAAAAAGAGCCATTGCCCCGGATTTAAAAGCTGTATCAGCATCCATCTCTTCCACCTTGAGAGGGAGATTCCTTCTGATGCGCTCATTAACAAATACCTCAATTTGGTCAAGCATTTCCGGCTCTATCTGTGAGAAATGTGTAAAATCGAACCTGAGTCTGTCAGCAGCTACCAATGAACCAGCCTGTTTAACATGATCACCGATAATTTGACGAAGAGCTGAATGGAGTATGTGTGTGGCAGTATGATTACAGGCAATTGCATGGCGTGCTTTTACATCAATACTAAGGACAGAAGAATCGCCCTTTTTTATCTTTCCTGATGCTACTTTTCCTTTGTGAATTATCAGGCCGGTCGGGTCCTTAATGGTGTTCAGAACATCTATCTTAAAATTATCGCCTGAAATCTCTCCCTTATCACCAACCTGCCCCCCGGATTCCCCGTAAAACGGTGTTGACGCCGTAACTATCTCTACAACCTGACCCTCAGAAGCTTCCGGGACTTCCGTCCCATCCTGAACAAGGAGAATAACCCCGGCATCGGATGAAAGAGTATCATACCCGGTAAATTCAGGTTTAACACCTTTTGATGAAAGATTTTTATAGGCCTCGCTGATTCTTGTTAAAGTTGCAGCAGATCCGGATTGAGCGCGCTGCCCTTCCATGGCCCTGTCAAATCCCTCCATATCAAGCAGCATCTCTTTGTCTCTAACAACATCTTTTACAATGTCGACCGGGAATCCGTAGGTGTCGTAAAGTTTAAATATAACGTCCCCGGAAATCGATGTGCGCCCGTTATCCTGTAAATCCGACAAAGTATCGTTTAACAGCTTCAAACCGTTGTCCAGGGTTTCGGAAAAACGGATCTCCTCATTTTTAATCACATTGTCGATAAAGGCAGCGCCCTCTTTAAGCTCTGGGTAGGCAGACTGCATTATATCAAAAACAACATTTGCGGTTTCATGTAAAAACGGTCTGGTCAGGCCGATATTACGCCCGTAACGGATGGCCCGGCGCATGATCCGTCGCAGCACATATCCACGCCCTTCATTGGAAGGGAGAATGCCGTCGCCGATTAAAAATGCCGCTGCCCGTGTGTGATCAGCTATTACCTTCATGGCAATATCGTCTGCCGGCAAATCTCCGAATTTTTTTTCCGAAAGAGCTTCGGTTTTTCTTATTATCGGCAGTAGTAAATCCGTTTCATAATTTGTGGGCACATCCTGTATGATTGAGGCCAGTCGCTCCAGCCCCATACCGGTATCTATACTGGGCCTGGGCAGGGGGGTCAGTTTGCCGGAATCGTCCCGATTGTACTGCATGAAAACAAGATTCCAGATCTCAAGAAACCTGTCACATTCGCAGCCTACCATGCAGTCCGGGCTGCCGCAGCCGAAATCTTCTCCTCTGTCTATATGTATTTCACTGCAAGGACCGCAAGGACCGGTATCCCCCATGGACCAAAAATTATCCTTTTCGCCGCATCTCACGATTCTATCCTGGGAAACGCCGATATTTTTATGCCATATATCAAAAGCTTCATCATCTTTCAGGTAGATTGAAACCCAAAGTTTCTCCACTGGCAGGCCGAAACCGTTTACCAGCAGATCCCAAGCATATTCAATACCTTTATTTTTAAAATAATCGCCGAATGAAAAATTTCCCAGCATTTCAAAAAAAGTATGATGCCGGGCAGTATAGCCAACATTCTCAAGATCGTTATGCTTGCCGCCGGCCCGCACACATTTCTGGGAGGTTACGGCCCGCGCATAGTCCTTCTTTTCTTCGCCTAAAAAGGTACGTTTGAACTGCACCATCCCTGCATTAGTAAAAAGCAGGGTCGGGTCATCCGACGGCACAAGCGAAGCGCTCCTTGAGATATAGTGATTTTTATTTTTAAAATATTTTAAAAACTGCCTGCGTATTTCATTGCCGGTCATTATAAACTCCAATGGAAAAATCAGTTAGCGTCTGCAACAGGTTTTTCCTTAACGGCATCTTCCTCTTTTTCAAAAAGCCCAAGCGATGCTCTTACTTTAGTCAAAATCAGATCGTAAGTTTCCCGGTTCTCCTTGAAATATTGCTTTACATTATTTCGGCCCTGACCAATCCGCTCACCTTCATAGGAATACCAGGAACCGCTTTTATCTATAATATCGGCTTTTACACCCATATCAAGCAGATCGCCGGTTTTTGATATACCTTCTCCATACATGATATCGAATTCAGCCTCCTGGAAAGGAGGCGCCATCTTGTTTTTAACCACCTTAACCCTTGTTCTGTTGCCGATAACCTCCTGGCCGTCTTTCAGAGCGCCGATTCTGCGAATATCCAGCCTGACCGAGGAATAAAATTTCAAGGCGTTTCCGCCGGTAGTGGTCTCGGGATTTCCGAAAACAACACCAATTTTCATACGAATCTGATTAATAAAAATCAAGGCTGTCATTGTCTTGCTAAGTGTGCCTGTGAGCTTTCTCAAAGCCTGGGACATCAGCCGGGCCTGAAGACCCATATGTGAATCACCCATTTCGCCTTCGATTTCAGCCCTTGGGACAAGCGCGGCAACCGAGTCGATAACCAGTATGTCTATGGCTCCGCTCCGAATAAGCATATCCGCAATTTCAAGCGCCTGCTCTCCTGTATCCGGCTGTGATACCAGAAGTTCATCACAATTTACGCCTAATTTTTTTGCATAACCCACATCAAGTGCATGTTCGGCATCTATAAAGGCTGCTATACCGCCGTTTTTTTGGGCCTCGGCAACAGCATGCAGGGCAAGTGTTGTTTTACCGGATGATTCCGGGCCGTAAATTTCAATGACCCTGCCACGTGGCAGGCCGCCGATACCTAAAGCCTTATCAAGGGCAAGGGAAGTGGTAGGAATAATCGGCACATCCACCACGGCCTGACTGCCAAGTTTCATAATTGAGCCCTTGCCGTATTGGCGTTCTATCTGAATAATGGCGGTATCGATTGCCTTGCCCTTGTCTTGGTTATTCTCCATTAAACTCCCTCTATAAATCAGTTAATAACGCCCATGGCTTATCTGGCACAATAAAGCCGGATTGGTTGTGTCCGGAATTCGATCGTAGAGACAAGGCATGCATTGTCTCTACTACTTCGGCCCTATATCATAAATAAGGATCTGATTCAAACTTCACCCATTCCTGAAATTAAACTATTCTCTCTTTTTCGCCCAGAAGTTTAACAAAAAAACAAGCAGAAATCCAGCAATAGATATGCCGATAGCCATCATAACATCAACATCCCAATGTTCCGGCAAAATATTTTTCTGTAATGTGCCGGCAAGATTTTTATGCGAATCAACAGCGCTGAATATCGTCTTTTTCCAGGGCCAGATCTTTCTTAATGATCCGATCATGAAACCGGTTAACACGGCTATTGTAACATTGGGATACTTTTTAAAAAACCAGTTGAGAATACAGACAAAAGTGAATAATCCGGCTCCTGCTCCGGCCGCCACCAGTAATAGAATCAGAAAATCCCGCTGATGAACAGCCTCTAATATAAAATGATATTTCCCTAAAAGAACCAGGATAAATGCGCCTGAAATTCCCGGCAAAATCATAGCGCAGATTGCCATTGCCCCGCACAAAAACAGGAACCATGCTTTATCAGGAGTTGCTGCCGGCATTATTCCCACGAGATAATAGGTACAGAATGCTCCAAGGATAATCCATAAAAGAATCCATAATGAGCGCTTTTTGAAATGTTGAATTAAGGTAAATATAGAGGCTAATATTAAACCAAAAAAAAATGACCATAAGGGTACCGGTCTGTTGTCAAGAAGCCAGCTTAAAATTCCGGCAAGTGTGAAAACAGCAGTTAAAATGCCAACCAGCAAAGGCAGGACAAATTTCCATGCTGCACGGTCAAAGGCTTTTTTGGTTTCCAGGGAGAACAAAAGCATAAAAAATTTCAAATCAAATGATTTGATGGAAAAAATAAGCTCCCTGTAAATGCCGAGAATAAGCGCCATTGTGCCGCCGGAAACCCCGGGCACCACATCGGCGGCTCCCATACAAAAGCCTTTCGCAAACAATGATGGGAAAGGTTTAACAAAAGATTGGGTATTATTTTTATTTTTCATTTTTATTTTTCACTTTAATTTTTCACTTTAACCCTGGTGTTCTGCTCTGAGCAGATCATTTACGGTCTTCACAGGATTAAATGTAATTTCAGGAACTTCAATAAAAACAGTATTCCAGGATGACATGGCACCGTTCCAGAGACCCGGAAGCTCCAGGGCTTTCAGCTGCCTGCCGTTTTTTGATTTGTTTGAAATAAATACAGCTTCATTATCAACATACTTTTTTAAATCAAACTGGTTGCCCTGGAAATCACGCACGCCGCATACAATATCCACAGGATTGAAATGGGTTGCAGAGGAGAGTATAGACTGCTGTCTTTTTGACCCAGGGTCTATCTGTGCGGATTCTACGATCTGCCTGGATATGTTTTTATCTTTCCCCTCCACCCAGAACGGTCCCCCCCCGGGATCACCTGCATTCCGCACCATACCGCATACCCTGAGGGGCCGGTTTAATTTTGAAAAAAGATAAGCTCCTTGTTCTTTTTCTGAAGCATCGTTGACATCATCCGGTATACCTATCAATAGACGGTGTCTGATAAACTCGAACATCTTTTTAATATTATGCTGATCAATATCGCCGCATGACAGATTTCTCATAAAATTGAAGATTTCATTCTGCAATTCCACCAGAAACCCGCCCAGAGCCTTTTTATATAAAAAAGTATCCTGTTTTAGCCGGTCAGGCACAACATTATCAATATTTTTCAAAAAAATTATATCACCCTTAACCGAATTAAGATTATCCAGCAAAGCGCCATGTCCTCCAGGGCGGAACAGGAGTTTTCCATCTGTGTCCCGAAAGGGATTATTATGCTCGTCAACGGCAATGGTATCAGTGGATGGTTGTTGGTAAGAGTATGTTATCTTGAAATTAATTCCCGACTTTTCATAAAATCTGCTTATTTTATCAAGATGCTCCCTGATTAATGCAGCATGACCGGGCGCAACGGTAAAATGGATTCTGCATACTCCGTTATGATCCTTTGTATATTCTGCGGCTTCAGCCATATGTTCTTCAAAAGGGGTTCTTGAATCAGATGAATATTTATGAAAAAGTATCAACCCTTTAGGCAAATTTCCATAATTGAGTCCTTTGGGTGTCAAAATATATTCCAGAACGTCTTTATACTCTCCTGCAGCCAAAAATCGGTTGAGATCAAGACCATTTTTTTGCATAACAGCTTTTAAATCATCATAAAATGCAAAATTCCGGATCCCTTTTACAAATGCCCCAAAGGCCCTGGCAACGTCTGCATCCGCTTCCGTTTTTATAAAATCATCGTTAAGCTTGGCATCAAGGTTATTGAGGGAGTGTAATACCTTAAACATCCTGCTGGCAGCTCCTGACGCTGGTACAAATTTCATTGTTCTGCCGGACAACGATTCTTTTGTATATAATGCCGCCAGCCTGTCCGTATAATGACGATCCAAAACGGTTATCCCGTCACCTACTTTACACGAACCCTTCAAGTTTAAATAAAAATTGCTCTTTTTGAAAAGTTCTATTTGCGATATGATCTCACTCATTGTAAGATTCATATCCTTAATCTGAATTAAATCATTATTGTTGAACATTGATTATATTTTCTCTCATTCCTGGGTGAACACTGGTAGGGGCACGATGCATCGTGCCCCTAATCAAGTTTTGACCTATAACGCAGTGACATTATTGACCTGGAGATCTATATAATAAAACTTGATAATATTGCAAATAGATATTATCTTTTATAGATTCCTGCAACATGATAGACTTTGAAAATATTTTGACATTTTAAGGAGATAATCGGTGAAACAAAAATTTGTTATGGGGAAAAATAATAAAAACGGATTAGAAATTCAAGAGTATTCAGAGCTGGAAAAAGATCAGTTTTTTCTTGTATATCAATGTGTATACGATAGCGCAGAAATTGAATCTGCAATTGAAAAAGGTAATAAGGACATTATTAAAACATTGCGTAACGATAACTTTTTCCCATATCGGGATTATATTGATCAAATTGCGGAGACGGTGAAAGAAATTTATACTTCAAATATTGAAAATTCCGTTGAAATCTCTTTTGATGACCAGGAATACAACCTTGAAGAGACTGACGAAGTAGAATTATCTGATGAAATTGAGAAACTGCTTGAAGATGATACCTTATTAACCGATGTGACAACCACTGAGAATGAAGGTGTTGTAAAAATCGATAAGCTACAGGAAGATTAGATACCTTTTTGCATAACATATTGAAACATGACAATAATTATATAATCAAGGTCACTTATTCTCTCTTAAGCGGACTACTGCTAACCATCTCGTTTCCCCCGGCAGGATTTCACTGGATTGCCTGGATTGCTCTTGTGCCTTTAATCTTTACAAGCAGGAATCTGTCTTTCAACAGCTCCTTCAGACTCGGATTTATTGCAGGCCTGGTTCACTATCTTACTCTCTTGTACTGGCTTGTGGATACCATGGGTACCTATGGCAACCTTCCCTTATACCTGAGCTGGCCGGTACTATTCCTGCTTGCGGCATATCTTGCTCTATATATGGGACTGTTTTCAGGAATTTTATTTAGGGTCTCTAAAAAGCCGATTGCAGCGCTTGCAATTGCCCCCGTGCTTTGGGTAACGCTGGAATATATCAGATCATTGCTTTTTTCCGGATTCCCGTGGGAGCTGGCCGGTTATTCCCAGTACAAAAACCTGATCATGATCCAGATTTCCGATCTAACAGGCGTGTACGGGGTTTCCTTCCTGATAGTTGTTTGTAATATGACCGCTCTTATAACCCTGCTCTGGCTGACCAAAAAAAAATGGCATGGACAAATTGTTTCCGGAAAAATTGCGGCCGCGGCTTTGACGGCTTTAGCCATTACCGTTGGGTTGACATTCTGTTACGGCAAGCAGCGCTTGATTACGGTGGGAAAAACAATATCAGCCGCACCCACCCGCAAGGTTGCGGTGGTACAGGGAAATATTGAACAGGGAATTAAATGGGATCCGGCCTACCAGGTTTCCAGCGTCCACAAATACCTCAATCTCTCATCCCTGGCCAAATCAGCAAAACCGGATTTAGTGGTCTGGCCGGAAACTTCCGCTCCATTCTATTTTCTTTATGATAAAAAATTATCCGACCTGCTGAAAAACGGAATTCAAAATTTTGAATCAAATTTCCTGATAGGAGCACCGTCATTTATTATCAAAAAAGATAAAATGATAAATTATTTTAACAGCGCATACCTGCTCGGTCCGGGTGGACAAGTCCGTGGTAAATATGATAAGGCACACTTGGTTCCTTTTGGCGAATATATCCCGCTAAAGAGATTCTTGCCTTTTATTGGGAAAATGGTAAAAGGAGTCGGAGATTTTGTCCCCGGCCAAAAAGGGGCGGTTATCCGGCAGGGGAAGCTTGGATTAGGTATCCTTATATGTTATGAACTTATATTTACGGACCTGGCCCGGGCAATGGCCAAAAATAATGCCGATTTACTAATTAATATTACCAACGACGCATGGTACGGCAGATCCAGCGCTCCTTACCAGCATTTTTCGATGGGAGTCTTCCGAGCTGTGGAAAACAGACGTTCCCTGATAAGATCTGCCAACACCGGTATAAGCGGGTTTATAGATCCAACAGGCCAAATTCTGGATCAGACTGATATATTCAAAGAGGCTGTGATTACAAAATCCCTGCCTTTAATGCGCCAAAAAACTATTTATACACGTTTCGGAGACTGGTTTGCCATAACATGTATAATCATAACTATAATCTTGCTTCGTCTTTATATGCGAGATTAATTTAGGGAACCGGAGGTTGCTATGTCCCTGGAATTGAAACAGACCATAAAAAATCTTAATAATAAATTAGAGCAGTTAAAGGAGTATCTTTGACCTTGCCGTCCAGGAAAAAAGACTGGAAGAAATCGAAGCTATAATTGCGAAAAAAGATTTTTGGGACAAACCCGATGAGACCAGGGAGATATTAAAGGAACGAACCCGGCTGTCAGGCAGAATAGATAGTTTTAAGAAACTTTTTTATGCACTCGAGGAGAGCGAAGTACTTTTGAATTTAGCCCTTGAAGAATCCGACGAAGCGACATTACAGGAGGCAGATAAACAGATTCGTGAGATTGCGGATGGAATAAAGCTGTTTTCTCTCGAGCTTATGCTTAATAAACCTGAGGATACAAACAATGCCATCCTCTCCATAAATGCCGGTGCCGGGGGGACTGAAGCTCAGGACTGGGCCGAAATGCTATTCAGGATGTATTCCAGATGGATCGAGCGTAAAAAATTCAAGATTGAAATTATAGATTTTCAACCAGGAGATGAGGCCGGGATTAAAGGTGTCACCTTTACAGCCACCGGGAAGAATGCATATGGGTACCTTAAAACGGAAAATGGAGTACACCGACTGGTTAGAATTTCTCCCTTTAATGCCAACCATAAAAGGCATACCTCCTTTGCTTCCGTTTTTGTATATCCTGAACTGGACAATAAAATTGTTGTGAATATTGAAGATAAGGATTTACGCATTGATGTTTACAGGGCCAGCGGCGCCGGAGGCCAGCATGTTAATAAAACAAGCAGCGCCGTTCGCATAACGCATCTTCCCTCCGGCATTGTGGCACAGTGCCAGCAGGAAAAATCCCAGCACCGGAACAAGGAGATGGCCATGAAAGTGCTCAGGTCACGTCTTTACCAGTCTGAAAAGCAGAAACAGGATGAAAAATTACAGGAAATACATAATGGCAAAGATGATATTGCCTGGGGCAGCCAGATACGCTCCTATGTCCTGCATCCTTATCAAATAGTGAAAGACCACCGCATCCATCTTGACATAGGGAATGTCAACGGTGTGCTGGATGGTGAAATCGACCCGTTCATAGAGGGGGTATTGCTTGCCGAAAAATATTGAATCTCCTTTTGATCCTGTAGAAATAATAAAAAAATTTTACGATCCAGACACCAAAACATATAAGATTCTTCTCCAGCATGGAAAATATGTTGCCCAAAAAGCCCTGGAAGTTGCCGCCGGAATAATGCATCTGAACCCTGATTTAAATTTTATCAGTGAAGCTGCAATGCTGCACGATATCGGCATCTGCATGACCAATGCTCCTGCCCTGGGATGTACCGGCAAATATAATTATCTTTGTCATGGATACCTTGGCCGGGAAATGCTCACTAAAATCGGTCTGCCGAAACATGGGCTTGTATGTGAACGGCATATCGGGGTCGGCATAAAAATGCAGGATATCAAACGACAGAAGCTGCCCCTGCCTGAACGGAATATGGTCCCGATATCCCTTGAAGAGAAGATAATAGCTTTTGCAGACAAATTTTTCTCCAAAAACAGCATGATGTATGCAAAAGAAAAATCTGTTCAAGAGATAAAAAACAACCTGCTTAAGTTTGGCGAGGACAAAGTTGCTATTTTTCAATCATGGGTCGATTGTTGCGGATAACCCGAATTTTACTTAAAATGTTATAGATTTTTAGATAATTAATTTCACAAAAACAGGGATAAAAACAATAAACTTTCCCGGGAAGCTGTTCGTTTTTATAGAGCAGTATAAAATTGTTGCTAAAATTCTATAAAAAATATTATAGACTTCACTCTGAAAAAGATCAACTGGATTATTTTATTTCGTCCTTGTTTATTAGCCTTAATACAGATATTATTAATGAAATATTGGAAATAAATGATGACCGGATCGACAAAGATTTCATCAATTAAAGGCCCAAACTTTTAGTTATTGATAAAAATCATAATCTCAGACAGGAGGAAAAATTATGAAAAAAGTAGTGATCCTGTTATTGATCTTTCTCTTTTCAAGCACAGGTATTATTTTTGCCCAGCCACAAGGCAAAGGCAAGGATTATCAGAATAAGAAAGAATCCATGGCAATTAATGATTTAGAAAAAAGATCTATGCATGAGAGTGTAAAAGAAAGAGAGCGGTTCGAGGGCAAGCAGAAGGAGCTTGAAAAAAAACAAAAAGAGAAGAAAAAAGCAGAAGAGAGATTGAATGAAGAGGGTGAGAGAATAAGCGAGTTTGAGAAAGGTAAACAAGGAAGAAAAGAAGCGGCGCATCAGGAATCTATCGATAAAGGGAAAAAAGAGGGCAAGAAGGATAAGGGAAAAGCCTGGTGGAAGTTATGGTAAACAAATTTTAAGGGAATCGAAGTTGGTGGCTGACTTATGAAACGATAAAAAGTTTTGGAGTCAAGCCTGGCGAATAATTAATAACGATCAACAACAAGGAGGGATTAAGATGAAACACATTGTTTTGTTACTTGGAATGGTCTGCATGCTCGTTTTTTTTGGGTGTGGGCAAGGCGAAAAAGCTGATCAATCCGCTCAAGGTGAATCCAAGGAAGCTGTTGAGGCTGTGACGGATATCTCTGACGAAGCTGCTGATCTTGTGAAGGAAAAAGCCGGGACAGCCGTTGAAACGGTAGAGGAACAGACTGACGAAGCTGTTGAAGGCGTAAAAGAAAATATCGACACGGTTTCTGAGGATATGAAGGAGAAGGCGGCTTCGGCTGTTGAAACGGTAACAAAGTAGTAACAAAGGGCAAAAAGACCCTTTATGGATGAACAATAGATAATACAACTGTTATATTATCGTTGCCCCCGGCTGACTTCGCCGATTCGATAAGCTTATCTGTTTTATGCGATAAGGTGCCGGGCAAACTGAGCACTTCCAGTATAGCTGCATCCGCCACCATGTCCGTCAGGCCATCCGAGCATAGAAGAAATAAATCCCCTGATTTATTTTCTCCCTTTAATATGTCCGGGGCCATACTTTCTTTGACACCTACGGCCCTAAGAATGATACTTCGCATTGGATGGGTCATGGCTTGTTCCGGCTTGATTAAACCCTGATCTATTTGCTCCTGAACAAGGGAGTGATCCTTTGTCTGTTGTTCAAGCTCTTTATTTCTATAAAGATAAATTCGGCTGTCTCCCACATGGCCGATGACAAACCCCTTCTCTGAAAAGGCCAACAATTCTGCCGTGCACCCCATCCCTTCATGATCGGGATTACGGGCTGTATGATCCAAAATTTTTGTATTGCTTAAGCTAAATGCCTTTTGAACCAGCTCCACAGTTTTCTTTTCAGATCTACCCTTATAGTTTAAAAAAACCTCAGCTGCCGTTTCAATAAAAATCGAGCTGGCAAGTTCACCGGCCGCAGCTCCACCCATACCATCGGCTACTGCACAAAATCCGGATTCGGGTTTTATAATAAAAGCATCTTCATTATTAGGCCGCTTGAGACCTGTATCCGATTTCCCAAAAAAAGATGTTTGAAGCATAATATTTAGGCATTTGCTTACCGGCCGGCAAGAGAATCTACATACTTTCGCTTCTCAGGCTGAGACCGTTGAAAAATATTGAATAAAATGATATTTTAAATAGTGCCTGAACGAAAAGATAAAATTGCCATATTTCCGGTAGATTAAGAATGTTTTCCAAATCGAAGTTTTTGAGCCAATAGCTAAAGGCTAACAGCTTTTCGAAAATTTTCGTTTCTTGAATTAATGTTTAAGTATCTGAAATAGTATCTGTTTTTAGTTTTTATTCAGGCACTAAATATGCAACATTTAGTTTTAATAAAATAATTTGATAAGATCAATCTCTTTATCTTTATAGTGAGGACATTACCCCTTTTTTGCATCATCAAAGGAAATTACTGCATGGAAACAGGCTCGAATCATGGCACATATATGAAAGACAGATATATACAACAACTCAAATCAGAATCTGAAAGTGAAATAATTGATAAGACCGCCAACTATACAACAAAATATTATGCAGTTTACCATATCCTGTCCCTCACAGAAAATAATCCCGAAATTATAGACCTTGAAATAATTATGGCAATGCAGGATCTTCTCATAAGTTCAGAATTTTCACAGCAAAGGCGCAGCCTGTTCCTGTTCCGGCTTGCGGCTGAAACCCTCAGCTCCGTAATAATTCACTCTGACAATAAAATTATGGCTGATACAGCCTTTTCAGCCATGACATATGTCATGAAAAGTACCACCACCGGGCATGCTCACAGGGCAACATCAGAGGCAATGAGCGCTTTGCCGTTTTCAATCTACGGACCGGAAATTACAACTAAAAATATAGATACAATTCCTGAAGTAGACTGGCATGAAATACTTGACAAAAATGGTTTCGAGGCTGCCGGCAGCCCCCTTTGCATGGGCAGGAGTATGGTTATTCCTGTACAGCAGAAAGAGAAGCTGCTTGTATTTAAAATGGCTCTTTCAGGGGATTCCCCCAACCTGCTCCGGGAAGAAGCTCTATGGATGGATCATCTTGGATCGGAACAATATTCATTTCCTTTGAAGTTCAGGATTCCTGTGGCAGTCAGGATAAAAAACCGGCATCTGTTCAGATTAAATGGGCAACCTGGTCAATTTCCGGAAAATAAAGATATACATTCCAAAAGATATGCAATCGGTTTTATTGCTGACAAAGATTATTTTAAATATCCTAATGATCCTGAAACAGTAAATAAAATTTCAGATCATGAATTCAGGGAAGTAATATTCAGGAATGCATGGCTGCTTGGCAGGCTGGCCTCGTCGGGTATTATCCATACCGCTCCCATCCCCCTGTTCCATAACAGGGTACAGGCTGGCAGAAGAAGAGATAACGGCCTGTATGAATGGTTTCGTGCAGGGAGAATCGACAGGTGGCTCGATTCATGCGCTTTTCCAAACCTTGGAATTTCGGGTATCAGAGATTTTGAACACCTGGAAAGTTTTCAAGGAAAAAATTTTAACCTTTACAGGTATATCGGAAATCATTTTTTAAGCCTTCTCCTTGTAACCGGCAGTTTTTTTCGTAATAAAAAAAGTGACCTGATCGGTTTCGATTCGGAGGGAAATCCTATAGATGCGCGCTATCTTTTTAATAAATCTTTTTTAAAGGAGCTGGTAAACGGTATATTCCTAAACTATTACAATGGATTTGTAGGAACTGACTTTCGAGGCGATCTCCCTATAAATTTGAATAAACTGGTAAACAGGATGATCGAAGAGATGGGAGTCGATCGATATATGGAGGAGGTATTCAGAATAGCGGATCAGATTGAAATGACAAAGGATCAGTACATATCTTTTTTAAGAGAAAAAAAAATTTTTGATGATAATAATAATCAAATAGATTTGCCTGAACAGGGGAAAAGAGATATTATAATTCAGAGTGGTCCCCATTTGGGCGGTTTTAACGAAGCAATTTCATTACCCGAACTTATCGATGCAAACAGGGTTATGTCTGCTTTGTGTATCGCGGGAAAATATTGGAAGAAAAAAGAGGCCGGGAATATGTATGCCTGATGATTTAAAATGTATAAAGACACATTGCGCAAGAATGGATCACGGCGGGTGCGATGTCCTGGTTGGTGTTCGTGATAACAAAATAGTAAAAATCAAGGGCGATCCAGGGGGGTATTTAAACAAGGAATATATCTGCACCAAGGCTATTGCTTCACCAGACAGGCTGACCCACCCTGACAGATTAAAATATACCTTGAAAAGAAGCGGAAAACGCGGCCAGGGGAAATTGAAAAAAATATCATGGGATGAAGCCCTGGACGAAATTGCAGAAAACTTTTTGAACATAAAAGAAAAATACGGGGCTAAAAGCGTGGCCTTCGGAGTCGGTATGCCCAAAGGTCTGGAGCATTTTATTTTAATCCGCCTGGCCAATATTTTCGGTTCACCCAATATCATCGCGTCCCAGGATGTGTGTGCCATGCTCCCCGTGAAATAACAGGCTTGCATACATGCGGATTCTATCCTGTGGCTGATCTGCGCCATAAAAGCGGGCTGGTAATATTGTCTCCATTCCTCTTGCAGGTGGATTAAAAAATTGCATAAAAAGAGACCCGAACCTAAAGTAGAGATACACCCTGAAACTGCTGAAAAATATGGAATCAACGAGGGTGAAACTGTTATCATTAAAACAATCCACGGGGAAATTCGCCAGACCGCCTGCAGTACAGATACCGTCGAACCGCGGGTTATAAATGCATCACACGGATGGTGGTTTCTGGAAAAGGGAGCAGATTCTGTTTACGGATGGAAAAAATCGAATTTCAATATCCTGACTTCCACAGCTAAATTAGGCAAAGAATTCGGAACCTCCAACTTCAAAGGGATACCTTGCCGGATAATCTTTAGTCCTGGATAGAGATGGCGCCGGATTCCTCAATGACCACGGAAACCCCCTTAAATGTTTCAGGAATTATACCAGAAAGTTTAGACGGAGAACATGAAGCCAAAACGATGATACACTCCTTTCCATCCTTTTCTCCTTGGCCCACTCCCTCAACTCCATCGAATTCTATCCATTCACTTGCTTCATTTATAGCTTCTATAATTTTTAATCCCATAACTATTGAACTCCATACCTAAAAACATAACATGATTGATATCATACCATAAAAGAATAGAAAGGGGGAATAAACGCCTCCCCCTTTCCTTTTACATTGGAACATAATGTTTAGACGACCCTGATACCGAGGAGACGCTGGACATACCTGATGTCGTTATGGATAGTAACCCTTGAAGATCCCGCAAAGAGCAGTCCAACAGCGTTTTCATTCAAATCGCACAAAAGGCTTCCGGAATCGCCCCCCGCTGACATGTTAGTAGTAATAATCTGTCGTACCATTCTAGCCACACGGCTACCACCATAATTTACATTAACTGTAGCATTGATAGCCGTTACCCTGCCTGTTGTATAATTAGTCGTTCTACCGGTTTTTTGCACTATCTCGCCTACTCTAACAGCTCTCACTCCTTTGACATATCCAATCCAGTAGATCTGGCGATCAAGATCATGAAACTGGCCTTCAGCAATGGCTGCATCAACATAATTGGATGAACCACCAAAACGGATAGAAACATATCGGGATAAACGGGCAATTAGATCTCTGGGATATCTTCCACCATCATACGGACCTGGTTGTAGAATAGGATTGCCAATCCTGGCATTGTTTGAATTGGCCAGGACATGGTTGTTGCTCAGAGGGATATTTTTTGAAAAAAAACGTTGTACCGTACGATAGCTCCCTCCTTTCTCAGTCCAGCGACTGATGCTCAGCATGGTAATCCTACCTGTCATCATCAGCAAGGCTTGACTGATAATCAGAAAATGACGGTAAGTGTTTGCGTCAAGTAAGGGGTGCATACAAGTTAAAAGCGTGGTAATTTCATTCATGAGCAGTTCTTCCTTATAATATGCTTTGTAATGATCGCATATCATAACACAATAATTGCTCATTTTTCATCCCCAACTAAATTTTAGTTTGGCGAAGGTATTGAACAGAGCATAACATTTATATTTTTTAAAATCATGCAGGCTCACCGGAAGGACACGCCATAAAAGCTCTCACTACTGCTTTCCTAAAATGGCAGCAAGATCAACTAAAATTGGAAGCCCTGGGCAAACCAGGCACCTGGCAGATATACCGCCGAAAGCTTAAGGTTATCAATCGGAACAAATTGATTGTCTTTGCAGATGACTACTTCGGCATCTTCCCGTCACATGAAGTTTTCATGCTGGCAAATGTTTCTGTGCGTGATACGGAAAAAAAACTCAATATCACTCGAGACCAAATCTACGCCAAGTACACTGAATTGCTGCGCGATAAAAAATTCTAAAAAAAAACAAAGTTTTTTTGCGGCCAACACATCTTCGCCATATTCCTTATATCGGAGTTTTAGTCAAAAACGCTCGAAACGAACGTCCCCTAAAACACCCTAAACACTTAGCATATCAATTATTATTTGTAAACTGTAAAACTAAAGTGCGTCCCCTAAAACATTCTCGGATTTCTCTGGCCGGGTAACCCATCCCCCGCGCATGAGATCCTCCTCCTGTTCTATGGTTAAGGGAGGCGCTGACATCAGTTCGGAAAAAATCGTCGCTGCAAACTCATCGTCGCCCGCGGGAACATAACTGTTTTCCATGTCTGCCGGAAAAAAATCAGAAGGCTCGGGGGTGACGGACACCCTGGTCAACCAATCCCCTGACCCTGTTCTACAGGCTACGCCATACGACAGCAGGCTGCTTCCGTTTTCCGAATGGACAACCTCGTATTGCCGGCAGTAATGCCCATGTTGGTCCAAAAAGGTGGCGATCGGGGTCACACGGGCTTGCCGGTCAGTGGCATTAAAACTCACACCGCTGACCGTGGTCTCCATCCCACGGCTAAAATCTCCGCCCTGAAATATGGGTGAAAACACGGTCAACTCCGGCCTTGAGAGACGGGCAGCAAACCAGCCTGTTCCGATTCCGATTATAAGAATCATGGAAAACGCCAAGGCGTGGATTGGCTGCCAGGAAGTCACCTGAAGCCATGATGCGATGCGGTCCATAAATCGGAGACGATGATCGTCAATCTGAAAATCTTTGATTCCGTCAATAAGGTGTCGGGGGACCTCCTCATGGAACGGGGCGTCATACACCTTCTGAAGAAGGGTTGTGCTTTCCCTAAAGATTTCAGTTCGTTGTCGTGCCTTGGCGTTTGTTCGCAAGGCTTTTCGAACCTCCTCAGTCTCAAGGTCGTCAAGTTCACCGTCCACATAAGCCATCAATTTTTCATCGGTCAGTTCGGTCATAAGCCTCACCTCACTCTTCTGCTAATGCGATCCTTTTATCGCTTTGTTTCCGTTTACCAGAGTATTCAGCTTGACACGGGCACGGGCCAGGCGGCTCATGACCGTACCCACCGGGACATCAAGGGTCATAGCGGCTTCCTTGTACGACAAGCCATCGACGCAGACAAGCGCCAAAACTACTCGGCTGCTTTCGGAAAGTTGCTCCATGGCCTGCATCACATTATCGAGCATCAGCTTGGCCCCTATTCTAATGCTACCATTGTCGGCCGCCCCCCCGGCATCATACTCTTCGTTAAAACTGGAATGATGGGTACGGAAACGTTTTGATCTCAATGAATCAACCCTTAGTGTATAGATGATCCTGAACATCCAGCTGTCCATGCGTGTGCCGATCTTGAATTGTTCCTTACGGCCCAGAGCGCGTTCGCAGGCCGCCTGCACAAGATCATCGGCGTCAAACCGATTTGATGTCAAAGTGTAGGCAAATCTTCGCAGCCGTGGCAAAAGATCAATCATCTGCTGCCGGAATGTATCCGCTTCTCCCGTATTGATCATTGCAAACAATATAAGCCAGCTTATGCTCATCAAATTTCCTCACCGAATCTCTTTAGAGATATGACCTTTTATCTATTCAGGTTATTCAGGCTGTAGGCTAAGGAACGGGCAGCGAACCAGCCCCCAACCGTATATCGAATCCTTGCCGGGAGGACCCAGGTCAAGCGCTCTTTTCTTGGACACTTTACGAAGAGCCTTATGTCCCTGCTCCATCCCGGACCGGTTAAACTGCTCGGCGGCCATGGCAGTAAAATAGGCTGCGGCGTAAGAAGTACCGCTACGGAACCGGCCCCGTCCGTCAATACAGGGAGTCCAGATGCCGACACCCGGAGCCGCAAAATCAATGTACCAACCCCGGTTGGCTCTGGAATAAGGGCGTTGAAACCGATCAACGGCGGTAATGGCGATAACGCCCTTACTGGCTGCCGGGTACGCGGGAGACCCCTGAGGGCCGTTATTGCCGGCAGCCGCGACAACGACCTTTTCTCGTTGCAGTACCTTCTCTATCGACCTTTCAAGCACTTTGTTTTTCGGACCGCTCAGGCTCATGTTGATGACGGAAACATCCTGGGCCACCAGCCAGTCAAGAGCTCTGGCAATCAGCATCGCCGAAGTCTGCACGCGGCCTGCCTGATCGATAAAAAATGTACCTGCCGCATATAAAATAGCCTCCGGCATCAAGCCGGGGAACTGACTGTCGGGCTTACCGATGAGCAGTGATGCAACAGCAGTGCCGTGCTCCGTGCCGGCTGAATTATGTTCATCGACAAAAGAGCTGGTAAAAATATGCCGGTCCACCATGCATGGCGTCTGGGTGTCGACCGCAGTATCAACTATGCCGATTCTGATGCCCCTGCCTTTGAATTCACTGGTCGTCCAGTTCATTATTTTAAGGGGATAACAACGAATATCATTACATTTTTCTTTATCCACGGCAAGCTCGTAATAATGATTGATGTCAAATAAAGTTTTGCTTTTGCTTTTCTGTAATTCACGCAGAACGTCCCGTACCTCGATCCCTGGTTCTGTTCGAAAACGAGTGATCTCCAGATTAAGTTTTTTAAGATTTATTTTTTGTTCCAGGCGCAAACCGAGACGCATTGCCTCTTTAAGCCCGGTCTCATCCACGTTCACAGCAAGAATAATCTCCGGTTCATAATAGTCTTTAGAGGTAGATGACGGAAATACAACATGCACTTTCTTAAGCATTGTTTGTTTTGTAATTTTGTCCCGGGTTGAGTTGACGTCAACCTCTTTATCCCTGTCCGAGTTGACGTCGTCATCATCATCATCGTCATCGTCATCATCGTCATCATCGTCATCATCGTCATCGTCGTGGTCATCGTCAGCATCATCGTAGTGGTCAGCATCATCGTCGTGGTCATCGTCAGCATCATCATCGTCGTCATCATCGTCAGCAGCAGCACCATCAGTGTCGTCGTTAGCATCATCGTCATCGCCGCCATCAACAACATCGCCGAGATCATCATCAGCGGCATTATCATCGCCGTCATCAGCGTCATTCTCGAAACCATCATCGTCGTCAGTATCAGCATCATCGAAGTCAGCATCATCGCCGTCATCGTCATCGAGGTCATAATCATCGCTATCGCTATCATCATCATCGCCGTCGTCAGCATAGGCTAATTGCACTCCGCTGAATTCAATCGTACCTCTATCAACTATAGCGATAGATATCTGGAATACTTTGATGATTACCAGCAAGCTAATTAGAAATAAAATACATCTTTTCATCATATTACCAATAACTCAGCTTAACTCCTAATTCGATTGTTTGGAAGAAGTCCCGGGATCTTCGGTCTTGTTCGAACGTAGTGAGAGCATGGCGTAGACTACTGCTGAGGGTCGACCATTAACAGGATAGCCTTCATCGGTTTGAAAACGCATTAAGGCGCGCGAGCTACGTTCAGCCCACTTGCCATCCGCCGGACCAGGATCGTAGCCCGCTTTTTTCAGCGCAAACTGCATTGCTTTGATGTTACCACCAGGCAAAAGCGATTTGTACTCTTCCAGTTTTTGCCTGAATTTTTGAGGATTAGCCCACCCTGCTTCGATACAGGATCGACAGTTGATTCCGAAATAACGTGAAAGATGAATCATTACTGCCGCTTCTGTGATACGCCGCTGTGCGAACTGCGGGCCTTCATTCAAAGTGCTGGATAGATCCAACTCAAAAAAGTCATCAGCATCTTCGACCCTCAATAGGACTTCCGTGTCATTGCGGCTAACAGCTAAACTGATCGCTGATGCATGCAGTACCAGTCCGTTTACAACCGAAACGAAATCGCCGGCAATCACGTCGAACCGTTGCTTTGACCAGATACCGAACTGAAAATCACCAAGTCGCGCATTAAATCCGCCGCCCTTTTTTTTAACATACCTATCATCCTGGGTCCATGCACCCGAAAGCACCAGATAGTTCGATTTTTTATCCGCGTCCTCAACCTTATCTGTTGTCGAACGAATTCGGTTGGTCCCAAGTTTATTAATTGCTGTGTGGATCCACCACTGTGCACCATGACTGAGCCGACGATCCTCATATCTGCGTGGGACCGTCTGATCCCTGATCTTGTCAACATAGACGGTCTCCAGGTAGGAGCATCGGTTACCCGACGCCCCCCCTACAGACCCGTACGTGAAGATTTCCCTCATACGGTTCCTCGGTTCAAATCCTTTTTACCGGATTATCAACCAAACAGGCGACACCCCGTTTGGCGTATAACTTTGCAGCCCTTACGGCATCAAATATTATGGACTATTCTGGGTAATGGCAGTGGGTATGTTGTGCGCAAGTCCTCGAACATTACTTCGCCCTTGTGACTTCTTCGGCTTAACCATCGACGCCATGCTTTCTCAGTATATTCAAACACAACTTCCAGCACTTTGTAGTTACTTATTACTCCAAAGTACTGGTAAAAACCTCGCAGTTTACTGCAAAGAATCTCATACTGCTCGGCCATTGGCTTATGACGGTTATCCTTGCACCATATCCATATTCTCTTCATAAAACGGCTTGAACGCTTTCTTGCCGTCTTTTTCTTTATTACCATGTACCCTTTTAATGATTTTGACCAGTAAAATGTAAACCCTAAAAAATCAAACGTCCCGTTTCCCTTTCCGCTAATGCGTTTGGAAAATCGAATCAGTTTTGTCTTTTCCGGGTGAAGTGACAGCTCGAACTGTTCGAACCGCCTGGGTAATACATCCATGACACGCAATGCGTCTTTTTCATACTCGAACCCGAGGATGAAATCATCCGCCCAGCGTATGATGGAGCATCTCCCTTTCATCCGGGGGATCACTTCTTTCACGTACCAGTCATCTAAAACATAATGAAGAAAGATATTACTGAGCACAGGGGAAATTACTCCTCCCTGTGGAGTGCCCGTTTCAGAGTACGTCAGGTTGCCTTCCTCCATTACGCCTGCATTCAACCACTTCCCTATCAGGCGAATCATTCCGCCGTCACTTACTCTCCGACGTATCATGTCTTTAAGTAACTCGTGATTAATATTGTCAAATAGTCCTGTAATATCTGCGCTTACTATCCAGCTGATATTCTGCTTCAAGCATTGCTCACGTAAATCTTTGATTGCCATGTGTTGGCTCCGACCTTTTCTGAATGCATGGGAAAAATTGTAAAAATTCCTGTCAAATATGACATTCAATATGGCTGCTGCTGCTTTCTGGACAATTTTATCCTCAAGTACAGGTATGCCAATTGGACGCTTTTTCCCTCCTTCCTTGTCTATCCAGATACGCTTTACAGGAGACGCAACGTACTGTCCTCTCCGCAGTCGTTCATACAGATTATAGAGGTTTTGATCAAGATTTTCGGCATACTCCTTTGCCGTAACCTTGTCCACTCCTGCAGATTTGCTTTTCCGAATTTTACGAAAGGATTGTTTCAGTAAATCAAAGTCTATCCGATGGACTACTGATGTAAATACCAGTTCAGGATTACTTTGAGCAAGCAGCTCGATTTTGATAAGGGATGACCCACCTGTTAACACCGGTGGTTGTCCCCATTCTATCGGTCTGGAATTGCAAGCGACCGTTCTTGCAATTTCTCGGCTTTTTGTTGATATGGTTTGTGACATCTGTGTATCTCCCATAATTCCTGCCAAAAAAACGTTATACCCTGCTTCACCTTCCCTGCAGTGGGTCGCTTGGGCATCACTTCCCCACCTTTCCGATCAAGATAGTTCAATTCTTAATCATCGGTACTATGATCTGCTAAGACTTCCGAATGTTTATCTCAGGTTCGTTCGCTCTTCGCTATCCTCCCCTGATACCTTGTATCGCCCATCTTTTAATGTTTGTGTTTCTGCCAATGGCAGACTCGTTGCAAGGCGGGACATTCCTATGCAACGCCGGGATTTCGCTTGCGCTGGATTTCCTGTTACCGTTCTTTTTACCCAAGGAAACATCCGGGTCTCCCAAGTTCCCGAGCTACCCCTTTGAGTACATGCCCTGGTCTAAGACCCCGGTGGTGTCCTGAATACTTGCCTTAGCATATTCAGGACTGCTGCCTTCCGCTGTCTCCAAAGCGTCGGCTTTTTCCTGCAAGCAGGATTATCACAATGACCACAACCATACATTTTTCGGGGCTCAATACAGAGCCTGCAATCTTGCTCCGTCCAGCTCCAGACTCCCGTTACCGGGTTTACCTGTGGACTTCGCTACTGACCTGCTGGTTAGTCTTTAGTCAGGTGGGACTATCTTAACATCAATGCCAGAGCAAGCCCTGCAGAGATGAAGGAAACAAACCGTTTCCCGAGCACCCACTTGGTAACAATATCGAGTTTCAAAGACCTTGTGTCTTATCCCAACGATTCGGATTTATCTTGGCACGAAGAGGCGGTTTGTTGGTTTGATCAATCAATTCACCGAGACAGGCCAGTCCTAGTGAGTATTCAGTCATCACTGGAGAGACTTGTCCCAGGCTGGTAGCTGGATAATCATGGCTCATGGTAGTACAACCAGCAGTTCCTAAGGCAATTGCCATGGCAATCACGACGGCAAATAAATTGTATTTCATTTCCTTTACTCCTTTGTATTATAGGAGCCCCAAGTATCTCCATAATGCGTTGGTCATAGCTTACGATATTGAGGGCATTGAAGGGGATAGCACCTTTGTAAGTAACGGCCATAGCTACGCATAGCCACAACGAAACATGAACTTTTCTCACAGAGGCACAGAGGTTTTTCTCTGCGAGCTCTGTGAGAGGCTTTCATATGAAGATATACTCATAATTTTATCTGCTAAGATATACATTCTATCAGGTATTTGAACAAGTAAAAAAATCATATAAATTCAGCAGTGAAGCGTCCATTTGAGAAAAGTTTTCTATAAATCTCCGACTGTTCCAGCAACTCCGGATGTGTGCCTTCAAGGATCACCCTGCTGCGCTCCATAACAACGATTTTATCTGCATGCCGGATTGTTTCCAGGCGATGGCTGGCGATCACAATTGTCATTTTCTTCTTCAACTCAAGGAGCGATTGCAGGAGGATGGCTTCCGAATCGGCATCCAGCGAGGACGTTGGCTCATCCATGAGCAGGATTTTGGGCCGGTTAATCAGTGCGCGGGCAATGGTTATTCTTTGGGCTTCCCCACCTGAAAGACTCGTCCCGCCCGGCCCAAGATAGGTATCAAGGCCATCCTCAAGCCGTTCGATAAACTCCTGTGCGGAAGAAAATCGGCAGGCAGCCTCGACCTCCTGTCGAGAGGCATCAGGCCTTGCCAGGCAAATATTTTCATATACCGTTCCACTGAAAAGCACAGGACTCTGAGGCACTACCGACATCTGCGAACGTAGGGACTTTAAAGTCACTTCATTGATAGCTTGATCGTCTATAAGCACGTTGCCCCGGCTCGGATCATACAGCCTGACCATGAGTCTCAGCAGAGAGGATTTTCCTGAACCGCTACCCCCTACAATTGCTATAAGGCTATGGGGCTCAAGCGTCAAATTAATATCCTTGAGCACGGGCTGACTTCCGTATGCGAACGAGACGTTACGCAATTCCATACGACCTTTGCTAATAGAGATTGAATGTGCGTTTTGCTTTTCCCGTATCGAAGAAGGGGTGCCGAGTACATCATAAATCCGTTCAAGGCTTACAAGCCCGCGACGGTAAGCCTTGACAATACCTGTAAACAGCCGAAAAGGACGATATGCATATTTGACAAAGCCGGTGAAAACAACAAGTGTACCGATTGTCATCTCTCCGTCTATCACCAGCAATCCACCCCGCCACCAGGTGAGTGCAAAACCGATGCCTGTCAGCAGCCAGACCGTACCCCTGAGAAGAGCAGTAACCCTGTTTGCGTGAAGTTGATCCACTTCGAGACGATCGGTTTTGCCGCCCAGGCGGTCGATCGAGGTTATTTCGCTGTTTAAGGTCTGAATTATCTCAATGCCATCTAAATTTTCTTTCACGGCACTCATCAGATCAGAATCAGTCTCCCGGCTTTTCTGGGTCGCAACATGAAGCTTTTTTTCTAGATAACGTGAGATGAGCTGTTGCGGTGGAATTACTGAAAGTGCAATAACCGTGAGAATGGGGTCAATGAGGACAAGCATGAGAATGGGGTATCCCGTGCGTAGAAAACTTGTGAAAGTCTGTACGAAAACCCTTTCCATAAATGCTCGAGTAGTCGCGGTATCCCTAAGAGTACGGTCGAGCAGATCACCGGAACCGTATTGATGGTGAACGTCCAGGGAGAGAAAGGTTATTTTTTCAATAAGCTTTTTTCGAAGTTCAGTTACGAAGTTGCGGCTCAGCTTCGCTGATGAGTAAGTCCACGCATATGCGCTTAAGCCTCGAAGAAAGGCAACCACCAGAAGCCCGATTGCCGCAATTTGCAACACAACCAGAGGACTTTCCGGAAACCAGTTGAGCCCGTACATTGAAACTTTTTCATTTGTCATGCCATCAATGATTATTCCTGTAAAAATCGGCACCTGCATTGGCGCAAGCTCATGAATGGATCGCCAGAAAAGCGCGGAACCAAGCAATAGTTTTTGCTTTTTCAAATATGATATTGCAACACGAATTGACGAATGATTTTTCATTATGTAATCCTTTTTTTTAAGCTGGCTTTAAGTGGGTAGTTTCCAGGATTTGTTCAATCTGATATAGACCGAGTTGTGTTGCTCCATTATCCCTGGGTTTATATACGCTGTAGCTGAGTATGGCCTCACGGATATCATGGTAGCAATCGCTGCGCAAATTTGTATCGATTACGTCCTTAAGCTCATTTATTTGATTGCACAAGTGACCGCACTGCCACAGATAGGTTGTCGACATAGGGTCGGCGCTGGGTTGCAGAATATCAGGCTGAGGGTTCAAAAAGACCATCGGACGATCGAAGTAGAGCCACTCGTAGCCGGATGCGGAGATATCACCGATGTAAAGATCGGACTGATGAAACCACGGCATAACATTTCCGGAACGGACAAGTCTGACATCGTGAATATCCTGTAATTTGTTTACAATTTTACGGTCGAATAATTTACGGCTATGATTGAATATGTTCGGGTGGGGTTTGATGATTAAATTATAATCGGCAACGATCTGCTCAATTACCGCAGTGTTATCCAGAAAAAGCTCGATAGAGCTGATATTGCCTTTGCGCCACGTCGGGCAGTATATCACGGTTTTTCTGTCGTTTTCAAAAAGCCTTGGTACTGTGACGGGATCGTCAAATTTAGGATAGCCGATTACGCTCCACCGCATGTTATGATTGTTGCCGTTCTGTTTCAGTCGATCCACCTGCCTCCGTCCTGCACACAGGCAACATATATAGTTATTAAAATCTCTTCTATATGTGAATGGTTTATCCGACATCCCGTGAAATATCTGTACTGCACGAGTCCGTTCAGTGCGCTCTTCAGGACGGAGGAAGGTTGGAGTTAATACCAGATCGTAGCTATCCAGATCATGGTTTTTCGTTAGCAGGTGAGTGTAACCATTGTACTCCTGAAGTTCTTCACAGTCAGAACTGAACCAGCGAACGACAAGAAAATTATCGTGCATGCCCTGCTCCAGGAAATAATCGAGGTAGGGTTTAATGGCTGCAAAGTAATGCTGATTCCCGCAATGCCTTAAATAATAGGCTATTTTTTTTGATTTCATTTTGGTTTTCATCACCTTTACCTTTGATCTGAATAAAAATATCGACACGTCTCTTTTGGAAAAGCGTTCAATTCCGGCATTAGTAGTTTGTCGGCGTTTTTTCCTGCTTATTCAGGTAACGCTCAGTAAACCAGTTCATCGCGGCTTCAGTGGCGCAACCGTGGTTGTAAAAAAGATCTTGAGCAATCCTGGTACGGATTTCCGCTAAACCTTCCGGTTCAGCAAGACTTTTTGCAACAACACCCACCACCTCTTCGGGTCGTTCCACCAAAAGACCACCCCTGCGGCCCCAGCTCTCGTTATCAATGAGAGCAAGTTTTTCTTTCGTTACTTTAATCAATTCCGGGACATCAAGAAAAACAATGGGCCGGTTGAGCAGGGTGTATTCATTAGCTACCGAAGAGGCATCGGTAATGAGAAGATCTGCAAGATACAGCAATGGAATAACGTCATGCTCACGAGCAAGGCGAACATGATCTCCTTCCAGGGGAGTCAGTTCCTCGAACCAGTCGATGGTCTCATTTTTAGGGTGATCATGTGGTTTGATCAACAAATCGTACTTACCGGTCTCAGCCAGGCGGAGAATTACTTCTTTCCCCATGGTTTCGAGAGAGTTATGAACTTCTCCTGTCGGAGCGAAAAGCATCACTGGTCGATTCCCCGTGAATCCGTACTGCTCAAGTAGAATTTTTCGGTCAAGTTCCCCGTTGAGTAAAGGATCTGTCTTTGAAAAACCGATGGGAACTGCCCGTGGATCATTTTCCAGTAAAAGTCCTGTCTCGTTAAATAATTTTTGCATATGATGACCAATCAGAAATAAAACGTTGTAGGCGAGATTTCCGGCCTTCACAGCGCGGTTACGAAAAGATACCCCATGGAACAGTTGAACCCGGGTAGTAAAATTCATCAGTGGCACGAGAATAGTTGAGCTGGCTGAAAAGAGAAGATCAAACTTACGATTTTGTATATCTTTAAGAAAAAGGATTTTTTCACCGGAAATACCGAAAGGCTCATACATCTTTTTGGCGTTGTAAACTTTTTCATTTTCGGTTTTTGTCCGTAAACCTCCTGATACGAAAACTTCAACCTGGGGAATTTTAACCAGCCGGTCGTAGATCCGTTTAAAACATACAAAGTGTACTGGGGCGTATCCAGTGAATAATACGGTAATTTTTTTGGATTCATTCATGTTGTAATCTCCTGTTTATTTATTAGTTAGATTTAGCGATTGTTAACTGATAGTATAAATTTTTTTTTGATAGGATTTACAGGATAAATAAAAATCTTGTAAATTTTGTTTATCCTGTCAGGAAAAATCCTGCCGAAGGCGGCTAATTTAATCAGCACCATTCAGCTCTTTTTGTTAAGGGCAGGCAGGTTCATGTATCGACTGCGGCCATGCACCAACCGTTCGGCTTCTTTTACTACGAAGGTCAACTGCCCGATCCAGTCTTTGGGCAACTTTCTTAATGATGAGATTTTGCCGCGCATAAGAAGCTGCGCAGTCACGTGCCAGCTAAGCCATTGTCGATTAATCTGTTCTCCTACTTCGTCCTGGTAACCCTGAAGCAGCGCGTCAGTACAATTTTGTACATCTGAAGAAGCCAATCCTTCAGTGCCGCCAAGAAAGAGGAGGTGGGCGATTAACCGGCCGACGTCATAGAGTGGATCCCCGCAGCAAAAAGCATCCCAATCAACGATTCCAATATTTTTTTGTCCATAAAGGATCTGATCACCGAAGAGATTACCGTGGATGGACATTCTTTTTGGTATAGGGAGATACTGATATGCATCTGCAAGAATTGCTGTAACTGCATTGAGTTGTACTCTAAGTTGAGGTAGGGCCAGCTTAACTTCGCCCATATGAGAGCATATAGCGTCAATTTCTTTTTCCGGATTTCTCAGCATCTCGGGTTTAGCCTGGGATTTATGCAGTTGACCCAGGATTCGTCCAACCCTGGCAAAGGCTCCGGGAATAGCCTTTTGCATCTCTTCCGTGAAAGTTTTGCCCGGGATCTCCGTCATTAAGAGTGCTCGACACGACGGATTATAGGAGATTAATTCAGGGACAATAAAGTCAAGTTTGCCCTGCTTTGAAATTTGCATGATTTGCCGGTAGTTGTTTGAAACTCGTAGCGCATCAGTCTTGTTAAATAGCTTGACAAAGTAACGGCGGTGAGTTCGTGGATGCTCCCAGGTAAGAATTGCCCGTTTTCGTGGCACAAGACGAAATAAGTTGAGAGGGGAATCACGAAACGCTCCTGGCTTGTTTTCTGTTTCCGGTAAAAGGAGGCAGCGAAAATTATCAGGCTCCATCAGCTCCTTGAGCTTTCGCAATCTGGGAACATCGGGCAATGCCCAAAGTACGGCCCGCCATTTTGGAATAAAAAGTGGCGGCCGTTCATGGCGGCGAGAGCGCTCTTTTTTGACTCTGGCTCGAGCGGCTTCAATATCAGAGTAAATCTGGAGAAATAAATCAATTTTTTTCTGCGATTGGCCCCCGTTTCTATAGATGACACAGGCCTTCAGCATTACCCTGCCGCCTCTGAAAGGTCTGTAATGGGTCCAATTCGACTTTACTTTCACAATAGTAATCCTCTTAGACCATTGTATCCATGCACTGGAAATCACTTCCTCCAGTAGCCCTGGAGTCCGAACTTGCTGAATGGTTTGGAAAATTGAATCATCAGTATGAGACATGGTTGCCCCCTTGGAGCCGTTCCGGATTCGAATGGACCGGCAGCTCAAATACCTGATTGTAGGGTGGTAAATTAATGGCCTTCCGTATCTCCGGCCAAACACTTCCTGTTGCATTCTTCAGATCTTCGGCATAATCGATTTCAACCCACGGTAAACCGGCGATATCTATGCAGTTGATCGCTTTTTTACGGGCAAATCCCTCGAAAGCTGCCGGTGCCCATTGATTAACGCCTCCAGTTGACAGCGCTTTTTCAACCTCCCTGAAAAGCAGTTTGGTCTCTGATGCCTGAAATTTTAGAATACCGAGACTTTCGCCTTTTGATTTTTCTATTACGGCAAACGATTTACTGATATGCCTTAGTTTGTTTCCTGCCAGTTCCACCTTCATACTCTCATCGTCGGTGCCTGAAGTTGAATCGTATACAAGTGAATTCCCGGGATTAACAGTGAGATGCCAAAAGATATTTGGGTGTGCCAGAACATCACTATTAATTACAACCAGATCATCATTGACCCAGTCTCGAGCCAGCCACAGTGAGTAGAGACTGTTCGTCTCAGCATATCTTGCGTTGTTTATATAGTGACAATGATCTCCGATAGTAGATCGGATCATGTCACCCTCATATCCAATAACTATGCAGATGTCTTTGATGCCGAAATAGCGAAAAATTGAGATCTGATAATTTATAAGGCGAGATTTATCCAGTTTTATTAAGGCTTTTGGCTTGCCGTTATTGTACTGCTCTAACCGTGAACCTTGTCCGGCTGCAAGAATGATAGCTTGCATCATATTAGTATTCCTCCTGTATCTCATGGTGAGCTTGAGTGCTTGTTTTGTAAAAAAGCGTCTTACCTGAGATAACGAAGAAAGCGGCAAGTTATTCCATTTTATTTTTCAATACCTTCGCCATTTTTATTTTGACTTGAGTTGCTATCTATATATTGTGATATACTTACTGTAAAGGCGCAATATATTGTGTGTAAAGTCGTAGTCTAAAGCCAAGTTTTCAATTTGGCGAAGGTATTGATAATTATAACTGGCGTTCTTTTCCCCAATGGGAAAAGGTAATTTATCCCCTTTTAGAGGGTTATATAAAAACCGGGCACTCCGTACCCGGTTTTTTATTCTTAAGCACTTAGGCACGAGAAGGAAATATTAGAAAAAGTGATTGACACTTATACAACAAAGCGGTAAAGAAACTTACCGGTTTTTATAAAAATCGGTCAACAAGCCGACCGATTTGAAAGGAAAGCCTCTTGCTTGAGATATTAAAAGAAATTATTCTCGATTTTCAAAGTGAGATCCTGGATACAGGAACAACAAGACATTTAAAGTATGAACTGGTAAAAGGAAAAGCCTTTGTTTGCGTCGGCGTAAGACGCTGCGGAAAATCAACCTTACTTTACCAGATTATTAAGGATCTTGAAAATCAGGGTGTTAAACGGGAGAATATCCTGTATCTGAATTTTTTTGATGACAGGCTGATCGAGGTTAAACAGGGGAACCTCTCTTTAATTATTGAAGCTTATTATTCTCTTTATCCTGAAAAAAAGGAAATTGAAGAGGTTTACTGTTTTTTTGATGAAATACAGGAGGCAAAAAACTGGGAACCATTTGTTGACCGGATTTTGCGTACTGAAAAATGCTCTGTTTTTCTTTCAGGCTCTTCTGCCAAAATGCTTTCAAAAGAAATTGCAACGCAGATGCGGGGACGATCTCTTGTATGGGAATTGTTCCCTTTTTCTTTCAAAGAATTTCTTGATTACAAGGAAGTTGATTATAGAAAATTAACTTCGAAAAACCGGCTTATTGTAAAAAAATCCTTTAATGAATACTTCCGGAAAGGGGGATTCCCGGAGGTGCGAAATGTATCTGATAAAATTCGCATAATGATACACCAGGAATATTACAAGTCGATTCTGCACAGGGATATTATCGAGAGATTTAATGCTATTCATCCTCAAGCAGTTGTCCAGGCCGGTTACAGGTTAATTTGCTCTGCCGCATCTCTTTACTCAATTAACCGAATTACCAACTATCTCAAGTTTCTCGGATATAAGGTGAGTAAGGATTTTGTTTCTTCATGTATAGGCTGGTTCCAAGATGCCTATTTCCTTTTTTCCGTAAAGATCTTTAGCCCTTCCCTTTCAAAACAAAACGTCAACGCAAAGAAAACTTATTGTATTGACCATTCAATGGTAACTTCAGTTGCACCCGGTTTATTGGCCAATAGGGGCCATTTGCTTGAAAATATAATATTCGTTCACCTCAGGCACAGCACAGAGGAAATTTATTATTACAGAACTAAAAAGGGGCATGAGGTTGATTTTATATGGCTGGATAACAATGGCAAAAGAAACCTTGTTCAGGTTTCTCTGTCTTTGAAGGATCCGCTTACTAAAAAGCGTGAGATTTCATCACTTATGGAAGCCATGAATGAGCTTGATTTTCGCAAATCAACGTTAATTACCATGGAAGAAGAAAATATCATAAAGGAAGAGGAGAAAATAATAAAAATTGTGCCGGTATGGAAATATCTGATCAAATATCTCCTTAAAAGGAAATAACCTTTTCGGCTCTTCGCTATTTATAGATTTCTACATAAATAATTTCACTGCGTTATCAGGCAAAATCTTCAGTCGACCTTACTGTTACCAAATATAAATGCAATTCACATATAATTCAACAATAATTCCAGGGCGGTTGCATCAAAATTCGGTACGATTTTTGATGCTAAATAAATCAATAGTTTACAAATATTATTTCAAAATAAGCGCTGATAATCAGCCCTGTTATATTGTGTAACTATTTAATTTTTAAGGGTTTAAAATTTTGCTGCAATTGCCCTGACAATAATTCAGGACAGTTCAATTTCTTGCCCGATCATCGCCCCGTTTCCAGGGCGATTCACGGCCGGGTTTGCAGGCTCAAATATCCGTCCCAGCCGGATATTCCCTTCAGTTGCAGAATCCATCCGCCTTATTTCCCAAAATTCACTGCAAACTCCTCCAAATCAGCTTCAGTCAGCACGCCGCTTGATAGCCCATCTGCAAATCTGGACAGGTCAGATCTGGGGTGTCTAAATCTGGGGTGTCTAAATCCCCATAATTAGCTTGCTCAGGATTTGGCCCCCCCTTCAGAATATAAGTTATGTATGTCAATTTACTACATTTATAAACAAAGCATTAACTTGTTGATAATACCCATTATTTATATTTGAATGTGGTCAAACAAATGCTTATTAAGCTGCGGCACGGTTATTATATTCGGCATTATTGAGCGCGTAAGGTTGTTTTGTAAACTTATTTACGGGCCCACCTAATTGTTCAAAATTTGCTGTAATATCAGTTACATCTTTTGATTTTTCATCATTTTTTGGCACCGGTAGAAGAGTTAAACCACAGTCAAACTCAGTTGACAAACTATCTGTAAGGCTTCCGGGGGTTGGTAAAATTTTTCGGCGCTGCCGAGTTAAAGACAACAACTTATTTTCAACTTCCTGTTGTTCCTTTACTGTAACGCCCATTGCCATCCGAACGGATTCTCTATTCACAGATCCGCAAAAAGCCGGTAAACGAAGTGCAATTCGGTTTGCATCTTTTACTTCTCCTGTACCATGTGTTTTACCAAGTCCAAACAGGGATTCAATATTATCAGAACAAATAGGCATTCCAGTATTGCCCATGCCCAATGATTCAGCGACTATTAATTGTTTTTCCATCCAGGTAATAAAACCGATACGTACTTGAGAGCTTTGAGGGATATTTTTTAAAAGTTCTTTGCACTCTTTGTAGGTTTTCATATTCAAGCCTTGAGCTTTAAGAATTTCCTGGCTTTTTAAAAGAGGAGATGCATCACGAAGAAATCGCTTGATAAACTGTTTATATTCAGGAAGTTTACCAAGATAATTCCTAAGTTTTGAAACTACAGAGCCCTTTGAAACTCGCCCCCGTGGTGAGTGCTTAAGAACCATTTCAGCCCATTTCACCATTCGATGAATATTCATGAATCGAGCTTTTGTCGAAACCTTTGGGGGTGCAAAAAATGCAAGTACTGTTTGCTTAAATTTTTTTGAGGCTTGTCCGCAAGCAGAGATAAAACAGTCATACGAAGGATGTTTTGTATATTCTTTTTTTAATAGATTGGCAACAACATGAGAAATATCATCAATGGAGAAACTTGAAAATCCTCTTTCATTTAGGAGTCTGACACCTTTCATGAGGTCCATTCCTCCGTCTTTCAAATATGCAGCAGGTTTTCCGGTGATGAGAATCACCTTTTGTAAAAAATTTGCAATGGATTCTCCAGTCCATGATTTCGCCACTGAAATTGCTACACAATTGATGTTTTCAAGAGTTGGAGCACCTTCATGATTTTTAAAATGATCAGTTCTAAGCTCCAAAATAGCAAGAATTTTATCAGCTCCCAATGCTATTGAGGTATCTATCATCCAAATAGCACCATTTACAATCTTATCCATATCAAAAGAAACAGAAGAAAGCCCTTTATAGTTCCAGATTTTTGATAGTGAATATCTGGTGACCCAGTTAATGATCGTTTGAGGGCACGGTGTTTTGGTTATCCCAAGGTATGCTTGTAAAATGCCAAACATCCTTGATATTGCTCTGAATCCAACGTGTCCGACCAAAAATAGGCGTAAAGAAATAAAAATCAATTCCTCCTTACTATTAACCGACAATGTGTTCTTTTTACGTTCTTGTTCTAATTCTTGTCTATTTTTCCGGAGTTCAGACTTGTATTTATTTCGTTCATTTTTAGTACGTTTCAGCTCAGCTTTCTGATACTTAATTATACGAGTACGATCAACTGCTTTGTCTTTCCAGGCAGTTCTACTTTTTTTAATTTTGAAACTTTACTCATAGCAATAACCATCTTTTTGGTTAAAATATTTGAATATATAGGGAATAATAATTTTTTTCAATCAGCAATTTTGAATTATTGACGGCATTTTGTTATGGTCTACGCAAATTTTACTGAAAATATTGAAGGTGCCTGAATGACATATGATAGATTGCAAGCAAAAATAATCCCTGGCAAACATTGTAGCTTTTGTGGAAACGATTCTGTTCCTTTAATAAAAACAAAATGTTGTGACCAATGGATTTGCTGTGACACTTCTTTTGCATCTATAAAAGGTGGAGATTATTGCCAATATCATCACGAGCACGAGAGTCTCTGTCATTTTCAGTACAATAACAGCCATTCAGGGATATGGCAGGAGTGCAAAGAATGCCGGGATTTGGTTGGGGAAGATAATTTTAATGCTGCATTTCATGACCCCAACAATGTGCCAAGATATTAATCGCACTCATGATAGGGCCAAAAGTTGAGCAAAAAAAGTAGCCACAAAACTGAGTTTTTGGACACCCCAGATTTAACGCTTCTTGTCACCACTGCACCCATTCCTACAACGGAGCCTTTTCCTATAATGATTGCCCTCTCATTAGTGCCTTGTTTAATCACAACCCCAGTTCCTATGTACTCATAATCCTCCACAACAACTTTTCCATTGCAATGAACGCTTGGAGCGAATGTAACAAAATCTCCAATTACACAATCATGAGCTACATAAGAATAAATATTAGCATGAAAAATCTTCCGATCTTTGCATTGGATGTTACAGTAGTAAAAGGGCATAGAATTGCACCTTCTCCTATTGTATTGTCGTCATAAGTGACGTTATTAAGGGCCTGTATAGTAAAAGGTTTAATATTGGACGTAAGCATTTTGTTGGCAATACGTTCGCGAGTTTTGTAGTCTGCAATTGCGATGTTAAAATATTTATTATCGGCTTGGCAAGAAAGGAAATATGACTCGCTAACCACTTTATGCCCATTAATGACTGTTTGTTTTTCGAGATTCTCAACAACAAAGACCAATTCATGTCCTTTGCTTCCATAAGTGTCGGCAATCATTTGGCGTGCAACCGGCATGACCTCTCGTCCAAATCCTCCCGCACCGATTATTCCATAGAGTTCTGTTCTGTAAATCATCGTGTAGCTCCTTTTGCTTTTGTCAAGTCTTTTTTTAAGAAATCGCATGAAGGCTAATCGCGGTGCCCGGCGACGCAGCCGCCTGGTTAGGGCAGGGCTTTCCCGAACCGGATAAAGAGAGTAAGTAAGTCAACTTATCTCTTTTTCAACCAAGCTGATGATAAACCCAACGAGTTGTTCTGCCTTTGAGATCCATGGCAAAACCTGTGGTTCTTGAAACCTTACAAAATCGATGTAGTCACCCTCTTGACGTCTCTCAAAAAGATCATTGTAGATCCGTGCCAAATCCTTCGGGATCTTACCCGTCCTCACATACTGCCTATTAAAAAGACTACGCACGCCCGTATGCTTGGATGATGACAGGCAGTGACGTACAAGAAGAGCCGATACCGCATAGAAGCAGGCATAATAGAGCCGGTTCACACAAGCATTCCACCGCCTTGCATTGGCAAGAATACGAGCATCTTCCAGAGTCTCTTGTGCTCGGGCCATACGGTACAACACCAGATCCTTGCTCCATTCCGTCATAGTCTGATTCCTTCCTGCTGCACTCTTTGGTGAAATGGTATAGCCTGATAGAGGTTACTATTCCATTCTTCACGAGTCCGCACAATCGATGAGATGACTTCTCCATATTCCCATTCTATTTCATAGAGCCTGTGCCGAATTCGATCTGTACGTTCATCGTTAATAGGGCCATCAACCAGGATGAGTAAGTCCCAGTCTGATTCCGAGAGAGCATCCCCACGGGAGCGTGAACCGTAAAGGATTATTTCTGCCTCAAGTTCCACCTCATGAATAGCCTGCCTTATTTGCTCAATTAATTCATCTCGTTTCATATGATCACCTCATATTCTCTGGAGCCCTAATCGCGGTGCTGACCGGTCGCCGTGGGCTTTTCAAGCAAGCTATGCTTGCTTGAAAAGCCCACGGCGACCGGTCAAGTACCTTGTTCCGGCGCAAGCGCCGGGGCAAGGAGCTGGACGAAGTCAGCACCGCGATTCCAGGCGGCGTAGCCGCCTGGAACGTTGCAAATAACCGGTGCAACTGGAGCGCAGCGGAATTTGCATCCGAGTTAATTTGCCTTGTTAGCCCATTTACACAAAATCCGGATACAGCTTTTTCATACATTCCGGACAAATAGAATGTGAAAATTGGGCTTCTGTTTTTTCGCTTATATAACTCTCTATTTGCACCCAGTTATCTTGCTTTTTCGGGTCAGTTCCTTCCAGTCTTATTTTTTTACAATTAGAACATATTGGTAGAATACCTTCCAGTTTTTTAATATGAGAAAGAGCGTTTTCCAGCTCATCGATTTTCCTCTTGAGCAGCTTTTCATTATTATCGAGAGAAACAATCATAGAGTTAAATGCTTCAGAGAAATCACCCATAAAGTCGACCCGCTGGCTAAAATCACCCTTTGCTACTTGGTTTGCCTGCCAAGTGAGATGAAGCAAGCGGGAATGCAATTCCTTGAAAGGTGATCCGAAAAAATTCTTTGGCGAAATTTTTATCTCGGCTAATTCCCCTTTCGATAACGGAATGATGAAATCATGTACCTCCTGCATAAAAGTAATAAGTTGATTCAGCGTTTTTGCAAGATTTTGTTCACGTTCATCAGTAATGTTTTCAGTGTCAATTTTTTCAGGGATTTTGCCTTGCAAAAGAATTGCAAGTTTTGCGGTAATTTTTTCCATCATTCAGTATCCTTTTGCAGTCTTACATCAAATCGGCAAAGCCTGTCACCACTTGCCCAACAGTCTATCTCTTTTGCATAGAAAGGTTTTCCTGTATAGGCCTCCATAATGCCGGCAATAAAACCCTCATCATATTGACAAACAACCTCATCGGAGGGCGGTAGGCCAGAACAATCAAGATCTTCAGCAACTGTTAATGTAAACCTCATGTTCTCAAGATCAACTTTTTCAATGCGAAGAATCCCGATGGCTTGCTCTCTGAGTACTTTTTGTAACTGAGATACAAATTCGTTAAAATCGAGTTCCCTGTTCAGCATATTCTCACAAAATTGCCTCCCGGCAAGACTGCCTGCCTTAATGATGATATCATTTGTTTTGTTTATACCTAACTCGGTTATCATCACGTCTCGAAAAGTATATTGGAGTAATCGATAAACAAAAACCGGAACACTTAAACCAAGGTTTGGTCTCCCGCTTTCAAGATCACCCAAGTCTTCCCATACAAATTTGTTATAATCACGCTCTTCATTAAACATAGATTCAATTCTCTGTGGCTAATCGCGGCGCAGCCGCCTGGAACGTCGCAATTAACCGGCGCGTTTTTTGCGTCCGTGTTTCCAGGTAGGAGCATCGGTTACCCGACGCCCCCCCCTACAGACCCGTACGTGAAGATTTCCCTCATACGGTTCCTCGGTTCAAATCCTTTTTACCGGATTATCAACCAAACAGGCGACACCCCGTTTGGCGTATAACTTTGCAGCCCTTACGGCATCAAATATTATGGACTATTCTGGGTAATGGCAGTGGGTATGTTGTGCGCAAGTCCTCGAACATTACTTCGCCCTTGTGACTTCTTCGGCTTAACCATCGACGCCATGCTTTCTCAGTATATTCAAACACAACTTCCAGCGCTTTGTAGTTACTTATTACACCAAAGTACTGGTAAAAACCTCGCAGTTTACTGCAAAGGAATCTCATACTGCTCGACCATTGGCTTATGACGGTTATCCTTGCACCATATCCATATTCTCTTCATAAAACGGCTTGAACGCTTTCTTGCCGTCTTTTTCTTTATTACCATGTACCCTTTTAATGTGGGGTGTCTAAATTCCCATAATTAGCTTGCTCAGGATTTGCCCCCCCCCTTCAGAATATAAGTTATGTATGTCAATTTACTACATTTATAAACAAAGCATTAACTTGTTGATAATACCCATTATTTATATTTGAATGTGGTCAAACAAATGCTTATTAAGCTGCGGCACGGTTATTATATTCGGCATTATTGAGCGCGTAAGGTTGTTTTGTAAACTTATTTACGGGCCCACCTAATTGTTCAAAATTTGCTGTAATATCAGTTACATCTTTTGATTTTTCATCATTTTTTGGCACCGGTAGAAGAGTTAAACCACAGTCAAACTCAGTTGACAAACTATCTGTAAGGCTTCCGGGGGTTGGTAAAATTTTTCGGCGCTGCCGAGTTAAAGACAACAACTTATTTTCAACTTCCTGTTGTTCCTTTACTGTAACGCCCATTGCCATCCGAACGGATTCTCTATTCACAGATCCGCAAAAAGCCGGTAAACGAAGTGCAATTCGGTTTGCATCTTTTACTTCTCCTGTACCATGTGTTTTACCAAGTCCAAACAGGGATTCAATATTATCAGAACAAATAGGCATTCCAGTATTGCCCATGCCCAATGATTCAGCGACTATTAATTGTTTTTCCATCCAGGTAATAAAACCGATACGTACTTGAGAGCTTTGAGGGATATTTTTTAAAAGTTCTTTGCACTCTTTGTAGGTTTTCATATTCAAGCCTTGAGCTTTAAGAATTTCCTGGCTTTTTAAAAGAGGAGATGCATCACGAAGAAATCGCTTGATAAACTGTTTATATTCAGGAAGTTTACCAAGATAATTCCTAAGTTTTGAAACTACAGAGCCCTTTGAAACTCGCCCCCGTGGTGAGTGCTTAAGAACCATTTCAGCCCATTTCACCATTCGATGAATATTCATGAATCGAGCTTTTGTCGAAACCTTTGGGGGTGCAAAAAATGCAAGTACTGTTTGCTTAAATTTTTTTGAGGCTTGTCCGCAAGCAGAGATAAAACAGTCATACGAAGGATGTTTTGTATATTCTTTTTTTAATAGATTGGCAACAACATGAGAAATATCATCAATGGAGAAACTTGAAAATCCTCTTTCATTTAGGAGTCTGACACCTTTCATGAGGTCCATTCCTCCGTCTTTCAAATATGCAGCAGGTTTTCCGGTGATGAGAATCACCTTTTGTAAAAAATTTGCAATGGATTCTCCAGTCCATGATTTCGCCACTGAAATTGCTACACAATTGATGTTTTCAAGAGTTGGAGCACCTTCATGATTTTTAAAATGATCAGTTCTAAGCTCCAAAATAGCAAGAATTTTATCAGCTCCCAATGCTATTGAGGTATCTATCATCCAAATAGCACCATTTACAATCTTATCCATATCAAAAGAAACAGAAGAAAGCCCTTTATAGTTCCAGATTTTTGATAGTGAATATCTGGTGACCCAGTTAATGATCGTTTGAGGGCACGGTGTTTTGGTTATCCCAAGGTATGCTTGTAAAATGCCAAACATTCTTGATATTGCTCTGAATCCAACGTGTCCGACCAAAAATAGGCGTAAAGAAATAAAAATCAATTCCTCCTTACTATTAACCGACAATGTGTTCTTTTTACGTTCTTGTTCTAATTCTTGTCTATTTTTCCGGAGTTCAGACTTGTATTTATTTCGTTCATTTTTAGTACGTTTCAGCTCAGCTTTCTGATACTTAATTATACGAGTACGATCAACTGCTTTGTCTTTCCAGGCAGTTCTACTTTTTTTAATTTTGAAACTTTACTCATAGCAATAACCATCTTTTTGGTTAAAATATTTGAATATATAGGGAATAATAATTTTTTTCAATCAGCAATTTTGAATTATTGACGGCATTTTGTTATGGTCTACGCAAATTTTACTGAAAATATTGAAGGTGCCTGAATGACATATGATAGATTGCAAGCAAAAATAATCCCTGGCAAACATTGTAGCTTTTGTGGAAACGATTCTGTTCCTTTAATAAAAACAAAATGTTGTGACCAATGGATTTGCTGTGACACTTCTTTTGCATCTATAAAAGGTGGAGATTATTGCCAATATCATCACGAGCACGAGGGTCTCTGCCATTTTCATTACAATAACAGCCATTCAGGGATATGGCAGGAGTGCAAAGAATGCCGGGATTTGGTTGGGGAAGATAATTTTAATGCTGCATTTCATGACCCCAACAATGTGCCAAGATATTAATCGCACTCATGATAGGGCCAAAAGTTGAGCAAAAAAAGTAACCACAAAACTGAGTTTTTGGACACCCCAGCTATAAACAGGTTGCCGTCCTTCTGTTTGTAAGGGACAAATTGATGTTGGGTCATAAGATCAAAAGGAATCTGTTCAAAAAGATCAAATTCAGGAGGATCTTCAAGTTGAACATAGGGGCATGAACACTGAGCAGCAATTATTTGGGCAAGTTTTTCTTCATCAATAATTCCTTCCTGGATACAGAGATATCCCAACCGCTGTTTTGTAATATTCTGCTTGGAGAGAATATGATCAAGCTGTTCATTGGTCATGAAGCCCAGCTTGATCGCCCACTCTCCGAATTTTAATTTTTTATATGATTTAACAGGCATTATTCCCTTCACATTTATTATGAAATTGTTGTTGCCATTTGGAAGATCGGCATATACATTGCCAGTACTATAAAGCCTATGAGAAACCCCATTACGATCATAAGCAGCGGTTCAATGGTGGAAGTCAAGATTGACAACTTTGTATCAACGCTGTTTTCATAAAAATCTGCAATATCGTTTAATACCTGTTCAAGTGCTCCGCTGCCTTCTCCTGCAGAGATCATCCGCAAAGCCAGTTGTGGAAAAAAATTCGTAGTCAGGAGAGAATCCGCAAATCCGATGCCTTCTTCTATTTTTTTAACAGCATTTTCAAGATGCATTTTCAAAAAACTGTTGTTCAAAGTGCCTGAGGAAATTTTTATGGTTTCCACCAGCGGGATACCCCCGCTAAACACAGTAGATAAGGTGCGTGTCAGTTTGGATATTGAATAATTCAAATAGATTTCCCCAAAAAAAGGGATGTTTATTTTTAATCTATCAAAAAATATCCTGCCTTTTTCAGTCTTTACAAAATAAAAGATGCCAATGTACAAGCATACTATAATAATAAGAATATAGAAAAAATTGGATCTGATTGCATCGCTTACATCAATCAGGATAGCTGTAATCACAGGAAGCGGTGTATCTGTTCCCAGGAAAGACTCGGTCAGGGAAGGAACAACATAAACCAGCAGAAAAAGAAATACAAAAGAGGAAGCCAAAAATAAAATCAATGGGTATAATGAAGAGGAGATTACTTTTTGTTTTATCCTGTCAGCACTTTTCATATATTCAATATACCTTGATATTGCAAGCGGAATGTCGCCGCTCTTCTCTCCGGCTTTGAGTGACGCAATATACAGGCCCGGAAAAATACCCGGATATTTTCCAAAAGCTCCAGAAATCGATTCACCAGTAGAAATATCATCGCGAACCTTCCTGATTATGGTAAACAGTTCGCTTTTATCTCCTTTTTCAATAATAACATCTAAAACTGCCACTATTGAAAGCCCTGCCCTGATCAGTACTGAAACTTCCTGATTAAAAAGGAGAAAATCTTTTGAGTTAAAACTTTTTAGACCTGTTTTTTGTTTTATTGATGCAAAAAGCCCGCCCTCGCTGTTAATTTCAAGAGCATAATATCCATCGACTTCCAATAACTTTTTAGCATCGACCTTTGAATCCGCAAGTATAGTTTTTTCTATTATACGACCATTTTGATCTGCTGCCTTGCATCGAAATGTATACATAAAAGTGAGCGCTTTGAATAAAAAAATTAATCAAGAAGAAAAGATAATCGTTTGTGGCGGCCTTTATTTTTCAGCTTACATTTACTTTGTACAAAAAACCGGATTGAACCGCGGAGATATTACATTAAAAAATAAGCAGTTTCTCTGCGCTCTTTGCGTTCTCTGCGGTGAAAAGACCGGTTCTAACATGGAAAAAAAGTCTTAACTAATTTTACGCTCCAATAAAAGACGCCTCGTTTTTTTTTATGGAATTATTGATTTCATTATATGCAAAAAATATGCTTCAGAGTCAAATTTTAAAAGATAGTTTTACTATTTCATATTCTAATTTATAGCAGATTACTATCAACAACCCTGAAAGGTCTTGAAATTAATAAAGATGCATGCAGAATCGATTTTTTTGCTGAACTTTAAATTACAAAAAAACATGCTTAAAAAGAAGGTTTTTAAAAAAGTTGCTGCTAACTAAACAGGACCAATGCTGATATGTATGAAAAAAATTACATAATCCTTGCTTACTTATCACATTAAGTATATATATTTGTAATTATTTTTCTATACTTCCCATCTGACAACGATCATTTTATAGAGTTTTTGCCTGCGCAATAAATTGATATAAAAGGAAAAAATTTAAATTAAAGGTTATCTGTGCTCAGATTTTTTTTTGGCATTTTTTTTGCTTTTATATCTATAAAATAGATATTATCCATAGGGTTTTTTATTTTAATGAAAAAAAATCTTGTTAAAAGCCACATGTAAATAATAGAATTTTTTTGCATGAGCTGGTTTTGCGTGACTTTTTTCTTATTTTCAGAATAGTTGCCCTAATTGTATAACCAATCATTCTTGTAAGTTTGGTCTTCTTAAGTGTATTTAAATAAAATTAATAGAGGGAAAAAATTATGAGCATTGCAAATGCAATGGCTTTAATTATAGATAATGGAGGAAGACGTCTCGGTTTTGATAGGCGCCAATTTTACTATACTGATTATACTCCGCCACGAAGAGGTGATATCGACCGCCGCAACGGCCTTGATCGCCGTAGCGGCCTCGACAGGCGCAAGAACGTCGGCGCCGCAATAGAAGCTGGGATTATTGATATGAGAAAATTAAAAGAAAGAAGGCGTCTTGCAGACCGCAGAGCATCTTTTGCAAGAACACGAAAAAACACAACCTATAGACACTGAAAAGCCTTGCGGGGGATTACATTTCAATCTGTTAATGTATTATTCTTTACTCGTTATTTTGCGCCCTGACTATTTGCCCCTGATTTTGCCCCTGATTTTTTAGCTTTAGGCTTTTTTTTTTTAAGACAGATCTTATCCTTCCTTACAAATGCACAGAGATTCGGATTATAGTATTCTTTGCAATTTAAGGGATTATATAATGGGCACTCTGGATTTTTTTCCGACATTTTTTTGTATTCCCTTTACAATTTAATAAAACCATACTTTTCAATCAATTTTTTTTATATACTATAATATTATAAATTATGCAATAATATTATATTTGGAGCTTTGCAGCAAAACGCCCCTTGCGGCCTTCGTACTCTATTTTAAAGCAACATTTTTTTCATCAGGATAAGGAACGGGGAAGCCACTTTGTCCTCATTCCTACGTTTTTGATGAAGACCTTAGGGAACTTACAGGACAGGCACCCTGTGCCTGGAAACATAAAAGAAAATCAAGACAAATCGTTTTGACAATTTAGTTGCCCTGTTGTAATTGAAACCTGAGTAAAACAACCCGTATAGATGTTCAAATAAATAATTTCACTGCGTTATCGGTCGTCGAAGTAGGGGGTCAAGATTTTGACCCCCCTACCCCCCTGGCCTTGTGCCGCATTTTAAAATCTGGTAATTATCTGGAAATCTATAGATTGACAGTCCTTAAACATTCTTTTGTTCAGACACTTAATTTTAAATTGGATCATGGATAAATTTAATTCTCTTCAAAAAGAGCTGTATAGTATAAATCAGGATATATTGTCATTACTCTCACAAGCCGGATCGATTCCCGGTATGTCTGAAGATTCATTCAAAACATGGTTGAAAAATTGTGAAGAAATTCGCAAACAAATTGAGGAAAAGATACTCCGAGTAGCGGTAGTCGGTCCAATAAAATCCGGCAAGAGCACGTTTACAAATTATCTTTTTCATGGTGATCATTTAAAACGAAGCGCAGGTGTTGTTACATCAATGGTTACTAAAATTCAAAAAGGAGACTCGCTTAAGGCAAAACTGTTTTTTAAATCATGGGACGAGGTTAACCTGGATATGTTGCAGGCTATGGTGTTAATGCCGTCTTTAAAAGATCCTGGGGGGAGCGACAGCTTTGACATCAGGCGTACAGAAGATCGCAGTAACCTTCACCTGGCCATAGATTCTTTGAGTGATGCATTGCTAATATCAAACGACATACTGAATCCTCAGATTGTGCTTTTATCATCATACCTCAAAGGGTATGAGGTTATGAAAGAAAGGATCAGCCTGGATACTTCCGAAGCAGAATTTGATGAAAAACGTTTTGCTGAACATAAAATTTTCGTAAGTGATGATTCTCTCTCTGTTTACCTTAAGGACATACAGTTAGAAATAGATACCGGCTTTATTGGTAATAATATCGAGATAGCCGACTGTCAGGGTAGTGACTCATCGAACCCTCTTCATCTTACCATGATACAGGATTATCTTTTTTATGCGAATTTGATTATTTATGTAATAAGCAGCAGAACCGGATTAAGGCAGGCTGATATTAAATTTTTATCCATTATTAAAAGAATGGGCATAATGGATAATATAATTTTTGTCATTAATTGTGATTTTAACGAGCATGATACAATTGCAGACCTCAATCAATTAATAAAAAATATTCAGGAAGAACTTTTAATTTTTTTAAATAATCCTGAGGTCTACACTTTTTCTGCTCTTTTGAATCTTTTTAAATCTATGAATAACAATTCAGCCCGCGGAAATATTTTAAAAGAAAAAGAACTTGTAAAACTCAATCAATGGAAAGGGGATCGGGAATTTTATGAATTTTCCAATAGGGGAACAGACTCTTTTGAATCGTCTTTTAAAAGAAAACTTACCCAGGAACGTTATTCCCTTCTTTTAAAGAACCATATTGAACGTTTTGGAGTTATTGCAGCGGGCATAAAAAACTGTCTCTGCATAAACCATGAGATTCTTGGTAAAGACTCATCAAACGCTCAAAAAATGATCGAGGGATTAAGGGATAATCAGGAAAAGATGAGCCGGATCAAGGATATGATTAAAAACACCTTGTCCGGAGCAGTACAAAAAATCAAGAAAGAGACCAGATTAGATATAGATAAATTTTTTGGCAGTCGATCCGGAACTATTATCGGGGATCTAATGGAGTACATCAGGAATTACAGGTTGGTGTATGACAAATATGAAAATAATCTTGATTTAAATGGTTTTGCAAACACACTTTATATGGTTTTTCAAGATTTCAGGATGGAGATAGATGCTTTTATGGCCGAGAGGCTCAACCCTGAGATGATTAGATTTATAAAAGATAAGGAGAGATATATTAAGGAACAGCTCGAATCCGTCACAGTCCCTTATGAAACAATGGTTAAGGATGCCCTGGTTAACTATATCAGTGAATTGGCGGATTTTGGAATAAACGGCATGGATACAAAAGGAGAAATTATAGGTTTACCCGATTTTGATTCTATAAAATCGGCGGAAGATTTAACCGTTCCTTCGGTAGTTGTTCGCATGCATTTTTCCGCTAAAATAAAAACAGAAGCAATAATGCGCCTTGGATTCTATAATTTTATCAAATTTATCAAGAAAATTTTTAAGAAAGAGACACAAAATAGACGGGAAGAGGCTCTTGCTTTAAAAAAAAGTATTTTCCGTATTAAACAGGAAACAGAAAAAGCTGTTATTTCTCATTCTGTTAATTATCAAGAGAACCTTAAGTTTCAATATTTTTTTAAACTTATCGAATCAGCTTCGAATAGTTATTATAAAGCCCTTGTAGATCGGTTTCATGCAAACAGTGCCGATCATTTGAATATTGCAGATTTGATTGGAAAAAAACAGACAGATAAAGAATCCGCGTTAAAAGTTCTGAAAGAGATGGAACAAATCGCTGAACAGATAGATTTGAGGATTAAAAGTGTAAAAAAGGAGTTATGCCTCGAACGGAAACTATACCTCGAAAAGCCATAAATTGCACTTTTTCAATGGCCATGAACACCAATAGCTGCGTTGCTCAGGCTCGCAATAGCCCGCTATTACGAGCCTTCCCGCCTTGCTCTTGATGCCCATTGCTCACCGAAAAAAAGGCAATTTATAACCTTCCGAGGTATTTAATTTTTCGTCAGCCCGGTAAAATTTTTGAGAAAATTCGGTTTTTCCTTTGTAGCGTTTCATGAAAAGACCCGGAGTCATATCAAGATTTTCAAAAACAGCGGGATCGGCCTCAATGCCGGATTCTTTCAGCCCGGAAATAAGTTTATCGATTTTTGGCGGACAGCCGGGTACCAGGATTCGATTTTTTATATGCTTATTCTCTTTGTTTAATTTAACCTGGCATTGACCCAAAAGGATTGTATGATTCATCCCCGGAGTGGGACGGTGAATCTTTCCCGTTAAAACTTCAACATCATCAAAAGCTTTCCCATCCCATGTCTTTCCTATGGTCATCTGGATCGGACCCATCAATTCAGAGCAGTACGTGCAGATGCTATGATCATATCTGGGTAAAGAAAAACCCTTTACGCCGATTCTTTCCAAATTTAAGGGCAGAGTATCATCTTTATTATACGGGAAAGCCCACTTATGCGGTCTCACCATATTTTCCAGGGGCTCGCCGACAAGCTCAACAGATTCCGGTGACGGAAAAATATCGGCTTCTTTGCAGCACATTTTTATATGGGGTACTTCCGCGGGATTGAATCCTAACAGGGCCGCGCCAGTAATGTCGGCGGCAAGCAGATCGGAAGATGCCAGAATAATGTTACTTCTTCTGGCATTACCGGTATATGCAGGTCCCCGTTCCAGGGTGTAAATACCATCGATTATTGTGCATGCTTCAGGCAATGCCTTTACAAGACGTGAAACATGAAAATCGAGATCATTTATCATATCAGCAGAATGACAAAGCTTCCGGCTCTCCATGTCCAGACATCCCTTGATGTTTTTCATGCTGAGTGAGACCCTGGTTTGGGCATGGGTTTTAAGCACCGGCAGGCTGATAACAAAATCAGCATTTAGGAGATCTTCCGCCAGATTAAGACGGATACCACCTCCAAGATCAACCTGTCGGAAATTTTTATCAAAAACATTAATTATCTTTGCTCCATATTTCCGCGCTATTTTATTATAGCCCAGGGTTTCAAAAGCATGCTCGGGTGTTTCTCTATCTTTGGGATCAGAAGTGACAGTGCCTTCTCCTATGATAATCTCTCCAGGCTTTCTTTTTATAACCTGTCGCAGCACATCCTCCACAACTCTGGTTGTTGTGATAACACCCCAGGGCGGCATGGCAACACTGCGTGACCAGAAGACAATATTCGGTTTAATAAAAACCCTATCCCCCTTTTTCAGTTTGTCCAAAGCTCCGGAAAGAGCAATTGCTTTTCCCACAGATTCAACAGGCTTTTCGTACTTGACTATAGCTACTTTTGTTTTCATATTGTTTTTCTCCGAGACTCTTTGCTTGGGGCTACATAATTTGTAACTATAAAATAATTATTGGTCAAAATCAATATTCTAACCATTGAAAATTAAGCAGATTTCGTATATATGAATTTGATCCTTACCCTTAACCCATAGGCGGCTATAATGAAAAAAATTCTCGGCTTAACAGGTTCACCACGCAGGCTCGGCAATTGCGAAATCATGATTAAAGAGATCAGTCGACAGGTATCCGAACCGCATGAGTTGCAGCTTATACGTCTTCCTGAACTGGATATCCAGCCATGCAGAGGATGTTACAGATGCCTTTTTAAGGAGAAAAAATGTGTATTAAATGATGATTTTGATATGGTATTAAAATCTATCATCGAAGCTGATGCTTTGATTTTATCTGTACCGGCGTATTTTTTAGGAGCTAATGCCTCCCTAAAGCGATTGCTGGACAGGGGCCTGTCATTCTATGCCCACGTTGACAGTTTATGGGGCAAGCCTGCGGTGGCTGCAGGTATAGCCGGGATAAAAGGCAAAGAAGGTTATACCCTTCTTTGCATAAACAGTTTTTTGAAGCTTGTTCTGGCGGATAATAAATACAGCCGCATTATCTACGGGGCGCTGCCCGGAGAAATATTTTTCAGTGATGAGAATAAAAAAATCGCATCAGATATGGCGGCCTCCCTTTTTGGCGCCAGGCTGAAAAAAACAGGACCGAGTTGTCCTCTCTGCGGTGGAGATACTTTTCGGTTTCTTGGGGATAATATGGTCAGGTGTATGCTTTGCAGCAATAAAGGCGTTATTAATATTATTAACGACAAACCTGTCTTTGAAATTGCACGAGGGGAGCATGAGCTGTTTTTAAGCAAAAAAGATGTGATGGAGCACAAAAAATGGCTTAAGGGGATGAAAGACCGTTTTATCAAGGAAAAAAAGAGATTAAAGGAAATAAGTTTAGCATACCGTAATAAGGTGAATTGTTTTAATGCCTAATGCCTAATGCCTAATGCCTAAGAAACGGCAAACTCCTGATATGCAGCCTTGGCTTCATTGTACAAAAGGTTTATCTCTCCCTGGTATCGAGGCGAAAAATGAAACAGGGTTAACTTTTTTACATTCGCCATGCCGGCTATCATTCCGGCCTGGCGCGCTGTAAGGTGATATTTTTTTTTTGCAATATCCTGCAGGTTCTCAAGAAAAACCGCCTCTATAAAGAGATGATCCGCATTACCGGCAAGTTCAATTATTTTTCCCAGATTAGGTTTATTGAATCCCACATCTGTAATATATACTATTTTCTGGCCCGGGGTTATCCTGGCAATATTTTTTTTCAGTTTTTTTAATGAAATTTTTTTCCCTTCTGTATTTACTTCAATCTCCGAATTGGAATCTTTGGAAGTATACAATGCCTGTTTGAATTTCCTAAGCCAGGGACCGGTTTCAAGCCCTAGTTGCAGGACACGGTCTTTCATTATATTGACGTGAAATTGTTCATTGAGGGCTAAACCTATACATGGAATTTTATGATCAAGAATTTTTGCATGGACAAACAAGCCTGGTTCTTTAAGCAGTATCCCGTTAAATATTGATTTTTCCGCTTTTTTTTTGGGAATAAATCCATCCTTGCATCTATATTCCCTGGAAATAGTGTATTCGGCATGAACCTCGGTTACGATGAGATCCAATCCATTTTTATAATGATTAACAAGATTCCATGAGTAGCCGGCAAGTTTCCCTTCAACATTAAGAAAAAATCCTTTGGGGCCATAAATGTAAAGCCTCTTTTCCCGTCCCAGGCATAGGCGCAACAGTCTGTCGAAGCCGATAAAATGATCCATATGCGTGTGGGTAACAAACACATGGGTAATTTTAAGAATATCTTTTGCGGAAAGAGCGCTGATATCGCCTAAATCGAAAAGAATAGCTCTTTTTTCATATAAGAATGATATGAAAAGCCCGGGATCGTCAAAAGGCTTATTAATAAGCCTGGGGTGAAGGGCCGGTCTCATTGTCAGGGAAGGTATTTCTTTACCTGCTTGTTTATACTTAAGTATATATCTTCATCCGAACCGAATATATCAACAACATCTTTATGGTTTATAAGCTGCTCAATCACAAAAGCCGTTACATACAGGCTCACAACATGCGGCTGCGTCGCAATTTGTCTATATGGCGCGATAAAATAATCGATATCGAAATCTTCTGCTCGACTTAATTTGTCGAGGCACTTAACTATCTGTTCCTCAATCTTGTTTTTGTTTGTTGTTTCAACAAGCTTATCTTCTACAAGTTTCATGGCGATGGAATTTGAAAGAGGGTCTATACAGTCCTTTATTCCGGATACTGCCTTTTTTCGCGCATATTCTTTAGATGATTCTATCTTAGACAGGATGCTTGCTTCACGATTACTTGGCCTGAAATTTTTTGCCATTTAATACACCTTGAAATATTAATAAGTAATTACAACATATTTTTAGAGTAATAACTACTACCTTATATTAATGCAAGAAATATTTCACATCTCTTCTACAATTATTTGCATAGTCCTTGATCCGTTCCAGCGATTCCATTTGACATGAAATGCCATGCGATCATAACGGTTTTGCATTGGCTTGTTGATATCGACATTAAATTGAATAGCATTAATAAGCCTGTCAGTCTTTGATCCCTGTTGTTTTAAAAGCATGCTCCTGTGCCTGCCGCCTGCAATTTTTGATGAGGCCACTTTGATATTTCCGGCCATAAAAAGCGGCTCTCGATTTGCTGTTCCAAAGGGTTTTAATCTCTCTATATTATTGAGCAGGGCATTTGTAATATCGTCAAAATCAAGCTCATAATCTATGGAAATTACGGGTATTAAGTCTTCTTCTTTTGTAGTATTCAGCACAGTATCTTCAAAAATTTTATGAAATGCAGGTATATTTTCCGCTTTGATGCTTAATCCGGCAGCCATGGAGTGACCTCCAAAGCCTTCCAGGAGATCGGAACAGTTCTTTAAACCGGCATGAATATCATAACCTGGAATGCTCCTGCCTGATCCCTTGCCGATTCCGTTTGTGACAGCTATAAGCATGACCGGTTTGTGATATTTTTTTGCAAGTCTTGCAGCAACGATTCCGAGCACACCCGGATGCCATCCATTATCAGCTCTCTTGTCCGACAATATAAGAGCTTTCAGTTCGAGCATATGATGGTTTCTTTGAAGAAAATTATTAATCTCATCAAAAACCACCTGTTCTGTTTCCCGTCTTTTAAGATTCATATCAATCAGAGCCTTTGCGATTTTTCCGGCGGTACGGTTATCGTGTGTCAATAAAAGCTCCACAGCCTCTTTTGCATGAGCCATTCTTCCGGATGCATTCAATAACGGTGCGATCTTAAAAGCGATATCTTCTCCATCCAACGAAAAATCATTTATACCGCAAAGATGACACAAAGCCTTAATACCTGGTCTGCGGGTTGAATTGATAACTTCAATACCTGTTCTGGCCAGTATTCGATTTTCTTCCAAAAGGGGAACCATATCGGCTATGGTGCCGAGTGCTACAAGGTCACAGCTTTTTCTTAAATTCGGTTCAGGCTTTCCCTGCCAGAACTTCATGTTGCGCAGGTACTTTCTCAAGCTTATGATAAGGTAAAAAGCAACGCCTACACCTGCAAGATCATCCACCCCGGTAAGGCAATCTTTCTGTTTGGGATTTATCACTGCACATGCTTCAGGTATGCTGTTCGATATATTGTGATGATCAGTGATAATTACATCTATACCGGCTGCATTCGCTGTGTTAACAGCATCATGGCTGGTTGAACCACAATCCACCGTTATGATAAGATTTATATTGTCAGGTATTAAGGACTCGGAAATATGGGAAGGTTGAAGACTATAGCCTTCCTTGACTCTATGCGGGATATAGTAAGATACACTTGCTCCTGTATAACGTAAAAATTCAACAAGCATCGCAGTTGCTGTTATACCGTCAGTGTCAAAATCGCCAAATACAAGAATATTTTCATTATTGATAATAGCAGTATGGATTCTTCTTACCGCAGCATCCATATCTTTTAATAAAAAAGGTTTGCGAATGCTGCTTATTGGTGCATGAAAAAATGCGGATAGACTATTTTTTGATATAATATTACGGTTTGCGAGCAAAGCCGCCGTTATATAGTCACATTTTAATATTCTTTTAATATTTCGGACAGATTCAATATCCGGCTGCATGATATGCCATTTTTTTTCCATATAATGACGTATATAATATTAGACTTGATTGGACAACAGATAAGTACGATTTTGTTCAGAGGTTGCCATGGAACGATTTGCATAAAGGAGAGGCACGGGGACCTGCCCCAAATCCGTTATAATCAGGAGATTTTATTATTGAAAAATCATGGATAATGGTGCTATTGAAAAGATTATGCAGGCTTGTCGGACTTGAAAACAATAAAAAAATATTTTCGTATTGACCGCAGGGAGATCTGCTTCCTGAAGTTTATCATAGAGGCTTATGACGGGATAGCAGTATTGACTACCATAGACCCTGCCAAGGGGATTGTAGTGATAAATATTGCTCCAGGATGTGAAGAGGAAGTTGAAATGATTATTAAAGACCTTGAAAAAAACATTATGATTGAAGCAGTATCGAACCCGTTCCCTATAGGGAATTAATAATACCGGAGAGCCAGTTTCAAAATTATGAAAAACAAATATCTGCACATCATTACAATCGGCTGTCAAATGAATATATACGATTCCGAGCAGATGGCCATACGATTAAAAGCGTTAGGTTATAATCTGATTCCATTTTCCGAACGTGCCGATTTAATTATTGTCAATACATGTGCCATCAGAGAAAAGGCGGAACAGAAAGTTTTCTCGCTTTTAGGACGTCTGGCAAGGTTGAAAAAAAAAAATCCGGGTCTTATTCTTGGCGTTGGTGGTTGTGTAGCACAGCAGGAGGGTAAAAAGCTCCTTCAACGCGTTCCCTGTCTGGATCTGGTTTTCGGCACCCATGCCGCAGGGCGTCTGCCTGAACTGGTAGAGCGGATTGAACAGCAGGGATGCAGGATAGTCGACATCGGTATGTCAGATCAAAAAAATTCTCTTGAATCGGTTCTCCAGTATGATCAGAATATAAATATTTCCAAGTTTGTGACTATTATGCAGGGGTGTGAAAATTTTTGCACGTACTGTGTGGTGCCCTATGTGCGTGGGAAGGAGCTTAGCCGGAAGCCGGAGGCAATTATTAGGGAAATAAAAGCACTGGTTAAATCCGGCGCCGGAGAGATCACATTACTAGGCCAGAATGTAAACAGCTATGGGAAAAAAGAGGGTATCAGCACATTTCCCGAATTGTTAGCCTCCATAAATCGAATTGAGGGATTAAAGCGTATCAGGTTCACCACATCACATCCCAAGGACCTTTCCGATGAGCTGATTGAATGTTTTGCAAATCTTGACAAATTATGCAAACATATTCATCTCCCGGTGCAGTCAGGATCAAATAGAATTTTACGAAGGATGAACAGGAAATATACCAGGGAGGAATATTTGGAAAAAATTGAGAAATTGCGGGAAATTTGCCCTGATATTGCCGTATCAACAGATTTAATCGCCGGGTTTCCGGGTGAATCAAAGTCTGATTTTGAAGATACGCTTGAACTGATGAAACAGGTGGAATATGATAGCATCTTTGCGTTTAAATATTCTGATCGTCCCAATGCAAAGGCGGCCGGATTTAGCGATAAAATTTCTGAAAATGAAAAGCGTACGCGGTTACAAAGGATCCTGAAACTTCAGGAAGGTTTTACCGCCCAAAAAAACAGTTCACTGGTAGGGTTAATTCAACCTGTTCTTGTGGAAGGTTTAAGTAAAAAACAGGATATGGATAACCAATATGATTCAAACAACAATCTCCAGTGGACCGGGCGTACATCAACAAATAAAATTGTGAATTTTTTCCATGATAATGATCGGAAAATTTCTGACGGCTCAATGTCTGATCGAATCTATGAAGGTAAACTTGTTGACGTCAAAATAAAAAAAGCATTATTACATTCTCTTAAGGGTAAGCTTGTCGTTCCGGAGCCTCGATTATCTGATAAGAAAGGAGACAATAGTTATGTTGCATAAAGTACAAATTGCAGGCATGACCATCGATCCGGCATCAAACACACCGATTATTATTTTAAAATCCCAGGAAAGTGACCATATGATCCCTATCTGGATCGGTTTGTTTGAAGCCTCATCCATAGCCTCTATCCTGCAAAATATAAATTTTGAACGACCAATGACCCACGATCTTTTCAAAAATCTTCTGGACCGGCTCAATATTTCAATTTCAAAGATAGAGATATGCGATCTTGAGGAAAACACCTATTTTGCCAAAATCTATTTTACCGGCCTGGAGAGTTCATTCTGCATGGATGCCAGGCCAAGTGATGCCATAGCAATTGCTTTACGCTTTAAGGCTTCGATTTTTGTAGATGAGAAGGTGATTGAAAAATCTGCAATAACCGCCGGCTCGGATCCGGCCGAGATTTTGGATAAGAGTGAAGAAGGAAAAAAATGGGCTGATTATCTGGAGAACCTTTCCCCGGAAGATTTTGGGAAATACAAGGTTTAAAACAATAAGACCATAAATAGTGAGATTCTAATGATAGATCTGCACATGCATTCAATTTTCAGCGACGGTGTCCTGATACCGGCGGAGCTGGTAAGACGCGCTGAATTTAAAGGACTGAAAATAGTTGGGATTACGGATCATGGCGACACGTCCAATATTGATTTTATAATTCCAAGAATAGCGGCACTAGCTGATGAGTTGAACAGGGTTGTTAAGATAAAAGTAATACCAGGCATTGAAATTACGCATGTGCCCCCGGTTCTTATTTTTAATACTGTACAAAAGGCGCGTTCCCTTGGCGCTGAAATAATTATAGTGCATGGAGAAACCATAGCCGAACCCGTAGCTCCGGGAACCAATAATGCTGCGCTTGAAGCGGACATTGATGTACTGGCTCATCCCGGACTTATTACAGGGGAAGAGGTTGTTAAGGCTAAGGAAAAAGGAATCCTGCTGGAAATATCTGCCAGAAAAGGGCATTCTCTAACCAATGGCCATGTTGCAAAACTTGCAAAAAGCATCGGCGCCGGACTTGTAATTAATTCCGATGCACATGAGCCTGGAGACCTTATAAATCAAAAAGAGGCTGCCAGGATAGTGCGCGGCGCCGGTTTGACAGAAAAAGATTTTGAAATTATGCAAAAAAATGCCGCAAATTTGTTTTAACCGGCAACTTTTATGATTGCAGATCAAACAAACCTAAATCTATGCATTTAATTAGCGCCTTAACGAAAAGCTGAAATTGCCATATTTCCGGTAGATTAAGGATGTTTTCCAATAGCTTTTAGCTGTTAGCTTTTAAAATCACACAGATAGTTCCTTGAGCCAATAGCTAACGGCTAAATGCTAACAGCTTTTCGAAAATCTTCGTTTCTTGAATAATGTTTAAATATCTGAAATGGTATCTATTTTTAGTTTTCGTTCAGGCATTAATTAGCGAGGAATATTTATTATGAATAAAGAGATACTCGATAGAATAGAAATAATGCAGGGTGATATTACTATTCTTGAGGTTGACGCCATAGTCAATGCGGCAAACAATACTCTTCTGGGCGGCGGCGGTGTGGATGGCGCCATACATAGAGCAGCAGGGCCGGAGCTCTTGGATTATTGCAGGGGTCTGGGAGGATGCTCCACAGGTGAGGCGGTAATTACACCAGGCTTTAAGCTTAAAGCCGGGTATGTTATTCATACTGTCGGCCCTGTATACAGCGGGAAAAAGGAAGATCCCATACTGCTTGCTCTTTGTTACCATAACTGCCTTAAACTTGCCCTGAAAAATAATGTTAAATCTATTGCTTTTCCTGCAATAAGCTGTGGCGTCTACGGATATCCTGCTAAAGATGCCTGCAGAGTTGCCGTTGATACAACCTGTGCTTTTCTGAAAGAGGAGTTCTCTATCAAACAGGTTATTTTTATTCAGTTTTCTTTAGATAATTACAAAACATACAAAGATTATATTTCTAAACTGATTTAATGTTTTTGTTTGGATTGACAAATTCAATGCCAGTGACTAATTTGGATATGAAGAGAATTAAACATTAAAAATACTTTTTTTATGAGGAGAAAATTATGCTTGAAGTTACTGAGGCAGCGACAAGTGAGCTGACCGAATTTTTTAAAGGAAAAGAGGTTAAACCGATCAGGATATTTTTAAATGAGGGTGGTTGAGGAGGTCCTTCCTTAGCGATGGCTCTGGATGAGCCAAAAGATACCGATCATGTGTATGATATTGACAATTTTAAATATGTTGTTGATAAAAAATTTATGGAGAAAGCAAAGCCGATAATGGTAGATTTTATGCAGATGGGTTTTAAACTTACTTCCGGTCTAAAGATTGAAGCCGGCGCAGGATGCTCCGGGTGCGGTTCAACAAGTTCATGCTGCTAAGGATATAGGGGCACGATACATCAGTGCCCCTACTTTTTCGTCCATATACTTAATCTATTTATTTTTTTGTTTTGATATTTTTTTTCTTTCCTGATCGAAGCACCACCTGCTGTCCGTTTACTGTAATAGTAACATCGGGTTTACCTTTTGCTTCAACCATTACAGAGAGATTCTTTTCTGTAAATTCAAAATTATACCAGATTTTTTTGTCACATATCCTGAACGCCAGGCTATACCAGTGTTCCGGAAGATGGGGATTAATAACCGGATTACTGCCCGAAAAATCTATTCCTGCGAAATATCGTATAATAACATCCAGTGTGCCGGCCATGACGCCGGTGTGGATTCCCTCAATAGTAGTGCCGCCCTGGGTATCGTAAATATCACTTTTGACAGCCTCCAGGAACCAGTCCCAGGCCGTCGCGCCTGAATGGATGTAGCTGGATACAACCGCGTGTACAACCTTGCTGAGGGTCGAGCCGTGACTGGTTCTTTTTTCATAAAAATCATAGTTCTTTTTCAGCAAATCTAATGGATCGTCTATTTTATAACCAAGCCGGTTCAGAATGTTTCCAACTTCCTCCGGCGAAAGGATATAAAACATCATCAAGACGTCTGCCTGTTTGGCGAGTTTATAGTCGTCCGGGCTCTTCCCTTCAGCTTTCAGAATACGGTCCAGACGATGTATGTCGCCATATTTTTTACGGTATTTATCCCAATCCAGCTCTTCAAGATCCATGTATCCATCAAACTGGCTGATTATGCTGTTACTATCCACAATAACATTCATTTTTTTGGTCATTTCACGCCATTTATCCGTTTCACTGATATCAAAGCCAATTTTTTCGGATAGTTTTTTAAGTCTCTTTTCACCAAGCTCATTAAACAGATCAAGGGCTTTGTCTAAAAGCCATACAACCATAATATTGGTGTAGGCATTATCCTGAATGCCAGGTTCATCTGTCCCGGGAAGTCTTTCATGGAATTCATCAGGCCCCATCACGCCTTTAATATGATATTTTCCGGTTGTATCATCAAAATTTGCGATACTGGCCCAGAATCTGGCTATTTCAAGCATGATTTCAGCACCGTAATCGGCGGAAAACTTTATATCGCCGGTGCTTTTAATATACAACCAGACATTATAAAATACAGCAATCGAAACATGCCTCTGGCGCAAGCTTAAATCCGGGCCCCAAGAATCGTCTTTGGGGTTATAATGTACTATCTGGGTTTCTTCGGTTCCGTCATCAGCAGTTTGCCATGGGTACATTGCTCCCTTATATCCGTTATCCTTTGCATATTTTCGGGCGGCATCAAGCCGCTTGTAGCGATACATAAGCAATGCTTTGCTGATTTCAGGGAAACAGCGATTATAAAATGGAAGTATATAAATCTCATCCCAGAATATATGCCCTCTGTAGGCCTCTCCATTAAGGCCGCGCGCTGTGATCCCGGCATCTATATTTTTATTATGCGGAGATGCCGTGACAAGCAGATGATAAATGTGCAGTCTGGCTGTTTGTTGTACTAACCTGTCTCCCTTTATGATTATGTCTGACTGCTTCCAGAGCCTTTTCCATGCCCTGGAATGGGGAGTATAAACTTCATGGAATGTTTTGTAAGCCGCAACAGCTTCGGAAGCGGTTTTTTTTAAATTTGTAATATCCTTGTCCAGGGAAGTATAAATGCTGACAATTTTTGACAGGGAATAAGTTGTGCCTTCATCTGCAGATAGTTCAATTTTTTCTCCGATCAAACCTTTTTTTTGATAAAGGGTTTTTGTAAACGGTAGCGGCTTTCCGTTTACATTTACACCTGTTCTGGCATTCATAATTATCTGGTATTTTGAACTGTTGGTCTGAACATGAAGAAAGATTCCGTTTCTTGTCTTGCCCTGTGCTATGGGAGAGAGGTGCTTTGATTTCAAGTCTCGGTATCTGGCAACGCCATCATTTATCACAGTTCCGTCCAGTGAGGATCTTATTGTGATTTTTTCTGAATAATTTAATGGGGTCAAGTTATATTCTATGGCGGCAAGGTGCGGTTCCTCCATGCTTGCAATCCGTTTTGTTCTGATTTTTGTAAGCCTTCCGAGTTTGTCCCTGCATATTATCGACCGCATCATTACGCCGTCCTGGACGCACAAGGTCTGTTTATAATCAATAAGTTCCATCTCAAGCGGATTCTTGAAATCCTGGGTGCCTATCTTGAATTCTATCAGGATCCAGTTCGGGCAATTGACAAAGTCGTTATTATAAATATTTTTACCCTGAATTTTTGTCGAAAGCTTATTGTATATGCCGGCGATATAAGTTCCTGGATAATGTATTTCGGAAGCTTGCGCGCCTTCAAAACAGCCTCTTGAGCCGAAATATCCGTTGCCCACCGTTGTAAGGGTTTCTCTTAATTTCTCATTCTCTTTGTCAAAAAAATTATAGTTCAGGTTCCAGCCGTCAGCCTGAATACCGATTTCAAACCAGTCGATTATATCGTTAACGCTGATATCACCAAGATCCTGTACTACAATATCTGCCCCGTTCTGGTTGAGTACCGATCCGTCAATATCCCTTGCCACCCCCAGGGTCAAACCGAAGTTACCGTTTCTTCCGGCCTGTACTCCGGAAATGGCATCTTCCACCACCATACATTCTCCTGGTTTTAGGCCGATATTTTTTGCAGCTACAACAAAAATGTCAGGATCCGGCTTACCTTTCAAACCTAGTTCCAGCGACACTTCCCCATCAACACGAGTATCAAAAAGATCTTCAATCCCCGCCAGTTGAAGAATAATCTGGCAGTTTCTGCTTGAGGAGGCTACTCCTACCTTGATTCCCCTTCTTTTAAGCTTTTTTATCAATTTAATTGAAGTTTCATACAAATCCGGCCCCTCACGGCGAAGTACATCCTGGAAATCAATATTTTTTTTATTACCCATTCCGCAAATCGTTTCTGTGTCAGGAGAATCATCAATTTCCCCATAAGGAACCTCAATATTCCTTGACTCTAAAAAACTCTGCACGCCTTTTGGCCTTGGTTTTCCGTCTACATATTCTATATAATCCCTTTCTTTATCAAAAGGCACAAACGGCTTCTTGTCTCTTTCCGCAATCTGCTTGAGAAAAAGATTAAACATGCTTTCCCAGGCCAAAGCATGTACGCGCGCTGTTCCGGTGATAACACCATCCAGATCAAAAATTGCACCTTTGAATTTTTTTGAAGCCATATTTATTCCCCTAATATATACTTGAGTTTTCGAAAAATAGTTCTTTGATAAATAGAGTTTTGGTACTTTTATTGTGTCATTCTGCTCGATCCAATTGTTCGTCAACTGCTTTTTCTATAATAATTAGTTGCTTGCGTTTTCTAAATTTTACTGTAATCACTTGGAAGATACAGAAATATTAATTTAACAAACAAAAATCATGCCAAACCCATAGGGACTGTAGAATTTATTTTTCAAAAACTCAAATATATAATATAATATGAGATATAATCTCAGAACATTCCTGCCTGCTTTCAGTACTTGCAAGTTGTAGGCAAGTTGGGTTTATTTTAGGGCCAGCTTTGAGGATTCTTCTCAATATTGGATAAAATCATTGGATGGTTGTAAAAGTGGCGACTTTTTTCTTGATTATAATGCTTGGCTATTGGAAATCTATATATGGATTCCAGCAGCTTTGTAATCAGTTGGAATGATGGCATGTAATAGATTGAATTGTTTAAGTTTTATACTCCATACTTCTTAAGGGAAAGGCTCAGAGTACGTCAAGGCCTTCACCAAACCGGAATCCATATAAACTTTTTTTAAGCAGCGTCTTTATCATAACATATGATGCAACAAGAGAGGCAGCGATTCGATTCACGCAATGCATCTTTTTCGCTGATTACAAGATCCACTTCTTCCATTGTTGAAATTCGTTCTTTTACCGGAAGCTCAGGCATCGTAACCCTCGGTTTTTTTGTTATTCCTTTAAGAGATTTAAATATCGATTCTTTTATATGGTTTTTAAATAAAGAGTTTGCAACTGCTTTTACTTCCTGACCTGTCATATATTGATGCATGGATCTGGCGGCACGTCGTCCCCCGCCGATTGCTTCGACTACAAGAGAGGCTCCGGTAGCGGAATCTCCGGCCGTAAAAACATATGGAATACTAGTCTGTAGGGTTAACGGATCAGCATCGATAGTTTTCCATCTTGTTATATTAAGTTCTTCGAGCCTTTTTCCGCTTTCCGTAAAGGATACATCCGGCCTCTGTCCAATTGCGGTTATCAGCATATCTATTTCAAGCAGTGTTTCAGAGCCCTCTATTGGCACAGGGCGTCTTCTGCCGCTGGCATCAGGTTCGCCCAGTTCCATTTCGAGATATTCAAGGTGGGTTACATTACCTGCCGCGTCCGCTTTTACGGATTCGGGCGCTGCCAGGAACTGAAACTTGACGCCTTCAAGTTCTGCCGCCACTATTTCGACCTCATTGGCCGGCATTTCATTGCGCGTTCGGCGGTAGACAATATAAACTTCTTCAGCACCAAGTCTTATCAGGGAACGAACACAATCTATTGCGGAATTTCCACCGCCAACTACAGCGGCTTTTTTTCCTATAGGGGGAGGATTGCCGGATGCTACGCTTGAAAGAAACTCAATACCTTTATAGCATCCCTTAAAATCTTCGCCTTTAATACCAAGATTGTAATCTTCCCATGCCCCGATTCCAAGAAAGATCGAATCATATCCTGCGGCCACAATCGACCCGATATCAAAATCCCGACCGAATCTAACTCCTGTATGGAATTTTATGCCAAGATTAAGTATCCCTTCGATTTCCCAGTCCAGAACTTTCTTGGGAAGCCTGTATTCCGGAATTCCGTAACGAATGATTCCGCCAAGTTTGGGCATAGCCTCAAATATAGTGACATCATGCCCCAATCGTCTGAGGAAAAAAGCACAGCTCAATCCTGCCGGACCGCCGCCGATAACCGCAGCAGATTTGCCTGTAGGGTGAGCGCAGGATATCGGTACACGTATTCCGGAGTTCATTTCATAATCAGCGACAAAGCGTTTTAGCTGGTTAATTGAAACAGGTTCGTCTTCAATTCCGCGGCGGCAGTAATTTTCACACGGATGCGGGCAGACCCGTCCGCATGAAAGCAACAGGGGGTTACGTTCCTTGATGGTATTGACCGCGTCTTCGTATTTTCCTTCTCTTATTTGAGAAATATAGCGGGGGATATCAATTTCAGCCGGACATTCCTGTCTGCATGGCGCAAGTGCAGTGTTATCCTGATTAAAGGAAAGAAGCCTTTCCGACATGGTAGTAATTGTCAGAATATTCTTGGGGCAGGCTTTTTTACATGCACCGCACCCGACACATTTGGCTTCATCGACAACCGGGAATCCTTTAGCTCCCATATGTATTGCATCAAAGGCGCAGGCCTTGATGCAGTCTCCCATACCCAGGCAGCCAATATGGCAAACTCTTTTACCGCCGTAAAAAGCTGATAGAGCAGAGCATGAATCTATACCCATATAATGAAATTTATTTTCCGCCCGGTCTCCTCCTGAACATGTATTTTTTGAAATCAATGGCTCTGCACTTCCTGCTTCCATTCCCATGACAGCGGCAACATTGGCTGCAACATCCGGCCCGGAAATAACACATACACTTGGAGAAGCTTCGCCGTTAACCACCGCCACGGCGGCAGCGGAGCATCCTGCAAAGCCACATCCCCCGCAGTTTGCGCCGGCAAGGCAATTTTCCACTTCCGCAATCCTGGGATCTTCATAAACATAAAAAACCTTGGATGCTATACTCAGCACAAGTCCGCAGGTCACACCTATCCCAAGCATTATCAGTACAGGTTCTATCATTCTTTACACCATTCCTTTAAAAGCAAAAAAGGTCAGGGAAAGGATGCCGGCGGTAACAAGCGCTATGGAAGTGTCCATCAAAGGTTTCGGCACCCTTGCAAGGAGGATTCGCTCTCTGATACCGGCAAAAAGAACCAGCGCCAGACCGAAACCTACCGCATAAGCAAAGGACGCAACCAGAGCCGGCAGAAAAGAATATTCTTCTTTAATATTTATCAAGCATACGCCCATTACAGCACAATTTGTTGTAATAAGAGGTAAAAAGATACCAAGGCCTGCATAAAGCCCCGGTATACTCTTTTTAAGAAACATCTCCACAAACTGAACCAGCGAGGCTATAACAAGAATAAAGGAGATGGTTCTAAGATATTCAAGACCATAGGGTTTTAAAATAAATGTTTCAGTCATCCATGTAATAATACCGGCCATTACAAGAACAAAAATAACGGCCATCCCCATGCCGATTGCAGTCTCCATTTTTTTGGATGTGCCGAAAAAGGGGCAGTTTCCAAGAAACTGCGCCAGAAGTATGTTATTTACAAAGATACAGCTTATTATCAGGATCAGGTAATCGCCCATTTTTTATATCTCCTATTTCTCACCAAACATATTCATGATGCACAGCATCAGCCCGAGGCAGACAAAAGCGCCAGGGGCCTGAACCATGAAAGCAAAAGGATGAAATGAAGCACCGAACAGGGCATGCCCGTAGAATGTACCGGTGCCAAGAATTTCCCGGATTCCGCCCAGGGCACCCAGAGAAATTGTAAAACCCAAACCCATCCCGAGTCCATCCACCATGGATAATAACATATTGTTTTTAGAAGCAAATGCCTCAGCCCGTCCCAAAACAATACAATTTACAACTATTAAGGGTATAAACATGCCGAGCTGCATAAAAAGCTTGTAGGTAAAGGCCTGCATGAGAAGTTCCACAACTGTAACAAAGGTTGCAATAATAATGATAAAACAGGCGATTCTGACCTTGGCGGGTATTATAGTGCGTAATGCCGAAACCAGTATATTCGAACATATCAAGACAAACGTAGTGGCCAGCCCCATACCTATGCCGTTTTGCATTGTTGTTGTTACGCCAAGAACGGGGCATAGCCCGAGTACCAGTCTGAAAGGCGGTATTTCGTCCCACAGTCCCTTGGTAAATTCTTTAGCAATTGATTTAGCCATCCGTCATCTCCCTATTTAGAAAATCCCTTTAGTTTTTCCTGGATTTGTGGTTTCAATTTTCTATAAATGCCGCAGGCATCAGTGGCTGCCAGACAGACACCCCGTGATGTAATGGTAGCGCCGCTGATAGCGTTTATCGCCCCTCCATCGTTTGTGACTTTTATCTCTTTTTTCGTAGAGACTCCATGAAACTGTGCCGCAAATGAGGGATCACTCTTAGCCTTTTCGCCCAGGCCCGGGGTTTCTTTATGGGTTGTAACGCTGATAGAGGCTACTTTGTCGGTTTCCACGTTTATTCCGACCATAAGCCCGAAGGCGTCGGCAAAGCCTTTGCCTGAAACCTCAAAAACAACCGTAGAAGGCTTGCCGTCAAATGCTCCGACAAAAAAAATTCTTTCAACATCTCCGTCCTTTATTTTAAAACGATCCTTAATCGGATCATTAGAGGTGCCGGCAAGGATTTTTTCTATAGCCGGGCCTTTGACGAATTGCAGCTCCTGATTTTCGATTGTTTCCCTGGTTCCGTTGCGAACAGCGGCCAGCAGGCCTCCTGAAAAAGCGCTTAAAATTGTAAGCACGACAACCATTTTTATCATTTCATTCATATTACCCAACCTTTCCGATCGCTCTTGGTCTGATCTTATCCAGCATCGGATTAACAAGATTCATAACCAGAATCGCAAAAATTACGCCGTCCACATAAACCCCTATATTCCTGATCAGCACGGTCATAACACCTGCACCGGCTCCGTAAATCAGCATTGGAATAAAATTAACCGGGGAAGATGAATCCTCGGTTGCAAGAAAAAAAGCGCCTATTAACGTATAACCTGTCAGCAAATGGAAAAAAGGTCCTGCAAAGCGGGCCGAATCGTTAATGTGAAAAATCAGGGCGGTTATAAAAATTCCCGCCAGGAATGAGACGGAAATTTCCCATCTTATGATACCTCTTATAATAAGGTAGATTCCCCCGATAATTATGCCGATACCGAATGTAGAACCGATCCCGCCCGGCTGTTTGCCCAGCAGGAGATCGCAAATGCTAAAGCCGTCAATGGCCGATGTTCCGAAATGTTTAAGCGCCGCCAGGGGATATACCATAATAAAATTCAGATCATAGTTTAAGAGAGCTTCATTAAAGTCGAAGAAATCCTTCCACGAGACCATCAGGATGGCAATTGCAACAACCACCGGGTTAAAAGGATTGCTCCCGATACCGCCATAAATTTGCTTGCCAAGCACAACCGCAATAAAAGTTCCGGTTATGACAACCCACCAGGGTATTCCCGCAGGCAAAAGCATGGCCAAAAGGATGCCTATTACACCTGCGTTGCCGTCTCCGATTGATAATGGCCGCTTTGTAACAAGATTCATCAAAAGTTCCCAGATCATGGCAGAAGATACGGACAAACAGACAACCGCAAGAGCGGGTATGCCGTATAATAACAGACCTGCAATTATTGCCGGCAAAGCCGCAAGCATCGTATTATAACTTCGAGAGGAGATTCCGCTCCCGTCGTGCCAGAATGGAGCATGGGAAACCGTAAGTTTTTTTGTGCTAATCATCATTTGCCTCCTCTGTAATCTCCTCCCCAGTTTGCAAACGGAACAGTTCATGTTTGGCCAGTCTTATATACTGAAAAATCGGTATTTTTGCAGGACAGACATATGAACAAAGACCGCATTCAATGCATGACTGGAGGTCATATTCATCCTCCGCTTGCTCATAAAGACCTGCTTCAAGAAGTCTGACAAGCATATTAATCGGAATATTTGCGGGACACATTCTGATACATTCCCCGCAATTAATGCAGGGGCAATCGGAAACAAGCGGTATTACCGAAAAATCCTGGATAATAACGGCATCAGTATCCGGCAAGACCGGAAGGTCTGCTGAATATACCGCTGAACCGGTCATCGGACCGCCGAGAACTATCCGGTCCTTTTCGTTTAGATGAATATCCAGGGCATTGAAAATGTTGCTTAAAGGGGTGCCGATACGGGCGGACACAAAAGCAGCCGTTCCGTCCTTTTTTATCACCGTGATTTTCTTATTAACCGGAATCACGCCGTCTTTAAAAGCGCTGCCTATGGAAGCTGCGGCCTCGGCGTTTATAAAGGTTACTCCCATATCTTCACAGGTTTTGCCGGCCGGAACAACAAGACCCAAAACATCCTTCATAATCATCCGTGGTGAGGCTGCCGGATACTGGGGGGCAATAATCTTTGTGACGGCATCCGCGGCTGAAGCCTCGTGTTTGAGGTGCCTTGGAACCGCAAAAATAATTTTTTCCGCGGCGATGGCTTTTTTAAGAATATCAATTCCATCTTTTATGCTGTTCATGTCCGCTTTGACCATATACTGATTTGTTGAAATCAGCAGGTCATTATCAATACCGCATATAACAAGTGTTTTTACAGCCCCGTTATTGTCTGAAAACAGGTGCGGAGGAATACCTCCCGGGCATGATAAAAGAAAATCCCTGATACCGTTAAAAGGATCTTTTACTGCAATTTTGCCGAAATCGGCATCTATCTCTTCATCCGGAGCGGTTTCAATCGAAATTGCCATATACTTTTTGCCGAAATTACCGCTAAACGGTGTGACGGACGAGATTCTGCCGGTAACAGTTGCGGTTACATATATACCGTTCTCCCCGGAAAGAGTCAGCTTCTGTCCGGTTTTAACCTTGTCCCCCTCTTTAATTGAAAACTGTCCATTGGCGCTTGATTTTTCTGAGACTGTCTCCAAAAGTAGAGTAACCTTTTCCGGCAGTTCGATGTTCCGAGGTTCCGGCAGCAAACTCTCAAGGGTTTCATACATAAGCCTCGGCTTTGCTAAACCGATAAATGATTTTTTTATCATAGTTCAACCTTTTACTGTTTCTACCGCGTTGAATTAAAAAATATAAAAATAAAAAAAATTACATAACATGGCAGGATGCGCATTTTTCAGGCCCGGCTTCGTTTTCCTGATGGCAGCCGATACACTGGGAATGAAATGCATCGGTTCTTGCGGGAACGTCTTCATCATCCGATTCGATCTCATGGCATTCACCGCAGGCTTGAGGATCGGTTTCACCTTCTTCGAGATTATGATGGCAGTCACTGCAGGCAACATCGTAACCGGATTCAGATGTATGCATTTTGTGGGTAAATAAGACTTTCCCGGCAACGCCCTTGAACATTAGCCTTACCGGCTGGTCAGGAGATTTTGCAGGAAAGGCGGCGTAGCTTATAACGCCGACAACCAGTAGAACCAAGGTCAGGCTTAAAGCCGGCAACAATTCTTTTTTGGAAGTCATACTTGCTTATACCTTTCATTATGAGCCCTTTGATCATTGAAATTTTCAAAGCGCTACATTTAAGAATTTGGTGAAAAAATTAAATGGACTTGAAAAAATACGTTTATCTTAATAAAATGTTGAAACATTTATCATGGCGTAAAAACTTTTTCAAGTTTTTTTACATTAAACTGAAAATTCCATACCAAATAATACCGAGTTTAGACTTGAGTTATCATAAACAACATCAGAGAAAAGGGCGAAACAATATATTTACTTATAAATGCCGGTAAACAAAAAAAGTTTGACAATAATTTCCATGGTTGTTAGAGAATAATTCAATATGTTGTTGATGTGCGTAGCAACTCCTTTGTATAAGGTTTATAAAATGAATAAAATTTTAGTCATTATCATTAGTATTCTCGTCCTATCGGTGGAGATAATTACCTGCCTTCAGGATGATGGCTGATAATGACTTAATTTTATATGTAATTTATAAAATCCGTTATCAGCGTAAAAAACTGATAACGGATTTTTTTTTGGGAGATTGAAAATAATGAAAAGTGACAGCGTTAAAAAGGGTATTGAAAGAGCGCCTCATCGCAGTCTTTTTAAGGCTATCGGATATACTGATGAAGAGCTTCGAAGACCTCTTATAGGGATTGCCAATTCAGCCAATAGCCTAATTCCCGGTCATGTTCATTTGAACAGGATCGCAGGGGCGGTCAAGGCAGGTATTTACATGGCCGGAGGTACGCCTTGTGAATTCGGCGTAATTGGTGTTTGTGATGGTATCGCCATGAATCATATCGGGATGAAATATTCCCTGGCAAGCAGGGAGATTATCGCAGATTCCGTTGAAGTAATGGCAATAGCCCATGCATTAGATGCTATAGTAATGGTAACAAATTGTGATAAAATTGTACCGGGCATGCTTATGGCTGCTGCCCGCCTTAATATTCCTGCAATTTTTATCAGCGGCGGCCCCATGCTGGCCGGCAAAGATCCCTCAGGCACCGGGGCAATAGATCTGGTGACTGTTTTTGAATCGGTGGGCGCTTTTAAGTCAGGCAGAATGAGCAAAGAACGATTGAATGAAATTGAGGATACAGCTTGTCCCACATGCGGATCATGCGCCGGTATGTTTACGGCCAATTCCATGAACTGCCTGACTGAAGTAATAGGTATGGGCTTGCCTGGCAACGGCACTATCCCGGCTGTCATGTCTGCCAGGGTCCGTTTGGCAAAAGAGGCGGGGATGAAAATTGTAAGCCTTTTTGAAAAAAATATAACCGCCAGGCAGATTATGACCAAAGAGGCTTTTAAAAATGCCCTGGTTGTAGATATGGCGCTGGGATGCTCGACAAATACTATTCTTCATTTACCGGCAATTGCCAAAGAAGCGAAAGTAGGTATAGATCTTAACATGATCAATGAAATCAGCGAGCAAGTGCCCCATATCTGTTCATTAAGCCCGGGAGGAATACACCATATGGAGGATCTGAATCTTGCAGGAGGTATTCAAGCGGTCATAAAGGAAATTACAAAAACCGGCTTGATTAATGAGCAATCTATAACCGTCACTGGAAAGACCGTGGGTGAAAATATTAAAGAGCAAGTCATTAAAGATGAAAATATTATCAGGCCGCTTGATAATCCATATCATAAAGAAGGTGGACTTGCCGTTCTATTCGGAAATCTTGCTCCTGATGGATGTGTTGTAAAGCAGTCCGCAGTGCTCGATAAAATGTTATGTCATGAAGGTCCGGCCAGGGTATATGAGTCGGAAGAAGATGCAACAGATGCCATTATGAACGGCATTATAAAAAAAGGTGATGTGATTTTAATCCGATACGAAGGGCCGATGGGCGGGCCCGGCATGCGAGAAATGCTAACGCCGACATCCTCAATCGCGGGAATGAAACTTGACGCGCATGTGGCGCTCCTCACGGACGGACGTTTTTCAGGAGGAACAAAAGGAGCATCCATAGGGCATATTTCACCCGAAGCGATGCAGGGGGGACCTGTTGCTATTGTTGAGGAAGGAGATATTATTGCTATTGATATCCCGGGAAAAAAGATTACTTTAAAGGTTTCGGAAGATGAGATAAAAAAAAGACTCTCAGCCTGGTCGGCTCCTGAACCCAAGATAAAAGAGGGATATATGGCAAGATATGCAAAAATGGTTTCATCCGCCAGCAAGGGAGCGATTGTTCAATAGTTTGAGACCTTTGCAAAACGCCCCCTTTCGCCCGATTTCGGCGTCAGGCAACCTGATCTTAAAAAGGGTTTTAATCCTCAAAATACTCAATGTATTCCTGCGGTTAAAATTTTCGCCTTTCTTGAACTCGAACGAAATTGAACATTTTGTAAAGGTCTCAGTTTGTAATTAATTTTACGGAAGGAATGCCTATGAAACTTACAGGTGCGCAGATCCTTATGAAGGCTCTCAAGGAAGAGGGAGTTGATACAATTTTCGGGTATCCAGGCGGGGCAGTGCTGGATATATACGATGAACTTTCCAAAACGGAAATGCGTCATATACTTGTGCGTCACGAGCAGGGAGCTGTTCATGCTGCAGACGGTTATGCCAGGGCGGCCGGCAAAACCGGAGTCTGCCTGGTAACATCAGGGCCCGGTGCCACCAATACTGTTACCGGCATAGCATCAGCATATATGGATTCGATCCCCATAGTTATTATAACAGGTCAGGTTCCCACTAAACTTATCGGGAATGATGCCTTTCAGGAAGTCGATATAGTCGGCATTACAAGACCTTGCACAAAGCATAATTATCTTGTCAAGAATGTAGCGAATCTTGCAACAACAATCAAAGAGGCTTTTTATATAGCAGGTTCAGGTCGTCCCGGGCCGGTGTTGATTGACATACCCAAGGATATTGTTAATGACCTCGCTGAATATGTATCACCAGAAAAAGTAAGTTTGAGATCTTACAACCCCACCTACAACCCGAACATTAAACAGATCAACAAGGTTGTAAAACTGATTCACAAAGCCGTAAAGCCCGTTATTTTTGCAGGCGGCGGCATTATTCTTTCCAAGGCGCATGCAGAATTGACTCAATTTGCGCGTAAAACACGGATACCCGTAACTGCCTCTTTAATGGGCCTGGGGGCATTTCCTGCATCTGATCCTTTATGGCTGGGAATGATCGGTATGCATGGTACATACAGATCCAACATGGCCATAGGAGAATGTGATCTGCTGATTGCCGTTGGTGTCCGTTTCGACGACCGTGTTGCGGGAAGAACGGATACGTTCGCTTCAAATGCGGAGATTGTCCATATAGATATTGATCCCACATCCATTCAGAAGAATATTTCCGTTTCGGTGCCTGTTGTGGGAGACTGCAAAACCACACTTGAGCATCTTAACAAGCTGATAAAAAAAGAAGATTTTGGTGATATCGGTCAGAAGTGCAAAGGCTGGTTAGATAAAATTAATGAGTGGAAAAGCACCCGGCCGCTGGCTTATACCCAAAGTGATATTATCAAACCTCAATATGTAATTGACAAACTTTATGAATTAACCAAAGGAAAGGCTATTATAACTACGGAAGTGGGGCAGAACCAGATGTGGGCAGCCCAGTATTACCATTTTGATGAGCCTAATCATTTTATTACCTCAGGCGGCTTGGGCTGTATGGGTTTCGGCCTGCCTGCGGCCATAGGGGCACAGGTCGCATGCCCGGATAAAATTGTGGTCGATGTAGCCGGCGACGGCAGCATCCAGATGAATATTCAGGAAATGGCGACTGCCGTTCAATATGGACTTCCGATAAATATTGTTATCCTGAACAACCAATATCTCGGCATGGTGCGACAGTGGCAGGAATTATTTTACGGCAAACGTTATTCAAGTACCAGCATGGAACATGCCCCGGATTTTGTCAAACTTGCCGAAGCCTATGGCGCGGTCGGTTTAAGAGCCGTAAGACCGGAAGAGGTTGAGCCTGTGCTGTCAGAAGGTCTATCTTCCCCCAAGACCGTAATAATGGAATTTGTTGTGGCGCGGGAAGAATCGGTTTATCCCATGGTTCCTGCGGGCGCTTCCATAACAGAAATGCTTTTAGTATAGATAGTGCCCGAACGAAAACGGCTATTTTTCATTCGGGCACTAGACAGGAAGGAATTTTACCATGACAGCAGAAAAACATGTTCTCTCGATTCTGGTGGATAACAAGCCGGGCGTACTTTCAAGAATAGCAGGTCTTTTCAGCGGCAGGGGATATAATATTGAAAGCCTCTCTGTTGCCGAGACCATGGATCCCCTGGTTTCACGGGTTACGCTTGTTACAAAAGCCGATGCACCTGTTATAGAACAGATAGAAAAGCAGCTTAATAAACTGATCAATGTGATTAAGGTGCATGATTTTACAGGCGCAGAATATGTGCAGCGGGAAATGGTTCTAATCAAGGTAACTGCAAAACCGGAACATCGTGCTGAAATTTTAAGAATGGTCGATATCTTCAGGTGTAAAGTTGTTGATGTGGGAATGGAACATTACACCATAGAGACAACCGGAGATCAGGGTAAAATCAATGCTATTTTAAACCTTCTTAAGCCCATCGGCATTAAGGAGATAGTCAAGACCGGTATTATTGCGCTGCTGCGCGATCAATATACCAAAAAATAAAAAAAACAAGGAGAATAAAATGGGCAAGATAGACTTTGGAGGAGTAGTAGAAGATGTTGTTACCAGGGAAGAGTTTTCCCTGGATAAAGCCAGGGAAGTACTTAAAGATGAAACAATAGTTGTGCTCGGGTACGGTGTTCAGGGTCCTGCGCAGGCTTTGAATCTTAAAGATAACGGCTTTAATGTTATCATAGGGCAGCTTGAAGGGGACGCCTACTGGGAAAAAGCGGTTAAGGATGGTTTTGTTCCAGGCAAAACTCTTTTTCCTCTTGAAGAAGCCGCAAAACAGGGAACAATCATTAAAGAACTTCTTTCCGACGCCGGCCAGACTGCCACCTGGCCTGTAGTTAAAAAATGCCTTAATGAGGGTGATGCCTTATATTTTTCACATGGTTTTTCAATTGTTTATAAAGATCAAACCAGGATTATACCTCCTGACAATATCGATGTTATCCTAGTGGCTCCCAAAGGATCCGGAACCAATGTGCGCAGAAATTTTCTTGACGGCAGCGGTATCAATTCAAGCTATGCGGTTTTTCAGGATTATACTGGAAGAGCTAAGGAGAGAACCCTTGCGCTTGGAATAGCCATAGGCTCAGGATATCTTTTCCCGACTACCTTTGAAAATGAGGTTTACAGCGACCTGACCGGCGAACGCGGCGTTCTTATGGGCTGCCTGGCCGGCACAATGGAGGCCCAGTATAATATATTGAGAAAAAACGGGCACTCCCCCAGTGAAGCATTTAATGAAACCGTTGAAGAACTGACCCAAAGCCTCATAAGACTGGTCGGTGAAAACGGCATGGACTGGATGTTTTCAAATTGCAGCGCTACAGCACAGAGGGGCGCATTGGACTGGGCGCCGAAATTCAGGGATGCGGTTACTCCTGTTTTTGAAGATTTATACGACCGTGTTAAAACCGGCAAAGAAACAAAACGCGTCCTGGAAGTAAACAGCGCTCCTGATTATCAGGAAAAACTTACAGCAGAATTAAATGAGATAAAAAATTCCGAGATGTGGCAGGCAGGAGCAGCAGTCCGCTCATTAAGGCCGGAAAATAGAAAAATTCGACATCTTTCAATTTAGGGAGAAGAAAAGCATGGATCCAGTCCTCTTGTATGATACCACCCTGCGTGATGGTACACAGGGTGAATATATCAGTTTTACAGCCAAGGAAAAAATCGTCATAGCGCGAAGGCTTGATGATATGGGTATCCATTATATTGAGGGCGGATGGCCCGGTTCCAATCCAAGAGATATGGTTTTTTTTGACCTGGCAAAGGATATAAATTTTAAAAATTCCAGGTTAACTGCATTTGGCGCAACAAGGAAGCCGGGCATTATTCCTGGAAATGATAATAACCTGAAAGCGCTTCTCAACAGCGGCACGGACACGGTTACGATTTTTGGAAAAACATGGGATCTGCATGTTGAGCAGATCATGCAGAACAGCCTTAAAGAGAACCTTGCAATGATCAATGATTCCGTTGCTTTTTTAAAAGAAAAGGGACGTGAAGTAATTTTTGATGCCGAACATTTTTTTGACGGATATAAGGCCAACAAAGAGTACGCATTGCAATCTCTATTTGCGGCTGCAGACGGCGGAGCGGATATACTGGTATTATGCGATACAAACGGAGGTACGCTTCCCTTTGACATTGAAACTATCATTGCCTGCCTGATAAACAGGTTGAAAAAAAAATATAATCAAGTGGATGGGTCGCTTCCGGTCAAGATCGGCATACATACGCATAACGACAGCGGACTTGCTGTGGCTAATTCCATAACCGCAGTTCGGGCAGGAGCTGATATGGTACAGGGCACCATTAACGGCTACGGAGAAAGATGCGGCAATGCGGATCTTACATCAATTATCCCGATTCTGGCATTAAAGATGGGACTGCCCGGCCTTTCCAAAGAAAATATTAAAAAACTAAAGAATATATCGCGATTTATCAGTGATACAGCGAATATGACGCCCCTTAGCAACAGACCCTTTGTCGGGAAAAGTGCTTTTGCGCACAAAGGCGGAATTCATGTCAGCGCTATTATGAAAAATCCCATGGCTTACGAACATATGCAGCCGGAGCTGGTGGGAAACAAACGCCGTGTCTTAATGTCGGATCTTTCCGGAAAGAGTAATGTGGAGTATAAGGCCAAAGAACTCGGGATAGATCTGGATGCAGAAGGGGTTGACAGCAGCCGCCTGGTAGCACGAATCAAAGAGCTGGAGCAGCAGGGTTATCAATTTGAGACTGCGGATGGCTCCTTAAAGTTATTGATGGAAAGATTTAAAGATCGGTTTAAGCCGATGTTTGAGTTAAAATCCTTTATGGTGACAATTATAAAGGAAAAGGACAAACCATGCACTGCTCAGGCTTCGATTAAAATTTCAGCCAAGGGAGTCGAAAAAATTACGGTTGCCGAAGGAGATGGCCCTGTAAGCGCTTTGGACAATGCAATTCGTAAGGCTCTGAATAAATTTTACCCGGATGTCCTCTCATCAACCCAGCTTGTAGATTTCAAGGTAAGAGTAATAGATGGTCGTGAAGGAACAAAGGCAAAGGTCAGAGTTATTATAGAATCCAGAGACAAAAATAATATATGGAGCACCATAGGTGTTTCCGAAGACATAATAGAGGCAAGCTGGCAGGCGCTGGCAGATAGTTTGCAGTATAAACTGTCAAAAGAAGGAGAGTAAGGTGAAAGATAGAATAATTTTTTTTGATACCACATTAAGGGATGGCGAGCAGTCTCCAGGCGCAAGCATGAATACTGCAGAAAAGATGAGGCTGGCGGTGCAACTGGAAAAACTCGGTGTGGATGTTATCGAAGCCGGTTTTCCGGCGGCGTCGGAAGGAGATTTTGAAGCGGTTTCCGAAATTTCAAAGAAGGTAAAAAACATTGAAATTGCCGCTTTAACGCGTACCGGCAAGGGGGATATTGACCAGGCCTGGGGTTCTGTTTGCAAAGCGGCCAAGCCGAGAATACATATATTTATAGCCACCTCGGATCTGCATATGGCTCACAAGTTGAACATGACCAGCGATGAAGTGGTTCAAGCAACTGTTGATTCAATAACATATGCCAAAAAATTGACTGATAATATTGAATTTTCAGCCGAAGACGGGTCACGCAGTGACCGGGATTTTCTATGCCGGGTTTTTGGAGCAGCCATTGCAGCCGGAGCAACAACGGTTAATCTGCCCGATACAGTAGGGTATGCTGTTCCCCATGAATATGCCGAGTTGATCAAATATGTTATGGACAATACTGAAAACATGCACAAGGCGGTATTAAGCGTTCACTGCCACAACGACCTGGGTCTGGCCACGGCCAATACCCTGGCGGCGATTAGTGCGGGCGCCGGCCAGGCCGAAGTAACTATCAACGGAATCGGGGAAAGAGCCGGAAATACCGCCCTGGAAGAAGTTGTTATGGCCCTGACTACCAGGCCCAATTTTTACCCGGTATCAACCGACATTAATACTGAGCTTATTTGTCCAACCAGCAAGCTGGTGAGTATGATAACCGGTATCATTGTACAGCCCAACAAGGCTATTGTCGGAGCCAACGCCTTTGCCCACGAAGCCGGCATTCACCAGGACGGAGTCTTGAAAAATCCCATGACCTATGAGATTATGAAACCTGAAACAGTAGGTCTGGTAAGCAACAAACTTGTCTTAGGGAAGCACTCGGGAAGACATGCTCTTCGCTCACACCTCCAGGAGATGGGATACGAGCTTTCGGATGAAGACATGAAAATAGTATTTACCAAATTTAAAGAAATTGCGGACAAGAAAAAAAGCATAGAAGATGAAGATCTTGAAGCAATCGTTACCGAAGGTATCCTGAGAACCAAGGACGTATTTTTACTTGAATATCTGCATGTGGCCAGCGGAACAACCGTTTTCCCCATGGCAAGTATCAAGCTCAGCATCAACGGCCGGACTGTAAAAGGGTCCGGTTACGGAAACGGGCCGATAGATGCCGCATTTAATACTATCGCGCAACTTGCTGATATCAGCCCCGAGCTATTAAGGTTCTCGATAAGCGCTTTAACCGGAGGCAGCGATGCCCAGGGTGAGGTAACAGTCCGCTTAAAGGAAAACGGCCTGATAGCCCTCGGCCGGGGAGCTGATCCGGATATTATAGTGGCCAGCGCCAAAGCCTATGTTAACGGACTGAACAAGATTGAATACCTTAAATCCTCGAAATACCAGGAATCTGTTTAGGATCGGAGATTAAATAAATTGTAACCGTTCACGGGTGATAAGATTCAAATAGTGTAACGGATCTTTTCAGTGAAAAGTTGCAAAATACTGTAACGCTCATTCGGACTGAATTCAGCAACCAAATTTTGTCCCAAAGGCCGGGGTATTCATAAGATTTTCAGAGCGGGGTACGGCTGCGAAATACCTTCCCTAAAACCGTTACGATATTTTGTCAGCATGGGCGTTACATTATTTAAATCTTATCACACTGGCATAAATGCCCCTTTAAATATTGGAATGGCAGAAAATGGTCGAGCCTATAAATAAACGGTATATCGTATCGCTGTCTTCAAGGATGAAAAAATCTTAGAGATATACTACTATGCCTACCGATTCATCTTTAATGAGGATGTTGGATTATAAGGAGACAAAAAAAATTCTTGGATTTGATCACTACTTAGGAAATCGCGTTCTCATTTCATGATCAGTGTAAGAATAAGCGCATCACCTATGTCCTCTGCGAAATACACACGAAATATTTGAATTCAGTGGCCAGTCGATCACGCAGTGGCGGAATGTCAAATCAACTCCAAGTTTTTTAATAGACTGATTCCATTCCTGACACTATAAACCATCGGGCACTGGAACGTAAAATTTTTCTTAAAAAAATTTGCGGTTAGATATTAAATTTTAAACTCAAAACGATTATTGCCCGTGAACGGTTACAATATTAATCACAAATTGGAGGGTATGTTAAATAGGAGGTCGTCAAATTATCAATGATTTTAAGTAGTTATAGTCGTTTTTTTATTGGACATAAAAACGCTTTTATTGTTTTATGCATACCCCCCCTGGTTTGCGTGTGATTGTGCACTCACGCTCTCTTGGGTGACTTAAAACCGTCTTGCAGGGCAAATTAGAAAATATGATGCAAAATCAATATGTTGAATTTTTTTTACAAAATGCATTTTTTTTCGATCCTTATATCGGAGTTTTAGCCTGTTTACCTATGTCTGACGTATATATCGATAGACCGTCACATAAATAATTTCACTGCGTTATCGGTCGTCGGGGTAGGGGTTCAATTTTTTGAACCCTTACCCCCTCTGGCCTTGTGCCAAATTTCAAAATAGGGTAATTATCTGACGGTCTATAGTTCCCGCCGATGTAAAAAGTATGATCATCTTAAAAAAATCGCCTCAGCGCTTCTTGACAATCAAGCAGATAACATTTAAAAAAGAATTCGGATGCAATCAATAATGCCTGGGTGGCGGAATAGGTAGACGCAAGGGACTTAAAATCCCTCGGTCATTATGGCTGTGCGAGTTCGATTCTCGCCCCAGGCACCAGTTTCTTCGGACGGTCACCTGTTTTACCAATTTTTTTCTGAAAAAATTTCTGACCCCTTATTTAGAACTCCGATATAATTTTGAATAACAAATCTAAAAGCTCGTCCCCACCAATTCTTTCAGTCATAGGCAATTCCGGATCAGGAAAGACTACTCTTCTGGTAAAGCTGATTTCAAGGTTCAAACAGCGCGGGCTGAAAGTCGGCACCATCAAGCACGATGTTCATGGTTTTGAAATCGATAAACCGGGCAAGGACAGCTGGAGGCATAAACAAGCAGGTGCTGTCACAACCGTTATCTCTTCATACTCAAAAATTGGTATAGTCAAAGACGCAGATCATGACCATAGCCCTGAAGAGTTACTGCCATTTTTTTTAGGAACAGATCTAATCCTTACAGAAGGTTATAAACGAGGAAATCAGCCTAAAATTGAAGTATTCAGACCTGAGATATGTAAAGAACCTGTATCTCAAGGAGATGAAGATCTGATTGCAGTTATCAGTGATGTTCATCTGGATTTTGACGTTCCCAGGTTTCGGCTGAACGATTTAGAAGATCTTGTCGAATTTTTAATAGCCTACTTCACTCTTTGAAACCACAGTACACTAAACTAAACAATGTAACTTGATCATAAATCAACCAAACAATCCCACCAGCTTTTTTCTGTCGCTGATGCGGGTGTTATACTGGAGTTTTAGATGACTAAAAAAAAACGTATACTAAGCGGAATGCGTCCGACGGGGCCTCTGCATCTCGGAAATCTGCATGGGGCTCTTTCAAATTGGATAAAAATGCAGGAAGAATATGAATGCTTTTTCTTTATTGCCGACTGGCATGCACTTACCAGTGACTATGAAGAGACAGGTAGTATTTCACAATATGCCGAAGAAATGATGATAGACTGGCTCAGCGCTGGTCTCGCACCTGAAAAAAGCAGCCTCTTTCTTCAGTCGAAAATTAAAGAACATGCCGAACTCTTTCTTATCCTTTCCATGATAACCCCTGTTCCCTGGCTGGAACGTAACCCTACTTACAAGGATCAGATAGTTCAGCTCAGCAACAAGGACCTCTCAACCTTTGGTTTTTTAGGCTATCCTGTTCTTCAAGCTGCCGACATTATCATTTATAAGGCTGATGGAGTTCCGGTAGGTGTGGATCAGGTTCCCCATGTGGAAATAACAAGGGAAATCGCCAGACGATTCAACTATCTTTACGGTGAAGTCTTTCCTGAGCCAAAAGCCATTCTTGCCGAAACCCCGAAAATATTGGGGATAGACCGCAGAAAAATGAGCAAAAGTTATAACAATGCCATCTATTTATCGGATAGTGGGGATGAAGTTGCAAAAAAAGTTGCCGGAATGATAACCGATCCGAATAGAGCGCGTAAAAGCGACCCAGGTGATCCCGATATATGTAATGTTTTCGATTTTCATAAGCGCTACAGTGATCCTGATACAATCGCCACGATCAACGAAGAATGTCGAAAAGCCGGTATAGGATGTGTAGAATGCAAAAAAATCATGGCAAAAAATCTGATCGTTTTTTTAGAACCGATCCATGAAAAAAGGGAGTATTATAAGTCAAAGCCCGATCTTGTAGATAGTATTTTTGCGGACGGAACTGAAAAAGCAAGGGGAGTCGCCCAACAGACCATGGCCGAGGTCAGGGCTGCCGTAAAAATACAGGCGTAAAAATGCAGGATCTTCCTTAATGCCCGAAGATATTTACAAGATGCGACTCGATAAAGTTTTTGAAGGGCCCATGGATCTTCTGGTTTACCTGATAAGAAAAAATGAGGTGGACATATACAATATTCCAATAGCTAAAATAACAGATCGATATCTTAAATATATGGAATTGATGAGATCGATGAAGATCGATTTCGCAGGTGAGTTTCTTCTTATGGCTGCTACTCTTATCAAAATAAAATCAAGGATGCTGCTGCCGATTCATGGGGACGATGATTCAATCCAAATTGGTCTTTTTGAACTTATAGATGCTTTCGGAAAAATATTCGCCAGGATAGTCCCTGAGAAAAGGATCGAATTTACCGCCGAGCGTATATCCGTAAAACGTAAAATTGCAGATATCATGGAAATTCCTGAAAAACAGAATTCAATACCTTTTGGCGAGCTATTTAGCGAAAGTAATAATAAAAGCGAAGTGCTAGTTAGTATCTGCTGAATTTCTTTTTTATGAAAGAAATGCTTTGCTATCCATAGCAGTATATGCCATTTTTTAAATTGCAGCTAAATGGTATTTTAAGCACTCTAAAAAGGATAGGAGGTATTCTGATGATAAAAAATACTTTTGAAGAAGTTCTTTCTGATGAATGGGTGAAAGCAAATATAACCAATCCAGTTCAGGAATTGGTTATTATCCGTGGGATAATTCCATGGCAAAAAATGATTACAAAGTTGTGTAAATTTTATAACACCAGTCAGGGTGCTTTTGGAAAATCTCTCAGGATGATGACAGCGATTTTGATTTGTATAAAATACTATCAATTAAGTGATAGGCAAATGGTTAAGCATATAAAAGAAAACCACTATATTCAATATTTTTGTAACATCACAAATGAGGAATTGCAAACATGCCTGGATCCGAGTTCTATATGTGTATTTCGAAAACGTATAGGTGAAGAAGGTGTTGAAATTATAGAAAAAGAAGTTTTTGAGGTTCTACGCAAAGCTGGGATAATACAGGGTGATAATGCTATGATAGATTCAAGCGTATTGAAAAATAACGTTATCTATCCAAATGATGTACATTTAATTTTTAAAGCTTTTGACAAAATGAAACAATTTGCCGTTTTGCATCAAATCTCCTTGTGGTGGGACAATAATGAAGTAAAAAAATTATGGCGAGAATTTTTTTTGAACAAAAAACAAAACCGTTTGGAATGGTTACTCAAATTTAATATATTATTTATTCCTGCTCTAAAAATATTTGATAAAAAAGTTGAATCATTAAAGACCACAAAGAAAAAACAAATAAAAGCTGACAATATGTTTGCTATTCTTACTATTCTTGAAGCACAAACCTTAGAAAAACTCGAAGGTAAAAAACAGATAAAAAACCGGATTGTATCCATTGATGAACCGGATGCCCGCCCGATTGTAAAAGGAAAAGAGCATCCGAAGTGTGAATTCGGCACAACAATGGAAATGACTTTCAATAGGGAAGGATTCATGATTACCATTGAAAATTTTATCGGTAATCCAAATGATAAAACGCTTTTTGCTGGAACACTCGAACAGTTCAAAAAACGGATGAAAGGCGAACCGGAAAATATTATTACCGACCTTGGTTACAGAAGCAATGGTAATTTTAAAATTGCAGACAATATCAGTAACGTTTTTTTGGGGCGTAAAAAAGATGTATCCGAAGAAAAACAGAGTTTTTGCTGTAAAGCCCGTTCAGCAACAGAAGGTTTCATAGCTATTGCAAAAAATATTAGAGGTTTTGGATGCAGTCTTTATAGAGGATTTGAAGGAGACCGTATATGGTCATTGCTTTGTCAAACCGCTTATAATCTTAAAAAGTTTATTCAGCTTCTAATGGGAGAAAAGATTGAAGAAAAAAAACTGATGAAACTCGGGCTGGCATAAGCCGAACAAGGATTTTATCAAAAATAGTTGATTTTAAAAAATATGCGGATAGGAGAGGTGCGTCTATAGGTGTTAACAATTTGCCGTTTTTTACCAAAATTCAATTAAAATACCACAAATGAGCTTAAAATTTTAGATTAAAATTCTCTATGATTAATATATGAACAATGCTGATATACTATGTTATTATCGAAATTCAGCGGATACTAGTTACTTTTCTGGCAATCCTGGAAATGGTCAAGCTAAGCTTGATTGCCATTATTCAGCATCTTCAAACAGGAATTATTCGAATATGTTATCAATAAAGCGTGCCGCAGTCGTAACAAGGAACATCTTTTATTCTTTTCTTTTATGATAAAGGATTTAAAAAATATCGTAGAGAGCCTGTTGTTTGTCGCGGGGGAGCCGCTTTCAATAGATCGTTTTAAAAGCATTATACCAAAAACCGGGGCCAGGGATATAAAAGAAGCGCTCTCAGTTCTTGGAGAAGAATATGATGCACGTAAAGGAGGCTTTTTTTTACGTGCAGTAGCCGGCGGATATCAGGTTAGAACAAGGCCCGAATACACTGAATGGGTTAAACGTTTAGCGCAAAACCATTCATCCAGCATAAGCAGAGCTGCTCTTGAAACCCTGGCGATTATCGCATATAAGCAGCCGATTATACGGAGCGAGATAGAACATATCCGGGGTGTGGATTGCGGCGGCTTGCTGCGCATTCTAATTGAAAAAAAATTAGCCCGGGTTTTAGGGCGTAAAGAGATCCCAGGCAGGCCCTTAATATACGGAACCACCAAAGAGTTTCTTGAGGTTTTTGATCTGGCGACTTTAAAAGATTTGCCGGTACCCGAGGAGATACAGGAAAAACGCGCCCCAGACTCGGATAAAGTCCCGGATAAAAATTCTTGACTCAAAAGGCCGGAGCCATTAAAAATTATTACATAAAATCAGTATCTCGACTTTAGATTGTGATCCGGGCGGTTAACTCAGCGGGAGAGTGCTACCTTCACACGGTAGAAGTCACTGGTTCAAACCCAGTACCGCCCACCAATAAAGTTAAGGGGTATAGAATTAAGAGGGGCTTTGTCAGCTAAAGTAAAGTGGACCCAAAGTCAAGGACAGATTTTATGTTTTGTTAAGGTGTGCCATTATTGATATCAACAAAAAAATGAAATATGGTTATATACGCCATAAAAATGTTCATAAGTAGTTTAACTTATTGATTTAATGCATAATAATATTAGCTTAAAATATTCATAACTTGTTGATAAAATGTTGATAACTTTTCCATATATCGTTAACCTACTGTTAAAATTCAATATTAATATGTTCATAACTTATGCCGCATGTTGAATGGCGAATTCACCAAAATATATTTCTGCGGGAGTGTTTCTATTCAGCGATTGATGAGGCCGTTCAAAATTATAAAATTCAAAATATTGATGGGGAACCTTAATCAGGCGACAGCAGCCTACTTTTCAACACCCTTATTAAGAATATATTTTTACAAATATCTTTTCATGGCGAGTATCCCGGCATAGAAACCGAAAAAGTCGAGGCGAGTATCTTTTTCAATTTTCTGAAACAAAATAATCCGATATAACACCCATAAACGGGTTATATTTTATGGCGTAGTGTCTCAAGCCCTTTTTTACAAAATTATTCGATAAGGCCTTATCTTCATTGAATAAATTTTCAGATTCAGCTTCCCACTTCGATGCATCGTATTGTAAAATTGTTTCGATTTTGTTTCTGTAAAAATCTGCAACCGGAAGGCTGGAGTATGCATTCACAAACCAGGGCATAAGCAGTCCCACTTTTTTAAGCAAAAGATTATGTTCATGACCAAAGTCAAGGCATGACCCCTGGGTAAAATTGGACATTTTCGCCATTTTGTCGGAATTTATGGTTTTTAACTTAAAACTGAAATCATAGGCTTTGGTTCCTGGAAACGGATAAAAAAAAGACCACCTGTAACGCCCCGGAACAGTTTTGCTCATGAGCGTTATGGTTGCCATAAGATCATCATAGGTTTCATCAGGAAGCCCGATCATCAAAAAAATCGAAGTATGTAATCCGTAGCTGTGAGCGGTTTCAATTGCATTTATAATCTTCGCATTTTTCATGCGGCGGTGCAGGACTTTTTCCCTGATCCTTTCGCTTCCGCTTTCTACCCCGAATTTTACGATTTTACAATTCGCCTCCGACAAAAAACGAGCCCGGTCTTTATCAAAAAATCCCACATGGGCATTTACCACAAAAGGGATATCACTGGTTTTTTTATATTCACGACAAAAATCTTTAACATAATCCTTGTAAAAAGTGAAAAGGTCGTCGTCAAAAATAAACATTTTGATATTTTTATAATTTTTAACAAGATATTTTATCTCATTGATCACATCTTTCACATCAAAATGTCTTATGTAGTTTAACTGCTTAAAGCTGCAATTCAGATCTTTTCTGTATTGCGCTACCACCTGATGATTAAAACAGTAGGTGCATGAGAACGGGCATCCTCGTGAGCCCATTAATCCAACCCACCCGTTTTTGGCGTCAATAATTTTTTGAAAATCGAATATATTATAATCTTTGGGAGGCAGTTTTTTTACATCCGGTAATGGCCGCATCGGGTTAATCAGGATTTCACCGTCTTTTATCAAGCCCAGGTTCCTGACTGTTTGAACATTTTCCGCTCCGGCAAACTTTTCAACAAACTCAAGAAAAGCTTCCTCGGCCTCACCGCGGACAATGTAGTCAAACAGACCGCTTTGAAGGATCTCACGGGCGGATGCCATGGCATGAATCCCGCCGCAAACTATCGGAGCATCGGTTGCGTCCCGCACCCATGCGGCAAGTTTTTTTGCATATGGCCATTGGTTGGTTACAACGGAAAAGCCCACAATATCAGGGGCAGACTGCTTTATTTCCTTGCAAAACTCATCTTTTGAAGGCAGATTGCCCATCTCCCCGGAGAATTGCACCAACTCCACTTTGTGGCCCGCTTTTTTAAGTATGGCGGCAATATGCGCAACCCCGTAGTTAAAACCTAATTGCGATCCCTCATTAGGGTAAATAAAAAGTATTTTCATTATACAGCTTTAATAATCCATGTAAAATGTCTTGAAATTTATTTCAATTGATCAGCACTCTACTTGTAAATATACATTATCTATGATAGTTGAAAACAAGCCTTTCGTAAAGAGACTTCTTGTAAAAACAGTAAGCCAATTTAACTTTATAAGGATAAAATCATGAAAAAATTCCAGGCCAATCTGCTTCCTTTGCTGATAGGGAGCCTTCCTGTTGATGATCATTCCGAAGCGATAGAACTTGTTCTTGAATGTACACCACAAATTCCACTTTGGGTTCAGCTTCCTGTACACAAGGAAGAAAGAATGATAGATCAGTTTATGCCGGGAATGCCAGGCATTGCATCTTTAAAGGATAAAACCTTCATAAACTCGGCAGGTGATAATTTTGAAACGGAACTGCTTCAATTCTATGAGGAATATATGGCTGTTACAGATGGCGCTGCTGATAGGGATAAGTCACGCTTTGTGCTGGATGAAACTGTTGCCGGGGGTTTTTTTACATTCATGGAGCGGGTAAAGCGACTTTCCGAGCCTCCTGTTGCAGTAAAGGGGCAGAGCACAGGGCCTTTTACTTTCTGCGCCAGCGTCAATGACGAGAATGGAATGGCGATCTTCTATAATGAACAGATCAGGGATGCGGCAGTTAAATTGATTGCCCAAAAAGCAGGCTGGCAGGCAAAAAAGATGGCTGAATTTGGGTGTCCGGTTATTCTTTTTTTTGATGAGCCCGGTTTGACAGGTTTCGGTTCATCTGCTTTTATCAGTATTACCCGGGAGGAAGTCGCAGCCTGTTTTGAAGAGGTTATTGAAGCCGTGCATGCTGAAGGCGGGTTTGCCGGAGTACATGTCTGCGCAAACGCCGACTGGTCACTGATACTCGAATCGGCCGCCGATATTGTGAGCTTTGATGCCTATTCCTTTTTTGAAAAATTTCTTCTCTATCCGGAACAGATCAAAAATTTTCTTGCTTCCGGCCGTATTCTGGCCTGGGGCATCATCCCGACCTTGCGAGCGGAAGATATTGAAAAGGAGAATGTCGATTCCATTGTTGCCAATTGGGATGAAAAAGTCTCTCAACTGGAAAAACTCGGAATCAGCAGGGCAAAAATTGTAACCCAGTCACTCATAACGCCAAGCTGCGGAACAGGTTCCCTAAGCCTGGAGCACGCAAAAAAAGTACTGCGAATGACCAAAGAAGTTTCAGATATATTAAAGGAAAAATATAAAATTTGAGGTTTTTTTATGAAAAGCGACAACACGGATGAAAATTTTAAAGGCGCGACAAGATATGTTCTGGATGAAGAACTGGCCAAAATTGTGAATATTTCCATGGCGCTTGAGATGCCCCTGCTGCTTAAAGGGGAGCCTGGCACAGGCAAAACCATGCTTGCCCATGCAATTGCAGAGAGCCTGGAAATGCCGCTGATTGTGCTTAATGTTAAATCGAGCATGAAGCTGGTTGAAGCCCTTTATCAGTACGATACCCTCACCCGGCTGAATGACAGCCGCTTCGGTGATTCCACGAGGGATGTGAGCAATATCGAAGAGTATATAAAGATGGGCAAAATAGGTCAGGCCTTTGTCGCTGATGTTAGAACAATCCTCTTGATCGATGAAATAGACAAGGCCGATACTGATTTTCAGGATGACATGCTGGATGTCCTTGATCAGATGGAATTTGATATAATGGAGATAGACAAGACTGTCAAAAGCAGGCAGCGGCCTGTTTTCATAATCACATCCAATGCCAAAAAGGATCTTTCCGATCCTTTCCTGGGAAGGTGCAATTTTCATCATATAGCATTTCCGGATCCCAAAATGATGCGCAAAATTATCAAGGTTCATTTTTCTGATATTGATTCAAACCTTATGGAGAATGCTGTAGCTGCGTTTTACAAACTCCGGGAAATCGATTCAATTGAAAAAAAACCGGCCACCAGGGAACTACTCAACTGGATCAGAGCCTTGAGAATGGACCCTGATTTTAAACCCAAACAACTGGTCAAAGGGGATATACCTTATATGGGAACGCTTTTTAAAAAAAGTCAGGATTATGAAAGGGCTGTTAACCTTACCAGCAGGCGCAGACTGTAGGGACAGTTATGTTTATCAAATTTTTTTATACATTAAAAGAAGCCGGAATTCCCGTAAGCCCGACATCTTTTTTGACCCTTCACAAGGCGCTTGACAGCGGGCTGATTAATTCCCTCAACGATGTCTACACCTGCTCCAGAACAATCCTGGTCAAAAGCGAACGCTATTTCGATCTTTTCGATCAGGTCTTTGCGCACTGTTTTGAGGGCGCTGAAATGCCTGATTTGGATGCAATTGAACTAGATGAGATGACAAGGGCTCTGCTTGACGAATGGCTCCAGGATCCCCAAATCCTGGTGGATGCCCTTGGAATTGACGAGTCGGAAATAAGCAAGCTTACGCCGGAAGAGCTGCTGGAATACTTCAAGGAAAGATTAAAAGAGCAGACCGGCCGTCATGCCGGCGGAAACAAGTGGATCGGCACAGGCGGCACTTCTCCTGTGGGGCATTCAGGCTACCATCCCGGAGGCATGCGAGTCGGCGGTGTCTCAAGAAATAAATCCGCTATCAAAGTCGCTCTTGAAAGGAGATACAAAGATTATTCGCTAAGCGGACCCTTAACCCAGGAGATGGTGGGCGAGGCTTTGAAAAGACTCAGGCATATGGTGCCGGCCGGTCCCAAAGATCAGATTGATATAGACGAAACCCTCTATCAAACCATGAAAAATGGAGGGGATATAGATATAGTATTTACCAGGAGCCTGAAAGACCGCCTCAAGATTATCTTGCTGATAGACAATGGAGGATGGTCGATGGATCCTTATATTGCAGTGGTTCAAACTATTTTCGATTATGCAAGGACCCAGTTCAAGGAGGTTAAAACCTTTTTTTTTCATAATACCATTTACGGCACTGTCTGGGAAGATCCTCCCAGGACCAGGAAGCCTAAAAAAGTAGAAGAATTCGCCAGGATCGATCCTGAAACGCGTCTGATATTTATTGGTGACGCGAGCATGGCACCGTATGAACTGATGGCCACCGACGGATCCATCTATGTTACTGAACGAAGCGGCAAGCCGAGTGTTGGGCATTTAAAATTTCTTGCCGAAAGTTTTCCTCATTCGGCATGGCTTAATCCTGTGCCTCAAAGCATGTGGGGTTATACGCAAACAATTTCGGTAATATACGGTATCTTCCCTATGTTTGAGCTAACCATCGACGGCCTGGAGAAAGCAATTGCACATTTGATGATGAAATAGAAATGATGAAATAGAAGCATGCACTAAAGCATCCCATGATCTCACAAATTGCTTGCCAAGTGTTATAATATTTGCTATTAATGAAAAAATTTATTTTGAACGTAAAATTATTTGAAAACAGAGCCAAAAAAATAGAAAATAAGTTTCATCGGGTTGTTAAACTTTTATTAAAAACGATTAAGGAGGATTGAGTAAATGGCTTATAATGCAGTAGAAATGGCTGACTGGCAGATTTCTGAAGAAGCAGAAAAAAACATGCCGATGCCGGACGAATGGTTGGAAAAGTTAGGTCTTGAAAAGGAAGAAATGCTTCCCATGGGCAGGCTGGCAAAACTCGATTTCCTGAAAATTATGAACCGCCTGAATGATAAACCGGACGGAAAATATATTGAAGTTACAGCTATTACCCCTACTCCACTTGGAGAAGGTAAAAGCACAACTTCTTTAGGCCTCATGGAAGGTCTTGGAATGCGCGGCAAAAATGCCGGGGGCGCTCTTCGCCAGCCTTCAGGCGGCCCGACAATGAACGTTAAAGGTACCGCAGCCGGAGGAGGAAATTCTCTTCTCATTCCCATGACTGAATTTTCCCTCGGACTGACCGGTGACATCAATGATATCATGAATGCCCACAATCTGGCCATGGTTGCCATGACATCCCGTATGCAGCACGAGCGCAACTATAATGATGAGCAGCTTAAAAGACTGACCGGCATGCGTCGTCTCAATATTGATCCGACCCGGGTTGAGTTGGGCTGGATCATAGATTTCTGCGCCCAGTCCCTGAGAAATATAGTAATCGGCATGGGCGGTCGTTTTGACGGATTTACAATGCAGTCCAAGTTCGGTATTGCTGTTGGTTCCGAATGTATGGCCATCCTGGCTGTTATCAGGGATCTGGCTGATTTGAGAAAACGTCTGGATGAAATTACGGTTGCATTCGACAAAAGCGGCAATCCTGTAACAACCGGCGACCTTGAGGTCGGCGGCGCAATGACCGCATTTATGCGCAACACCATTAACCCGACCCTTATGTGTACCGCAGAATATCAGCCATGCATGGTTCATGCCGGTCCTTTTGCAAACATCGCTGTTGGTCAATCATCTATTATTGCAGATCGCGTCGGGCTGAAACTTTTTGATTACCATGTAACCGAAAGTGGTTTTGCGGCTGATATCGGTTTTGAGAAATTCTGGAATGTAAAATGCAGATTCAGCGGTCTGAAACCCCATGTATCAGTTCTTACAAGCACAATCAGGGCACTGAAAATGCACGGCGGCGGACCCAAAGTTGTAGCAGGGAAAGCTTTGGCTGATGAATATACCAAGGAAAACATCGGCCTGCTTGAACAAGGATGCGAAAATATGGTTCACCATATTAAAACCATCCGCAAATCTGGCATCAATCCTGTTGTATGTATCAACCGTTTTTACACGGATACTGACGCTGAAGTTGCTGTTGTAAGAAAAGCAGCCGAGGCCGCCGGCGCCCGCTGCGCTGAGTCCAGACACTGGGAGCTTGGCGGTGAAGGTGCTCTTGAATTCGCAGATGCGGTAATTGAGGCCTGCGAGGAAGGTAATGATTTCCAGTTCCTCTATCCGCTTGAAATGAAACTCCGTGATCGCGTTGAAAAGATTGCTACGGAAGTTTATGGAGCAGATGGAGTTTCCTGGTCACCGGAAGCTGAAGCCAAGGCAAAGATGCTGGAAGGCGACTCAAAATATGACGATTATGCCACCATGATGGTTAAAACACATCTCAGCCTGACACACGATCCGGTGGTCAAGGGCGTTCCCAAGGGCTGGACTCTCCCGATTCGTGACGTTCTGATTTATTCCGGCGCCAAGTTCCTCTGCCCCTGTGCAGGAACTATCAGCCTGATGCCTGGTACAGGTTCCAACCCGGCTTTTAGAAGAATCGACGTTGACACCGATACAGGCAAAGTAAGTGGATTATTCTAAACAAATCTGCTTTTTGTAAAGTTTGACCTGTTTTAAAATTGAAAAGGGTTCGAATTATTTCGAACCCTTTTTTTTATCTCAATCTGTTTTTCTAAAAATCATAAACGCCGGTATAGTTGTCCGGTCTTATTTTACGCAATTCTTCCTTGACGGCATCTGCAACATTCAAAGATTCAATAAATTCGGAAATACTCACTTTGTCAATGACGGCGTTGGTTCTTGTCAGCTCCTTGAGCGCTTCATAGGGTTTTGGATATCCTTCCCGCCTTAAAATCGTCTGGATTGCCTCTGCTATAACGGCCCAGTTTTTTTCAAGATCGTTTTTTATCGCATCCCGGTTTAAAATCAGCTTGTTCAGACCCTTGGAGAGTGACTTTAAAGCAATCAGAGTATGTCCAAAAGGGACCCCGATATTCCTGGTAACTGTGGAATCGGTAAGATCCCTCTGGAGCCGTGACACAGGCAGTTTCATTGCAAGATGATCGAAAACGGCGTTTGCAATGCCTAAATTTCCCTCTGAATTCTCAAAATCGATAGGATTCACCTTATGAGGCATGGCTGAGGATCCAACCTCTCCTGCCTTTATTTTTTGCTTGAAATACTCCATTGATATATATGCCCAGATATCCCGGTCAAGATCGAGCAGTATTGTATTGATACGCTTCAGGTTATCAAAAAAAGCAGCAAGATTGTCATAATGCTCTATTTGGGTTGTAACTCTCAGCCTGTCAAGACCCAGGGTCTGCTCAACCAGCGTATTCCCGAATGATATCCAATCAATATACGGATAAGCCGCATGATGAGCATTAAAATTACCCGTTGCCCCACCGAACTTGCCTGAAAACGGAATAGTTGCTATTAATTTTTTCTGGTTAAGAAGCCGTTCGACAAATACGTAAAACTCCTTTCCAAGACTCGTGGGTGATGCCGGCTGTCCATGTGTTCGGGCCAGCATGGGCACATCTTCCCATTTATTTGCCATGCTTTTAAGCAAGTTAATATTTTCATCAAGCGCCGGTTCAAGCACTTCCTGCCAGGCATCTCGCACGAAGCAGGGGAGGGCTGTGTTGTTGATGTCCTGTGAGGTAAGTCCAAAATGGATAAATTCCTTAAAATGTTCCAGCCCGAGTCTGTCAAATCTCTCCTTTAAAAAATATTCCACCGCTTTGACGTCATGATTTGTGATCTTTTCAATATTTTTAATCTTTTGAGCATCATCAATGGTAAAATTTTTGTAAATTTGGCGCAGGGATTCTGTCATGCCCTGATCAAAATCCGCTAACTGCGGCAGCGGCAGATCGCACAGGGCGATAAAATATTCCACCTCCACCATAAGCCTGTACTTTATAACAGCGCTTTCGGAAAAATAATCCGCCAGCTTTTCGGTTACCCGGCGATATCGCCCGTCCACCGGACTGATTGCGATTAATGATGTAAATTCCATATAAATATATTCCATAGGGGTTAAAAGGTTATTAAATGATATATTGGTTTCTAAAACTCCGATATAAGGATCGAAAAAAAACTCATTTTTTAAAAAAAATCAACATGTTGATTTTGCATCGTATTTTTTAATTCTGTCCTGCAAGACGGTTCTCAGTTGTCCAGGAGGGCGTGAGTGCACAATCACACGCAAACCATGGAAGAGGGGTATGCATCAAATAATAAAAGCGCTTCTATGTCCAACGGGAGGCGACAATAACTACTTGAAATCATTAAAAATTTGGCGACCTCTTGTTTGGCATGCTCTCCAATTTGTGATTAATATTTTGCATGGCTTCGAGGGAACAATTACAAAACATACTCTATGAACAACTTTTTTGGCACACCGCAGAGCGGGATGACGGCAAGATTGCAGGCCATCTTTTTCATCGCCACGAAATGGACGTGGTCTATCCCAATGGATGAGGCTACCTTGTTTGATTCCTTCTTCAATTATCTGCAGGGCATTCAAGTATTTCCTTTTCTGGAACATCTTGATCCAAAAAATCAACGAAGAAAAAATATCCCTTTTGCGCAGATACTTCTCGTTTACTTAATGAAAGTCGTCGGGTCAATCAAAAAAATGGATCAAATGACCGATTTATTGCTCACTGATGAACTCCTTATGAGCATGTGTGGCTTCAATGCATATCAGGTAAAAAATGGTAGCTGTGATACGATTCAAATAGTGTAACGGGTCTTTTCAGCGAAAAGTTGCAAAATACTGTAACGCTCATTCGGACTGAATTCAGCAACCAAATTTTGTCCCAAAGGCGGGGTATTCATAAGATTTTCAGGACGGGGTACGGCCGCGGAATACCTTCCCTAAAACCGTTACAATATTTTGACAGCATGGGCGTTACACTATTTGAATCTTACCAAGCTGTAAGCGAGGCGAAAAACTCCGCGAGACTTATGCGCCTGAATTCAAAGGTACTTTATGTCAATACCGTTGCCAAATACATTGTCAGCATTTCTCCCAGAAAAATTGATTTTTTTTTCAATCGCTGCATTGAACAATTGGCCGCAATTCCCGACGTAAAGCGTTCTTTAGAGGATATCCTCATCAGCATCCAAATTGTCGGGAATTTATGTAATATAATACTCTAAAAAACAACAATAAACCATAAATGCCATATAAAATTTCGCTATACACATGAGCTTAGACCAAAATTGTCAATTCAAGCACATAGCTATCCATCAGCCCTCACATTAATATTTTTTGGCCTATTAGAAGTAATTGAAAATAATGCTTTGCAGCCACAAACTGCAGCAGATGCATTAGGAAGTGTTATGCATATCAATCAGTTGTTCCAGGAGTTGAGTTTATATGCCATAGAGTAATGCCCTAAAAACAGCCTCCATTGATTTAACTATGAAGCATTTAAAATAAGATCTTATCTTTTCCCATAAGGAACTTTTGTTTCCTGTTTTTTTCCATACGGACTGAAATAAAGGGCAGCACAGTTGCTGAGTTTGATCGACAAGAAAAGCCAGCATCATTAGCATTGTAAAAACTGGAGCTAAATATTTTTCCCCAAGCCCGTAATTGTGTTCAAGATTATAGCCCTGATTTTTAAGGGTGTTGAAGGTCTCATTTTCTATTTTCCAGCAAGCCCGACCGCCACGCATGATTATATATACATTTTTCCTGGTCAAGGTAAAATCGGTTATCCATGTGTTATGATAAGTTACATTATCCCTACTTCGCTGTTTTAGAGAAGCAAATATTATTTTGACATATTATGAGTGATATGTTATGTTTATTCTCTTGCGGTATGCGATGATACACATACCAAAGAGGGTCTCATATCATATCATAGGAGAGGTTATATGGTTATTGAAAAAACTAAACTGCCCAATAATGAGGTCACTTTTTTCAGCCGGGGAGGCCAGGGGGGCATCACCGCCTGTCAGCTCCTTGCTGAAGCGGCTTTCGAAGACGGATACAAGGACGTCATGTCTGTCCCGCAGATTGGAGCTGAACGGCGCGGGGCGCCTATCCGGGCCTTTTTAATAATTTCACAGGACGATATTCGCACCATTTCCGCTGTCACAAATCCTGATGTGGTGCTGGTTTTTGACGAAGCAATGTTAAAATTGCCGCCTATTATAAGTGCGATTCCAAAAAAAAATTGTAAAGTAATTGTGAATGCTGAAAGTTTAAATGAAAATAGCGGTCTTTCCAAAAATATAGAACTTTATACGTTTCCCGGAACCAGCATCGCAATGAGGCTTGATTTGACACTTGAGGGTTTCCCGCTGGTAAATGTGCCTATTCTGGGCGCCTTTTCCGGGGCCACTAATCTTGTATCGATGGATTCAATAGAAACAGTCCTGAAAAACAAGTGGAAAGCCAAAGCTGAAAAGAATATTGAATCTATTAAGTTGGCATATGAAAAAACCGTAAGGGTATATTAAAAACTGTATCTATAGATTTTCAAATAAATAATTTCAATGCGTTATCGGTCGTCGGAGTAGAGACGCAAAATTTTGCGTCTCTACAACCTCTATCTTTGTGCCAAATTTTAAAATCGGGTAATTATCTGAAAATCTATAGCAGGGAGGAATATTTGAGAAATGGGAAAACCAGATAATAAACCGGCAGCATCTTCCGGTTATTCTTCATGGAGGGAAATGCCGGCTGTTCCGGTTTCTGTTCCGTGTAAAGGGAGCATAGGCGCAACCGGCGAATGGAGAACCTTTCGTCCGGTACTGGATGCTGAAGTATGCATAAAATGCGGGATCTGTTATTTATATTGTCCGGATGGGGTTATTATATATAAAGAGGAGTCGATTCCCGAAATTGATTATACCTATTGTAAAGGGTGCGGAATCTGTGTCACGGTGTGTCCTAAAAAGGCATTGGGTATGGTTCGGGAGCAGGAATAATTATCGATTTTCACATAAATAATTTTACTTGGTTATCGGTCAAAATCTTCGGTCAACGTACTACCAGTACGCCTCCCCCCAGGTTTTTCCTTCTATCCTTGTGCCAAATTTTAAAATCAGGTAATTATCTGAAAATCTATATTTCTGATAAATAAATTTTTAAAAAAGCGTATAAAAAATTGAGACCCAGATAGAGTTAGGATGAAAAAAAAATGAATAATGAACAGGAAAAAGAACAGACAATTATTATGTCGGGCAATTACGCGGCTGCCTGGGGAGCTAAATGTTCCAAGGTTAATGTTGTAAGCGCGTACCCGATTACACCTCAAACAACTGTTGTTGAAAAACTGTCTGAATTTGTTGATAAGAAGGAGCTGGATGCCAATTATATCCGGGTGGAGTCTGAACACTCGGTTATGGCGGCGCTGGTGGGAAGTTCCATGACAGGCGCCAGGTCGTTTTCCGCTACTTCCGGCCAGGGCTTGCTCTACATGACAGAGATGCTTCACTGGGTCTCTTCTTCGAGGCTTCCGATTGTGGCTACTATTGCCAGTCGTGGAATTGCCCCTCCGTGGAATATTTGGGCTGATTATACCGATATTCTTTCAATTCGGGATTGCGGCTGGATTATACAGTTCGCCTCGACCCATCAGGAGATATTCGATTCGATTCTGATGGCTTATAAAATAGCGGAAAATCCTGAAATTAATTTGCCTTATTTTATTGTTTATGGGGGGTTTGTTCAGAGTCATACCAGCAAACCGGTGCGAATTCCTTCCCAGAAACTGATTGATGATTTTTTGCCTCCGCCGCCAAAAGCCGGGTGGGGTCATCTTAATCTGGACCCTGACAATCCTATCACCCATGGTAATCTAGTCATGCCGGAACAAGAGTATCTTGATTTCCGCTTTTTGATTCAGGATGCCATGGTTAAATCGAAAGAAAAAATAAAAAAGACAATTCAGGATTTTAATACGGAGTTTGCCAGAGATTACAATGGCCTTGTGGAACTATATTGCTGTGAAGACGCAGATGTGGTGGTGATTGCTTACGGCGCGCTGGCAGAGCAGAACAAGATTGCAGTGGATCAGTTGCGTGCTAAAGGGCAAAAGGTCGGATCATTAAAACTTAGATACATCAGGCCGTTTCCAACTGATGAGTTGCTTGAGCTTTTTAATGGCGTGGTTGAGGTGATAGGAGTAGCAGACCGGGGTACGGCCTTTGGTAATCCCACGGGTGGTCCGATATCGACCGAAGTAATGTCCTTATTGTGTCGAGCCAGGCGAAAGGTAAATGCCCTTCCGTGCATTTGGGGAATTGGCGGACGTAATGTTACGGTTGAAGATCAGATCGGACTCTATGAAAAATTGTTGCGTATTAAAAACAAGAATGAATATCCCACCGATGAAACATGTCAGCACGGCACTGTATGGATGGGGCTGAAGATTGGAGCATAGGAGTATGGTTTCAGTTAAGGAATTGATAAAAATCGAAAGCACAAAGCCGGAATTATTTTTGGCAGGCAGTTCGGCATGCGCAGGCTGTTCCTCTGTCCTGGCTTTGAGATGGGCATTGAAGGCTCTGGGTGCGAGGACTGTTATTGTATCTCCGGCATGCTGCGCCAATGTATATATCGGCCTGTGGCCTAAAACATCACCGGCAGTGCCTTATATTAATATGGCCTTTGCGGCCGGCGCTTCCGCAGCAGCCGGCATAGTCGCAGGGTATGAATCCCTCGGCAAAAAGGATATCAACGTTTTAACATGGGCCGGTGACGGCGGTACCGTGGATATCGGCATCCAGGCCCTGAGCGGCGCCATAGAGCGTAATACTAATTTTATCTATGCCTGCTATGATAATGAAGGCTATATGAACACGGGCACCCAGCGCAGTTCTTCGACGCCGAAGTACACGATGACAACGACAACTCCCCTGGGCAAACATATGCATAAAAAGGATGTCGCCCAGATAATTGCGGCACATGATATACCTTATGCGGCAACCTGTCTTGCAACCGATCCTGTTGATGTATACAATACATTTATGGAGGCTAAAGCGATTCACGGCCCCAAGTATATTCATATACTTTCACCGTGCGCGCCCGGATGGCGTTTTGATGTTTCCGAGACCGTAAAAATTGGAAATCTGGCTGTTAAATCAGGTTTTTTTATTTTGTGGAAACAGGTGAACGGCCGCATGGAGGTCAAGAAAAAGAGTCTCAGGGTGCTGCTTAATAAGGATAAGCGTGTTCCGGTGAAAGATTATCTTAAGCCCCAGGGAAGATTTCGTAAACTGACTGAGGAGCAGATCTCGGAAATGCAGGACTGGGTCGACAGGCGTTGTGACCGGATGGCCCGGCGTTTTAAGAGTGAATCAGATTTGTAAGCGCCATGGGTGCGGGCGTATTTGAGTATTCCGGATTATTTAATTCAATAGATATAAGGTTCGCAAATTTTATTGCGCGAATTTCCGAAAATAATGATCCGGATATCTTACTGGGGGCAGCGCTTGTCAGCAATGTCACGGGAGACGGGAACGTTTGCCTGGATCTGGCATCATTTGCCGGCCGGGCGCTTACTGAAATGTATCAGGCCGAAAGTGCAGAAAAAGCTCCCCCGGTTGTTTGCCCTGAAATTTCAACCTGGCGCAAAAAGCTTCTTTCCATTTCCGCTGTAGGCCGTCCCGGTGATTATTGCCCGCTTATCATGGACGATGACAGGCTCTATCTCTATCGTTACTGGGAGTATGAGAAAAAGCTGGCGGATTCCATCAGGAGTAGAGTTCTTCCGCAATCCTGCAATAAAATTTGTGACAGGATAAATTTTGATTTTTTAAACAAGACTCTCGCCTGGTTGTTCCCTGGGCAGGAACAGGCAGGTGACCGGCAGCGGGCGGCTTTGATTAATGTTGTTTTTAACAATTTTACCGTCATAACAGGAGGCCCTGGAACAGGTAAAACCACTGTTATTACAAAGATTATAGCCATCCTCCTTGCGCTTGCAAAAGGCGGGCGGTTTAAAATTTTGATGGCCGCGCCTACCGGAAAAGCCGCGGCCAGGCTCTCCGAATCGATAACAGCTTTTAAAGAACAAATCGACTATCCCGATTCTATCAGGCATATCAGGGACGCCATCCCCACGGAAACATTCACCATCCACAGGATGCTGGGTACCATTCCTAATTCCCCTTATTTCCGGCATAATTCCGATAACCCCCTTTTAGCCGATCTTGTTATTATTGATGAAGCTTCAATGGTCGATCTGGCACTGATGTCCAAACTTGTGCAGGCTGTGCCGGACAAGGCAAGGCTCGTGCTTGTGGGAGACAAGGACCAGCTTGCTTCCGTGGAGTCCGGCTCCGTGCTGGGCGATATTAGCAGCCACGGCGATACCGGCGCTTCTCCCATTCGTAATGCGATTATCGATTTAAAGAAGAATTATCGGTTTTCGGAAAATAGCGGAATCGGAAAATTGAGCCGCTGTGTCAAGAACGGCGATGCAGCCGGAGCTCTGGCGGCATTAAAAAAAGGGGAGGGTGTTATATGGAAAAAGATAAATCAGGCCCCGGCCCAGGGCCCTTATGATATTTTAGAGCTTCATGATAATTTAAAAGAATCTGTTGTTAAGGGCTTTTCCGGTTTCCTGGAAACTGATGATCCGGATGAAGCCATAGCAAAGCTAAAAGCGTTTAAAATTTTATCTCCGGTTAAACAAGGTCCTTTTGGTGTTTTCTTTTTAAACCGGATTGCGGAGCAGATTCTGTTTGATGAGGGTCTTATTAAACCGAATAATAGATCATCGGACCCATGGTACCCTGGCCGGCCTGTTTTAATCACCAGGAATGACTATAACCTTCAGCTTTTCAACGGCGACATCGGGATCATCATGCCAGCCTACGGCTCAAAAACTGATCGGCTGTATGCCTTTTTTTCGGATCATTCAGGGGGCGCACGGCGGTTTTTACCATGGATCCTGCCGGAGCATGAAACGGTCTTTGCCATGACGGTTCACAAGAGTCAGGGCTCCGAATTTGACGATGTCCTTATGATCCTGCCTGAAAAGGATACGCCTGTGCTGACCAGGGAGCTGATATACACCGGGATTACAAGGGCCAGGCAGAGCCTGACGATACTTGGAACGGAGGCAGTCCTGAAAGCCGCAATTTCACGTAGAATCGAGCGCGCATCCGGACTGCGCGACTACCTCTATCCTGAAACCTGACACCCGAAACCTGTTATTCAACAAGTTTACCTTCGTTCCCAGGCTCTGTTTGGGAACGAAGGTAAAACCTTGACACCTGTCATTCCTGGAACTGCTCCGTCCCTTTCAACTCCTCTTTCAGTTTGCCGAGCTTTTGCTTGAATTCTTTGGTTACATGATCCACATCGTCCGAATTGATAATAACTGTGGGTGTAAGGACTATCATAAGCTCTGTTTTCGAGATTTCATCCTTGGTATATCCGAAAATAAAACCTAAAACAGGTATATTGACCAGAAAAGGGATCCCTCTTCTTACACGATCTCTTTTTTGTCTTATCAGCCCTCCGATGACGATAGTCTGCTTGTTCTGCACGGTCAAGGTCGTTTCCGCCGCTCTTTTAAAAAAAACAGGATACGATCCCCCACTTCCAACGGTAACATAGTCCTCCATGACTTCACTTACCTCCTGCTTTACATCCATGGTCACCAGCCCGCGTTCATTGATGTGCGGCATAACTGTAAGGATAATGCCGGTGTCACGGTATTCTATCGAGGTCTCTATCACGTCCGAGTCCCCGGTATGGGTGTATTCTGCCGTGGAAATAGGCTGTTCCGTAGTAATTTCGATTTTCGCTTCTTTATTATCGGAAGCTAAAACCGAGGGGGTCGAGAGTACATTCACTTTGTTGTCTTCTGCGAGGGTATGCAGGGTCATCACCAGCTTATCGCTTTTTTCGATTACATATTTAAGTCCCTGCTTAATACCGGCGGCGCCGGCGGCGACATCTATGGCTGTCTCGGTTCCTCCCATCCCTTTTGATGATTCAGAACGTAAGGTTGAGTAACTCCAATCAATGCCGAGTTCCAACCCGTCGCCCAATTGCACTTCCGCAACCATGCATTCGATCAGGACCTGTCTGGGCAGCACATCCAGTTTCTCAAGCAGATTTTTTATAATTTTGTAATCCGAGGGGATTGCTTCTATAATCAAAGCATTCCTTGTTTCATCCGCTGTAATATAGATCTCTCCCTTTAACGAACCGGAACCTGTTTTTTCAATGTTGGTTTTAAGCGGTTTTCTGGGAGCGGTTTTCTTTTCCGGCTCATTATCAGCGCCGTTTTTTTCTGTTTTGGTACGTTCTTTTTTATTAAAAATTTCTTCCAGCAGGTCATGGAGATTTTCGGCTGCACCGTTCTGGACTGCATAAACGTAGATTCTTGGTTCAACATCCGGGCTATCCGTATCGATTGCATTAATGAATTCGTCAACGGTTGCAAAAACGTCCGGCTTGGAGCTTACCGCCAGGATCGCATTAAGATGATCTATTACAATAAATTTAATCCCGGTATCTTTGCTTTTCATGTAACTTGCCGAAAAAGCATCGTCAAGATTTTTACTCAGATCTTTTGCGTCCACATTCTTTATGGGGTATAATTTGAAATTCAATTTTTTAAAGACGTCCACATCAAAAACGTCTGTTATCATGAGGATTTTTTTGATATTAGCCAGTCGGTCGACTACAAGCAGGATGTTGGTCGGATCGTGGGAAAATATTGACCCGGCTGCGGAAAGGAAGGGCTGAACTATTTTTTCCACCTCGGCCGCAGTAACATATTTAACAGGTATGACCTGAATCAACATGTCTCCTTTTAATAGAATATCCTGCTTTTTAATCCCTTTTTCTTTTGAGATTAACTTGCGCGGGATATTATCGGCCGTGGTGATCTGGTATATGCCGCTCTCTTTAACAGCGGCCAGTCCGTTTATTTCCAGGATTTTAAAAAAAACAGGCAAGAGATCTTTTTTATTCAGTTTTTCGGATATATGGATTGTAACCGTGCCGCTGATCGAAGGATCCACAACATAGTTGATTCCCAAAAGCTCTCCAAAAGACTTTATAACCTCGAAAATATCAGCATCGTCAAAGTTAAATACAATCCCTTTATCATTGCCGGGTGAATCATTTTCTGCTGCCGTAACAGCATCGTCTGCATCATTAGACAGAATAGGCTCGCCTTTTCCACGGATAAGTTTTAAAGCAGGATGATTCTGCAGGCTTTCGGCCGGTTCGGCGAATGTTGTTAAGGCCTGGCAGAGTATAACGACAGCAACGGCTGCAAGCAAAAAAATCAATTTGAATATTCTGTTTTTTTTTGAATAATTATTCATACAGATTAAGCACCTTTTTTTCGGATAGCACTTTTTTTCAGTTTTGGGAGCCTATTCAGCAGCTTTGCCCTTTTATACGCAGGTTTTCTCCCTTTAATCTTTCTGTATTTTTTCGGAGGTTTTTTCCTTAGTTTCGGGTTGTCCGGGTCATTGAGAAGAATTTCCGTCTTTACGCTGTGATCTGTTAAAATTACACGATCCGGAAATATTTTCTCCACGGTATATGATCCTATCTTTTCACCCGTTTTAACCCATTCCGGCTTTTGTCCAGCCGTTTTGCGGGTTCTTAACCCTTTAGTCCTTTTTTCCAGAATTAATGCTGATTTGTCGTTATTGGATATAAGTATTCCGTAGAGAATACATTTAGTGTTCGGTTTATATTCTTTAGCTTCGGCTTCTCCTGAAGCGGCGGCTCTTCTGTCCGGGTTAAAAATGTCCTGGTCTACAAAAGCTTGATAATAATTAAGGGAGGCTTTTTTTCTTTTTATTAGCCTTTTACTATATCCACTTGTTTTTTTGGCAGGTTCAATTTTAAAGGTATCCTTTTCCGTCCCCAGCCATACTTCACTTATTTTTACCGAAATGAAGATTACAATAATTGCCAGGAGTATATTTACAGGAAGAAATTTTGTTTTCATTTTATTTTTTCATATATCCTGTAATCGTCAGGGTTGAGTTGATTTCATAATTATTCTGCTTATCCCGGAAGCGTGTTCTTTTTTTTCTCACCCTTACTCGAAGCTCCTTGATTATCAGGTAAGTGGGGGAACTTTCGATCCTGTAAAGCATATCCCTTAATGATCTGGTGTCTGAAACAATATTATATTGAACCGGCAGCATGGTGTAATAATCAGTAACAACCGGATCAAGAATTTTCATGCTCTTAAGCTCGACCCCGCTCTCTGTAACTATTTTTTTGAGCCTGTTTTGAATTTCAACCGAGGCCAGGGCCGGCGTATTTCCGCTCAACAGACCTGCGCAGGCCCTGGTAAGCTCTTTCTTGATGAACGACAGCTTATAAGTCAGATCGGTTTTCCCATATATTACTTTCTTGTACCCTGACAGCATTTTATGCTTTAATACGATCTCTTCTCCTAACCGGTCCACATAGAGAAAGGCCGGATGAACAATATATTTGTATATTGTCATTATAAGGAGCAGTATCCCGCAAAGGATAAGATATTTACGTTTTTTGTCTGCTTTAATTTTCAGTTTCATTATTCAGTTTCAGTTATCAATTTCCATATAAAAATAATTTCACTGCGTTATCGGTCGTCGGAGTATTATAATACGCCTTCCTCCCTCCGGCCTTGTAAAATTAATTATTTGAAAATCGATAGAGACATACCTATTTTGAATCTTTCCTTACCGCTTCTATCCTTAACAATTGTAGATTTAAAACTTACATCGCTAAACATGGGAGACTGCTCAAGAACCGGAATAAGCCCTGATGCTGTATCGGCATAACCTTCTATCTCCACTGTTCCGTTTTTGCATGTAATATTTTTTACCCATGCGGTTTTGGGTATAAGCGTAGCAAGGGTATTGATAATTTTAAGCATTGATCTGTTATTATGGCTTAGCCTGTTAAGGTGTTGCAGGTTGTTCTCGATCTCATTCAATTCTGTCCGGAGATGCTCCACTTGTTTAAATTCTGGTTTAAGAGCTGCGATTTCAGCATTCAGGCTGTTAATTATAATCTTCGCTTTAACAAGGGAACTTCCCGACCATCCAACGGCGGATATAATGGATAAAATAAAGAGGATAAGGAAAATATTACGTCCGGCCCGGCCCGGTTTTTTTAAAAAACCTGCAGGAGCCAGGTTGATATCAATGGCTGCTTCGGCAACCCCTTTTACTGTAAGTCCATAAGCTGTTTCAAACCCGGCCGGAAGCGTATGAGCACTTAGAGAGTTATAGGAAACCGTATCCACCGCTCCTTTTGCCTTGATTAATTTGTAAAGGTACTCATCCGCGCCTGACCCGGTTAGTGTCAGGCTTAATTCGTCCGTCCTGTTATCGGTTTCATCTGTTTTGGGGAGGAGTATCAGGGTTGCGGCATGCAGTTCATTAATGAGTATTTCCGCGGTTAAATCCTGATTTTTTGTATCTGCTTCAATATATTTGGAATATATAAGCATATCCCTTTTTTTTATGTTAAGTTCAATATGGTCGCTGCGGATATCCGCAATGGCAAGATATGGATGATCATGGCCGGCGGGCCGGTCATAAGATAATGAGTTGACCAGGGCTGTTGAACTTATCTCTATGCCGGAAAAATACAAGCCTGCTTGGCGGCAGGTTTCGAGAATGGTGTCGACTATATTCTTTTTGACGGCTACAACAAGAATATTAATTTTATTATTCCTGTTGTCTGTTTCTATAACCTGAAAATCGAAATAGATATCATCGGAAGCAAAAGGAAAATATTTTTCAATTTCATATTTCAGCGTGTTTTCAAGGTTTTCTTTCACCGCCAGAGGAAGTTCAATATATTTCAGCAAAACGGTATTGCGTGGCAGACCCAGAAAAATGGTATCAGGTTTAATGCTGTTTTTGTTGATGAAATTTTGAATCAGCTCCGGATAAATTTTACCGCTTTCATCTTCGTTTTTACCTGTTTCCACAGGAAATATTTCGTGCTCTGCAAAGACAATTTTTTTAAATGATTTTTTCAGATGCACAAAAACCAGGCAGTTATCCCTGATATCTATTCCCAGACTCGATTCAAAAAACAAATTGATCCTCCACAAAGTCTGTCCATCGAATAATACGGTACCCCTTATCAGAGGCTGCATCTATTTTTATCAAAGCGCCTATTCCCTCCTTAATACTGCTGCCTGCAATCCCGCCAAAAGATTCTATCGTATAAAAGGGTGACAGATTGAGTGCAATGTATGATTTTATGCTTAAATAAATATCAGGATCTATGATATCGTTTAATTCGGCTATACTTTTAATCTTTTGTTCGCCTCTATATTTTATTATTTCCTTCGCGGCAGGTCCAGTCATTCCCGGAATTGAGAGCAGCATCTTTTCGGAGGCGGCATTTATATTGATCTTGCCGGTTTCGGAATAGATAGTCACCATACTCTCAAGTCCGCCGTAAAAAATTGCCTTGGTGATGCCCTTTACCAGCAGAAGTTCTTCGACAGAATCAAAATCAGCGTCTTTGCATTCATAGGGATTATCCAGGGACTGGTAATAGTCATCTTCGGCGCCGTTTAAATGGTGAAGATTATCCTTGTCCCGCCAGTCAAGAATCGAGTCGGTTATGACATCTTTTTCATTTTCATCAATATCAAAGGTGTTCAGGAGCATCATAAGCATGCTTTTAGCGGCTTTGTTTATATTTATCTTCCCGCTTTCATTTGTTATGGTAACTTTATACGCTCCGGTTCCAAAATCTACAGGAGCAATATCAGCCCCGACCCTCCATTCGGTTTCATTAGTTTCATCGCTTTCTTCCTCTGGCGGCAAAACCTCAGGCCGGGAATGTTTTCTGATTAATAATTCAGCCACAGCCCTGTTTATGCCTGCAAGCGCAATGTAGTAACTTTCGGCGCTCTCTTTAAAGTTACGGGTAATATTAATCTCGGTTCGCATGGCATGGCAGAACTCTCCCACAATGACCGCCAGCAGAGCAACCAGCCATAATACGACAAAAAGCGCAATGCCGTTTTTATTATTTAAAATTTTAAATTCGGTCATTTGGCCGCTTCTGCTAAAACAGGAGCAATTATTTTGATCGCTTCTTTTTCAGGGCCTGTTTTCAGTATCAATTTTACAGCGTCCGGCAATGCCCCTGTCTGTTCGGCGTCCCATTCAGGATGCCATGCCCCGGGCTCATCATCTTCGGTTGAACCGAAATACTCAAAATCAAGTTCTTCAATCCCAGGCAGAAGGGGTGTAAACTCTGCTTCATCATCGATTTCCGAATCCTGCGCAAGCACAGGATTGACTTCCTCAAAGAATTGAAGCTCCTTTTTTTCGGTTTTTGGGTTGTTTTGCACTGTGTATTTTACATGCACAAGCCCTTTCCGGCTTCCCGGCATTAAAGCTATTCCTGAGACAAACTCCAGGGAGTTGTTTTTTCCGTTAAAGAGTATCGATTTTTCCCCGTCCTTTTGGATCTCGAAGAGATGGGTTGATTTTATCTGGCGTTTTAACAGGTCGAGTACAATCCGGTTTCTCTGGCGATAATCAATATCGGCTTCCCCTTTTTCCCAGGCCCGGATCCCGACTCTTAACCCGCCGAATACAATTGCGATACTGACTGCAAAAATAGTAATGGTGATAAGAAGTTCTATAAGGGTAAAACCGTTTTCATTTTTAAGCGGGTTTGTCAGCTTTCATCCTCTTTTTTGACTGTTTTCAACGTTTGCAGAAGAACCTGCTTTCCTGTATCATCCTTTCTGCTTACCGATACCTGAATTTCGTAAACCTCAACCGGAACCTTGTTGTCGTCGCCGGCAGTCAGGCTGAAAGGCGTAATCTCGGCCTGCCATTTGTAATCATTATTAAAATCTCCTTCTGTTATCTCTGTTGAGTCCTCTTTATCCAGCAGCAGCTCCTCCATTTTTTCCCGGGCCAGAAATATGGCCTGGGTATAATCGCCTGCTATTCTGCTGGCTTTCAGTCCGCCTGAAAAGAGCTGCATTATAGTTACCAGGGAGATCGAAAGAATAACCAGGGCGACAAGGATTTCTATTAATGTAAATCCTGCGGCTGCTCTGCATTTCCGTAATATGCGATGCATATTGTCAATTCACTATTGTAACAATTCCGGTGATGGAATCCAGATTAATATTATATTGCTTTTCCCTGGTTCCGGCCAATGTAATCAGCCCTCCGCTGCAGCTGCCATTGGGGAAAAAAGTAATTTTGAATCTGCCGCTGTCGATTTCCTGATCCCCGGATACGATTTTTTCCATGTGTACCCCATCGGGAAGTTTATATGTTTTTAAATCAGGCTCATCCGTTTCTCCCGGTTTTTCAGGGGCCTTTTTTTTGTTTTCTACGGAAATAATATTTGCAGCAAAATCTATGCCCGCAATATAAGTTGTTTTCTGGGTTGCAGCCTTGTTCCGGCAGTACCTGAGAGCGGATGCGGTTTTTTTGGCAGCGGTTTTTAATTCCATGTTCGAAAGGCTGCCGCCGATTACCGGAACCACCAGAACCGACATAAGCCCGATAATTATCATTACAATAATAAGCTCAAGCAGCGTAAACCCTGGAGAAGATATTTTTCCTTTATCATTCATCGATGTTTTTCCAGTTGACAATATCCTTGTTTTCACCCTCGCCGTCGGCGGTCCCGTCGGCTCCGAAAGATATAATATCGTAATCGCCATTTTCTCCAGGTGATTGATACTCGTAAGGATTACTCCAGGGATCGAGGGGAACTTTTTTGGGAATATAAGGTCCGTCCCATTTTTCGGAATCGGCCGGTTTGGTCCTTAGTGCTTCAAGCCCCTCCTCGCTGGTGGGATAGCGGCCCATATCTAGCCGGAAGGTATCCAGCGCAGTTTCCAGGAGTGAGATCTGGGCCTTGGCGGCTTTTTGTTTCGATTTACCTACCTTGCCGAACATCTTTGGGCCGACCAGCGCGGCCAGAAGCCCGAGAATAACCATTACAATCAGAATCTCGATTAATGTAAAACCTTTTTTATTGTATAATACTTTTTGCATATATAACTCCTGAACTTTTTACGCTATAGAAAGGGTACGATGCATCGTGCCCTACGTAAACTCTCGTTCCCAGGCAGAGCCTGGGAACGAAGGTAAATATCATTATAAATTTCTATTAAATTTCCTTCTAATTCATTCACCGTCTTACCTTGACTTTTTATTTCTGGAATAGGTCAGAGTGTGTTCCCGTACGTTCGAATATGACGCGGCCTTCCTCTTTCTTGTAAATCAGGAGCCAATCGGATTCAATGTGGCACTCTTTACGCCCTTGCCAGTTACCGATTAACTTATGGTCTCTATGAATAGGATCAAGGCTTTCTTCTTCGATCAAGAAGCGGATGATTAATTTAATTTTTTCAAGTTTTTTTCCTCGTTTCTGCATCCGTTTTACATCTTTATCAAACTGGCGAGTAAATACTGGAGCAGGCATCAAATACCGAGTTTTCTAAACATGTCATCAGTGTCTTCGCAAAGAATCAGATCACGTCCAGCATCGGTGTTTGCAAATGTCCGGCGTGTGGTCTTATTGGGAATTGCGACTTCAAAAGGAAGCCCACCCCGCAACTCGACCTGCTTATAGAAAAGTGTAATCGCTTGAGTTGTGGACAATCCAAGTCTGCGAAATATATACTCTGCCTTGTCTTTAAGCTCGGGTTGTATCCGTGCTCTTATGGTTGCTGTTTTGCTCATAATTCACCTCCATTTATACTTAATAGTGTGGCACAAACGGGGTACTTTGTCAATAAACCTGTAATGCTCTGTACAGGAAAAAAAGGTTATCCCTTTGCATACGTTGACTCCGGGCGGTGATTCGTAATTCAAAACGGCATATCATTTACGCTGAAGATCGCCATAAGCATGGAGATCACGATAAAACCGATTGCCAGGCCCATGACAAGAATCATAGCCGGTTCCAGGAGGCTGATCAACCTTTGTACCATATTTCTGACTACGCCGTCATAATTATTCGCTATCTTGAGCAGAAGTTCATCGAGCCGGCCGGTCTCTTCCCCGACTGTTACCATCTGCACGGCCAGGGTTGGGAAAATATTGCTCTCTTTCAGCGGTTTGGATAACCTTTCTCCTTCTTTTACCTGCTCATAAATTTTATCCATGGAGCCTGCAATAAATCTGTTGCCGATAATATCTTTAACCAGCCTGAGGGCCTCAAGAATCGGCACTCCGCTTTTGATCAGGGTTCCTAGCGTTCTTGAAAACCTGGCCACTTCCAGGTCTTTGATGATTTTTCCTGCCATAGGCAGTTTAAAAAGAGTCGTATGAAAATTCAGCCTCCCTTCAGTGGTGTTGATATATCTTTTGAACAGGAAAAAGGCTGCGCCCAGGAGCAATATGATAAGCCACCAATATATCCTTAATATAGCGCTTAAACCAAGCAGCAGGGCTGCCGACGCAGGGATGGCCTGGCCCATATCGGCAAAAATAACCGAAAACCTTGGTATTACAAAAGTGAGGAGGATAATCATGGAGATGCCGCCGACAAAAAACAGCAAAAGAGGATAGACCATCGCGGATTTGATATAATCCAGCAGCTCCTGGGAATTTTTTAAAAACTCGGCCAGTTTTCCTAATATCAGTTCCAGCACGCCCCCTGCTTCTCCGGCTCTGACCATATTAACATAAAGCGGAGAATAAATATCCGGATATTTTCCCAGGGCATCCGATAAATAACTTCCTCCCTGCACATTTTTCAGGATATCTTTGATAATACCCTGAAATTTTTTATTTTCTGTAATATCAACGAGTATTGCAAGACTTTTGTCTATCGGAAGCCCGGCATTCAATAGAGTGGAGATGTCCTGGGTAAAGTACATTACGTCCTGACTGGAGACCCGGTTAAAGAGAGCCATAAAGCTGTTTATTTCGGCCTTGCCCTCTTCAAAATGTTTTATTCTTATGGGAATATATCCCAGTTTATGAAGACGTCCGACAAGATCCTTTTCGCTGCCGGCATCCATCGATCCTTCAATAATTTCTCCAGCGCTGTTTGTGGCCCGGTATGAATAAATAGGCACAATAGCTTCCTTTTTCAACTCTCTTTCAGGGTTGCCTTCAATACTTCGGGGATGGTGGTCAATCCGGCTTTCACTTTTTCCAGACCCTGTTTTCTAAGGGTTGTCATCCCTTTATCGATCGCTATCGCCCTGATTTTGTCCAGATTCGATTTTAACATGATCTCTTTCTTGATATCATCATCAACTGCCAGATATTCCAGGATCGCCACTCTCCCGATATAACCGGTATGCCGGCATTGCTCACATCCCCGGCCGCGGAAAAAAATAATATCATCGGCTTTGTTTTTATTGATCCCTATCTCAGCCAGCATACTTTCCGCCGGATGATAGGCCTCTTTGCAATGGGGACAAATTCTCCTGACCAGTCTTTGGGCCAGAACGCCTGACAGGGCTGATGTAAGCAGGTAATTCTCGACCCCCATTTCGGCCATTCGTGCGATTGCGCCGGTGGCATCATTGGTATGCAGGGTGCTGAAAACAAGATGGCCGGTCAAAGCGGACTGGATTGCGATTTCAGCGGTTTCAATATCCCTTATCTCCCCGATCAGGATAATGTCGGGATCCTGGCGCACAATAGACCTGAGACCGCTCGCAAAGGTTAAACCGATTTTTGGATTTATCTGGATCTGGTTTATCCCCTTAAGCTGATATTCGACAGGATCTTCAACGGTGATGATTTTTTTTTCAGCGGAATTCAATTTTGAAAGCGAAGCATACAGGGTGGTGGTTTTTCCGCTGCCGGTAGGGCCGGTAACGAGGATGATGCCGTAAGGCTGTTCTATCAGCTTGTTGTAGCTGGTCAAGACAGCATCGGGAAAGCCGAGTTCCACAAAGTCGAGCACCAGCGACTCCCGGTCCAGGATTCTCATCACCAGGCTTTCACCAAAGAGCGTCGGCACCGTCGATACCCGGAAGTCGATCTCCTTGCCCGCAATTCTAAGTTTGATTCTTCCGTCCTGGGGCAGACGTCTTTCCGCAATATTCATTTTGGCAATGATTTTAACCCTTGATATTATTGCAGCCTGAAGACGTTTGGGTGGAAACTCGGCGTCAAGCAGCACGCCGTCAATCCTGTATCTTATCTTGAAATCCTTTTCAAAGGGCTCAAAATGAATATCGCTGGCCATCATTTCCACGGCCCTGGTAATGATTTTGTTGACCAGTTTTATTATCGGAGCCTCGGAAGCCAGGTCCTTGAGATGGTTGATATCCTCATCCATTGCAGAGAAATCTCCGCCATTAGTTTTGTCCATCTCTTCGATTATCTTTTCCACGGACTGGGCTCCGGCACCATACCCGGTTTCTATGGCCTCCAGGATCTCATCCTCCTGGCCGATAAAGATATCCAGCTCAAATCCAAAAGCTAGCTGGATGGCATCTATGGTGTAAAAATCATACGGATCGGCCATTACGATTCGCAATCTGTTATCTTTCAGCTCAAAAGGATAGAACCTGGACTGCTTCATGAACTCAACCGACAGGTTTTTATCCAGGATCGCCTGCTCTTTATGATAATCTTCCAGCGCCAGCCGCGGTATTTCTTTTTGCATGATTTCAGGCATATGTTTTTTTGGAGCGACAAGTTTAAACTTGAGGTTTTTTTAATTTTTCTGCAAATTTACATGATTGTTGTCAAGGGTTATATTTATTATTTTGAATTTAAAGCGGTATAAGCTTTGTAAGTATCATAACGGCAACAATTATGCCAATATGAATAATGGATTCTAAAACTCCGATATAAGGATCGAAAAAAATTGCATTTTTTTAAAAAAAATTCAACATATTGATTTTGCACCGCGTTTTTTAATTTGCCATACAATGCTGTTCTCAGGCGCTCAGGAGGGCGTGAGTGCACAATCATATACAAACCAGGGAGGGGTATGCGTCAAATGAAAATTGTCCATAACTACTTGAAATTATTGAGGATTTGACGACCTCCCATTTGACATGCCCTCCGATTTGTACTTAATATTTTGCATGGCTTCGAGGGAACAATTACAAGACACACTCTGTAAACGACTTTTTTGGCACACCGCAGAGCGGAATGACGGCAAGGTTGCAGACTACCTTTTTCATCGCCACGAAATGAACGTGGTCTATGCCATGGATGAGGCTACCTTGTTTGATTCCTTCTTCAATTATCTGCAGGACATTATTGAAAATTTTTTCAATCGCTGCATTCAACAATTGGCCAAACAGGGACTTTTCCCGAAAATCATAAAAGGTTCCTGTGATTGCACTTTGTATGAAACCACCGCCAAGTTCGAGGGCTGTGGTAAAGTCAGTCTTAAACGCAAGGTCAAAGCCCGCGGCCGCCGGAACAATGGTGAACTCAAAGAGGTCAAAATTTCACTTTATGGCTGGAAGGTATGGGCCATTTATGAAATAGAAACCGGCATACCTCTGGCTATCAAGATCGATACTATTGAAAAACCGGACAATCGCCATGTCCTTGCAGTGTTAGAACAGGCCAAAACAAATGTAAAACCGTTCAGCATAATTGACTCGCTGGTGCTCGACCGCGGATTCCTCGACGGGAAGGTTCTCTACGAAATTGATCTGCAGGGCATTGAGTTTGCTATTCCTTTGAAAAGAAATATGGAAGCCGCCAAGGATGCTCGTCAGTTGGCGTTAGATCATGCCAGCCTTCCTCCTGTAACCCGTGAGATTTCAGTGCCTCGTGGTTACGGCAAAAAACGCTATATTGAAAAAGTACAAACCACTTTGATGGCAATACCTGACCTTATGACGTGTGACTGGTTCAACCCAAAAGGCTCCAAAGCCAATACTACTAAAAAAAACTATGAACCCATTCCTCTCAATGCAGTCGTTGTCAAAAAGTGGGACAACCAGGTTCCCCCGCCCGATAAGCAGGTCGTTTTCATAACCAACATCGACGTAAAAGATCCCTTCATAACTTTTGACCGCTATGACGACCGAAGCCTCATGGAAAATAGACTCTTCCGTGAGGTTAAACAAAACTGGCACTTTGAACACCCGCCTAAAAAAACAAAGGAAGGGGTTTATGTTCAAGCATATATGACCATGGCCATGAAAGCTCTCACTACTGCTTTCCTGAAATGGCAGCAAGATCAACTTAAATTGGAAGCCTTGGGCAAACCAGGGACCTGGCAGATGTACCGCCGAAAGCTTAAGGTCATCAATCGGAACAAATTGATTGTCTTTGCAGACGACTACTTTGGCATCTTCCCGTCACATGAAGTTTTCATGCTGGCAAATGTTTCTGTGCGCGATACGGAAAAAGAACTCAATATCACTCGAGACCAAATCTACGCCAAGTATACTGAACTGGTGCACGATAAAAAATCCTAAAAAAAAAACAAAATTTTTTGCAGCCAACATGTCTTCGCCATATTCCTTATATCGGAGTTTTAAATATGACGCAAAACAAAGGTAAATAAAAACAATGATATGTTATTCTTTTTTTCATGATTTTTTTCCCTCACATTTCAAGGCCATTCCTGAGTTGAAATATAATCGGGAAGGATTTGCCGGGTTTTTATAAACGTTCTTTATGAATTTGAATATCTGCTTCCTTCTTAAGCCTGGATGTCATTTCATTAAAGGCTTTTATTTCTTTTTTTCTCAAGAGTGTTCTTTTAATTTCTTTTTTAACTTTTTCAAGCGGTTGATAAGTATTCAAATACTGTAACGCTTTTTTTCGAGGTCCTTTTCAAGGTAGGATCTTTATCTTTTGTGAAATCAGTCGGTTAGAAAAATATTGTAACGATCAAATAAAATTTCATTTTTAGCCATAGAGCGCTAAAATGAAAAACATAAGGCAGTTAATATTTATCCAATGAAATAAAATACTTAGGAGTAATTAATGCGGCTACAAAAAGAAAATGTCTCCAATTGGAGACAAAGTGCAAATCCTGTAAATTTAGCTTTTTCGAATTTTTTCGACAGATAACATGTTATTTTGATCGTTGCAAGTATAATTTCAAAAGCCGGGTAATGCGGCGGGATAAGCTGGGTACTTTTTTAAATTTCAGCTGGATAAGCGGCGGGATAAAATCCAGCCAAGGCGTTACATTATTTTGTCATTGATTCGGGGGTAAGGCGTTACACTATTTGAATCTTAGCAAGCGGTTTAAAATTCTGGGGTATTATTTTATCCACCCTGAGGATATGGAAACCAAACCTGGTTGTTACTATTTGACTGAATTTACCCGGTTCAAGTGTAAAGAGAATATCCTCTATCTCAGGCAGGGATTTACCCCTCTCAATAGTGCCCATTTGTCCCCCTTCAAGAGCCATGGGCAGATCTATGGAACGTTCCTTTGCAAGTTGCAATGAAATCAGCTCCATTTTTCAGATCTGCAAGAGTCTTTTCAGCCTCTTTTTTGGATCTTAGCAAAATATGCCGCGCCTCCACTTTGGGCGGGATTTCAAAGTTATGACGATTTTTATTATAATCTCAAGTTTTCGAAAAATAATAGTAGACAAAATTAACAAAACGTGTCAAAATAGTTTGGTTCATTTTTTTTCTCACATATACATCAAGGAGAACAAATGAAAATTCCATGTGCCAAACGGCTTGGTTTTGTTGTAAGTGGTCTCTCTTTTCTTCAACCCGCACTGACGAATGCCCAGATGTATGACTTTACCTTGGTTGCTACAGCATTAATATTAGGGTCACGTCTACATCTTACTGAAATTAGCTGTATGTTGCTGAAAGAGAAAGCAGTGAGCACACTTTCCTATCTTTTTTCGAATGCAAAAATTTGTACAGATGAATTGCAAATGCTCTATTTGCTTCAGACACTCAACACATACAAAATTTCTCATGGCTATTTCATCATAGATGATACCATGAAACATCATACCAAATTTTGTAAATGGATTCATGGTGTTTTCATATTGTTCGATCATGCACTTGGAACCAATTTAAAAGCAACTTGCATTGTTTTCCTCTATTATAGTGATGGGGCACTTATCAAATTCCCCATTGCTTTTCGAGTATATCACAAGGGAACCGGTACTCTTATGCCTTGGCAACGCGGTAAACGGTGTGACTGCATAACCAAATATGATCTTGCAGTAGAAATGATGGAGTGGGCCATATTAAAAGGGTTTCCAAAGTGTATTGTTCTTGCCGACTCCTGGTTTGGAATATCGCCATTTATCAAGGAGCTTAATCGGCTTAATCTTGACTATGTGCTTGAGATAAAAGCTAATCTCAAGATAAGAGAATCATGCAAAGAACCAAAGTTAACTCCAAAGGGACGATTAGCAAAATATCAATACGATCTTGTTGGATTAGCAAAATATTTTGAAAAAATAACAACCTTTGTTCGTTGTGGATTTCCTGCCGACCCGGAAACAGGTCAAAAGGAAAAAGCACTTTACATAACCAAGGCTTCAACAGTTCGCTTGAATGCCATACCTGGCAAACATCGAATAGTTGAAAGTCACGACCCTGCCACTCAAACCATCAAGTATCTCCTCACCAATTGTCTCACCTGGGAAGCCACCAAAATCATTTCTGTTTATAGCCACCGCTGGGTTATTGAGGAGTTTTTCAAGAATGCAAAGCAGTTGTCCGATATGGAGGGAGCCACTATCAGGAGTGAACAAGGCGCAACACTAGCGTTGTACCTGGTGTCCTGGATTGACTTCCTCCTCCATTTGGAGAATTACAAGCAATGCACTGTTGGAAAACTGCCAAAGGAACCATTAACGATTCCTTCAATAGTTCGCCGAGCGCAAAACGAAAATTTGGAAGCGTTTGTCTTGCGAGTACAATCCAATGAGGATTTCGTTAACAAACTGGTTGAATTCAGCAGGGCTAACATGAACCGCAATCGTAAGAAATACAAAGAGTTAGTTGTTATTAATGGGGATGTTACTGCTCCTATAAAAAAGGCCGCATAGCAAAAAATATGCCAGATGTCAATTTTTACAGGAACTATTTTTCGAAAACTTGAGTATAATATTCTTTTATCTCATCATCACTCACCTTGAGCCGTTTTCCCATATTAATTTTAAGGAAACGAGTGACAATCAGGTCATCTTCAAACCTTTTAAGCAGTTCAACTATCTGTGGCTCTTTTTTCAGCGCTTGAGCGGCTTTATTAGTCAGTATCAACTGGCGGCGAATAAGATTTTTAAGCAGTTTTTCCTTTTCTTTGTTTGAAACATTGTTTTGTTTTGCCCTTTTTTTATATTCTGTTACTGTTCGATCAAGTTGTGCCTTTTTTATGTCGACTCCGTTTACGGTCGCCAGAACTGGGGTGTCTAAATCCCCATAATTAGCTTGCTCAGGATTTCCCCCCCCCTTTCAGAATATAAGTTATGTATGTCAATTTGCTCCATTTATAAACAAAGCATTAACATGTTGATAATACCCATTATTTATATTTGAATGTGGTTAAACAAATGCTTATTAAGCTGCGGCACGGTTATTATATTCGGCATTATTGGGCCCATAAGATTGAAGATGCCTGAATGACATATGATAGATTGCAAGTAAAAATAATCCCTGGCAAACATTGTAGCTTTTGTGGAAACGATTCTGTTCCTTTAATAAAAACAAAATGTTGTGACCAATGGATTTGCTGTGACACTTCTTTTGCATCTATAAAAGGTGGAGATTATTGCCAATACCATCACGAACACGAGGGTCTCTGCCATTTTCATTACAATAACAGCCATTCAGGGATATGGCAGGAGTGCAAAGAATGCCGGGATTTGGTTGGGGAAGATAATTTTAATGCTGCATTTCATGACCCCAACAATGTGCCAAGATATTAATCGCACTCATGATAGGGCCAAAAGTTGAGCAAAAAAAGTAGCCACAAAACTGAGTTTTTGGACACCCCAGGTTAATCCTCCCTTGATTCACCACATAAAAAACTAACCAAAAAATATATTATTATTTAAAAATGTTATACAAATAATAAAAACTCATTGTTCAATAGCCTTATATCTAAAATATAATTAAAGTATTAGAATGAGAATATCTTAAAGATGGACACACCTTAAAAAAACATAAAAGCTGCCCTTGACATCGGGTCCACTTTACTTTCGCGGAGCAAAATGGCCTGTGGCGAGTTGCGATTTGGTATTGTGGCGATATGCATCGCTTTACTTAGCGCATATTTGCACTTATGTCAAGATATTTTTATATCTATCTGCTTTTTTACATGCCTACGTTTTCACACCTTAAATCCAATCAATTACTCAGTATTACCTATATTATCTTAATGTTAGGACTGGCTCAAGGCTTAATTTCGTCAGAAACTTCAGTTTAAAGCAGATCCATGTCTTGCCCGGCGGGCCGGCGTACATTATGTTGCCAAAAACGTTGCTTCCTTTCTTGAATATATTCTGACAACTCATCGGCGTGTTCATAGTGTCGGCGGGTCTGGATGCAGAGTAGCCAAAAGTTACAAGCAGACTTGATCACTGTCTTGAAGAATATCAGAAACTAACTGCTTCAAACGTTCAACACTATTCCCCTTTTTTTCAACAAAAAACACCGATGTTTTATTGAAAATATCCGGTTGATCGGCATAATCCGAAAAAAAACCGTGGACAACCACAGGCAATGCAGGAATACGATCCTGAAGCTTTTCCGGTATGCGCAATTCGTTCTCATCCGGCAAGTTCAAATCCAATATCAACAGATCTATCTGCTCTTGATGATATGCCCACGTTAAAACCTCTCGGCCGTTTTTTGCCAGGCGAACATCATACCCCTCAGCCTCCATTTCGCGTTTTAAAAACTCACGAACATGCGGGTTACGGTCTGCTATTAAAATTTTGTACTGTTCCTTCACAGGGGTTCCCCACTTGGGGCCCACTCAAAAAAATTATTTTTGAGTGGGTCCCAACCATAAGTAAAGCATCACCGCAAAGTTGCCGGACAGAAGTTTTAAATGGTTATCTATTGTATATAGCCACGACTATTTTATTATATTTGACAATCAATCCTGGTCAAAAACCCTGCCGGGATGGCGGATCAGGTCTTTGATTTTGGCGTTGCGTATTTTTTGTTCATGGGAGTCCTTTTTTTCAAATGCCGACGCCATTTTCTGCAAAAGATCTTCAAATTTTACAGGCTTAAGCAGGTAGTCAAAAGCTCCAAGCCGCATTCCTTCAATGCTGGTCTCCACTGAAGCATGTCCGGTAAATAAAATTACTTCTGCTATGGGCTGAATTTTTTTTATCTCTCTTAGCGCTTCAATCCCGTCAATTCCGCCCGGCATTTTAATATCAAGTAAAATCACATCAAATAATTGCTCATCAAGAAGTTTTAATCCCTCCTCGCCACTTGTAACACCGACTGCATCCAGTTTTCTTTTTTTCAGTCGATTCACAATTGTTTCCAGAAAATCAACCTCATCATCAATAGCTAATACTCTGAATGTATTCATCGCAATATTCCCTCCTTTAAATTACTTTTTTTCCGGAATAACAACCGGCAGTGTTACATGAAAAGTAGTTCCTTCCGATTTTTTGCTTTCCAACGTTATTGAGCCGCCCAGCTTTTCTATGATACTGAAACTGACGGACAAACCGAGACCGGTTCCCTTGCCTGCTGCTTTGGTCGTGAAAAACGGATCAAAAATTTTTTTTTGCTGTTCTGCCGGGATACCCTCTCCGTTATCCTTTATGCTGATTTTGATTTTAGAATCTACCGCCCTGGTTTTCATCTCAATCATTCCGTTTGAACCTATCGCATCTATAGCATTATTGATCAAATTCATAAAGACCTGCTGAAGCTGGGATTGATCACTTGCGATAACAGGCAAATCTTCCTGCAAGTCTTTTTGAATGTCAATATTGTTTACCCGGGCATGGCTTTCCAGTAGTTCTACTGTTTGAATTAAAACTTCATTCACATCAACGTCGTCCAGGTGTGGTTCCATCCTTCTTGCAAAACCAAGCATATTATGGGTTATCTTTCTGGCCCTTTCCACATGATGCTCAATTTTTTCAATTGAAGTCAAATACTCTTTAAAACTCTCACTTTCCTGAAATTCTTCATCTTCCAGCAAATCCTTCATCCATCCTGCTTTTTCGCCTATAACCGCAAGTGGATTATTAACCTCATGGGCAATTCCGGCTGCCATTTTTCCAAGCGCCGCCAGTTTGTCCGACTGAACAAGTTGGGCATTCAGTTCGCTTATCCCCTTATCCGCTTCCGCCAGACGATTTAACGTTATCCGGGTTGTAAAAACAGTGGTTATTACTATTGCCAAACAACCAAAAACGATAATACATACTACTAAATTCCGGGTTGCAAGCAACCCGCTCATCTCTTTGCCGATTTCCTGGCTTATCACAAGCAGCCATTCATTATTTTTCAACCATGCGCCGGCATAATATTTTGCTTTGCCATCGGTATTTTTATTTTCTGCAAAAGAGGCTTCTTCTCCCAGGGTGGTTATATCCAACCCGGAATTTTCTAAAATTTTACCGGTAAAGCGTGGAACTGTTTGATAAATTCCTTTTTTGTTTATAATATAGGCATCGCCTGATCTTCCTGTTTGTGCGATTTTGACAAGCTGGTTAAAAATATCAGAATCGATTGTGGCCCTTAATATCCAGTTATCGTTTTTGTCATATCCCCTGACGGCAATGATAAAATGAGGCATTTTCCGAAACCCCATAAATACATCGCTGATATAAGTCCCTTTTGTCATTACCTCATTAAACCATGGTTGCTCCGCATAATTTAAGCCTTTCAGATTATATGGTCCGGCATAAGCAAGATGTTGACCGGAACTATTGATAATTCCCAAGTCAACTATGCCGAGATTACCCGCGCGACGGTTTATCACTTCAAACACATGGGAAAGGTTAGGCTGTTGTTTTAAAAAATCAAATTTATTGGTATCTACGATAGTGGTGAGTATGCTTGTTCTTTCCTTTAAGAATATTTTCACGGTATCGGATTGAGCTTTGGCTCGATATTTTATCTGGTCTTCGATTTTTTCCTTATACACATTTGCAAATTGATAATAGATTATTCCGCCGAGCAGGATCAAGGGAATAAAACAGACCAGCAGCGTTATCATAATGATCCTTTTTTGAAGTTTTCTGTATAAAGATTTTCTCACATAGATTTCCATTGAAAACAGCCTTTTTTATCCTTTTATTTGGACTCGGTTATAACATCGGCCATCAGATCATGGTTTATGGTAGGGGCACGATGCATCGTGCCCCTACTTCAGCGTATGGCCGAAATTATAACCAAACCCTTTTATTCTATTCATGACCATGACAAAAATTGCCAGTAACCGAATATAGCCCAAAACCAGAGCACAAGCCAGGCCAGGATGGTTACCGGAAGACCGAATTTTACAAAATCAAGTACATCAAGCAGCCTTTCACCGGTTTCCGGATCCCTCCCCATACCGAACGCAATAGCATTATTAGGCGTGCCCACCACAAGAAAATTTGCAAAAGAAGAGGAATAAGCGCATGCCAGTCCTACTTTCCAGACACTAACTCCGGCAAGTGTGGCCATCGGAAGAACTATCGGCCCAAGCGCCGCAACTGTAGCGCCGTCACTCATAAAATTTGTCATAGTGCCCGTCAAAAGGCTGACACCCACAACCAGTCCGTCACCATGAGACATAAAATCGGGCAGAAGACTTACAAAAGTGTTGGCCAGCCACAAGGCTCCTCCGGTAAATTTCAAGCCTACACCCATGGCGCATGCAGCCGCATAAAGGCCGACCACATCAAAGGCCACGCCCTGCTGAAGATCTTCCCACTCCACAATCCGGCATACAAACATGGCCATCACCGCGTAAAGAGTCGGGCCTCCGAGACCTGCGTGTTCGCCTATTAGAATCCAGGCCGCGATCAAAAGAACTAAAATAACCGCCATTGCAGCTTCTTTTCCGCCGAATTTAGGCATATTTTCCACTTCGGCCTTGACTACCTCGCCGGGATTAACATCTTTAACCATGAATTTAGGCTTGCAGCGGATATACATATAAGCCCCGATAACAACCGCCATAAGCGGAACAAAAGGCAGGCCGTATTTCATCCATTCCAAAAATGATATACTGGCGCCGTATTCCATAAAATAACCGACCATAATGGCGTTTCGCCCCCCTGCCGCCGGAGAACCGGGCCCACCGTGATTCGCGGCAAAGCAGACGCCTAATAAAAGAAAAACAGCAAGCGACCTGTCTTTTTTTACGCCGTACATTTTACATGTTACCTTATAAACACCCATAAGCACCGGGATAAGAAGAGCTACCAACGCATGTTCGGATAAAAAACTGGCAGCTATTGCCAGCATCGGCAGAAATAAAAAAGAAAAACCTTTGGCGCTTTTAATCCGGCTTAAAAGTATCAGGCCGATTCTTTTATCAAGGCCGGTTTTGGCTACCCCCACCGCAACCGCCAGAATTCCAAAGATAAAAAAGACCGCATCTTTCATATATGCTTTGGATATTTCATTAATCGGCAAAATAACAAAAAGGTAAAGCATAACTCCGACCATAATGTCCGTGGCGCCAAGGGGAAGCGCTTCAGTGCCCCATAAAAAGGCGGCCAGAAAGAGTATGGCCACCATAACCTTGGCCATCTGAGCCACTTCCCTGTTACTTAAAAGAGGCTTTTTTTTATTCGATGAAGCAGATTCCCCTTGCTTTACCTGATTCTTTGTTTCTTTAAATGATTCGGGTCTTAATTTCTTGTTAACCGTGTCGGTAATAGTTGCGCAGCCCTTTTCCAGCTTATATCCTGAAGGATTGATCTTGCTTACCATATCAATCATGCCTTGCGGAGGAGGCGCAAAAACTATTGCAACAAAAAGTATGGCTGCAACAGTAAACAGGATAGGCTTATAGCCCGGCCTGTTTTTCCATGTCCAGCCATTATTATAACTATCATCTGTAAAAGTATTATGAGCCATATATCCTCCTCTGGTTTTTGCAATTCATATAAATCGAACCGTTTTTGATTCATTCACCTAATATCTTTGCTATTTCAAAAAACAGTTCCTGTTCCCGCACAGTGCCGGCCAACTTGCCTGATTTCATAACCGCCAGTCTCCGTACCTTATTATCAACCATCATATAAGCGGTTTCCATAAGATTGGCATCAGCTTCAATAGTTAGCGGCGCCGGAGACATTATATCTACCGCTTTCATTTTGGCCAGTTGCTTGACTTCTTTGTAAAACATACCTGTCCAAAACATGGGTGAATACTGGATGCTGTCCGCCATAGACGGCTTGGGAGCTGAAAGGTATGCCGGCATTATACTTTTCAGCATGTCCTTTATGGTTACGATGCCGGTTAAAGCGCCGTTATTATCAAGCACAAACAGGGACCGGTGCCCCGTTTCCATAAGCCGGCTTGTTGAAATTTTGGAGGAAAAAGATTCCTCTAATTTCTCAATGGCGTCTTTAACTGTGCTCTCTTCAGTCAGTGTTGAATAATCTTCAATCAAGAGCATGACATCCATGACCTTTTTTTCTTCCAAAGGCGCATCAGTTCTGGACAGATGGCAGGCATCGGTTATCTTTGCCGCAAGCAGATTTATATCGCAAGGCTTTGTAAGATAGTCGAACGCCCCTTTGGTAAGAGCTTCTTCGGCCGAAGGCAGCGCACCGTGTCCGGTGAGCATGATTACCGGAAGGTTCGGGGAAATTTTTTTAATTTTTTTTAAGGCCTGGTGACCGTCCATTCCCGGCATCTTAATGTCAAGGATCACCACATCGGGATTTTCTTTAAGTTTATCAATGGCTTCCTCTCCACTGTCAGCCAGAACGGTTTCAAAACCTTTTTTATTGAGAATTTTTTTGGTGGTTGCTCGAAATTGCTCTTCGTCATCAACCATTAAAACTTTTATTTTTTTTATCATTTTTTCAGCCTCCTTATAAGAGTCTAAATTTATTATTATTTATAATAAGTTACACAAAAGATGGGCCGCATAAAGCATTAAAAACTATTAAAATCAAGATAAAGCGAACGAACATAAAATATTACAGGAATCAGCGACTTGAAAAATAAAACCAGAATAACTATGGAAACTCCTATGACAAGGCAAGCCTGTTTCCAGCTAAACCCGCAAGCTTTTGTCAGGCCGGTTCCTATGAGCCACCATTTCCAGGGTTCTGTCAGCCAGATAAAAAAAGGAATCCATGAAGCAAGAAGAGTAACTCCGGCAGAGAACGCGTAAATACTGAAAAACCTCGTAAATGTAACATTTCTTTCCATAATCATGGTCATCGCCATGTAGCCGATGCCCGCTGAAATAAAGACCATACCGATAGCGTTTATCAAGAATATTGAGCCTGTCAAAAAAGGATTTTGGCACATGCCGCTAACTGTACAGGCTACTGCAAAAAAAAGGCTTGAAACAGACAGAAAAGCAAGTGGTTTTTTAAATCCCGATTCCTGCGGAAGCGTACTGAAAAATTTTTTGGGCTTTTCCAGCACTTGATTCAAAGTCGAAAAATAAAATCGAAAGGTGAATTTTTCTGTTCCCGGCATAGGTTTAACCTTTGTTTAAAATAAGTCTAAAATAAGTCCAATTTCGCAAAAATGCCCGATATAAGCATAATGATTGTTAATACAAAAAAAATCTTTCGCTCTGTTTTTTTGCTGAAATATATTTTTCCGTCCTTGTACAAGACTACCTTGTTTCTTTTGCAAATATTTTCCGTGCAGCTATCTTCCATGGTTAAAAACTCCTGTTAAACTAAACGGTTAAAAAGTGAAGGGCTTAAAAAAATCCTGCCCTTCACTTGACTGCCCGGCATTAAAAACCCGGCAAACCTCCGAACCCTCTGAAAGTCCAGTAAATTCCGGTGAGAAGGAGAAGCAGTATATTGACAACAAACCATATGGGAATTCCCACCCTTAAGTAATCCTTAGGCTCAAGATAGCCGCTGGCATATACAATCGCGTTTGGCGGTGTGCCGATAATCAAACAATAGGCAAAAGAAGAGGCTATGGCTGTGGACATGGCCATAAAGGGCAGATAGGTGGAACCGGGATGAACCAGACCGGCCATGTTAAGTGCAATGGGACCAACCGCTGCCGCTGCGGGACCGTCCGCCATCAGGTTGGTAAGCACTGATGTCAGGCCGTTTGAAATCGCCATAAGGGGAAGTCCCGAATCCATTCCCAGCGGAGCAAGGAAATCAATAACCGTTCTTGCCAGCCAATACGCGGCTCCGGTACTGTCTAAAACTCTTCCGAAAATAATTGCTCCGGCATAAAGCCAGACTACACCCCAGTCAACCTTTTCCTGGTAATCTCTCCAGTTAACCACTCCGGCAAGAAGATAGGCCACAGCGCCTGCCACTGCAATTACGCCGATCCCGAGGCGGACCGGATAGATACCTATCTGATAAAAGATTTTTTCAGTGAACCAGCCGTATACCATAATAATGAATATAATCAGCGCCCAGATTTGCTTTTTGTTCCACCCCCCCATCTTGCCTATTTCACCCTTCAGATGCTGCATGGCCGGAGCAAGGGAGGTAATTTGTGGTTTAAAGCGCCAGTTCACTATTAACCAGGTAATCGGGATCATAATAATAACCAAAGGGAAACAGTATGTTACCCACTGAAAATATCCTATATCAAAACCGAACATATCGGTAAGGTAGGTCATCATAATAACATTTCTGGCCCCTCCGGACGGAGCGCCGGGTCCTCCGATGTTACATGCCATGGCAATAGCAATCATCAGCATTTTTGCCAGTTCGGGATCTTCCGGCACATCTTTTGTCAGGCTGTTTTGATAAAGAAGCATGCCGATAGGAAGAAACATGGCGGCCAGGGCATGGTCGGAAATAAAAGCCGCCAAAGGCGATATTATGACAAAAAATATCAGGGTAATCCATCTGACATTGGGAACAGCCAGCTTTCTGAATATGGCCAGGCAAACCCTCTTGTCAACACCTGTTCTCACAAAAGCGGCGGCAAACATCAAACTTCCCATAATAAACCAGCAAGCGTCACTCCAATAGAGCATTGCAACCTGTTTTCTTGAAACCACGCCTGTAAAAACAAGAATCAATCCGATACAAAAAGCGACTCCCGGCAGGGGGATACACTCGGTGATAAAGCAAAAAACAACAAAAACACCCATGGCAATGGCCACCTTTATATGCCAGGCGCCTTTGTCGGCCGCTTTTTTATCCTTGCCGGTCAAATCTTCATATTTGAGTTTATCTTTTCTATAACTCACGGATTGTTTCATAATTTTATTAAAGGCTTCAGGTGTGACATTTTCCGTGATATAATTTTGCACTTTTTTAAAATTATTTTCATCAACCGGTATTTTATATTTTTTACACCATTTTATATCCCTTTTAATAAAGCGGTCCTTATTTAAAGACCCAATCCGCATACTTTTTTCCATCATCCGGGCGCACAGAATCTTCCATTGTGGCGCCTCCGAACTTTTTATATTGAAAAGTTCCTGGGTTAAAAAATTTACAACAAATTTCGGCCCCACCTCGTATTCAGTACCAACATCCTTCATTCCATATGGCGTCGGCAAAAGCAGTATCAAGAATAAAAGCACTACCGGAAAGATAAAAAGTTTCCAGTCCACATACTTGTCATATCCTGCAGCCTTTTTCTTTTTCTCTTTAGCCATTTTTTCCTCCTTTATTACGTTTTATCCATCTCATTGATAATTTCTCTTGGAGACTTTACTATTTTTCTCATCCTGGCCACGCGTATCTTTTCTTCCAGATTTTGTCTTTTCATAAAGGCCTCTTCCGCCTTTTCGATAATCTCATCAATATCGGTAGGCTTCATTAAATAATCGGTGGCGCCTGTTTTTAATCCGTCTATGGCCGATTCCACAGTAGCATGTCCGGTCAGCATAATAACTTCTATTGTAGGAAATTGCCTTTTTATCTCCCTTAATGCAGCAATGCCGTCCATGCCGGGCATTTTAACGTCCAGAATAACTACGTGAACATTACCGGTTCTCAGTTTTTCCAGCGCCTCACCACCGCTTGTTGCCGTCAAAACATCATACCCTTTTTTTGAAAGTAACTTTTGGGTGGTAGACAAAAACCGCTCTTCATCATCTACCAGCATCATTTTCATTTTCATATTTGATTCCCCCTGATTTTTGTTAAAATTTTTTTTTAGTATCCTTCATTTTTCAACTCACATTTACTTTCTACAAAAAAACTGGATTTCACCGCGGAGAACGCAGAAACCGCTGAGATTGAGATTGAGATTGAGATTGCATTAAAATTTAAGCAGTTCCTTTGCGCTTTCTGCGTCCTCTGAGGTGAAAATTTATAATTAGTGCTTGAACGAAAACTAAAAACAGATACTATTTCAGGTAGTTAAGCATTATTCAAGAAACGAAGATTTTCGAAAAGCTGTTAGCATTTAGCCGTTAGCTATTGGCCAGAGAACTATCTGTTTGATTTTAAAGGCTAACAGCTAAAAGCTAATGGCTCAAAAACTTCAATTTAAAAAACACCCTTAACCTACCGGAAATATAATATTTTTAGCTTTTCGTTCAGACACTAATTAAGCTGCAACAGGCAGATGTATAATAAATGTGGCGCCCGTGCCTTTTTCACTGACAGCAGCCATTGTGCCGCCCATACTGTCTATAATGCCGTAACATACCGAAAGTCCAAGCCCAGTGCCTTTTCCTACAGGTTTGGTTGTAAAAAAAGGTGAGAAAATCTTTTTCAAATTTTCAGGACTAATGCCATCACCGTTATCTCTGACCAGTATTTCCACAGTGTTGCTCTCTTTTTGTCCGGCTTCAACTGCAAGTTCACCGCCGGAAGTCCCATACCGCTCTAAAATGGCATCCATGGCATTATTAAACAGATTTATCAAAACCTGCTGAAGCTGCGAAGGATCACAATGAATCATAGATATCGTATCTGATACAGTCTGTTTGATTGAAATGCCGTGTACACTTGCCTTTTTTGCCACCATACCGACAACTTCCGGAATAAATTTTTGAAGATTGATATCTTTGGGCACGGGTTCGCTCTGGCGGCCGAATTTTAGAATTGCCTGGGTAATTTTAGCGCAACGTGAGATTTGAAGGGTGATTTGATTTATGGAGTCTTCCAGTTCCTTTAAAGAATCGGATTCTTCCAGCTTGCCGCTTTCTTTTAATTCCGATAAAATCATCTCTATCATGGCCTGCTCGCTTTTCATAATCTGAAGCGGATTATTAATTTCATGCGCAAAACCTGTGGACATTTCACCAATTTCGGCCAACCGGCTGGCACCGATTAGCTGCTGGCTTAATTTATTCTTTTCAACATCCATTCTCTCCATTCGGCTTACAACCCGCCCGGTCAAATTAAAAGCAACCCCTATAATTATTCCTCCCCCGATAATTATTATCAAAACAGTCAAATAAGCAGCTGAACGAAGGGCTTTAAACGCATCCGATTTTTCCTGCCGGACTATCAGCAACCACTTTTTATCTTTAAGCCATGTTGTCATATAAAGATATTGATCTCCTTTTGAATAAGCAGTGGCAGAGATAGAAATATCGCCCGGGGATTCCGGATATTTAATGTTTTCTTCAAGCTTATCCATAAAATTTCCGCCTGAACGCCGCTCGGTTTGAAGCAGACCGTCCGAGTTAACAAGATAAGCTTCCCCGGTTTTTCCGATACGCACCTTTTTTACAAAATCGCTGAACATAAACGTATCGATGGTTGCGCGGATTACCCATTTTTGTTCTTTTTCTTCCCGCGCGACCGCAATGACAAAATGGGGCACCTGCCTGTATCCCAAAAAAATATCGCTGATATAATATCCGCGCTCCATAACCGCTTTAAACCAGTCTTCATTTTTGTATATTTTCCCTGTTAACTTATAAGGCCCATGATAGGCCACATGCACCCCCTCTTCATTAAAAACTCCCAGATCAACAAAAGCATTCGATTCCTTAAATAGATTTTCAAAGACCTTGTGGAGCTCTGCTGGACGGCTCAGCTCCTGGAACGTAAATAAATTGCCGATAAATTCCAGATTCTTTTTGCGCTCCTCTAAAAAAGACTCAATCATATGGCGGTGATCTCCCGCGATTCTTTTCATTGCTGAAACCGTGCTAGTCTCAAGGGATGTTGTTAAAAAATAATATCCGATGATCAACACCAGGATAAACGGGATAAAAGGAACCGTGATCATCCGGGCTAAAAGAATTCTTCGCATGGTTGAATATATATTTTGTTCCAATTTTCGCTTTCCCTTTATGCTTGAAAATTTTATTCGTATTTATAACGAAGTGAAATTATTTAGGTGAAAACCTATAGCTATAGAAAAGTAATGGCAATCTATGTGCCAAAAAGAAAAGAGAGAGAGGTTTGGCTAAGTTTCTAAAATAACATTATTTATTTTAAAATAATATTTTTTGTATAATGATATTCCGGAAAATTTATGTCGGTTTTTTTTACAGACTGTAAAATGCGGGATGTATAGATTTTTTTGAATAAAAAAATAAATTGGAATAATTCTCACAACATAATTAAACTGGCAACATAATTGCCCCGGCAATAAAAAATTTACTTTTTTAATTTTTTCGTCTATATTGCAATTAAAATGCAATATAGACGAAAAATGGAGTTTCCATGTATATTGAAAGAACACTTGAAAAATTTATAATCCAGGCAAGCAAGCAATTCCCTGTATTGATGGTTACAGGTGCCAGGCAGGTTGGTAAAACGACGCTTTTAAAACATATTTGTGAAAACAAACGAACATATGTCAGCCTTGATGATCCACTGGTTTTGAGCCTCGCAAAAGGTGATCCTGCTCTTTTCATGCAACGCTTCAACGGCCCTCTATTGATTGATGAAATTCAATATGCTCCGGAACTATTGCCATATATTAAAATGGCTGTTGACAGGGATTTAAAAAAAGGAATGTTCTGGCTAACCGGTTCGCAGCCTTTTCATCTAATGAAAGGTGTTTCCGAATCACTTGCTGGAAGAGTTGCTGTTATGCAACTGCTTGGTTTGTCCGGAATGGAAATGTTTGGTAACGGCCACAATGTTAACCCCTTTATTCCGGATCCGGAAAAACTATTTGCCTGCATCAATAAATTAACACCAATTCTTCTTAAGGAGGTGTTTTTAACGATTTTCCGTGGATCCTTTCCAGCAATACTCACAATGGAAAATATGGACAGGGATCTTTTTTACAGTTCTTATGTTCAGACGTATCTTCAACGTGACTTACGTGATCTTGCAAAAGTTGGTGATGAGCTGGCATTTCTCCGCTTTTTAAGGGCATCAGCAGCCAGAACGAGTCAATTGCTGAATTTATCAGAGCTGGCAAGAGACGCTGATGTTGCGACCAACACGGCTAAAAGCTGGTTGTCTGTATTACAGTCTTCCGGACTTGTTTATTTGCTTGAGCCTTATTACACGAACCTTACAAAAAGGTTGATAAAAACACCAAAGTTATATTTCCTGGATACCGGTTTATGCGCTTATCTAACAGAATGGTCAAGCCCTGAAACCCTTGAAGCCGGGGCAATGTCAGGAGCTATCCTTGAGACCTTTGCGATTATCGAATTGTTAAAAACTTATTGGCATAATGGAAAAAAGGCCCCCTTTTATTTTTATCGCGATAAAAACAAGAAGGAGATTGACCTGCTGATTGTAAAAGATGGAACCGTATATCCAATTGAAATAAAGAAAACTGCATCCCCCCAAAAAAAGATGGCAAGGCATTTCAAAATTCTGGAAAAATTAAATATGACAATTGGCCATGGTGGTGTGATATGCTTATGTGAACAGGTTTTACCAATATCTGAAAACGCATCCAGTATCCCTTTATCTGTTTTATTAGGAAAAAGGAAAAAAGGGGTCACCCATTAAAAGGGCAGTGGCGCTGAACTTAACACCTCCACTATATGCCGGCCTTTCAAAAAAACTTGATTTTTAATGATGCCATCATTAATATAGCACTATATATGACTACGCTGTCCCCTGTGACCTGTTATAAGTATTTTTATTTTTCTCCTTCCATTATTACCATTTATATCTTATTTATTAATCTGTGTTCATCAGAGCTTGTCCTGTGGAATCCTCGCTTCCCTGGAACTATTCCTTCGGGGTGTAACCTGTAAAAGTCTATATAAAAGCGCAGATTATGATGCTTTAGTTACCGAGGTTTCGAATTTAAGATTATACTTTTCGATCCTGGAATGTAAGGTGGGCCTGGAAAGGCCGAGCAGTTTAGCCGCGCGGGAACGGTTCCCCCCGGCCATATTGAGCGCTTCTTTTATTAGAATGCTTGCAAAACGATCCATGCAGGCATCAAACATTTTCTCCATGGGCATGGCGGTTAATTCACGACGTATGAATTGTTTAATGATTTGATCCGCATTTTTTATGCCGCCGTTTTGATCAGGATTTTTTTCGCTTATCGCCTGGGTAATATCATCCTGGGAAAGCGGAGTGCCACGATTAAATATCAATGTTTTTTGAATGATATTGGCAAGTTCTCTAACATTGCCCGGCCAGGAGTAACTGTTTAGCGCGGCAATTGCTTTTTTGGTAATCCCGGGATTTTCTATCCCCATTTCGGCAGCATATCTGGAAAGAAAATATTCAGCCAAAAGGGAAATATCGTCCGGCCTTTCACAAAGCGGGGGAAGCCAGATGGTAACAACCTTTAGACGATAATATAGATCTTCACGAAACCTACCGCCGGCCAGGGCTGCTTCCAAATCCCTGTTGGTTGCGGCGATAATCCGCACATCGACAGGAATAGTTTCACGCCCTCCAAGCCTTTCTATGCTTTTTTCCTGGAGCAATCTCAATATCTTGGCCTGGAGACTCATGGGCATGTCACCAATTTCATCAAGAAAAATTGTTCCGCCGTGAGCCTGCTCGATCTTCCCTACACGGCGATGGACGGCTCCGGTAAAAGCTCCTTTTTCGTATCCGAACAGTTCGCTTTCAAGGAGGTTTTCCGGGATCGCCACGCAGTTTATTATAAGAAACGGCTTGTCCAGCCGCAGGCTGTGTTGGTATACGGCTCTTGCAACAAGTTCTTTTCCGGTTCCGGAATCTCCCCGGATCAGCACCGAAACATCTGTTGAGGATACCCGTCCGATCGCCTTGTATACTTCCTGCATTAAACCGCTTCGGCCTATGATGGCTTCCCGGGACGTTTTATCAGGAGCTACGTTCATCTCCACCGGGGAACGCATGAAACGGCCTGCTTCCAAGGCTTGCTTTATTATAGTCAACATGTCCGGTATATCAAACGGCTTGAGGAGATAATCGAAAGCTCCCATTTTGGTGGCTTCTATGGCGGTTTCAGTAGTACCGTATGCCGTCATGATAATCACAGGCAATTTCGATTCTATATCGTGTATCGCCTTAAATGTTTCCAGCCCGTTCATTCCCGGCAGCTTCATGTCAAGTATAACCAGATCCGGCGGATTTGTATTAACCATTTCCAGGCCCATCTCACCGGAAGGAGCGGTTTCAATATCATATCCCTCTTCAATCAAAAGCTTGTTAAAGCTTTTTCTAAGCTGATCGTCGTCGTCAATGATTAAAATTGTACTCAAGATTTGAGTCCTTTGTTCAAAAGAGTAATGATAAAAGTAGAGCCCCGGCCTTCTTTTGATGAAAGCTCTATTGTGCCGCCATGTTCTTTGATAATACGTTCGACAATACTCAATCCAAGGCCGGTGCCTTCCTCTTTGGTAGTAAAAAAAGGCTGGAAAATTTTATCCTGAATCGATTCAGGCATGCCCGGGCCGTTATCGTTTATTGTAAGGATTACGACATTGCCAAGGGATTTTATGAATCCCTCCTTTTCATCTATTTCAATAATACCGCCTCCGTCCATGGACTCACAGGCATTTATAACTATATTGACAATAACCTCCTTGAGCTGCTCGGGATCAGCCTCGATTTCCGGAAGCAGATCTTTGCGGAGAAGCTTGATTTTTACATCATACGATTTTAAACGATGTTCCAGCAACTGAATAACAAGATCCACAATCACCGAAGGACTAACCTGCTGTATCTTAAGTTTGGGGGGACGGGAAAATTCAAGAAAATTTTGTAAAATAGTATCGATATGGCGTATCTCTTCCGATATAACTTCAAAATCTTCTTTTTGATTGGAGGATAAATCAAGGTAACGACCCAGGGAAAACATTCGCATTTTTACTGAAGTAAAAGGATTACGGATGCTATGCGCCATACCTGCGGCCAGCTTGCCCACCATAGCCATCTTTTCCGCCTGCTGAAGGTGTTCCCGGCTTTTTTCAAGCTCCCAGTGGGTTTGATCAACATCATCAATAAGGCCTCTTACGCTGCTGCGGAGAGCTTTTATTTCGTTTACGGGCATATCAAACCCCCCGGTTTTGTTAAGCTCTTTTGTTAAGCTCCGAACCGGTCCCAATATATATTTTGCAAAAACAATAACCAAAAAGAGAGCCAGGAAAAAATCTATGAACATGGCGGAAGCGGCGACGATTCTGAGGTTCCCGGCTCGGGCGGAACTTTCTTTTCTTGCAATAATAATGCTTTTTGTGTGGATATTTTTATACTGTCTGCATAAATCGAGAATCGTAAAGAAGCGTTTGCGTACCTTTTGGTGGAGTTTTGCCCCTGTTTTATATTCACCTGCTTTATAAAGGGCTATGACCCTGTCCTTGGCAATGATGTATTGCCCATATTCCAAGGAAATCCGATCAACGGTTTTTTTTTGTTGTTCGCTGTTTACGAGCCGACGAACCTGCTTGAGCCGTTCTTTGAAAATTTGTCGGTACTCTCCCAGTTTCCTGAGCCATTCGGGATCAGAATCAAGAAAATAGTAAGAAACAAAGCCCTTTTGATTTACAAGAGCTGTTTCCAGTTCCTGGGCCGCTTGATAAGCGGCCAGATTTCTATCAATAATGGAAGTTAAAAGTCCTTCAATCTTATAGGTATACCAGACCATTACCAAGCCGCCGGCAAATGTGATTAAAACAAGGCTTGTTAAAATAAGATATATTCTGTTGCGAAGATTTATTTTAGTCCACATTATTTATACTAACACTCATGCTCCGGCTGGCACAACAAAAACAATTCTTTTAGTCAGACTGGGCAGTTAGGGCCTGGAGCCAGGACATGGTCAGTATGGCCAAAACGGCTAAAACCAGGGAGGCCTATTTATTTTTCTTCAACGACTGTCCTGTAAATATTCCATATATCACTCCCAGAACAGCCCCTGCTAAAAATCCAAATAGGTGTGCCGTTAAATCCGTATGTGAACTCGAACCAAGAAAGCCCAGCAAAGCCAGACCTGCCCCAAAAGGTATAAAAGTTTTTATGCGCGGCCCGGCCAGTAGAATTTTTAACATGCTCTGGCAGGCTGCCATAATGCCGATGGCTCCGAAAATGGCCGTTGATGCGCCAATGGAAAGATGATCAGTTCCATATAAAACGGCATTCAACATGTTGCCGGCCATACCGGCCACCAGAATCATGAACCACCCAGCTCCCAGACCGGTGATGGAGCAAACCGCCGTACCAAATACAGCAATGCCCAGCATATTGCTAACCAGATGCTCGGTATCGCCATGTATCATAAGCGAGGTTGCACATCGGTACACTTCGCCCTGCAAAATATGCCGGGCAGATGATCCGTATTCCCGGATAACTTTTTGACTGTCGCAGCTTGTGGTAATTACTACATGGAAAATCAGCAAAATAATTCCGGCCCATATTCCTGAAAAACCCTTTTGGTAAACTTGCTCACGGTGTCCAGGGTCCGGCTGGCTTTCCTTGTTCTCCAGAAGGTATTGTTCTATGGCCTCAAGGGCGCATTCATATTTCGATGATTCCACCAAAAGATTCCAACCACCGTGCCTTTTCCGCGCGTGGTATAAAATACCGGATGAAGATAGAACCAATCCATACGTTTCTACCTCTTCATTCAAAAGGCCATTGAATAAAACCACCAAGGTGCATACCTCTAAAATCTGAGCCCCAATTCTGTAAACTTATTTTTGATTGAATCCTTAGGAAAATGAGAGGACAAAATTATTTTTTCCCCACACACTGAAGCATGGGAACCAGGCAAAAATCAATGTTTAAAAAGTGTCAACTGACAAATGGAGGATGCTCTATTTTTTATATGCATCTATAAATATTTCAGCAGTAATTTGGGCTTGTTTAATTGCACTTCGGAGAGTTCCTGTTGCAAGTTCTTTATGGAGTGGAATAACGCAACCCTTATCTTCTTTTCGTAAAATCACATGGCTGCCTTTTTGCCTGACAATTTCAAATCCTAAACTTTTGAATACTTTAATAGCGTTATTACCTGAAATATGCGGAAGTTCAGGCATTAACAGCTACCTCAAAAGTTGTAAGGAAAGGGTGTCGAGTTTCTTTTAACGGGAACTCTTCAAGATATAATTCAGTAGCTTCTTGTAAATTTATTACAGCTTCTTCAACGGTTGTGCCTTGACTTGCAGTGCCGGTTTCCGGGCATTCTGCAACATATAAATTGTTTTCTTTATGTATTATTGCAGTAAATAATTTATTCATATCTCACCTCTTAAAGTATATTTTATTCATTATTCATTATTCATTATTTACTGAGATTTCAATATAAATTTTATTTTTATTAGAAGGAACGGGGGGGACATACGAACATACAAAGACAGCCTAAAAATGAGATGCCAAAATGTGAAGTTATTTTTGAGTGGGTCCTATGGCGCGGCCTTGTGCCAAATTTTAAAATCGGGTTATTATCTGACAATCTATACCTGATATAAAGATTGCAAGGGTCATGCGCCGGATTTTGAATGTGGAATTAATGATGCGCCGTTTGAATCCAAATCCTCTATTTCTGAGAGACTTTCAAAAATAATAACTTCCGGAGTAAGAACAAAAAGCGCTTCCTCTACGCCAAGTTTTGGAGAAAAAGGGGCGCGCAGCGAATAGACAGCGATAATAACAGATACAACTCCAGCAGTAACCAGGGCCCAGGGAAAAGTTCGCCGAGGGCAAGAAAAATAAGGAGATCTGTCTTTAGCGCTCCCTTCGATTTCCTGTAAACCACCGGCCACCCGGCTGCAAAAATCAGGCAAAGGCACAGGTTGCATTTTGTCCTGCTCTACCTTCAGGAATTGAAAAAAGCGTCTTAGTCGAACCCTATTTTCACTCTCTTTCTTTCCCATACAGGACTTAATATCCTTCCAAAAATCTCTATATCGCTTCATCTTGTACCTCCTGCCCCATTTTTTCCGGTTTGATCTTCAAGGTTTCATCTATCTTCTGAAGCACTGACCTCCGAGCTCTGTAAATCCGCATCTTGACTCCGGCCGTGGTCAGCCCCATAAGCCCGGCGGTTTCTTTCGTTGTCATGCCCTCGACCGCTGTTAAAATAAGTATCATCCGGTCTTTTTCCGAAAGATGCGCCAAAATTATTTCCAAAAGCTCCCTGGTTATCAAGCCTGTTTCCGGATCGGCATTTTGTTTCTGATTCCCGCAAAATAATTTTGCCTTCAGTTCATCGACGGCATCCGGGTTAATATCTGAAACGGAAATTTCTGCAAGATTCTTTTTTTTTCTTAATGCATCATAGCAGAGCCGGACGGCTATCCGGGACAGCCAGTATTTTAACGGTACTTTACTGCGATAACTTTTTCTATATCGAAAGGCACGAAAAAAGGTTTCCTGTGCCAGATCTTCCACCATCTGCCGATTCCGAAAAAATCTCCCGATCAACCTGAACAGGTATGGGGCATGGAGTTGGACAATTTCACGCCATTTCGATTCATCTGCTGTTAAAACCGATGTAATTTGATCACCTTCCACTTTCAGACTTCTATCTATAATTCGTAATCCGTCATTCCTGATTGAAGATTTCGGTTTATCCGAATAATAAATAATTATGGAAATGGAAAATATCTTTTCATATGCATTTTTTGTTTTGAACGTTTTGTTCTAAACTCTTTCAGCCTGCCTGATAAAATTTCTTTTTGGTCTGAGTCAAGAATTTTAATAAACTTTACCCAGTGTTCCAGTCTGTTTTTGACCATCTGGGATTTCAACTCGGCAATTTGATTGATAATCTCTTCACACCCGGCTTCCGATGTCTTCGGAGTGGTCAAAACTCTTTCACTTAAGCTTGCCTGTAATTTTTCAAACTTTTTCCAGTTAGCGGCAACTTTTTCCCTGGAGACTTTGCACATGGCATGAAGCTCATCCTGTTGAGCATCAGTAAGCTGAAGCGCTTCCATGACCTCCCGGGCATTATGATGAAACCCGCCCTTGCCCATCCCTTTTTCGTGCGGTCCGTAGGCAAAAGCCTGTGCTGAGAAAAAAACAAAAACAACGATTCCAAAAATGAATAATGTGGTTCTTTTTTTCATTTTACTGCCTCCTTGAGTTAAATGTTCATCAAAATTTCTTCAAAATTACTTCTTAAATATATAGACCTCTTGCTTCCTAAAATGGTAACATTTTTTTTAAAAGCAACGCGCATATTTCTGTTTATATCTTAATTATTTCTTGAGTTGCACCTGTCTTTTATAGTCCCGCACTCGGCCGCCGTGCCGGTCGTGATGCAGTTATTTAGATAATATGAAACGGGTTGACCGCAGATGCAAAATCCACAAAAGGAGATTGGTTAACAAAGACTAAATTATACGGGAGAGAAAATGAGATTAATTTTTTGGGCCCTACTTGCAATCATTGTCCTGTTTTTATTTTTCCAGTTTGTTTTTTACAGAAAAAAGAAATCTATTAATAAATCCGTGACATATATATGTGCTGAATGCGGGGAAAGGGACTGCATTTGTCATAAAGAAAGTGATACCAAATAAAATTGGTTCTCTTCAAAATTGGGTTGTAAAAAACATCAGCCACTGCCGATACTATAGATTGTCAGATAATTACTCCATTTTAAAATTCGGCACAAGGCCAGGGTGAGGAAGGCGTATTGTGATACTCCTACGACCGATACGCGGTGGAATTATTTATATGACGGTTTATAGGTGCATTCACCGCACTTTCCGGTAAACTTTTCCCGGCTATAATAAACTTCCGGGAAATTTTTTAGATTTTGATGTCAAGAAGCAGAAAATAGAGTTATCAAGAAAACATGAACAAACCGGCTGGCCCTTAGGGGGAACATAAATTATGTCTCAACTATCTTTACAATTAATAGAAAAAGAAAAACAGGAAAAAACAGGAAAATTAGATTTAGGAAATTGCGGGTTACAAGAGATCCCGGAAGAACTATTTCAACTTACCTGGCTGGAAGAATTATCTTTCCGCAATCAAATATGGGATCATAATAAGAATACCTAGATAAATAGCTCAAATTCCGGTAGTCCCTACAAAACAATGCAGGTGATTAAAAAGTGTCTCTGAAAACATGAATAAAAAAAGATTTTTACTAAAAATTAAGATTGCTATAGACTAAAAGCAATATATTTTGTAAAGCACGGTTAAAACTCTATTCAAAGGATCGCAACCATGCAAAATACAGCAAATACAGCCCTAACACTTTTTTGTCCCAGGAAAAGCTGCAAATGTTATCAATCAACCGAGAACAAAATCACCAAGGATGGAGTTTACATAACAAAATCCGATTTTGAGCCAAGACAAATGTTTTACTGCAATGGTGGCAAACATAGATTCTCAGAAACAGGATATTCCGATCTTTTTGGAAAGCATGGCAGTTTTAAAGAATATGAGCAAACGGCAAAGCTAAACTCTTACGGCCTTGGCACTGATGCAATTGCCGATGTACTTCAAAAAGATCGAAGGACAATTGAACAACGGCAAAAAGCTATTGGGCAAAAAGGCCAGCAATTTCACCTATTTTTTTGTTTTACTATCGGACTTACCATTATATTTCTCCAGATGGATGAACTATGGTCTTACCTTAAAAATAAAAGTCAACAATTATGGGTTTTTATCGCTCTTGAATCCACAACAAAATTCTGGATCGGTTTCGAGTTGGGTTCAAGAACAACTTACACTGCAAACCGTTTAGTAAAGGGCATTAAAAAGTTGGGCAAATGGGGAAAGGATAATATATTAAAGGTCGCGACAGATAAATTAGCGGCTTACAAAAATGCGCTCGAAAACATTATGTCTGAAATTCCTTATGCTTACCTGCAAATTGTTAAGCGCCGAATAAAGCGTCGGCTTGTAACAGTTAAAAAATATTTTGTAAAAGGTACTGTAAAAGATTTCCCCGGAAAAAGCCAAAACACCTCATTTATTGAGAGTCTGAACCTTACCCTAAGGCAACATATCTCCTATCTTCAGAGAAAAACTCTGGGGTATTGCAAGAACAAGCTGAATTTTAGTAATGTAATGTGGATTAACTTATTCAACTATAATTACATACAATTACATAAGAGTTTACGAATACGAATTAACAATGAAAACGAGAAATTTATAAAAAAGTATAACCATAATACACCGGCAATGCAGATGGGACTTACGAATTCTCCACTAAACTGGAGATATCTCATTACAGTCCCAATACCTTGTAAGTAGCTGATTTTTCGAACCTGCATTGTTTTGTAGGGACTACCCGCGTCTTCCCATACTTTCAATTTCCTCGGCTGAATTTTCTATATCTAGCAGATCGAACTTTCCGGATTTGAGATATTTGGCCTGCTGTTCTGTCCAATGGAAAAAATCCAAGTTGTATTCGCTCATATAGTTTTTCCTTTAGAGTACGGAATCCCGCAATGTTTTCTGTCAAAACAAAGTCTATCCCGGGACCTCCCAGGCTGTCTGAGAGGCATTGCTTTCAGCATACTTTATAAATAAAAGGCGAGAAACACAAAAGTCAAAAAAAACGACTGGAGAAAAAGCAACAATTGTCAGATAGCGTCCAATTCCTTTTCTGAACAGTCAACCCAGCAAAGGGGGTCTTCTGCAAAGATATCTTTAAGGATATGATCGGCATTGCTACGGGTACCCCCGCAAATATACAGGTAGGTGCATTCACCGCACTTTCCGGTAAACTTTTCCCGGTTCCTGATCTCTTTTATTAATTCGGAATTTTTCCAAATTTCAGAAAGGGAGGTATTCTTTAGATTTCCCAGCCGGCCTGCTCCATATCCACCACAGAGGCTGACGTCACCTGTGGAAGATACAAACAGGGAATATATTCCTGTAAGAGAGCCCACACAAAAATCATAAAAGCCCGAACCTAAGCTTGGATCCATGCAAATCTGTTTCAACCGTTCATCCTCGGAAACGATATAACGGTTCTCAAAGCTTATGGAACCCGCCCCCCTTTCAATCTGGGTTTTATGGAGGAGTCGCTGCATATCACGCCGTTCTCTCTTGGTGAGGATCAGAGAGTCATGACCGGATGCCCGGCCTCTTGCAAAAAATTCCTGTACATGCAGATTAACTCCATACTTAGCCGCAAGATCGATCACTCCAGGAAGCTGATGACAATTTGTGTGAGAGATGGTAAAGGAAATCCGCGCCGTAACACGTGCATCCCGTAGATTCTTAATAGCCTTTATCACCCGATCATAACTCCCGGCGCCCCGGTTAGCATCGTGGGTCTCAGGATCCACCCCGTCAAGGCTTACCATGACCTGATTGACACCGGCCCCTGCAATCTGCAAGGCCATGCTTTTATCCAGCGCCAGCCCGTTGGAAACTATTCCGACACTATCTATCCGATGAACAGCATAACCGGCCAGCTCAATAATATCCTCGCGAACAAGCGGTTCCCCGCCTCCAAAGGATAGATGGCTAACACCTGCCCTGGAAATATTGTTGATAACCTTTTTAGCCTCTCCTGTTGTCATTTCTCCACTAAAATGCTTACCAGCGCCAACCCCGCACAGATTGCAGTTAAGATTGCAGGCCTGGGTTATTCTCAAACCTGCCATTATGGGAACCGGATTCTTGACAGCATCGTAATACTTTTTTTTTGTTGTTTCTAAAAAGTTCATTTTTCCCCAAATCCCTTAAATTGTTTTTTAGAAAAATATTTAAAAACAGGCAGATGATCCGAATTCCCCCTGCCAGGATGCCTGCATTTGCCCTTTTTGCCCCTTTGCCGGCGATATACGGTTTTCCCCTTGAAAAGGTAAGGCTTGACAAACTTGTCATTTGTGCCAAATTTTAAAATAGGGTAATTATCTGACAATATATAGCATAGCAGCTACTTTTTATTCTTAAGCAAGGCCTCCAGGTCAGCGAACGGTCTGTAGGTAGAAGTTGGCTCTTCCTCGCCATGGGACGTCGCCCCGTCGTGCCATTCCTGCTCAAGATACCGCGAATGCTCATTGTCGTGACAATAGAGACACAGTAGTTCCCAGTTTTTGCCGTCAGGCGGATTGTTATCGTGGTTATGATCCTTGTGATGAACTGTGAGCTCTCGCAGTTTTTTGCCTGTGAATTCGCGCCCGCATCGAGCACAAATCCATGGGTAAATTTTGAGCGCTTGCTCCCTATAACCCTTTTCCCGCTGCTGCCGGTCGCGCCGGATCTCGGCAGCGACAATCTCCAGCCTGTCTTTGTTTGATCGTGTTTTTTCCAAAGGTATGTGCCCTCCTTCAAGTCGCGTTGTTTAAAGCAAACGACTAATTGGTAAATATCATCTGGACCAGAAGCAATTATGCCTTGGCAAAAGAGACATTTTACACAAAATAATATATTGAAATTATTTAATTTTATTTAAATTATAATTTTTATCGTAACATGATACAATTGTGTATCATCAATAAAGTGGTACATATTGTTATTGAAATTAAAAATAATAATATTAAGTTGTTAAGTAATGTAATGCTGCATCAGACAATTCCATGTTTAATATGTATGGCACGCATTTATTGAAAAAATATAAGAGATATTGTTTGCAGACCTGCCTATTATAATTTATTGATTATTCATAATGTTATGATTAAATAACTATATTCATTAATCCCTTGGTATGCAAGTTGTAATAAACAAGTATAAATTGAAAAATTAAATACCATGGAGATATTAATGTTATGAAACCGTGTGATAGGAATATTAAAAAACCATTAGAGTTTGCTGATGATCTTATCAAACTGGCCGTGCAGGGGGACGCAGAGAGAGAAGACACCGGCTGCGGTATTCTTTACGGACTTATTCTTAATTCAGCATACAAAATAAAAAAAATCGCTGAATAAGTCAGCAATTTTAAGTGTTGAGGCGCCTGGCTGGCAAGGCGAGAAAGCGTAGGAATATCAAGATATTTCTACGCTTTCGTAACGCAGCCAGGCAGGATGTATCGACGCTTAAAATGTAAAGTTATTTTTGCGCGAGCCCTAAGTATGCTTGAAAAACTTGCTCCTTCCTGTACCATTTTGATGCAACACAATGTTTTATATAGATGTTCACATAAACAATTTCACTGCGTTATCGTTCGTTGGAGGTAGGGGTTCAAGATTTTGAACCCCTACCTCCCTATGATCTTGTGCCAAATTTTAAAATAGAGTAATTATCTGATAATCTATAGCGTCTATTCATAAATAACTGGTTCTTTAAAATCTGGATTGGCGCCAACTTTTAAAGGTGTAAGTGGAGGTCTTTATGAATGTTGTTATGCTTTCAAGGCTGCAGTTTGCAGCCGCTACAATGTTTCACTTCCTGTTTGTTCCCCTGACGCTGGGGCTCTCTTTTTTAGTGGCATATATGGAAACAAAGTATGTCAGGACTGGGGAAGAAATATATCTTTCCATGACAAAATTTTGGGGAAAACTTTTTCTTATAAATTTTGCACTTGGTGTAGTTACAGGAATTACACTGGAATTTCAGTTCGGAACCAACTGGTCGCGTTATTCTAAATTTATGGGCGATATTTTTGGTTCTCTTCTGGCCATTGAGGCAACGGTTGCCTTTTTTCTTGAATCGACCCTGATAGGGGTATGGGTTTTCGGATGGAAAAAACTCTCAAAAAAAGCCCATGCATTTGTAATGTGGCTGATAGCTTCTGCCGGAACGATTTCGGCTTTCTGGATTTTAGCTGCCAACGGCTGGATGCAGCATCCGGTTGGGTATACCATAAGAGACGGCAGAGCCGAAGTTGTTGATTTTGCGGCTGTGGTCTTTAATAAATTTGCCGTACTCGAATTTTTTCATACCGTGCCCGGAGCTTATGTTCTATCCGGAAAAACTTGCAGCTATGGAAGCCCACTGGGAGACAACCACAAAAGCTACCATTCATCTTTTTGCAATTCCGGATGAAAAGAATGAAAAAAATGTAATTGAAATCGGCTCAATACCGGGCATGCTCAGTTTTTTGGGCTATCATGATCTCAGCGCCGAAGTAAGAGGGCTCAAGGATTTCCCTGTGGATGAACGCCCCCCTGTTCTTCTTACATTTATTGCCTTCCGGGGCATGGTTGGCCTGGGTACCTACTTTATCCTGATAACTATTATAGGGGTATTTTTGCGAAACAGGCTTGTTGAAAATCCATTTTATTTAAAGGTAATGCTATATTCGATACCGTTGCCGTACATAGCCATGGAACTTGGATGGATCCTCGCTGAAGTAGGCCGTCAGCCCTGGATTGTTTATGGCCTCATGAAAACATCGGGGGCATCCTCGCCCGTTGCCGCGTCCCAGGTATGGGTATCTCTTATAGCCTTTATCCTGCTTTATGGACTTTTGGGAGCTGTCGGATTCTATCTGATAGCAAAAAATGCCGTAAAAGGACCGGTTGCAAATAACGATCGACACTTTACGCTTAACAAAAATTTTATGTAATAGGGGGCGGTAAAAATGGTTTTAGAGACAATATGGTTTTTTCTGTGGGGCCTTTTATGGGCTATATTTTTTATTACAGACGGTTTTGATTTCGGAGTAGGGACTCTTTATCCTTTTCTCGGCAAGAATGATGAAGACAAGCGTATCATGATTAACTCAATAGGCCCTCTCTGGGACGGCAACGAGGTATGGTTAATTACTGCCGGAGGCGTCACCTTTGCTGCATTTCCGATTCTCTATGCAGTAATGTTTTCTTCATTATATTCGGCATTGATGCTTATACTGTTTGCCCTGATTCTGAGAGGTGTTTCCTTTGAATTCAGGGGACAGATTGACAATCCCCGCTGGCGTAAAATATGGGATATATGCATATTTGTCGGCAGCATTGCACCGGCATTATTATTCGGCGTGGCCTTTGCAAACATTTATCAGGGAATCCCTATCGATGTCGATGGTGTGTACCACGGAACACTCTTTACCCTTTTAAACCCTTACGGCCTTTTGGGCGGTCTGCTTTATCTAACATTTTTTATGCTCCACGGGGCTATCTGGCTTGCCATTAAAACCAATGGCGACCTGCAGCAAAGAGCAATCGGTACGGCAGATAAATTATGGCCGGCGGTATTAATCCTGGCTGTTCTCTTTCTTGTTTACAGCAAATTTGCCACCAGCCTATATATTAATTATTTTGCCCATCCTGTCCTGTTTCTCGTTATAGTGATCACAGTACTGGCTCTTGTGGGGATAAAAATTTTCCTGACAAAGAAAACTTTTTTTAAGGCCTGGTTAGCTTCGGCGATTACGATTGTCGGCGCCACTTTTTTCGGTATTATAGGTCTGTATCCAAACATGTTTCCTTCAAACATTAATCCGGATTTTAACATTACCGCCCATAATGCATCTTCAAGCCCTCTTACCCTGAAGATAATGCTTACGGTAGTGGTGATCTTTATACCGATTGTAATCGGATATCAAATTTGGGCTTATAATCTGTTTAAAGGGAAAGTAACGACTGAAGAGTTGGAATACTATCACAGGAAGGCCTTTTATGTGCAACAAGCAGGGTACAGATAAATGTGGTTAGTTTGACTGAAAAATTCTCTGCAGAAAAAAAATAACATTTATATTAAGGAGATTTATTATGGATAAATATGTATGCGAAGTATGTGGCTATGTTTATGACCCGGCAGAAGGTGATCCTGATAGTGGAATAGATCCCGGAACAAAATTTGAAGATATTCCGGATGATTGGGTATGCCCCGTATGTGGAGCGGGCAAGGATGATTTTTCAAAAGAATAAAATCTGAAAGGCTGTTTTGAAGCAGTTTTGCTTTTTAACAAAAAATACGCCATTTTATAATAAAGCTAAAGGCCTTGATTTAATTGATGGCGCTTGCAGGGCGTGTTCCAATAAAATGGGTATCCTGGAGGAGATCAAGGCGGAGGGCTTAGGACTTTTAGACGATATGAACGGACATCCGGGGATGGCTCACTACATGAAACAAGCTTATGAAGTGATCACGTTTTGAGAAAATAAAGGAAACAGAATATATGAAAGATTTGAAGATAGGTTGTGGTAAGCCCACCGGTTCAAAGATTGGTGAGTTTGCGAAGGAAAACAAATCAATAGAGGAACCTGAAAGCATAAAGGAGACAGTTATGTCTATAGCTAAGGTTGGAGGCAAGGCGCCCGATTTTGAGGCTCCTGCCTATCAGAATGGAAAATTCGGACAAGTCAAACTTTCGGATTATCTTGGCAAATGGGTCGTTCTTTGTTTTTACCCGGGTGATTTTACATTTGTATGAGCCACTGAACTGGCTGCAGTTGCCGCCAAATATAAAGATATCCAGGAGTTGGGCGTTGAGTTGCTTTCTGTAAGTGTAGACAGCCATTTTGTCCACAAAATGTGGCAGGATAATGAGCTTGCCAAAATGGTGGAAGGAGGCGTACCTTTTCCGATGCTGTCCGACAGCTCTGGAAATATCGGCAAGGTTTACGGGGTCTATGAGGAGAATTCGGGTGTTGAGATGCGTGGTCGCTTTATTATTGATCCTGATGGAGTAATCCAGACCATTGAGATACTGACTCCTCCGGTGGGTCGAAATGTGGATGAACTTATACGCCAGATCCAGGCATTCCAATATGTTCGAAAGACCAATGGAAAGGAGGCCGCGCCATCCGGCTGGCAGCCAGGCAAGCCCACACTTAAACCGGGTCCTGACCTTGTGGGAAGGGTCTGGGAAGTATGGAAGACTGATATGGCTTCTGACTGATGATCCTATAATGATGAATTAAAAATTCTTGAATCAAGGTGGTATAATGACGATCAAACTATCAGTGATTTTTATCATTGGAACAATTCTTGCTCCTTTACTATTAATTGCGGCTCAGAACAGAGGCGCCGACGAGATACTCCTTTTCGGAGGCAACAAAGGGGATGTGACGTTTCCCCATCGCATACACCAGGCAGCTATTGGAGATTGAGATCAATGTCATAATCTTTTTCCACAAACAAAAGGATCAATTGAGGAATTAAAAGCGAATAAAAGACTTGAAAAAAAACAGGTCATGAAAGAGTGCAGAAATTGCCACAAGTCGAAAAAGAAAACCGATGAAAAGACCGGACCAACAGGGTGTAAAGCCTGCCACAGTCAATAAATATGCAGCGTGTGTTAATTTTTGTTTCTATAGACCGGTAATCGACAAAATATAAAGGATAAAAAAATAATGCGAATAAAAACTAATATGGAAAAATTTTTAATTACCCAAAAAGGAGTTGCAGGAACAACAGCGGCGGACACTATTCACCATCATGACGAAAACGATAATGTTACCATTGTAACAGATGAAAGCTTTCCTCTTCTATTCCATGGTTCGGCTGAACGAGTATATTGGCGAATGACTGAAGGAGGAAACGCTGATAATCCAACATTAGACGTAGTGTCGGAAATCTGCAGGATTTTTTAATCATATATTAAGAAGCCTTGCCGTTTTCAAATAGAAGCCCGGGGCAACCCTCCGGGCTTTTATAGATTGTCACATAAATAATTTCACTGCGTTATCGGTCGTTGGAGTATTACAATACGCCTTCCTCCCTCTGGCCTTGTGAAATTTATTATCTGACAATCTATATATTAACCTTTTTCCACCCAGTATTTCCCCATATTTTCGCCTACAATCAAGACAAAAAATCGGCCATTTTGTCAATATATTCCAAAATTACAAGCTCCCGCAACTTGCAGCATACGCATAAATGCTTATTATAACACTACAGTTTACCAGAACAGACAAACATTAAAGGAGGTCTTTATGCGTTTTGATAAATTTACCATAAAATCGCAGGAATTAATTCAGAATGCCCAGGCTTTGGCTTCGGAATTGAAAAATCAGCTTATTGAACCGGAGCATCTTCTTGCAGCAATGCTCAAGGAAAAAGACGGGATAACTAATTCCATACTCCTAAAACTTGGGGTTCCGATTGAAGAGATTACCGGCAAATTGAGGGATATAATAAATAACCTCCCGAAAATTAACGGAATAAGCGATACCTATATTTCCGGCGAAACCAAAAAAATTCTGGACGCGGCTTTTGCGGAAGCCACGCAGATGAAAGACCAGTATGTTAGCATTGAACATATCCTGCTGGCTGTTTCAGACCAAAAAAACGGCAAAGCGGCCAATCTGCTTGCCGGTTTTGGTGTTACCAGGGAATCTATTCTGACCGTGCTCATGGACATTAGAGGCTCACAACGTATAACAGACCCGAATCCCGAAGAAAAATACCAGGCTCTGGATAAATTCAGCCGGGATCTGACGGATCTCGCTTCTCTTGGAAAACTCGACCCTGTCATAGGTCGCGATGAAGAGATCAGGCGTATTGTCCAGGTTCTTTCCAGGAGGACAAAAAATAACCCTGTCCTAATCGGAGAGCCGGGGGTGGGAAAGACGGCAATTGTTGAAGGGCTGGCCCAGCGCATTGTTGACTGTGATGTTTCAGGCACTCTCAAAAACAGAAGGCTGGTTTCATTGGATATGGGAGCTTTGATAGCCGGAGCCAAATACAGGGGCGAATTTGAAGATCGCCTGAAAGCTGTTTTAAAAGAAGTGGAAAATGCCGAAGGCGAAGTGGTTCTTTTTATCGATGAGCTGCATACACTTGTTGGAGCAGGCGCCAGCGAAGGATCCATGGATGCATCCAACATGCTGAAACCGGCCCTTGCAAGGGGAACGCTCAGGTGTATCGGCGCCACAACACTAAACGAATATAGAAAATATATTGAAAAAGACGCCGCCCTTGAAAGGAGATTCCAGCCTGTGCTGGTTAAAGAGCCTACGGTTGAAGATACCATTTCTATTTTGAGAGGTTTAAAAGAAAAATATGAGGTGCATCACGGTGTCAGAATTAAAGATTCTGCAATTGTTTCAGCTGCCACGTTGTCAAACAGGTATATTGCAGATCGTTTTTTGCCGGACAAAGCTATCGATCTGATAGATGAATGCGCCTCCAAGCTGAGGATCGAGATCGACAGTATGCCGGTTGAGATAGATGAAATCCGGCGAAAGATCACCCAGGCTGAAATAGAAAAGGAGGCCTTAAAAAAAGAGACCGACGAGGCATCCCGGGAACGCCTCTTAAAGCTGGAAGAAAATTTAGGAGCCATGCAGGAAGAGATAACCGGGATGAAGGCCCATTGGCAGAATGAAAAAGATTTGATTCAGGAAATTAGAAAAATTAAAGAGGAGCGTGAACAGTTAAGCATTGAAGAGCAGCAGGCCGAAAGGGATGGGAATCTATCCAGGGTGGCCGAAATCAGGTATGGAAAGGCTGGGGAGCTTCAAAACGGACTTAACGAAATCAATCTCAAGTTGTCTGAGTTACAGAAAAATCGTAAAATGTTAAAGGAGGAGGTCGAGGAAGAGGATATTGCCGAAGTCATTTCAAGATGGACAGGTATTCCTGTAAGCAAGATGCTTGAAGGTGAAAGGGAAAAGTTGATTAATATGGAAGAGCTGCTGGGCCTGCGGGTGATTGGCCAAAGCGAGGCCATTACAGCAGTTTCAAATTCCGTTCGCCGTTCACGTTCAGGTCTGCAGGATCCCAACCGGCCCATCGGATCATTCATTTTCCTGGGCCCGACCGGTGTCGGCAAAACCGAGCTTGCCAAAGCCCTGGCTGAATTTATTTTTGACAGCGAACGGGCCATGGTGAGAATAGATATGTCCGAATATATGGAAAAACATTCTGTTTCAAGACTTATAGGAGCCCCGCCCGGTTATGTGGGATATGAAAAAGGCGGCTATTTAACCGAGGCGGTCCGCAGGCGGCCATACTCGGTGATACTCTTTGACGAGATTGAAAAAGCCCACCCGGATGTATTCAATATTCTGCTGCAAATACTGGATGACGGACGCATGACAGATGGACATGCGAGAACCGTAGATTTTAAAAATACTCTAATAATCATGACCTCAAACATAGGCAGCCGTTGGATACAGGAGTTGACGGGACAAAAACGGGAAGAAATGGAGCAAAAAATCACGGAAGCGTTACGCGCAAATTTCAAGCCGGAATTTCTTAACAGGATAGATGAAACGATCATATTCCATAATCTGACTATTGAACAGATCGGGGAGATAGTCGAGATTCAAGTCGAAAAACTCGGTGCCAAGCTTGCCGATATGAATATTAACCTTGTTCTTTCGAATTCCGCAAGGTCGCTGCTTGCCAAAGAAGGATACGACCCCTCTTACGGCGCACGTCCATTAAAGCGAGCCATACAGAGACATCTGGAAAATCCGCTTTCAATGGAGATACTCAAAGGGAATATCCAAAAAGGAAGCAGCATAAAGGCTGATGTGAAAGATAATCTTATATTTTTTAGTGGCTATAGATTTTCAGATAATTAATTACACAAGGCCAGAGGGAGGAAGGCGTATTGTAATACTCCGACGACCGATAATGCAGTGAAATTATTTATGTGGAAATCTATAAGTTCGGATTATTGATGAACCAAACAACCCCAAGGGGCATTGGGTCATGGTCTTCATTCTTGACAGATAAGCTCATTTTATGTATAAGACCCCCCTGTGAAAGTGTAAATCCGGCAAGGAGGAAGACCTGACCCGTCTCATAATATGAAACTAAAACAATTCCGTTATTCAGAAGATAATTTGGGCTATCTTATTTATGGAGAAAAATTTGCAGCAGCCATAGATGGTGGTGCCGTCGAGAAGATACTTTCTTTTTTAAAACATCACAACATTGAACTTAAATATGTTTTGAACACGCATACCCATCCTGACCATACTTCCGGCAACAGGGCGCTTTTGGGTTCAACTGCAGCGGAACATCTTAAAATCTCTGATCTTATAAAAAAGGGAGAATTCGAACTTGAAGGTAATCAAATCCATGTTTACCACACTCCAGGCCATACACATGATTCAGTAGTCTATTATTTTAAAAACATACTTCTTTCCGGAGATACCCTGTTTACCGGAAAGGTAGGGAGATGCTTTACTGGTGACCAGGAAGGTTTTTTACGGTCTATTAAACTCATACTACCCCTACCCCACGACACCAGGATTTATGCGGGGCACGACTACGTGAAGGAATACCTGGAAACTGCAAAATCGATAGAGCCGGATAATATCCATATTGACGGATTTCTTAAAAAGTATGACCCAAAATATGTTTTTTCGACACTTGAAGATGAATTAAAAATAAATCCGACTTTAAGATTCAGCGATAAAAAAATTATTTCCATTCTGCATAAAAGAGGGCTTCCCCATAACACCGAACTTGACTGCTGGAAATCACTATTGTCGATCACACAAAATACATAACCTGTGATACCTGCTCTTAGGGCTCGCGCAAAAATAAATTCGCAGAAAGAGATTTTTCATATGTGCGGAATATACGGAATTGTTTCAACTTCCCTTTCAAAGGGAAAAATTCTGCGGCGACTCGAAAAAATGGGCGGGCTTCTGCGCCACAGGGGACCTGACGACAAAAAAGAGAATATCTTTCAGGTAAACCGCGGCTGGCTCGGTTTCGGTTTTGTCCGGCTCTCCATTCTTGACCTTGAAACCGGCATGCAGCCTATTACCTGCCCAAAAGACGGTTCCACTATTATTTGCAACGGACAGATATACAACTACATTGAGCTTAAACCCGGGGTGTCCGGCGAAGATTTTATATCTAAAGGAGATATAGAAGTCGCTCTGCACCTGTACCGAAGAAAAGGTATTGATTTTCTGCAGGAGCTCAACGGCATGTATGCCGGCGCTATATTTGACCAACCAAGAAACAGATTCATACTTTTTCGGGACCGCTTCGGCATAAAGCCCTTATATTACACGGAAACAGACGATTGTTTCGCTTTTTCATCTGAAATAAAGCCCCTAATTGCCGGTAGCCGTCTTCCGCTGGAACTTAACCAGGCCGGCCTGGCTGCGTATTTCACCTACCGGTATCTCCCGGGTGAACAGACGATGTTTAAAAATATAAAAAAGCTGCCGCCCGGCTCATATCTCGCATTTGATCTTAACTCAGGTGCATATGCCATAAAACGTTACTGGGAATATAAATTTGACATAGATGTTCCTGAAATCTCTTTTACCGATGCAAAGGAAAAATTTCATACTCTTCTTTCAGACGCTGTAAATATAAGACTCCGCTCGGATGTTGAAGTAGGGGCCCTTGTGAGTGGCGGCATTGATTCTTCCGCGGTTGCTTCAATGGCCGCCGACCGGAAGCCGAACATAAGCCTTTTCACTATTTCTTTTGAAGAGGAAAAATATAATGAGCTCCTTAATGTAAAAAAATTTTTAAAAGCTAACAACAGCCGCTTTTCTTCAGCAAGACTGTACATGGAACTCTGCAGCCGCCGGGCCCTTGACCAACTTCCTGAAATTGTACGGTCTATAGAAGAACCGATTTCACTGGGAACCATTCTTCCAACAGACCAGGTTTGCAGGTTGGCAGGAGACAGGCTAAAGGTGGTACTTACCGGCGAAGGCGCAGATGAGATTTTTGGCGGATACCGAAAATTTCTTATCGAAGCGGCAGCATGCCGATACCACACGCTTTCATCCAGCCGGCAAAAGGAGCTTGATTACACTTTTCCTGAACTTAAGCCGTATCTTGCGGTGCGGCACAAAGACCCGGCAAGGCGTTACATACAAAGTGAAATACTTTACAGCAATGATGAACTAAAGCAACTGATTGGACGGGATACTGCCGACAACTCTTTTCCTGGGGACGCACTTCCGCGCCTTAGCGGCAGGGAGCATCCATTAAATACGGCCATCGCTTTCGAGATTCGCGCAAGGCTTCCTGACTATGTTATACTACGTCTTGACAAGCTTTCCATGAGACATTCGCTTGAGACAAGGACTCCTTTTCTTGATTACCGACTCGCAGAATTCGCGGCGACGCTCCCGGTCGGATTCAAAGTCAACATTGACGAATGCCGTGAAAAATTTATTTGCAGTCACGCGTATACCGACTTCTCCGTGCTGGATCATGAAACAGCTTTCAGAAAAAAACAGCCTTTTACGATCCCGCTCGCAGACTGGTTCGCGAAACCCGACACTCTCCCTGATTTCCTGCAAGAGATAATGCTTGGCAGTATTATAAAGCAGCAAGGTATCCTGAATCAAGAGATTACGCGGGAACATATGAGCAAAATTACTGCGTGCGGAATAGGACCCCAGACCCTTGTTTCCGAGGCAGACAGAATATTTTCCATTATTATTTTTACTTTATGGTACAATGAATTTTTCTGTTAAAAATAAATAAAGTTGGATTTATAATGACCCCTGACACACTGAACAAACTTATACATGCACATGCCGATAAGCTGCTGACCCTCATTTTGAATAAAGCGCCTTCAGGCCCAAGAACATACGGCTTTGAGTATGAATTTATACCATCCGCTCCTTTGAACCTTGAATTTATGGAGAAACTTTACTCTTTTCTGCCTGAATGCGGCTTTTCAAGGAAGAATGGCAGCTTCATAAATTCATCCGGCGTTTATATTGCATTTGAACCGGGCGGTCAGATAGAATACCACAGCAGCCCACTTCTGCCTGATGAGCATGACAAATTAAACCGGATACTTTTTATGATTGAGCAGACTAATTTTAATATCAAACAGAAGTTCGGGATAGATTATATAACTACAGGATATATACCGAACCGGGAGGATTCACCCCTGTGCCTTACAGAACAACGCTACATCGAACTCCACCAACGGCTCTCTGAAAGCGGAACCCGCGGCCGTGAAATGATGAAAGGTACAGCTTCCATACACTTCCATGTGCTCATTCGCTTTGCAGAGGAAATCGTCCCTCTTTTCTTAAATCTATGCGCAATGACTAAACTAGATGATTTTAAAATGAAGGCAAAACGTAGGGAGATATGGAACAATACCGATCCCTGCCGATGCGGCCTTCCTTTTAAGGGCATAGATAAAAACTCTTCACCTGAACAGGTAATCCGGGAAATAGTCAGGGTCACCGTATCTGCCGATCTTCTTGATGAAAAAATTCCTTTTTTTAAAAATCAGGAGACTGGTTTTGATAAATTCCTGTATCATCTGACCACAATATTCACTAACGTGCGTCTTAATATCAAGGGCCCCACATTTGAGATAAGGACTACGGACAGTACTAGCATAATCGGGTTTAAAAAATTATGGACAGAATTCATCAACATAAATGAACAGATTTGACGATCGCAATCTTACAACGCCCTCCCTAAGATTTTTTTCCTCTACCCTTGTGAAATTAATTATCTGACAATCTATAGATTGACGGATAATTTATATTCGTGCGGCTTGCCTAAAGCCTTGCCAGTAAGGCCACTGCGCCTCTTCCAGTCCGATGATTGGTTATACGTTCCTGTTATTGTATACAATGTGAATCAAGTTACATCCTATTTAAAAACAAACCTGACTCCAAGTAACTATAAATATTCAGTAGTGTCCGGTTAGGTTTTTGCATGTTATATGGGATAAAAAAATTAGAAAAATGTTCATTTTTTACTTGACAAACCAAATAAAAATTTTTTATCGTTTTGTTATAAAATATAATTATAACAAGGAGTTAAGACAAAAATGGACATATTCAATATCCCAAAAAAGAATTTTAATCCCCAATCTCATGCTCGATTTCTCAAACCTTTGCAAAAGATTTTTCCTGACACGCCACAGCTTAAATCCCGAGGTCACAGGCCATTGAAAATGACTTTTGAAGATCAGCTTCACGCACTGATATTTTTCCATCTACAAGAACATGAATCAGCTCGTGATCTTATTCAACACCTTAAAGAAGACGATTTTGCCAAAGAATGTGTCGCTCCAGATGGAGGGATCAGTCGTAGCAGTTTTTCCGAAATTATCAATTCTCGAGGGCTTGAACAGCTTGAATATGTTTTTCAAGCTCTTTGCAGCCAGGCACAAAATGCTTTACCATCAAATTATTCAGATCTCGGTGAACTCGTTTCCATTGATGGATCTTTAATTGATGCAGTTCTGTCCATGTACTGGGCTGATTACAGAAAAGGCGCTAAAAAAGCAAAAGGCCATTTCGGCTTTGATGTCAATCGCAAGATTCCTATAAAAATTCATCTGACAAATGGAAATGGCGCTGAACGCCCCTTTGTCAGGTCTATCCTTACAAAAGGCCAAACAGGAATCATGGATCGGGGGTATCAATCACATAAGGATTTTGATCTTCTTCAGGATGAAAAAAAACATTTTGTTTGCCGCATCAAAGCGAAAACAACAAGAACTATTATCAAAGAGCAGCCTGTTGATCCCGACAGCTATATTTTTTATGATGCTGTGGTTCTTCTTGGCACTCCTGGGGTAAACCAGACCAGAAAGCCGGTTCGACTGGTTGGTTATAAAATTGCCGGTGTCAAATATTTTGTGGCAACTGATCGTTATGATCTTACAGCCGAGCAGGTTGCAACCGTTTATAAGCTTAGATGGGATATCGAAACTTTTTTCAAATGGTGGAAGAAACATTTAAAAGTGTACCACTTGATTGCTCACAGTAGATATGGCCTGATGGTTCAAATCCTTGCGGGGTTAATAACCTACCTGCTTATGGCCATATACTGCCATGAACAGTTTAATGAACCTGTATCAATAAAGAGGATTCGTCAGCTTAGAAATACCATCCAGAACGAATTACGTACTGACGAAAAAAACGTATGGTCTAATAATCTGATTATCAAAGAGCAAATGCTATATGCAAAAACTTAACCGGACACTACTGATAAATATTGTATGTCGCATACATTTTATACTATTGATATGTTCATTTCCCGGCAAAATATCAAAATAGACTTGTTATTTTAATTATTTTTTACTAAAAAATATATCCCTCTTAACATTCCTTAACATTCCTAAAGTTCTCTCAAAAAGTTTGTGTCAGGCTGATACCTCTGAACCTTCAACCTACTTGGGAAAAATGGCAACCAAGAGTTGCGCAATCCGTACCTATGTTTTTTGAGCCACAGGATCCGTTCCTGTGGTTTTTAATATTTAACGAAAAGGAAACAAAACAACAATGATTTGCACCACCAATGTTACCCTCGCCTACGGCAAGAGGGTTCTGTTCAAAGACGTTAATATCAAATTTGCACCAGGCAACTGTTACGGACTCATCGGCGCCAACGGAGCAGGAAAATCCACATTTTTGAAAATTCTTTCTGGGGATATAGAACCGGACTCGGGAACCGTCTCCGTGGGATCCAGGGAGAGAATCGCGGTTTTAAAACAGGAGCACTTTGCCTTTGACGAGGAGATTGTTTTAAACACTGTAATAATGGGCCATGAAAAGCTGTACAGAATTATGACAGATAGGGAAGCTCTTTATAATAAACCAGATTTTTCCGAAGAGGACGGAATCAGAGCAGGTGAGCTTGAGATTGAATTCGCAGAGATGGGCGGCTATGAGGCAGAGTCTGAAGCGGCGGTTTTCTTAAACAATCTGAGCATTATCGAAGAGATGCATCAGAAAAAGATGAAGGAACTCGAGGGCGGGGAAAAGGTGCGAGTGCTTCTTGCCCAGGCCCTGTTCGGAAACCCGGACGTCCTCCTTCTGGACGAACCCACCAACAACCTGGGCATAAAGTCCATTGCCTGGCTTGAGGAGTTTCTCTACAGGTTCCAGAACACGGTAATCGTAGTGTCACATGACCGTCATTTCATGAACCAGGTCTGCACACACATTGCAGATATCGATTTTGGTAAGATCTCGGTGTACATGGGGAACTACGATTTCTGGTACCAGGCCAGCCAACTAAATCTGAAACAGAAACAGGAGGGAAACAAGAAAACCACTGACCGGGCCAATGAACTGAAGGCTTTTATACAGCGGTTCAGTTTCAACGCCTCCAAGTCGAAGCAGGCCACCTCCCGAAAAAAACTTTTAGAAAAACTCACCATTAAGGACATGCCGGTGTCGTCAAGAAAATACCCGTTTATTTGCTTCAAGCCGGAACGACCCTAATTAAAGACTGCTTTCAATCATGCTTTCAAAGTAAATATATTCCAGGCCAAAAGCATCGGAAACTCCCCTGCATGTAACCTTTCCGTCAACCACGTTTAGGCCTGAACCTATCGAAGGATTTTCCCGCGCCGCCCTTTTCCAGCCCTTGTCGGCGATCTCAACTACATATGGCAGCGTTGCGTTGGTCAAAGCGATTGTAGATGTTATGGGAACGGCACCGGGTATGTTGGCGACACAGTAATGCAGCACACCGTTGATAGTATAAACAGGATCTATATGGGTGGTGGGCTTTGAAGTTTCAAAGCAGCCGCCCTGGTCAATAGCGATATCAACTATTACCGAGCCTTTTTTCATTGTTTTAAGCATCGGCCGAGTGACCAGCAGGGGGGACTTGGCTCCCGGGCTAAGCACAGCGCCAACCACAAGATCGGCTTTTTTGACAAACTTGCGAATAGCTGCCGGACCGGACATTATAAGAAAACAATTTTTCGGCATTACATCGCTTAAGTAGCGAAGCCTGGCCAGGTTGATTTCAAGCAGATATACTTTGGCACCCAAACCGCAGGCCATTTTGGCTGCATTGATGCCGGCTGTCCCGCCGCCTATAACAACAACTGTGCCCGGATTAACTCCGGGCACGCCCCCTAGAAGCACGCCGCGACCGCCATGAGTCATTTCCAGAAATCCGGCTCCCTGCTGAACTGCAAGCCGGCCGGCGATTTCACTCATGGGGGTCAGAAGCGGCAGAGACCCGTCCGGTTTCTGAATTGTTTCATAGGCGATACATACCGACCGGCTCTTTATCAGCGCCCGGGTCAATTTTTCATTGGCTGCAAGATGAAGAAAAGTGAATATAATCTGATCTTTTCTGATAAGATCATATTCCGAAGGCAAAGGTTCCTTGACATGCATAACCATATCCGCCCGCTTATAGATTTCCCCGGGAGAAGCTACAATTTCTCCGCCGACTTTAACGTAATCGTTATCGGTAAAACCGGTGCCTTTGCCGGCGTCTTTTTCCACAAGAACCGCATGGCTGTTTTGAACAAGCGTCTCAACTCCCGCAGGAGTCATGGAAACACGATTCTCCGCCGACTTTATCTCCTTAAGTATGCCGACAATCATCACACACCTCCCTAATTTGCATGTTTTTTAAGCTATCCCTATCTTGATCATTCAGGCGCTATATGCTTTAAGATAATGGTTTTGGGAAGGCCAGAGGGGGTAGGGGTTCAAAATTTTGAACCCCTACCCCGACGACCGATAACGCAGTGAAATTATTTATGTGGAAATCTATATATCTATGCAAAAATATCATTCGGCTTGTAGGGATGCGCACCTATAATCACCTCCACGCCTGATTTAGCTTTTATCTTGTTTATAATCATCTCATTATAAGGACAGTGGTCTTCTATACAAGCGGCAACATGTATTTTGGTTATTTTTTCTCCCATCGGTTTATTCCAAAGATTGATTTGAGCTAATCTTGTTACGATTGTCGCGCCTGGGCAATCGCCACAATTCAGCAGGCCGACAAGTTCGACGTCATCATCTTTATAACGGCTGAACTCACCCTCTCTTCGATTAAAAGCGACCAGACACCTTGAACATGCGATACAAACATTATCCATAGCTTTTTTACAGCCAACGATCAAAATTTTTTCCATTGTAAATCTCCTTTCATATGTATAATTTTTTAGCCTTATTCCAACACATGTATGTTTTTCTTCGCGCACATATCCTTTAGGACCTTTGGCCATACAGAGACGCTAACCTCTCCGATATGAGCCGCGCGTAACAGATACATAAAAGTTCTGGACTGTCCGATACCTCCTCCGATACTGATCAGCTCCTGCCAAATTTGATCCGGTCAAATCTGCTTTTTTGTCCGCCATATTGTTCTGCTCCATTTTTTTGGTTATTAGGATACGGCTCACATCCCTGACGCATGAGTTTTGTTAAAAGGGGCTGCCACCACCCTTGCTTCCAACTCCGAATCATTATTATGCACCGTTTATAGGTTTTCACATAAATAATTTCACTGCGTTATCGGTCGTCTAAGTAGGGGTTCAAAATTTTGAACCCCTACCCCCCTGGCCTTGTGCCCAATTTTAAAATCTGGTAATTATCTGAAAATCTATATTTCAGTTCCTTCATAAAGAAACGGCTTTTATGACCTTTTTAATATCTTCCGGCCGGTCCACCCCGATACTTTGATAATCTGTAACAACAATGTGGATCGGTATATTGTTCTCCAGTAAACGCAATTGCTCCAGCTTTTCCGTATTTTCAAGCCTGCCGGCTGGCATAGAAACAAATCTTTTAAGAGTTTTCATACGAAAAGCATATAATCCTATATGTCCGTAAAGCTCAGGCTTTTCGTCATCCCGTGCATAAGGAATAATCGATCTGGAAAAATAAAGCGCTCTGTTATTCTCTCCGAAAACAACTTTAACCTGATCAGGGTTTTCAGCATCCTCTGCGCGTATTTTTTTTGCCATTGTTGTTACAAGTATCTCGGAATCTACAAAAGGCTCAACAAGCTCCGTCAACATTTTCGGTTTCATCGCAGGTTCGTCTCCCTGTATGTTTACAACAACGGCATCCCCAGGAAGATCAAGAATATCAGCCGCCTCCATTACCCTATCGGTGCCGCTGGGATGATCCGGCCTGGTCATTACAACGGGCACATCAAGTTCTTCCGCAGCAGAATATATCCTTGTGTCATCTGTTGCCAGAACTGTTTTTAACAGCTCGGGACATTGGGCGGCGCGTTTAAAAACATGCCAGAACATCGGTTTGCCGAGAATGTCGGCCAGAGGCTTGGCAGGAAATCTTGTAGAAGCGTATCGGGCTGGTATGATCCCATAGCATTCCGGAATATTTTTCAAAAATTTTTCTCCTTCAAAAATTTTTCTACATAAGAACATACAATTTCAGTTCCACCTTGACGCTCTTTAATATATTTGCCTATCGAGTCGCGCACTTTATCGCGCTGTTCCGGTTTATTAATATTTTTTTCTAACATATCGATGACATTAATCGGGTTAGCTGCGCTTGTAACAAGCCCCTGCTCAAAAATCTCGTCACCGATCCAGGCAAAATTATCCCAATAAGGGCCTACTACAGGAACCACACCGGATACAACCGCTTCCAGAAAATTTTGCCCGCCAAGGGGGGCAAGACTACCGCCGACAAATGCTGCCGTTGATATTCCATATGCCGCCCCCAGTTCTCCGAAAACGTCCCATAAAATTACCGTGCCGGAAGATACTGTTTTATCTATTTTAGATCGCAGTACCGATGTTGCAGATATATGATTCAACCTTTCCTCCCAGGTTCCGATTCTATGCATATGCCTGGGAAAGAGCCCGATAATTATATCCGGCCGTCTTTTGAGCAGATGCAGGATAATTTCCTGAACCTGATCTTCTTCCTCGCTTCTTACTGAACCAAGTACAATAAAAGGAGTGTTTGATGGCAATAAATTATTTAAATCCCTGTTTTCATCATCGGATAATGGGCTGTTAAGCCGGTCGAATTTCATATTCGGCATAGTTGCGACAAGCTCTTTGCCGAACAGCAGGGTGAACCGTTCTGCATCAGGAGCAGAAACGGCAAAAATTTTGTCCGGGCTCAATCTGCTGAATAGAGAATGCCAAAGTATATACCTGTTAAAACTTTTCAAGGTTATCCTGCCGTTTATGATAACAATCCTGCAGCCTGTCTTTTTTAAAGCCATCATAAGGCCCGGCCAGATTTCCGTCTCCAGCAGGATCATTAATTTCGGACGAACCTCCTTAACGGCCTTTTTCATTATGGCAGGCTTGTCAAAGGGAAAATAAGATATAAATATTTTTTTCCCTTTTTCAGATCGCATAATATCATCAGCCGCCCGGGCAAGTATTTCAATCCCCTGCCTGGTATTGGATGTTATCAATATTCTTAAATAAGGGACGAATCTCAAATTTTTTACAAAATTCCAGGCAAGATAGGCCTCCCCGGCCGACGCAGCCTGTATCCATAGATCTACCCCAGGCAATCCTTTTTTTAGAATCCGCTGCTCAAATCCGTCTTTAATCCTGCTGTTTATCCGGAGTAAAGGTATGGCCAAATTCCACCCCATATTATAAAGCAGGAAGGCGAATTTTTCAGCCGCAGAAATTGCAGGTATCTTTTTTGGGTTTAATTTGCGCACATCCATCCGGATAACAGATTATTTTTTATTGGTCCCGCTGTAACCTTATATCCCTTCAGAAATTATATATAGATTATCACATAAATAATTTCACTGCGTTATCGGTCATCGGAGTAGGGGTTCAAGATTTTGAACTCCTACCTTCCCATATTATTGTGCCCAATTTTAAAATCGGGTAATTATCTGACAATCTATATTTCTAAAAAGAGATTACATCTATATCGATTTCAGTTCAAGAATGTTTTTAAGGATTTTCCAGGAAATTGTAGCCCAAGCGTACAATTTGCAAAATCAAGGGTACCTTTTCAATAACTAATGGAGCTCACTGGTGATCAAATATAATCTGAAAATATATAAATCATGCGAACTCGTCGTATATTAAAGCACACGCTCTAAAATAATTTCATTCCACTTTGCTGCAGTTTGTCAAATACGTTTGCCGGATTAACAATACATTTCAGTTGACATTTTTATATTTATAATGATAACATTTAAAATTAATTTTGTGATATTGTTTTCAATCTGATACATTATGGGCCAAATAAAATATTGATATTTGGTCTCTGGATGAGAACTGTTAAGCTTCCCAGCTTCTGCGTCAGTCTCAAATTTTTAACACTTAAAATATTTAATATATTCATATGGTTGAACCTGATTTGAAATTTAGTCGCCTTTCTTGAACTTGAAAAAATTTAGAATTTTTATTAGGTCACTTTATTGCACAAAATGGCATAATTTGTTAATATTAAGCAATCTTTCATGGAACGAACAATGATCTGTCAATAGATTTGAAAGCTATACTTTAGAAAGGGTTATGCTCAATTAGGAGAAAAATGATGTCTGAAAATATTATTGGTTCGGTTTTGGTTGTAGGCGGAGGAATTGCGGGTATGCAATCCGCACTGGATTTGGCTAATTCAGGATACTATGTATATCTTCTGGAAAAGACACCTTCTGTTGGAGGAGTAATGGCCCAGCTGGACAAGACTTTTCCCACCAATGACTGTGCCATGTGAATTATTTCTCCAGTACTGGTCGAGGTCGGCCGGCATTTAAATATAGAGCTTATCACATATTCAGATCTTGAATCCATCAAAGGGAGCGCCGGGCATTTCAAGGTAAAAATCAAGCAAAAGGCCCGGTACATAGATATTAACAAGTGTACAAGCTGCGGTGAATGCGAAACGGTATGCCCTGTTGATATTCCGAATGATTATGATGAAGGGCTTACATCATGGAAAGCAATTTATAAACAATATGCCCAGGCTATTCCGGGTGCTTATTCCATAAAAAAAGCCGACAAGGCGCCCTGCCGTCTTGCATGCCCGGCCGGTCTGAATGTTCAAGGCTATGTTCAGATGGTAAAGCAGGGCAAATATGAGGCAGCCTTGAAAATAATAATGGAAGATCTTCCATTGCCGGGAGTGCTTGGACGTATCTGTCCGCACGAATGTGAAGATGCCTGCCGCAGGTGTGATGTTGATGAACCTGTTGCAATCCGTAATCTTAAAAGGCTGGCAGCCGATCAATTTGATCCGCGCGGGATTGAGATTCAATGCGCCCCTGCAAGAGATGAAAAAGTAGCCATTATCGGTTCCGGTCCCGCCGGACTTTCCAGTGCTTATCATCTGGCACGCAAAGGTATTCAAGCCACCATTTATGAAGCCCTGCCGGAAGCGGGCGGCATGTTGCGGGTCGGGATCCCCGATCATCGTCTGCCCAGGCAGATTCTTGATAATGAAATTGAAATCATTACCAATCTGGGTGTAGAAATTAAAACCAACAGCCCGTTGGGCCCGGATTTGAGTGTAGATGATCTTTTTAACCAGGGTTATAAAGCTGTATATCTTGCTCTTGGCGCGCATAAGGGTATAAAACTCGGTATCCCCGGAGAAGAAACAAACGGCGTTCGTCAGGGAGTAGATTTTTTAAGAGAAGTAAACCTGACAGGCAAAACTGATATCGGGCGAAAAGTTGCCATCATAGGCGGCGGAAATGTTGCCATTGACGTAGCGCGTTGCGCTGTAAGACTTGGCGCGGATGAAGTTCAAATTATTTACCGTCGTACACGTAATGAAATGCCTGCCTGGGAAGAAGAGATTCAAGCCGCAGAGGATGAGGGCGTAAAGATTGCCTACCTTGCTGCGCCGGAGGAGGCGCTTGCCAAAGACGGCTTGGTCTGCGGGCTGAAGTGCATCAAAATGGAACTTGGCGAACCTGATGCATCCGGACGGCGCAGGCCGGTGCCCATTAAAGACAGCGAATATCTAATAGATATCGATCAACTGATTCCTGCCATTGGCCAAAGGCTTGATGACTCCACTATCAAAAATGTTACAGACTTGAATTTTACCAGGTGGGGTACAATTCAGGTGGATCCGCTTACATTTGCAACAGATCGTGACGGCCTGTTCGCAGGCGGAGACATGCAGACCGGCCCTTCGATTGCCATTGCCGCTATTGCGGCAGGGCGGGAAGCTGCTGAATCTATTATTCGTTATCTTGACGGTCAGGATCTCTCTGCAGGTCGCAATCCCGTCGGCCCTATTACCATTGAAAATTCTGATTATCAGGCTATACCTGTAAATGAACCTGTAAATCCAAGAAAACATATGCCTGAACTGGCAATTGAAAAACGAGCCCGGAATTTTGATGAAGTAGAACTAGGCTATGATGAAGAATCCGGTAAAGCAGAAGCTGATCGCTGCCTGAATTGTGGTTATTGTTCGGAATGCTTTCAATGCGTGGATGCCTGCCTCGCTGACGCCATTATACATAATGATCAACCCCATGATAAAGAAATTGATGTCGGTTCCGTTATTCTAAGTCCCGGATTCAAGCCTTTTGATCCTTCAAAGTTTGACATTTATGGATACTCAAATTTTGCGAATGTTATTACCTCTATGGAGATGGAGCGGATTCTAAGCGCTACAGGCCCCTACCAGGGGCACCTTCTCCGCCCGTCAGACCGTAAAGAGCCCAAAAAAATCGCCTGGCTGCAATGTATCGGTTCCAGGGATAATAACCGATGCGACAACGGTTACTGCTCATCGGTCTGCTGCATGTATGCGGTTAAAGAAGCGGTAATAGCAAAAGAACATGCTGATTATGAACTGGATGCCGCTATATTTTTTATGGACATGCGCACATTCGGCAAAGAATTTGAGCGGTATTATGACAATGCCAGGGAAAAAGAGGGTGTTAGGTTTATACGCTCCAGAATACATACCGTCGAGGAAGATCCTGATACAAATAATCTTTCCCTTCGTTATACGGATGAAAAGGGAAAAATTATTGTAGAGCGGTTTGACCTGGTTGTCCTATCCGTTGGTCTGGAAATATCACCTGAAGTTGCCGAACTTGCATCTACTCTTGAGGTAGAGTTAACACCTGGTAATTTTGCAAAAACCTCTCCTTTTGCCCCTGTTTCAACATCAAGAGACGGAATTTTTGTATGTGGGGCTTTTCAAGGGCCTAAAGATATTCCTCAATCTGTTGTTGATGCAAGTGCGGCCGCATCTGCTGCCGGGGAGATACTGAACGCGTCACGAAACAGTTTGACAAAAATCAGAGAAGAAGTTCCTGAAATAAATGTAACCGGCGATCGGCCCAGGATAGGCGTGTTTGTCTGTAAATGCGGTATTAATATAGCCGGAGTTATTGATGTGCCCGGAGTCAGGGATTATGCGGCTACTTTGCCGTATGTTGAATATGTTGATGACAATCTTTATACATGTTCGCAGGATACCCAGGATGCGATGACCGAAATCATCAAAACTAAAAATCTTAATCGTGTTGTAGTAGCGGCCTGCACACCCAAAACACATGAACCGCTGTTCCAGGAGACCTTGGTCAACGCCGGTCTTAACAAATATCTCTTTGAAATGACAAACATAAGGAACCAGGCTTCCTGGGTGCATAAAAATTGTCCGGAGCTTGCAACGCAAAAAGCCAAAGATCTTGTAAGGATGGCAGTTACCAAGGTTGCCCTGATGGAACCCCTGGAAGAAGCCGAGCTTCAGGTCACTCATACAGCTTTGGTTCTGGGCGGAGGTATTGCCGGAATGAATTCAGCCAAAAGCCTTGCGGATCAGGGATACGAGACTCATCTTGTCGAACAGAGCTCACAACTGGGAGGACAGGCGCTTAATCTTTATAAAACAATCAATGAAGAAAATGTGCAGGAAAACCTGTTAGCGCTTATTGATGAAATTAATAATAATGATAAAATAAACCTGCATCTAAATTCCACGCTTACCGAAGTCGAAGGCTTTGTAGGAAATTTCAAATCCACAATTACAACTAGCGACAGGGACGCACAGGCTCAAATTCTTGATCACGGAATTGCAGTTCTTGCAACCGGAGCGGTTCCATTTATGCCGGATGAGTATAGTTATGGTAAAGACCCGCGGATTCTCACAAGTCTTGAACTTGATAGAAAATTTATTGATCAGGATCCCTCCTTAAAAGATATAAATTCTGCTGTATTCATTCAGTGCGTCGGTTCACGTGAGCCCGGCCGGCCATACTGTTCCAGGGTTTGCTGTACCCATTCGATCTCTAATGCTCTGGAATTGAAAAAAATTAATCCTGATATGAATATATATATACTCTACCGGGATATAAGAACATATGGTGAGCGGGAATATCTTTACAAAAAGGCTCGTGAAGCCGGAATTATATTTATAAGATATAATATCAATGCGAAGCCTGAAGTTGACGTCCAAGATAATAAAATTTTCCTGAAAGTTACTGATCACGTGCTTGATATTCCCTTAATAATTGAAGCCGACCTTCTTACTCTTGCTACAGCTATTATTCCGAACAGGGATGAAACTCTGGCTAATTTTTTCAAGGTTGCAATGAATGAGGACGGTTTTTTTATTGAAAGACATGCCAAACTCGGTCCATCGGAATTTGCAACCGACGGAGTCTTTCTCTGCGGAATGGCACACTATCCTAAACCGATAGATGAATCAATAGCGCAGGGCAAGGCTGCTGCATCACGCGCGGTAACCTTACTTTCAAAGGAAATAGTTAATACCAGCGGGACGGTTGCAAAAACAGAGCCTTTTAAATGCAGCTCCTGCGGGGTCTGTATTTCCATCTGCCCTTATTCAGCGCCTTTAATTACCGAGGCAGGCCCCTTTGCCGGAAAAGCTGAAATAAATCCGGTTTTATGTAAAGGCTGTGGTCTATGTGTAGCATCTTGCAGATCAGGTGCCATTCATCTGAAAGGCTTTGATAATGATCAGATTTTTGCGCAGATCTTTGCTCTGAATGAGGCAGCTTAGCAAAGTTTTTTAATAAAAGGAGATATAATAATGTCTGATTGGGAACCAAAAATAGTCAGTTTTCTTTGTAACTGGTGCAGTTATGGAGCTGCAGACCTGGCAGGTGTCGGGAGGATGCAGTATCCTCCGAACATACGCATAATCAGAATCCCATGCACCGGGAGGATGAGCCCCAAGTTTGCTCTTGCTGCTTTGCGGGAAGGCGCTGACGGGGTCTGGGTGTCCGGGTGACATCCTGGTGAATGCCATTACCTGGAAGGTAATTACTATGCTCGCAGAAAATTTTCACTTTTTACGAATCTGATGGAACATATGGGTATTGAACCCGGTCGCCTACATTTTTCATGGATCTCTTCGGCTGAATCTACAAAGTTTGTAGAAGTCGTAAATGAGGTTACCAAAGAGGTTAAGGCTCTGGGACCGAATAAACGTTTTGTAATTGACAATGCCAAGGTAGCTTAACATGTCAGGATATATCGATAAGATACAAAAAATATCGGCTCAGCTTTTAGCAGATAAAAAAGTCGACATGGTTATAGGCTTTAGAAAAGGTACCATGCCGATGATTAACGAGCCCTGCACCGCAAAAGAACCGGATGATGTCGGCAAATTTGTCTGGGATAGTTTTTGTGTAATGAATCTTGCCAACTACTTGACCAACAGAAAAGAAAAAATTGGTATAGTGGCCAAGGGTTGTGATTCACGAAATATCGTTAATCATATTATTGAAAATAAAATCGAGCGTGATCAGCTTACAATTATCGGCGTCCCTTGTACTGGAATGATAGATAAAAATAAGGTGTATTCAACGATCGGTAAGGATATTATCGAGGTTAAAGAGGAAGATGATAATATTCTGGTTAAAGGCCGGGATTTTGAAAAAACAATTAATAAATCAGACGTGCTGAGAGATAATTGTGCTATTTGCATACATCGCAACCCGGTTATATATGATGAACTTGTTTCAGATAAAGTTGAAGAGCAAAAAGATGTGGATAGATACGAGGATGTCCGCAAAATAGAAGCAATGGGTTCTGATGAAAAGTGGAATTTTTTCGACAACCTTTTAGCTGAATGTATCCGCTGTTATGCCTGTAGAAATGCGTGCCCGCTATGTTATTGCCCCACATGTTTCGTGGATGAGTCAAGGCCCCAGTGGGTAGGCAAAAGCCAGGACCCAACGGATATAAAGACATTCCATTTATTAAGAGCGTATCATTGCGCCGGCAGATGTACTGATTGCGGCGCATGTGTCAGCGCTTGCCCCATGGGTATTGATGTAAGGCAATTCACTAAAAAGCTTGAAAAAGATTGTTTTGATCTATACGGCTGGGAAGCAGGCTTGACCATTGATAAGCGGCCTCCGCTTGATACCTTTAAACCTGATGATCCGGAAGATTTTATAAAATAAGGGCAGATATTATGAAGGTCATAAAGATTGACAAAACAGATTGGGCCGAAGGTTTAGAAAACCTTAGAGACTCCTATAAGTTGACAGGACCGGCCAAAGGGGAAAAATTTTATAGCTTTAAGGAGCTAGATAATGATGAAGTGCCTGATCTGAGTTATTCAAACACACGTCTTTCGGCGAAATCAATTGTTTTCCCTCATTCGGAGGTGATGTTAAAATATACAATTGACGAGTCAAAAGATGATCACCACATAATGAATGAGATTGATACTGATTATTCACCACGGGCTTTAATAGGTTTAAGGCCTTGTGACGCCAAAGCATTAACACTGGTCAAACTAAATTTTGATACTCCCGATTATAAAGACCCTTACTGGCTTAAAGCCTATGAGTCCACGACATTTGTTGGTCTGGCATGTGATGATCCCTGCAGCACGTGTTTTTGTACCACTGCCGGCAGCGGCCCTTATAACGAGGAAGGGCTTGATCTGCTTCTAATCGACTTTGATGATCATTATCTTGCGAAAGTGATAACGGAAAAAGGGGGGGCTCTTTTAGAATCCGCCGGCTGGAAAACAGAAGCAGGTGATATATCAAATCTTGAATCAAAAAAAAGCGATGCTGAAGCCAAAATTACCTCTAAAATCAGAACTGATAAACTAAAAGGAAAAGATACCCTTGAAATTTATTCGGCGCCTTTTTGGGAGGATGTTTCTTTTGCATGTTTAAACTGTGGAACATGCACTTTTGTATGCCCCACATGCTGGTGCTTTGACATACAGGATGAAGTTCACGGCAATGACGGTATTCGCATGCGAAATTGGGACAGTTGCATGTTTCCCTTGTTTACACTTCATACAACCGGACATAACCCGAGGGGTGAAAAGGTTCAGAGAGTACGTCAGCGTTTTATGCACAAGCTGAAATATTTTGTGGATAAATATGAAAAGGGAATAATGTGTGTCGGATGCGGAAGGTGTGTTCGCCAATGTCCGGTAAATATTGACATACGCAGCATCTGTGAAAAGATGAACAGTTACGAACCTGCCGTGTAAGCCGAACAAAAGAGGAAAAACCATGATAAATCCATATCTGCCTTATCCGGTTCGCATTGATGATATTGATATTGCAACTGAAGATAAGAGCCTTAAAACATTTAGATTTGTTTTTTTAAATAAAGAAGATGAAGAAAAGTTCACGTATGAAGCCGGTCAATTTGCAGAACTTTCCATTCCAGGAAAGGGTGAAATACCTATAGGAATTGCTTCATCTCCCGTTGAAAAAGGTTTCGTCACATTTACGGTCAACCGGGCCGGCCTGGTAACCACCCATCTTCACAATATGAAAGTGGGAGACATTATGGGTATCCGAGGTCCATTAGGAAACTGGTATCCCTGGGACCGACTGGAGGGTAAAAATATTTTAATAATCGGTGGTGGATTTGCATTCACTACTTTACGCTCATCAATTATATACCTGCTTCACCCTGATAATAGACATAAATTTGGGGATGTCGATGTTGTTTACGGCGCCAGAAGCCCGGGGATGCTGCTTTACAGGGAAGAATTGGCGGAATGGGAGAAACGTGATGATATCAAGATGCATATAACAGTTGACGGCACGGATGATCCTGACTGGAAATATAACGTCGGCTTTGTTCCCACAATTGTTGAACAAAAAGCTCCGTCCGGCAATGCCGATTCTTATGCCATTATTTGCGGCCCTCCGATTATGATCAAATTTACCCAGCCTGTTCTGGAAAAACTTGGTTATGAACATGATCATATAATCATGTCCCTTGAAAACCGTATGAAGTGCGGTATAGGGATGTGCGGCAGGTGTAATATCGGAAAAGAGCTTGTGTGCAAGGATGGGCCTGTCTTTACCCTTGCTCAGATTAATAAAACCCCAAAGGAATATTAGGAGAAGTGCCTTCAATTTTAAATTTAAAAGATTCATTTCAATTTGTAACTTGACAGAAACAACACAATGCTATATTTTTATACTTTCATAAAAAAATTAGGCTGTTGGCCAACAATTATTATACTATCATTAACAAGGAGGCTATTTATATGGCACAGGCAGAATTTATGGGTAAAACCTTCACAATAGATGAAGACGGATTCATAGAGAGCTATGAAGAGGGAAAATGTGAAGAATGGATTCAGTACGTAAAACAGCAGGAAGGAATTGATGAACTGAACGATGAGCATCGTAAAGTAATAAATATGTTGCAGGATTATTATGAAAAAAACGGAATTGCTCCCATGGTTAGAGTTCTTTCCAAAGTTACCAAATTTAAGCTGAAACATATTTACGAGCTCTTCCCGTCAGGACCCGGTAAAGGGGCATGTAAAATGGCTGGTCTGCCAAAACCGACCGGATGTGTATAATTTGTAAAATTTTAAGTTTATAATTTTAAAAAAGCCCTGTTACTATTAACAGGGCTTTTTTTGTATATATAGAGCGTCACATAAATAATTTCACTGGGTTATCGGTCGGAGATATACTTTTTTGTATTATCTCCTCACTCTATCCTTGTGAAATGAATTATGTTAAGCTCTATAGGAGGGAAAAAAGCGCCTAATGGCCGAATTGGATGATATAGACAGAAAAATCCTCAATCGCATTCAGTCAGATTTTCCTATTACCACACAGCCCTATCAGGATATTGCCACAGAACTGGATCTTACGGAAGAGCTTGTGCTGAAAAGAATCAGACAAATGATGTCAAACGGAACAATACGGCGCATTGGAGGCAACTTTGTTCCTGAAAAATTGGGGTTTATTAGTACTTTGTGTGCTGCAAAGGTTCCTGATGAGAGGATAGAATCATTCAGCATGCATGTCAATAAGTATCCTGGAGTAACGCACAACTATCAGCGGGATAATGATTATAATATATGGTTTACATTTATAGCCCCAACTATGGATGAAATAAAAAACAAACTTAAGGCAATATCCAAAGAAACAGGAATTAAGGAAATAATCAACCTGCCTGCTACAAAAGTTTTTAAGATAAAGGCGCATTTTGATTTGTAGCAATCCGATCAGGATAACCCGATCCCAGTGAGAAGCTTGTATCTTTAACATAAGACCTGAACTTTGTTAAAAGTTTACAAGCTGTCAATGATTTGCTGTTTCCAAAAAAAAGGCCGGATCTCATAACAAGATCCGGCCTTTTTTGTAAATTTTAACCTAAACTACTCCCCCTCCCCCTCGTTCGTCTTACTAATAGACATTGGGTCAGCAAGCAGCTTTAAGGCTTCATACCGTTCGTTATACTCTTCCTCCAGCTTTGCTGTGAGTCTCTTTGATTCCTCCGGAAAGGATTTTTGTAATGATGCATACCTCACCTCTCCCGCCAGAAATTCCTGAAGTGTGCCGTCAGGCGCTTTTGAATCGAGTATAAAAGGATTCTTGCCCTCAGCTTTAAGAACAGGATTATAACGATACAACGGCCAGTACCCGCACTGAACAGCGAGTTTTTCTTCTTCCTGGCTTTTACCCATACCTTTTTTGATTCCATGGTTTATACATGGAGCGTAACCCATGATAATAGACGGCCCGTCATAGCTTTCAGCCTCAACAAATGCTTTTACTAGCTGTTGTTTGTTTGCGCCCATGGCAACATTTGCAACATAAACATAACCATAGGTCATTGCCATGGCGCCCATATCTTTTTTACAGGTCTTTTTTCCTGAAGCCGCAAATTTGGCTACCGACCCGGTGGGAGTTGCCTTTGAAGATTGACCGCCGGTATTGGAATAAACCTCGGTATCATAAATCATTATATTAATATCTTCTCCGGCGGCAAGCACATGATCAATACCGCCAAAAGCGATGTCATAGGCGGAACCATCCCCTAAAAAGACCCAGTATGACCTTTTGGTAAAGAGTCTGGACATGCTCAATATTTCACTCAACAGGCCATTACCCTTAGCGGAAGGCAAAAGCTCTTTGAGCTGATCCCCATATTTTTTTGAACCTGCCGGATCCTTCATGTTATCCAGCCAGCCCTGCATGGCATCCTTAATATTTTGGGAAATTTCAGAATTTAAAGCTTCACCTATCATATCAGCAAGTTTTCTTCGGAGCTGCAGATCACCCAAAAGCATACCATAGGTAAATTCAGCGGGGTCTTCAAACAGAGAACTCCCCCAGCTAGGACCGTGACCATCTTTATTAACGCAATACGGAATAGCCGGAGCGCTTCCGCCCCAGATTGAAGTACATCCGGTGGCATTCCCTATTACCATTCGTTCCCCAAAAAGCTGGGTTAAAAGCTTTGTATATGGCGTTTCGCCGCATCCTGCGCAGGCACCTGAGAATTCGAGTAAGGGCTGCTGAAACTGGCTTCCCTTGACAGAGTTCCGCTTGACAAGATTATCACGCACGGGCAGTTTAAGTGAATATTGATGATTCGGCACCTGAATTTCCGTCTGGGTATCGAGTGGTTTCATAACCAGAGCCGGTTTTTTTGCAGGACAGATATCAGCGCAATTCCCGCAGCCCAGGCAATCAAGAGCATTTACCTGCATGCGGAAGTAATAGCCCTTGAGATCCTTGCCGAGCGCCTTGACTGTTTCAAAACCGGAAGGAACATCAGACAGTTCATCTTCGGTAAGAAGAACCGGACGTATGGCTGCGTGGGGACAAACCATTGCGCACTGGTTGCACTGAATACAGTTATCCGGAACCCATTCGGGAACATTAATTGATACACCGCGTTTTTCATACTGTGATGTAGCCACAGGGAAAAGGCCATCGTCTGAAAAGCAGCTTACAGGAAGCTTGTCGCCCTGTTGAGCCAGCATCGGATTCATTACTTTGCTTACAAACTCCGGCACCTCTGCAGAAGGCTCTTGTGTCAAAGCAGCTTCCGCCCATGATTCAGGATAATTAATTTCAACAAGATTATCCAGGGCATTATCTACGGCTGCAAAGTTCATATTAACGATCTTGTCACCCTTTTTCCCGAACATCTTCTTGATCTGATCTTTTAAATAATCGATGGCATCGTCAACAGGAATAACATTTGCAAGTTTAAAAAAGACGGTCTGCATGATCATATTGATCCTGCCTCCAAGACCGATTTCGGCTGCGATTTTTACAGCATCAATATTATAAAATTTAAGTTTTTTTCTTGCAATTTCCTGCCGCATCCCGGAAGGCAGCCTGGTCTCCATATCATCTGCCGTCCATGAAGAGTTGAGCAAAAAAATTCCTCCATCTTTGATCCCCTCCAGAAGATCATAAACATTAACATAGCTTGGATTATGGCAGGCTATGTAATCTGCGGAATTTATAAGATAAGTAGATTGAATCGGGGTTTTGCCAAAACGTAAATGCGACATGGTAACACCGCCCGATTTCTTGGAATCATATGCAAAAAAACCCTGGGCATACATATCTGTATAATCGCCGATAATTTTAATAGCGCTCTTATTAGCGCCTACTGTTCCATCAGCCCCCAGGCCCCAGAATTTGCACTGGATTGTACCTTCCGGCGCAACATTAAAACCTTCTTCCACATCAAGAGAAGTATTAGAAACATCATCAATAATACCTACTGTAAAATGATTTTTGGGGCCTGCAGATTTCATGTTATCAAAAACAGCTTTTACCATGCCCGGGTTGAATTCCTTGGATCCAAGCCCATACCGGCCGCTAACAATTGTCGGCATTTCACCACGTTCCATATAGGCAGTACAAACATCCGTATATAAGGGATCGCCAAGAGCTCCGGGTTCTTTGGTCCGGTCTAAAACGGTGAGGCTTGTGGCAGTTGCAGGAATAGCTGCAAAAAGGTGTTCTGTTGAGAAAGGACGATAAAGACGAACCTTGACAAGCCCGACGCTCTCTCCCTTGTCGGTCATATAATTTACAACCTCTTCGATTGTTTCACAGGAAGAGCCCATTGAAATTATAACTCTTTCCGCATCAGGATCACCCACATAATCGAACAGCTTATATTTGCGGCCGGTAAGCTCACCGACCTTTCTCATCTCTTCCGATACAATGGCGGGAATCTTATCATAATACGGGTTAACAGTCTCTCTGCCCTGAAAATATATGTCCGGATTTTGTGCTGTCCCCCTTATCTGCGGCCTTTCCGGGTTTACGGCCCTTTGACGAAATTTTTCAACCGCGTCCATATTGGTCAGCCTGGCCATATCATCATAATCTATCATTTCCACCTTTTGAATCTCATGGGATGTGCGGAACCCGTCAAAAAAATGCACAAAAGGAACCGAAGATTCAATTGAGGATAAATGAGCAACCAGCCCCAGATCTATTACTTCCTGAACCGATGCGGAAGATAAAAGGCCGAAACCGGTCTGCCTGACCGCCATAACATCCTGGTGATCTCCAAAAATGGAAAGCGCATGCGTGGAAATTGCCCTGGCAGTAACATGAAAAACTCCTGGGAGAAGCTCGCCTGAGATTTTATACATACTTGGAATCATCAGGAGCAGTCCCTGGGAAGCAGTAAACGTAGAGGTCAAGGCTCCGGCAGCTAAGGCGCCATGCAGTGCCGCTGATGCGCCGGCTTCGGACTGAAGCTGGCGTACCAGCAGGGTCTGCCCGAATATATTTTTAAGTCCATTGGCCGCCCATTCATCACACAATTCACCAATGCCCGATGATGGAGTGATTGGATAGATATTAGATACATCGCTCATGGCATATGCTACATGTGCCGATGCTGCAACTCCGTCGATTGTTTTCATAGTTTTTGCCATCAAAAAACTCCTTTGCTTCGTACTCGGTTAAAATTTATTGAACCCGCCTTAAAAGATAAATAATAATATATACTAAGGAAACCTGAACCTCGGGCATTGACATACCGACTTTTTCTACAAAAAATGTTGCCCCTGCTTTGTAAGCCTTTTCAATCAACTCCTTATCCGGCTTTGCTGTATGGCAAATAACAGGTAGGGAGGGATAAGCAGTTCGTATTTCCGGAAGAATATTTAACGAGATCTCAGTAGCGCGCAACCTGTCTCCATATTTTTCCATAGCTTGTTCAGGCCAGGAAATATCGAGAATAAGAATATCGGGTTTTTCATTTTCAATTATCTCCTGCCATGATTCGATCTTGCCGCTTTTAATAAGTTCAAACGAAATTCCCGTACTCTTCTCTGAAGCGATAAAGGCATCTTCTATGGATGCCACCCAGTTATCATCCCATACAAGTTGATTGGCCGAAAATTTGTCTCTGAAAAGACTACTGAAAATATCGTCTAATAAAAGGACTTTGACCTTCATGGTTGATTACCTTTTTATTTATTTAATGCCTGAACGCAAACCTTAAAAGTCTAAGTTAACCGGTTTCTGTTCAAACACTACAATTAGGTTATATAAACCGTCAGATACTTACCCGATTTTAAAATTTGGCACAAGGCCAGAAGGGTAGGGGTTCAAAATCTTGACCCCCTACTCCGACGACCGATAACGCAGTGAAATTATTTATGTGACGGTCTATCTATAGGGTCTCAAAAAAATCATTACCCTTATCGTCAACAATAATAAATGCAGGAAAATCCTTTACTGTAATCATATAGATAGCCTCCATTCCAAGTTCGGGATATTCGATAGTTTCTATATGCGTTATGCACTCTTTCCCCAGTCTGGCCGCGGGCCCTCCTATGGAACCTAAATAGAACCCCCCGTATTTTTTACACGATTCCGTTACTTCCTTTGAGCGATTACCTTTTGCCAGCATAACCATGGAGCCGCCTTGCGCCTGAAAAAGGGGCACATAAGGATCCATCCGCCCGGCAGTTGTGGGACCGAATGAACCTGAAGCATATCCAGGGGGTGTTTTTGCGGGACCGGCATAATATATAATGTGATCTTTCAGATATTGCGGTAACCCCTCTCCTCTGTCCAAACGTTCTTTGAGTTTTGCATGGGCAATATCCCTGCCCACCACTATTTTACCTGAAAGAAGCAACATGGTTGAAACCGGATATTTAGCAAGGACGGCCCTGATCTCATCCATCGGTTTATTTAAATCAATCCGAATCGCATCATCCGAAGATTCTGTTGCGGGTAAATATTTTGCAGGATTGGTTTCGAGCTGTTCCAGAAAAATTCCCTCTTTAGTAATTTTGGCCTTTATATTTCTGTCTGCGCTGCAACTTACCCCTATTCCTATCGGACATGATGCGCCATGCCTTGGAAGACGTATCACCCTGACGTCAAGGCAAAAATATTTGCCGCCAAACTGGGCCCCAAGCCCAAGCTCCCTTGATCTTTTTAACAACTGAGCTTCAATCTCCAAATCTCTGAAGGCATGACCTGACTCGCTCCCTTTTGTCGGAAGTTTGTCAAGATAACCTGCTGATGCCAGTTTTACTGTTTTTAAATTAAACTCTGCCGAGGTCCCGCCGATAGTGACGGCAAGATGATAGGGCGGGCAGGCCGCTGTTCCGAGTGACCTCATTTTTTCAGTAAGAAAGTCAACCAGCTTGTCAGGGTCAAGAATCGCCTTTGTTTCCTGGTAAAGATAGGTCTTGTTTGCAGAGCCCCCTCCTTTTGCAATAAACAGGAAATTGTAGGCATCACCTTTTACGGCGTATAATTCAATCTGCGCAGGCAGGTTGCATCCGGTATTCTTTTCATCAAACATGGTAATGGGAGCATTCTGGGAATAACGGAGGTTATTGTTTAAATAGGCATTGAATATTCCTTTTGATAAAGCTTCTTCATCGGAAGAACCTGTCCAGACCTGCTCACCTTTTTTCCCCATTACTACTGCAGTACCTGTATCCTGGCATAACGGAAAAACGCCCTCTGCCGATATAACCGCATTTTTAAGCATTTCGGTTGCAACATATTTGTCATTATCCGAACTCTCAGGGTCATCCAGAATTTTGGCAACCAGCTTCAGATGGGACGGCCTTAATAAATGAGAAACATCTCTAAAGGCACGCTCCGCAAGAAGTGTGAGACCTTCACCGGCAATTTTTAATATATCCTTGCCTTCAAATGTGGTTGATGTAACATGTTCTTTAGTCAGGCAATCATAATTCGTATCATCCTGTCCAACAGGAAACATTTCCTGATATGTAAAATCTACCATCTATAATCTCCTTTATCCCTACATTATAGCATAATGTGGTGATTGTAAGCAGGCTGGGAAGGGGTTAAATTTTAAATAAGCTTGTTAAGTAACATAAATTTTGATAAAAAGCAAATTATTTCACAGATCGGTTATCCGCTCGTAAGTTTTCATTGCGCATAAGTCACCGCACATTGTGCAGACATCCCTCTTCCCGTCCTCACTGCAGACTCGCCTGGCTTTTGCCCTGGCAGGGTCAATCGCAAGTTTAAACATTGTCTCCCAGTCAAAGCTCTGCCGTGCAGCGGACATGTCCCTGTTTCTTTCCCAGGCTCCGTTGATCCCCTTTTCAATATCTCCGATATGAGCGGCAATTTTTGAAGCTACAACACCCTCACGAACATCATCAATTCCAGGCAGGCAGAGATGCTCGGCCGGGGTGACATAACAGAGAAAATCGGCTCCGTTTGCAGCGGCAATGGCGCCTCCGATAGCCCCGACAATGTGGTCATATCCCGGCGCAACATCAGTAGGCAGGGGACCAAGCACATAATAAGGCGCGCCGCCACACAACCTTTTCTGCATTTTCATATCCCCGGCAATCCTGTTTAAAGGGACATGCCCCGGGCCTTCTATCATCACCTGCACCCCTGCTTTTCCGGCTCTTTTGGCAAGCTCGCCAAGTACTACCAGTTCGGAGGCCTGTGCCCTGTCCTCGGCATCGCAAATTGTTCCCGGCCGCAGGCCGTCACCCAGTGAAAGAGTAACATCAAATTCCCGTGCAATCTCGAGCAGCCGGTCATACTTTTCATAAAGAGGGTTTTCTTTATGCGTCTTGCTGATCCATTCAGCCATAAGACTCCCGCCTCTTGATACAATACCAATCAAACGATCACAATTTTCCAACACCTTAAGCGTATTGCGATTTATTCCGCAGTGCACTGTAACAAAATCGACACCGGCTTTTGCGTGTTCTTCTATATCGGCAAAAATATCTTCAGAGGTTAAATCTGCAGTCTCCTTGCCTACTGAAAAAAGCCTGCCTACTGATTTATATATGGGGACAGTACCCACCATAACAGACGAGTTTTCGATAATTTTGTTTAAAATAAGCGCAAGGTCTCCACCTGTGGAAAGATCCATAACAGCATCCGCGCCGGCTTCAATAGCTACGGCAAGTTTTTTCATCTCTTCATTTATATCAAAATGGCTTGGTGAAGTTCCGATATTGGCATTCACCTTTGTTTTCAATTCGCTGCCGACTCCTTTTACATTAAATTCCCGATTCTTATTTTTCGGTATTACAACAAAACCACAAGAAACCAGCTCCCTTACCTTCTCGGAAGAGACGTTTTCTTCTTTTGCAACCCACTTCATTGCATCAGTGATTTTACCATGTCTTGCATCTTCAAGTTGAGTCATTTTATAATCCTTCTGGCTTGTTACACCATTTTGTTATAGATTCAGCATATATCTCCACAGGGTGTTTAACAACAACCCCGGATCCTGCTTGTGAAAGCATCGTGGAGAGTTGCAGCATGCACGCCGGACATCCTGAAGTTACCACTGATGCTTCTGAGACTTTAATATTTTCAATTTTTCTTTGCCCGATTTTAGCCGAAATTTCGTAATACTGCAAATTAAAACTTCCTCCCAGACCGCAACATCGATCAGGTTCAAGCATTTCCTTAAAACTGTAATCAGGATTTGCCTGAATCATTATTCTGGGTTCATCTGATATTCCTAAAGATTTTTTCAGATGGCAGGGGTCATGGTAAGTTACTGAAACAGCATCGTTCGATTGAGAAACAGATGGTTTAACGCCTGTTTTGGAAACAAGGAACTGGTTGATATCCATAGTTTTTTCAGCAATACTATCAATTTTGGTTTTGATGTCCGAATCTTCAGGAAACATCATCGGCCATATCCTCTTTATGGCAAAAGTACACGTAGCGCATGCAGTCAGCAGATAATCAAAGTCTTGTTCACTGAATTGTTCAATATTATACCTGACAAGCTGAATGAATGTTTTCATGTCACCTGCAGCAATCGCAGGCATCCCGCAACATCCCTGCGATTCAGGTAAAAATATTCCAACTTCATGATATTTTAAAGAATCTACAGTTGCCCGGGCAATATTCGGGAAAATTTTATCAATCAGGCAACCTGTAAAAAAGGCTGCTCTTATGCCCGAACTTCCTGCCGGAGAATTTAAAGAGGACTGAATACTGTGGAAGGGGGCACTGGCTAAAGGGACAAAATGCCTGCTCCTTAGTAAAGGAGAAAAATATCTCGCACACGATGTCCCTGAATGCTCTTCGGCCGGTTTGTTAAAAATTTTCTGGGCTGCCGCCATCCACCTGATTTTGCGGTCAAATGAGCCGGGCCTGGCAAGCATTCCTCGTAAAATAATTTTTTTCCTCCAGGAGAGTCCCATAAAATCGACAAGAATAATGCGGGCTTTAATAAAAATTTCAAGAACATTCACACCCCTGGGGCAAATAGCGGCACATGATCCGCACAAAAGGCAGCGATTAAGCCTTTCAAAAACACCCCCAGGATTTGTAAACATCTCATCAACCAGTCCATCGAGCAAAGCAAGTTTTCCCCGTGCAACGTCCGCTTCACGACCGGTTTCAGCGAAAACAGGACAAACCGCATGGCACATTCCACATCGTTTGCAGAGCGCAAGCTGATCACCCAGTTCCCTGATATGTATGGCTAATCTATGCATTCAAAAATCGGCATCCTTCATATCACTTCAAAAGCACTTTACACTTTTTTAAAAAACAAACCCATCTGTGTTTATCTGCGTACATCTGTGTCCCATTGTTGTTTCATAAAGGGTGAAACGGAGTAACCGATAAAGATTGCCCATCGGTTACCAGGGTTACAGCTCCATTTTGCGAGGTTCCAAGGATGCGGCTTCCCAGCAATTTGTACCTTTTAAGAACTTCGGGGGCCGGGAATCCGAAGCGATTGTTGAAACCGGATGATATTATAATCAATTCAGGCTGTACGATTTTAAGGAATGCGGGCGTGCTGGAGGATTTGCTGCCGTGATGAGGGGCAACCAACACTGTGCTGTGCAACCTGCCGCCCTTGATCGTAACAAGCTCCTCTTCCGCGCGGGCTTCAATGTCTCCGGGAAAAAGAAAAGATACAGCGCCATAACTGATTTTTGCGACTACCGAGTTATTGTTCAAATCCCTCCACTTCTCTTTATACTTTTTTTTTAAATAATCAGTCGGTGGATAGAGTATTTCAAGGATTGCATTGCTGATATTCTGTCTGCGCTTTAATGTACTGAATTGAGTCAGCTCTATTTTGTTTTTATTAATTGCCGTAATAAACTCTTTATATCCAAGGGTGTCAGCTCCTTCGCCGTTGGATAACACGGTTTTGACATTAAAATGTTTGGCGATATATATTAATCCATTAAGATGATCGCTGTTCGGGTGTGAAAGAATAATTGTATTTATTGTCAGGATTTTATTTTGCCATAAAAAAGGTGCGACAATTTTTGCTCCGACATCAAAAATTGTATTATCCGAGAATCCGCCGCCATCAATAAGCATGCATGAACCTTTTGGCAGTTCAACCAGCGCAGCGCTGCCCTGCCCCACATCAAGAATGGTTATTCTCAAATCATCATGCAACAGCCTGTGATGCAACCAATATAACACATCGCAGGCGCCTGCTACAATAAGAACAGATATAGCCAATATGGAAATTCTGTAATTAATATTTGTTTTTGCCGAGGTCGTACTGTTATTATTAATGATGTTGTTTATAATTCGCAAAGCCGTCAGAAACATTAAATAATATAAGCATATTTCAAAACAGGAAGGCGTTAAAGTTTTATATGCGGCACATGGCAGGTGAGAAATAAACTTAACCGCTTCAAGAACGTATCCTAATATATAGCCTGATATATTGATGCATAGTGATGCCAGGTTTACGCTGAAAGGATAAGCCGGCAAAGAAAAAAGGCCTAAAGGGACAACTATAAAGCCTGTTACAGGGACAGCAAATAAATTTGTTATTATTCCGATAAAAGATACCTGATTAAAATAGTACATTACCAGAGGAATAGTACCGATAATGGCAAAAACAGAAACAAAAAAAAACGGGTACAATTTTCTCTTGATAATGGCAAAGCTTGTTTTGTTGACCACAAGTTGATTATCTGCTTTTTTATGAATCGACGATAGACCGTATATTATCGAAAAGGCAGAGGCAAAGGATAGTTGAAATGAAACCGAATAAATAGAGGGTGGGTGGATAATAAGAATAAGCATAGCCGCGATTGCCAGGGTATTGAACGGTTCATGCTGTTTTTCAAAAATAAATGTCATAAGAAAAACAGAAACCATAATAACAGCCCGCTGGGTGGATGGCGACATACCCGCAATAATACCATATATAACAACAGGAATTATTGACAGGATAGCAGCGCCTTTTTTTGTCCATGCATGCCATAGAAAAATTTTAAAAAAGGATAAAAACCGCGAAAAAAAGAAAAATGAAACTCCAGCTACAATGCCTATATGAAGTCCTGAGATTGCAAGTAAATGGCTGACCCCAGCCCGGCTGAAAGCTTCCCTGAGGGCGGGCGATATCTCATGCCGATCTCCTATTATAAGGGCTTTCAATACAGCCTCTTGTTCATTGTCGCCTATCTGTTCTATCAGAGCTGAAATTTTATGCCGGGTCTTTGCAAGCTCCCCTGTGAAACCTCGGGAATTCAGCTTTTTTATAATCCTGATTCTGTCCCCCCGGGTATAGGCGCTGCCCCATATACCTTTAGACGACATGTATCTTTTATAGTCGAATCCGCCCGGATTCATGAAATTTCTGAAAGCTCTGATTTTACCGGTAAAAAATATTTTGTCTCCGATACTGAGTTCAGGAGAAGGCCCTGATACTGAAATACGAATTTTCCCTTTTACGGGAAAAGATTTGTGTTTATTCTCAAGATGCTCGGTTCTCAGGTTAAATTTTAATCTTTTTCCGTAAAAAACCGGTTTTGTATCTATGGTGCCTTGAATGTGCCATTTGTTATTAGCTGTAAACCGGGTAATATGGTTTGAAGGGAATGCCGGAGCGACAAAAGAATGGATTAAGATATATCCGATAAGAAAAAAAATAAATAAAAGTGGTAAAAAAGGAGGTCTATTTTTTAAAATGCCGAAGAATATGAAGATAACACTTATAAAAAAAAGAATATATGCAATTTCAATATAGCCGGAGAATTGTGAGCAAGAGAGTATGCCCGATATCATGGATATCAGCAGGGGAATCATGGGACGGACAAAAATTTTGTTCAACATATCATGATGATACTCTCTTGATTGCCGCTCCTAACAATTTAAATTTTTTCTCAATTGATTCATACCCCCTGTCAAGATGGTATATGCGGTTGACTTCTGTTTTGCCTTTTGCCGCAAGACCGGCCAAAATAAGAGAGGCGCTTGCCCTTAAATCACTTGCCATAACAGGAGCGCCGAAAAGCATGGGAACGCCTTTCACAATAGCGGAATTACCGGATACTGTTATGTCGGCGCCCATACGCTTTATTTCGCTGATATGTATAAAACGATTTTCAAAGATTGTTTCAGATATGGTGCTGACTCCTTTGGCCACCGACATCAACACCATGAATTGAGCCTGCATGTCTGTCGGGAATCCTGGATATGTTCTGGTCTTTATATCGACACTTATAATTTCGTCAGGTCCCGTGACATGTATGCTTTTTTTATTGATCTTGATTTTTGCGCCGGCAAGCCTTAATTTGTTTATTACAGAACCAAGATGATCAGGTTCACAATCGCTAACCCTGACGTCACCACCCGTCAGTGCGGCGGCAGTCATAAACGTGCCGGCCTCGATTCGGTCGGGTATTATGGAAACAGATGCAGGATTCATGGAGGAAACACCGTTGATTTTGATACAAGAGGTACCGGCCCCTTGTATATCGGCTCCCATTCCATTCATGGCATGGGCCAGGGCTTCAATTTCCGGTTCACAGGCAGCATTTTTGATATGGGTAGTTCCTTCAGCCAGGGCCGCGGCCATCATAAGGTTTTCAGTACCGGTAACAGTAGGTAGATCCAAATATATTTCAGCGCCTTTGAGTTTATCTGCCCTGGCTTCAACATAACCATGTTTCAGCTCTATTGAAGCGCCAAGGTCTGCCAAACCTTTTAAATGCAGATTGATGGGCCGCGCGCCGATAGCGCAGCCTCCGGGCAGGGAGACCCTTGCCTTTTTTAATCTTGCCAAAAGAGGTCCAAGCACCAGTATTGAGGCTCTCATTTTTCTCACCAGATCATATGGAGCCTTATAGTTATTGAGGCCGCCTGCATCTATCCTTACAACGTCTCCCCCAGTATCGATTTCAGCGCCCAATGTTGACAACAAAAGTTTAATGCTGTCAATATCTTTTAAATCAGGAACATTAGAGTAAGTACTCCGGCCATCTGTCAGCAGGGAGGATACAAGTATCGGTAAGGCGGCATTTTTAGCGCCGCTGATTTTTACTTCACCCTTAAGCTGTATGCCACCTTCTGTTACTATTCTATCCATATTAAAATCAACCCATCAAAAGTCGTAATATTTTGGCCATTCGTAAATTGAACTATCTGAAATCCGCAGGTTTCATATCATATTTTTTCAAAAGATCGTACAGATCTGCTCTGTATCTTCCTGCCAGTTTTGCAGCCTTGCTTACATTGCCTTGGGTGAATTCAAAAAGCTGGATAATATAATGTTTTTCAAAATCCTCTTTAGCGGTTTTTAAGGGTTGTGGGCTGTTTGTCTTTATATTTCTAGCCGGCAGGATCAAGTCTTCATGAATAACATTCTTTGTGGAAAGGGCTACAGCACACTCAATAGTATTCTCAAGTTCCCTGACATTGCCCGGCCAGGTGTGAAGCAGGAGTTTCTGCATGGCGGATTTTGAAAAACCGTTCATCTCCTTGTTTATCTTGGTTGCATATTTTTTCAGGAAATGTTTTGCAAGCAGGGGTATGCTCTCTTTCCTGTCTTTAAGCGGTGGGAGCTTTATCGGAATAACGTGAATACGGTAGTAAAGATCTTCTCGAAAAGTTTTATTTTCCACCTCTTTGGCCAGATCTTTGTTGGATGCTATTATTATCCTTGCATCGACTTGCACAGTTTTTTCGCTTCCTAAAGGATAATATTCTCTCTCTTCTATAACCCGAAGAAGCTTTGCCTGCATGGGAAAAGGCATTTCTGATATTTCATCTAAAAAGATCGAGCCTCCGGCGGCTTGAGTAAAAAAACCTTTTTTACGTTTTGTTGCGCCCGTAAAAGCTCCTTTTTCATACCCGAATAGTTCACTCTCCATCAGATTGTCGGGTATGGCGGCACAATTGATGGCCACAAACGGACCGTCCTTTCTGAAACTGGCTGCATGCAGTGTTTTGGCAATAAGCTCCTTGCCGGTTCCGCTTCCTCCTTCAATATGAACGATCGAATCTGTGACGGCAGCCTGAGCTACTTTTTCCATTACTTTTTTCATCTTGCCATTCTGGCCTATAATATTATCGAATCCATACTTCTTCTTTAACACATCCTTCAGATTCTTTACTTCATATGAAGTTCTGGCTTTTTCTAGACACTGATCAATCTGCAGCAAGAGTTCGTTGTCGTCAAATGGTTTGGTTAAATAACTGTAAGCTCCTTTTCTCATAGCCTCAACAGCAGTATCGATTGCGCCATATGCTGTCAGAATAATAACAGGCAGTTCCGGATTGATATGATGAAAATCTCCCATGAGCTCAATACCGTTCTTGCCATTAAGCTTAAGGTCGACCAGGGCTAAATCAAAAATCTCGTCTTTTGCCAGTTTCAGAGCAGCTTGTGCTGTAAGAGCTGAAGAGACTTGGAAAGCTTCAGATTCAAGCTTCATTTTGATTACTTTAAGTATATTCTTGTCATCATCTACTACTAAAATCTTTTTCATGATTTTACCTGTTTACTTATCCAGGGACTCCCTTTTTTTTTCTTCAATGCCCAGATCTATCTCTTTAAAATTTTTAATCTGATTTTGAAGGCCATCTATACGGTCTTTAAATTTTATAAGCCTGGTCCGCAATTCGTCCGTATCTTTTTTTCGTGCAATACGTTCTGCATTCAATCCAGACTCAAGCTTTTTGATTTCTTTGTTTCTATATATAATTTCCTTAAGTAAATTACTATAAAATAATGCTTCGGTTTTTAAACGCCTTTTTACAAATTTCTTATCATCTTCAATTGCTATGAAATACTCTAATGCTTTTTTATAATTCCGCTGCTGGTTTTCCGGGTGTATATAGAGTAACCCCAACTGGAACAATGCCTTGTTTTCAAGACTTTTGGGCAGACTTTTGGGAAAAAGCGATAATGCTTTTTCAGTTTCATCTATAGATGCTTTATAGTCTCCTTTTTCCATTAGTTTCGCTGCATTGGCAAGATATTTTTCACGCTGGCCCGCCTTATTTGGATAAAAGCTGGAAAAAAGGGCGCATCCGGTAAAAACAAATATTAATATCAGGCAACAGGCAATGTGAAAAAAAACGTGCTGCCCTTTCCAGGTTCGCTTTGAACCCATATTTTTCCTCCATGAGCGGTAATAATATACTTGGTTATTGATAACCCCAGCCCGCTTCCCCTAGCTGTCTCAATTTTTTCATCAATACGTTTAAATTTTTCGAAAATTAAATTAAGATGTTTTTTATCAATACCTATCCCGGTGTCGGAGACCGATACCTCGACAAATCCCTTTTTAACTTGTGAAATATTTAAATTAACGATTACAGAATCCCGTTCAGATGTAAATTTTAACGCATTGCCTATAAGATTATCCATAACCTGGGCTATCATCTCTTCATCTATAATAACAAGGGGCAAATCAGGATAGGGTTTTAATTCAAGATTTATTCTATTCAGTTCGGCAACAGGAGCTACTTTTAAGATACTTTTCTGAATTACCGGTATAATGGAGCATTTACTAAAACGATAATCCATCATATCGACCTCCATACGGGACAGATCCAGGATTCGGTTAACGGATTTTATTAATCGCGCGCACTCTTCATTGACAATATCTAACAGTTCATCCTGCTTGCCCTTTCTGCCTGCATAAGATCCATCACGAAGCATACTTGTGGCTGTTTTAATGGCTGTTAAAGGTGTTCTCAATTCATGTGATACATAGCTGATGAAATCTGTTTTCATATTATCCAGTTCTTTCAGCCGCTCACACATACGGTTAAAATGATCTGAGAGCTCTTTTATTTCAGGTGGAGAATTGATGTTTGAAATTTTATAAAATTTTCCTCTTGCTATTTCCTCTGTTTGTTTCTGTAAAAGCAGTATGGGACGGGTTATACTCTTTGTGTTAAAGAATGATATCAGAACGCCCATAAAAACCGACAAAACTGCTATAAAAGAAGCAACTCTGAAAACATGTGAACTGATCCTGTTGGACAATTCTATTTTTTTTTCTCCATCAGATCCGGCGATCTTTATGAGCTGCTCCAGCTTTTTGTTAATTTTGTCTCCTAATCGAATATTCTCCTCAATATATTTTTGGACTGGATAGTCGGAATTTTTTCCCAGTCTCTTTATATCAACCTCGAATTTAGAAAGATAAACGAGATATAAGTTTCTTGCCTTTTCAAAAGCCCCTTTCTTTTCACTGTTATCTATAAGAGACTCAAGTTTGGTCATCTCTTCCCTGGCATAATCATGGATCTTTTTAAACTCATTTAAAAAATCCCTGTCCTTTGAAACCAGAAATTTATTGCCAAAGCCCACCTGGGCATAAATAGTCTCCTGCAGATGCTTGGCAATCCTTATGCCGGCCCCATCTATTTCAGCTATAGAACGAGTAAGATCATTGATCTGCTTAAGCTTAAACGGCAGATATATACCTATAAAAATAATCATCAGCATTATCGCTGCATAGCCGAATGCAAGTCGTTTAAATATTGTGATTTTCATTAAAGCATGCGTATCTATATTGAAAGCGGTGAAACGATTTTAAATTAACACGGATTAATAATATTGCCGATTGTAGGGGCACGATGCATCGTGCCCCTACTTAAATTTCGATTATGCTTTCCATATCCTTTAAACTTTTAATATGAAAATCAGCGGGTATTGAAGTATTGTCGTATGCAACAAAAAATACACCCGCAGCTTTTGCCGCCTGTTCATCCAGGGTTGAATCACCAATATATATCAAATTTTCAGGTTTTAAATTAAAATAATTGAGTATGCTTATAAGAGAATCGGGATATGGTTTGGGATGTTCCACGTCAAGCGCTGTAACAACAAGATCGAACAGGTCTTCCAAATTATTTTCCGACAAGACGGCATCCATGGTTGTTGTTCTGTTTGTAGCTATAGCAGTTTTGTAATTTTTTCTAAGCTTTTCAAGAAGTATCTTGAGATGCGGCTCGATATCCATGTATTTCAGAAATGGTATGTAACTTAATTGCTTGCAATAGTTAATGGCCGCTTTGAAACTTTCAGTATCGTCAAAAAGACGGGCTATAGACTTATCTGCAGTATGAATATGTACGTATTCCAACTCTTCCAGAGTCATTTCGGGCCTGCCGAAATTTTCAAGAATATGATTATAATAGGCCCGATTTGTATTTATTGTATCGAACATGACTCCGTCACAGTCGAAAGCTACCACTTTAATGTTTCTCATTTTTTTCATGCACCGCCTTCCGGGGATTTACTGAGAATATTGCCGTAAACGCCGATTCTAATCTCCGGCTGTATTTCACTATCTGTTTTTAAATATATGGAATCGTGATAACCGCCTTTGGTCGTTTTCTTGTTCTTGATTTTCAATATATAAAAAGTCACATCAGATTTCCTGGACTCTTCCAGCCGATACTCAATAAAATCGCCTTTTTCCGCTCTTAACCCGGTTATCTTAAATGGATATTTCTTTTCCGGGGTAATTTTTACGCTTCTCTTGATCTCTGTGCCTATTTTACCGCGCAGGTTAACCCGCCTGGGGAAAATGGAGACAAATCTTTCAACTTCTCCCGAAACAACAAGAGTAACTTTTTTACTCTTTTCATCATTTGTTTGCACTACAATGTTTTTTTTCAGTCTTCTGCCGCCATATCCTTTTGTCTTGATCCTGATTGTAATTTTACCCTCTCCGCCCGGAGAGATTTGTCTCGAAAAAGAGACAGCCGTGCACCCTCACCCGGTTTTTACCCTTTTAACTACCAGGGGAGCGTTGCCCCTATTTAACACTTTGAAATCATGTGTTATTTGCGTTCCATCAACAACTTTGCCAAAATCAAAACTCTCTTCCGGAAAAAAACTGTCCGGCGTCTTTAAATCCTCTTTTACTTCACCCGAGGATAAAGAAAAAACAAAAAAAACAGAAAAGATTAATAGGGGAAAAACATACAATTTTTTCATCATAATTCAACCTCCTGTTTACATCATAAAAAAAGGATCAATGTCCGATATTACTTTAACATCTCTGCCTCTGACATCAGACTTATTATCAAAAAAAAGTCTCTGGACCATTCTATGAAGAGGCTTTATTTGCGGACTTTTTAACAAAAGATGCCACCTGTATTTATTTGCGATCTTCGGGACAGGAGCTTCAATCGGTCCCAGCACCTGAACCTGTTTAAAAAAAGGACTGCCTGTTTTTAGTTTTTTACAGATATTCGTAACTTTAAACGCATGCTCACCGGTTTTCGCCTTGCTCCGGCCGAAAATTTGCAGCCTGATCATCCTGGTAAAAGGCGGATAATCAAGTTTGCTGCGAAATTGAATTTCCTGATCATAAAAACTGTTAAAATCATGATTTTGAGCTGCCACTATGCTGAAATGATTCGGATTATAAGTTTGCAAAATAACTTTTCCCGGCGCATCACCCCTCCCTGCCCTGCCTGATACCTGGGATATAAGTTGATATGTGTTTTCACAAGCTCTAAAATCCGGAAAGTTCAACGACAAATCTGCACAAATTATTCCCACAAGAGTAATTTTAGGAAAATCATGGCCTTTAGCAATCATCTGGGTTCCTATCAGGATATCTATACTCTGTTTTTTTAAACCTTGCAATATTCTTAACAATGATCCTTTTCGGAGAGTTGTGTCGCGATCCATTCTCGATACCCTGGCATCCGGAAAAAATGTTTTCACACCTTCTTCAACCTTTTCAGTGCCGAACCCAAGCAACTTTATGTCATGGGAACCGCATATATCGCAATGGGACACAGATGGCCGCGAATATCCACAATAATGACACCTATACGCATTTGTTTTTTTGTGCAGAGTCAAGGTAATTGAACAGTTTTTACACCTTAAAGACTCTCCGCAGGCAGCGCATACAGGATGAGTGGCAAAACCCCGCTGATTAAGAAAAAGCAAAATCTGTTCGCCTCGCTCAAGGGTCTCTTTCATTGCAAAGCGCAGTTCAGGTGAAAGGAATCTCTTTGCACCCCTTGCATCCCTGTTTTTACGTAAATCAACGATGGTAATATCAGGAAGGGAGCTTTTTCCGACACGCCTGGTAAGGGAGGCCTTAAAATATTTTCCTGTAAAAGTATTATGGTATGAATTCACGGACGGAGTTGCCGAACCTAACAAAGCAATTCCGTTTGAATGTTTTGCCCTTACAACTGCGAGATCCCTTGCATTATAACAGAATGTGCCATCCTGTTTGTATGAAGCATCGTGTTCTTCATCAACTACAATCAGGCCAATATCTTTAAAAGGAGCAAAAATTGCAGACCGGGCGCCTATAGCTATTGAAGCCTCACCGGCTAATATGCGGGTCCACTGATCATATAGTTCACCAGCAGAAAGCCCGCTGTGCAACAGGGCAACCGTATCTCCGAAGCGGGAACGGAACCTTTGCTCTATCTGGGTTATCAGGGCTATTTCAGGTACAAGAATAACTACAGAACATCCTTTTTTTATTACTATTTCCGTAAGGTGAAGATAGACTTCCGTCTTTCCGCTGCCCGTTACTCCTTTAAGAAGACATGTGGAATATCCTTTTCCGAACAGATTTTGTATAAAGGCAACCACATCCATTTGTTCTTTTGTCAACTGCGGTGGGATATCCGGTATTATCGATTCTCCGAAAGGATTCCTGTATATTTTTTTTTTATAAATTGTAACCTGACCGGCCTTCTGCATGGACCTGACAAGATTAATAGACGGCGGTATAATTTTTTTTAATTCTTTTACAGAGAGGTCGCCTTTAGATTTTAAAAGATTAATTATTTTTTTTCTTGGCTCTGATAGTTTTTTTTCTGAATAATCATTATTATGCCGACCTGTTCCCGAATCAATAAATGATACATAACGCTCTAATTTAGGCTTTGTACGGCCACCACTATTAAATGCCCTTTGTTTGGTGAGCAGCCCTTGCCTTGCCATCCTGTTTATTAAAGAATCTGTAACAGTTATAGTTAATTTGTTTATGATTTTTTTCTGACTGCAGGATCCATGCCTCAAAAAATGCAGAACAGTTGTCTCCACAGATGTAACTGATTTTTCAATAATAGCTTTTTTCCCTTTTTCTGTTATAGCAAGGCAAACCGTGTCATATATGTTTAAACCTTTCGGCAGAGCGGATTTGATGACTTCACCCAATGGGTGCATATAATAATCTGCTGTCCATTTGAAAAAGGGTATCATGGAAGATGGGAAAATTGGGGATTCATCGAGAATATCTATGATGAATTTTATTGAATCATGATAAGTATCTTTAGGACGTCCGAGTATGTATCCGGTTACTTTGCGCCGACCAAATGGAACAAGTACCCGTTTACCAGGGGAGACTTGATGATAAAAGTGCTCAGGCACTCCATATGTATATGTATTAAATACAGGCAGGGCTATAGCTACTTCAATATGAGACCTTTGCAAAACGTTCCCCTTCGTCCGGTTTTTGCGCCAGGCTCAAATTTGAATGTTCATTGGGAAAAATCAGTCCATAGACCATCTAAGCAGCAGACTTCCCCACGCAAAGCCGGTGCCGAATGCAGATAGAATTATCCGGTCGCCTTTTTGCAGTTTCCCATCCTGATAAACTTCCGACATTGCAATAGGAATTGTGCCAGCTGTGGTATTCCCATATTTTTCAATATTTATAATTGCCTGGTCTTCTGTCAGCCCAAGCTTTTCCGCTACAGCGGTTATTATTCTGGCATTAGCCTGGTGAGGTATAAAAAATTTTATATCATCTGTTTTGAGATTATTTTTTTCAATTATATCTCTAAAGGTTTTTGTCATTTCTATTACTGCATTTTTAAATAATGTCCTTCCATCCTGGTGGACAAAATGCATCCCCTTATCGATTGTTTCGTGCGTAGGGGGATGCAGACTGCCTCCTCCCGGCATATATAGATACTGACCGCCGGAACCATCTATGTGGTTGAGATAGTCTTCAATTCCGTAACCGTCTTCACCGGATGGCTCAAGGAGCACGGCTCCCGCACCATCGCCAAAAATAATACACGTATTGCGGTCTTTATAATTCATTATTGAGCTCATTTTATCAGCGCCTATAACCATAACCTTTTTATGTTTTCCGGTTTCAATAAACTGAGAGGCAGTGGATATAGCAAACAGAAATCCGGAACAACCTGCCACCAGATCATATCCCCAGCAATTTTTGGCATTGAGTTCATTCTGTACTATTGTAGCCGTGGAAGGAAACATCATATCGAATGTTGTTGTGGCCATTATGATAAGATCAAGTTCATCGGGGTGAGTATCTGTCTGTTCAAGGACTTTTTTTGCTGCTTTGACAGCCATGTACGACACACCTTTATCCTTGTCCAGAACTCTTCTCTCTCTAATGCCGGTACGTGTATAGATCCATTCATCGTCTGTATCAACCATCTGCTCCAGGTCGTAATTTGTAAGTTTATCCTCAGGTACAAAATGATCTATACCGGTTATTCTTGCGCGCATTAAAGAACCTCCTTGATAATACATCTGTTTAGAAAAAATGACCAACTACCATAAGGCACCCCTATGTTGCAACATTTTTCATGTTCGGAAGAAAACATTAAAGGTATACACGACCAGGAACTCCGCCTCGTTTGAATAAGGTGAGACTCTATGAGTCCTTAGGGAACTGGGCAGAATTTTTGTTCATCTTCAAGGCGTGGTAACAGTTGCATAGTGAACTATACAACTGTTACCGCAACGTAGAAGACGGACAAAAGGGCAAGCAGGATGCGTAGATTATTTTCTGTAAGTTCCCTTATACACACTTAGGCAGGTTTAAATAAGATAGTTATTTCAAAGGAATGACAGTTAACTGACTGTTGTTGTAGGTTATAATAAGATAGGGGCAAGCGCCTCCAAGGTGAAGTAAAAAACTTCTAAAGATAACGTACCTTAAAAGCATATGATAGAAATGGACAAGAACCAAGAAACCGGGATGGTTCAGGAGTTGAGCCTTTCTCTTAATTTCCCTGAACACTTGAAAGTAACTACTTGTCTTTCCCTAAGCATCAAATCAGCGCCTGTTGCAGGGTTACGCCCCCTCCTTTTGTTCTTTTTTTTAACACAAAACTTTCCAAACCCCGAAATCAACACATCATCACCTTTTTCCAGGGTACTCTTTATAAGTTCCAGCAGAATTTCGACAATTTCAACAGATTTATTCTTGGTAAAACCAAGTTGATGAACTTTTGTAACAATATCATTTTTTGTCAATGCCATATTACCTCCTGAAAAAACCTGCTCCCCAAAAAACCGGACAGCCAAATCCAGACAACCAAATTGAAAAGCTATAATAGAATTTTATGCTTATCGATTAAGTTCAGAATGAAGTCAACATTTTTTATGACTACAATAACTTTCTGACTTTATATAATATTATTTTAATTCAAAAAATTGATATCTGTCAATAAATATTTAGCGGAAAATGTTGATAAAAAATACCGTTTATTTTAAAGAATAATTTATGGGTTACGTATTTGATTTTCATGATGCTGCGTCTTACGATAAATGGCTTCAAAAGCCTGCGAACAAATTTGCCTTTTCCCTGGAAACTAATCTAATGATAAATATGCTCAAGCCAGAGCAAGGCAGAATGGTGCTCGACATTGGCTGCGGCACCGGCGCAGGCCTGCTCAAATATCTCGAAATGGGCTTACAGGTTACAGGAATTGATCCATCTCCATATATGCTTGATATTGCAGCAAGCAAAGTAAAAAACCGTGCAGATTTACATCGAGGCTTTGCTGAGCGGCTTCCCTTTGATGACAATTCTTTCCATTATGCATCTTTGATCACAACCCTGGAATTCGTCGAAGATCCGGAAAAAGCTCTGGAAGAGGCTTTCAGGGTAACAAAAGACAGGGTTTTTATAGGGGTTTTAAACCGATATGCCCTTAAAAGTTTCCATAGGCGGATAAAAGGTATATTCACAAGTACTATTTTTAACCATGCCCAATTCTTCAGCATATGGGAGCTTAAGCAGATAATAAAAACAATTTTGGGGGATATCCCCCTATCATGGGGTACGGTATGTCAATTTCCGTTTTCATCATACCGTTTCGTATCCATGCTCGAAAGGAACCGTATAATACAGAAATGTCCATTTGGTACTTTTGTCGGAATGATGGTGGTTCCTGTCCCATTTTATAAAACAACGTTACTTTCAGTTAAGTGCTGCGTCAATCATTCAACAGGCGTAGCAAGAGGATAGTGTGAATAATGAAAGCGATTCTATATGATTCCCTTAAAGACAAAAAGGTCCTTTGCAATCTTTGCAATCATCGCTGTATTATTAAAAACAGCGAACGCGGAATATGCAATGTTAGAGAAAATAGAGACGGAATCTTGATATCCCTGATTTACGGGCGGCTTATTGCACAGCATGTTGATCCTATAGAAAAAAAGCCACTTTTTCATTTCATGCCCGGCTCTTTATCTTTTTCCATTGCTACTGTTGGCTGCAATTTCAAATGTCTTTTCTGCCAGAACGCGGATATAGCGCAGATGCCGTCCGACAGAGATGGGATGATAGCAGGTGAATATTGCAGTCCTGTATCTGTTGTGGAAAGAGCAAAAAAAACAGGTTGTAAAAGTATTTCATATACATATACTGAGCCGACAGTAAATTTTGAATTTATCCTGGAAACAGCAAAGCTTGCCCATGCTGAAGGGATTAGTAATATTTTAGTGACAAACGGCTATATGACAGCCCAGGCGCTGGAAATCATCGGGCAGTATATAGATGCAGCTAATATCGATTTAAAAGCCTTTAATCCGGAATTTTACAAAAGATACTGCGGCGCCAAACTGGAACATGTAAAAGATACTTTGAAATTGATGAAATCAGCAGGTATTTTTGTTGAGGTAACAACTCTTCTCATACCAGGGCTTAATGATGATATGGATGAAATCTCCAATCTTGCTTCTTTCATAACCGAATCCCTTGGAACGGAAACCCCATGGCACGTAAGCAGGTTCCATCCCACATACAGGTTGACAGACCGACCATCCACTCCCCTGGCAACGCTTGTAAAAGCTCGAAAAACCGGTATGGAGGCGGGGCTCAGATATGTTTATACCGGCAATGTTCCCGGCGAAAATGGAGAGAATACGTTCTGCTATAATTGTGGAAAAATTCTTGTGAAGCGGTGGGGGTTGAATATGAAACAAAATCTGATTGTACAAGGGCTGTGCCATGCCTGTGGAGCTGAGATAGATGGTGTTTGGACTGAATAATATTCTACCATATTTCAGAATGATCAAGTTTTCCCATACCATTTTTGCGCTTCCGTTTGCTCTTGCAGCAGCAATACTCGCCTGCAAACAGTATCATGTTGAATTGATTGATATATTCTGGATATTGCTTGCCATGACCGGCGCTCGTTCTGCGGCCATGGGTTTTAACAGGATCGCAGATGCTGAATTTGATGCAAAAAATCTTCGTACTGCAAATCGCGCAATTCCTGCCAAAACTATTTCACTCGCAGCAGCAGCTCTGTTTGTGTTTGTTTTTGCCCTTATTTTTGTCTTTGCGTCTGCAATGCTGGGCCGAATCTGTTTTTATCTATCCATTCCTGTTCTAATTATACTTTTTGCCTATTCATACACCAAAAGAATCACTCTCCTTTCACATATATATCTCGGATTTGCAATCTCCATTGCTCCTATCGGCGCCTGGATCGCCCTGACCGATACTTTTTCACCTGCTATTCTCCTACTCTCCCTTGCTCTTATGTTTTATATTGCAGGTTTTGATATTATATATGCATGCCAGGATATTGATTTTGATAAAAAAGAAGGCCTTCATTCTATTCCTGCCGGGGTTGGTATAAAAAAAGCTCTTATGTTCTCTAAAATTATTCATTTTTTTTCTTTTTTTTTCTTTTACTTAATCTATCATGCTTTTGATATGCATTCGATTTATCTGATAGCGCTTTGTATTATCGGAATTTTGCTTATCATTGAGCACCGGCTTATAAAATCTGATGATCTTAGAAAAATTAATATAGCATTTTTTCATGTAAACAGTATTATTTCCGTAACACTCTTTGCAGGAATCCTTCTTGATGAACTGGCCCGGCGGTGGATATGAAAAAACGTATTATTGTCGCAATTTGCGGCGCTTCCGGTTCCATCTACGGAATAAGACTTTTAAAGGCTCTTCTGAAAATCCCTTTAAACATATATCTTGTCATTTCAGCATCAGGCTACAGGGTTCTGGAACATGAGGCCGGTTATAATGCCGGCTGCAACCTTGCCTCTTTTATCAGTTTTCTTAAAAAAGAAGGGATCTGTTTTCATAAAGATGCCGTGCTTAATGTTTATGAGCAGGAGGATTTTTTCACACCTCCGGCCAGCGGATCATTTGTTCATGACGGAATGGTTATAGCTCCCTGTTCCATGGGCACCCTGGGTTCAATAGCATCAGGGATTTCGGATAATCTTATAAAGAGAGCAGCGGATGTTTGTCTGAAAGAAAAAAGGCCACTGATCCTTTTAACAAGAGAAACACCCTTAAGCCTGATCCATATAAAAAATATGTACAAGGCCGCTGAATCAGGCGCCATAATAATGCCCCCCTGCCCGGGATTCTATTTCAAACCGGGCAGTGTGGAAGAATTGATAGATTCTGTTATCGCCCGCGTCCTGGATCATTTGAATATCAAACAGACTCTTGTTAAAGAGTGGGGGATAAACGATTTTGTATAAAAACTTAAAAGGATTTCTTGAAGCTCTCGATAGGGCAGGCGAGATTAATTATATTTCCGAACCTGTATCCGTTCGTCTTGAAATAAGCAGATTTACAGACCGGGAATCCAAAAGACCGGAAGGTGGTAAGGCACTTTTTTTTAAGAATGTTAAAGAATCTCCATTCCCTGTTGTGACTAACATTTTTGGCAGTACCCGCCGAATATGCATGGCGCTGGGTGTGGACAACCTCGACAGCCTGGGTGCAAGAATACGGGAATTCACAGAGCTGAACCCGCCCAAAAATTTTAAGGAAGCACTAAATATTATACCTTTGGCAATTAATGCTTCAAATTTTTTTCCACGTGCTTTTAAAGGCAAAAGTGCTCCATGCCAGGAGATCGTTTTAAGAGGCGCCGAGGTTGATCTTTCAAAACTGCCTGTTTTATGGTGCTGGCCGGGAGATGCCGGACCTTTTGTGACCCTTCCTCTTGTTTTTACCAAAAGTCTTGTCACGGGCAGGCGTAACGCAGGGATGTACCGCTTGCAGATATTCGATAAAAATACAACGGGTATGCACTGGCATATCCACAAAGATGGATCTCATTACTATAATGAATATTGCAAGGCCGCAAAAAGAATGCCTGTGGCAGTTGCCATCGGCGCGGACCCTGCCGTAACATATGCTGCCACCGCACCCATGCCCAGGGGTATTGATGAGATGATCCTGGCAGGTTTTATAAAAAAAAAACCTGTCAGAATGGTCAGGTGTTTAACCATTGACATGGAAGTGCCGGCTGAAGCTGAATTTATTTTAGAAGGATATGTGGATCCCGGAGAATTCAGGAGGGAAGGCCCTTTTGGGGATCATACCGGATACTATTCATTGGCGGACGATTATCCCGTTTTTCATGTAACTGCAGTTACTCACCGAAAAAATCCTGTATACAATGCAACTCTTGTGGGGCGACCTCCCATGGAGGATTGTTACCTGGCAAAAGCGACTGAACGTCTTTTTTTGCCTATGCTTCAAACGGTAATGCCTGAAATATGCGATTACTGGTTTCCCTGGGAGGGAGTATTTCACAACATAGTAATAGTTGCAATTGACAAAGAATTTCCCGGCCACGCCCAGAAAATCATGAGCGGCCTTTGGGGGCAGGGCCAGATGAGTTTCTGCAAGGCTATTATTATAGTTGATAAAAACATTAATCCCGCTGATCCTGAAATGGTATTGAAAGAGCTATTGACAAAATTTGATATTACCTCTGATATAACAATAACAAAAGGCGTACTTGATGTTCTCGACCACTCTTCTCCTTTTACAAATTTCGGCAACAAAATTGGTATAGATCTTACAGAAAGATTCAGTGGGGAGCCGCCAAGATCCGGCGATGCCTTGTATACCAAAGAACCCGGAATTCCAAACGAACCGGTAGAAATTAATAATTCCAGGCAGTTGTTTCAGGACTCATTCAAAAATAATACTATTGCAAATCGGATTATTGCTTTTTCAGTTGAAAAAGATGAATATAGAGGAGGAAAACATTTTGCGGATATCCTGCTATCTGCAACTAATTTGGAGAGTTTCAATATTTTAATTTTGTTTGATAATAGTATCGATTTATCAGATAATTCCACGCTGCTCTGGAAGCTCTTCAATAATGTTGACCCAGGTCGGGATTTAATTTTTAAAGGCAAACGGGTGGTAATAGATGCCTGCAAAAAATTGCCTGTTGACGGGCATGCCAGGGAATGGCCTGAAGAGTTGATATTATAATGAAAGATATCGAAAAAAACAAAGAACAGTTAATAGCTGAACTGAAAAAACTCCGCACGCGGATGGCAGAGCTGGAATCCTGTAAACCCAGGGGCGAACAGACAGATTGTAACAGTAAAATAATAGATGACCGACGCCATCAAGCTATGAGGCTGGATGTGGTCAGTACCCTTGCTGGAGGTATTGCGCATGATTTTAATAATTTGCTTATGGGGATACAGGGTAATGTTTCATTGATGTATTTAAATACAAAGCCGGATCATCCCAACTATAAGAAATTGCAGAGCATTGAGGAGAATATCGAAAGCGGGGCCGAGATTACCAGGCAAATTTTAGGTTTTGCAAGAGGTGGTAAATACCATTTCAAACCTGTCAACCTTAATGAAATTGTAAAAAAAACCGTTATCATGTTTGGAGGTTCAAGGCGCGAAATCAGGATAAAAGACGAATACCAGGAAAATTTATATAGAGTCAGGGCTGATCAGATACAGATAGAACAGGTTCTCTTCAGTCTTTTTACAAACGCCTGGGAGGCTATGCCTGATGGAGGTAATATTTACATTAAGACCAGGGATATTGTTCTTAATAACAATAACATCAGACCGCTCGGTGTTCCTGCAGGAAGATACGCCCAGATCACAGTAAAAGATAACGGAGCCGGTATGGATAACGCCACAAGGCAGAGAGTATTTGAACCATATTTCACAACAAAAGAGAGGGGCAGAGGCACCGGACTGGGCCTGGCCGCTGCTTTCGGTATAATAAAAGGGCATGGCGGTATGATTGAGGTGGAGAGTGAGAAGGCCAAGGGGACTACAGTTGTATTTTGCCTGCCAGCGTTGAAATAGTAGGGGTTCAAGATTTTGAACCCCTACATAGAAACAATTGATAACGCATTGAATTTATTTATGTGACGATCGCTAACTGTACTTTATGTCCTGTAACAACATAGTCTCCAGGGCAGCATCAAAAAACTTTTTTTTGCAATCTTTATTTTTTACATTCCCATCTTTTAAAAATGTCATGTACCGGCATCCTCCGAAGCATAATGGAAGATACCTGCATTCCAGGCATTCGCTGTCTTTCCATAAGCCAAGGTTATAAGAATCTGTATAATCCTTGATGCCGTTTTCAAGGTCTCCGACCTCAAACTCCTTTTTACCATTCAAGGTGGGGCATTTATAAATTTTACCGTCAAAGTTAACCACATAAGAATCCTTTGATTCGATCATGCAGGCCATGGGAGCAGGCTTGGGGGTAAACCAGCCTCTTTTTAATATCTCCTCCCTTAAAAAACTGTCGGCATTAATCACCCATGGTTCATTACACGATCCGCATTCATTCTTTAACCCTATCCTCCGGCCGGAATCAGACGGAAGATCCATTATCGGATCAAACTTGACGGAATGTATTTTGTCAGGCCCAAGCCCCTCTTCAAGAAGATAGTCTAGGAGCATGACGAATTTTTTATAATTATCCTGGCGGTAATTACCACCTATGCTGATTTTTACTATATCACAGGTTTTTTTAATATTATCTATTATTATATCAAAGCTCTTTGCGCCGGATTTAAATGGCCGTGATTTATTGTGGATTTCCGGGGGTCCGTCTATTGTAATTTTTATATTTTGGAGCCCGAGTTTGACAAGTTCTTCAGCCTTTTTACGGGTAAAAAGAGAACCATTGGTTACCATTCCTGAACAAAAGGATACACCCTGTTGTTCAGAATAAGATACCAGAGCTTCTGAAATTGATTTCATCCTGTCAAAACTCAGCATCGGCTCTCCACCGTAAAAATCTATGAGAAGCCTTTCTTTATTATTGGCAAGTCTTTTTTTAATGAATTCTATGAGAAGCTTTTCGGTACTGTCTAACAGGTATAACTTACCTTTCATCCCTTCTTCAAAACAGTACGGGCAGGCAAAGTTGCAGTCCAGATTCAAGACAACCGTAAGCTTGAGCAAAGAGTTGTTTTTGTTAATATCATCCATATAATGGAGCATGGACTGCTTTTCATCTGCGGCATCAGGTACTATCATGCCTAATTCTTTTAGCAGGGATGCATCAGAATCGGAAATTGTTCCTTTTTCAATGGCCTGGAATGTTTCTTCGGATATAAGAATTTTTGAGGCATGTTTGGTGGAAAATAACAGGAGGCTGCCGGGTTGATCTTTGAAAGGATAACTTTTCAGGTAATGGGAAAGCTGCATATTTATTTGATCCTCATTTCTTGCGATGTTTCATGGATTTAAATCATATCTATGAAATCACCGCAAGAACTAATTGCTATTTGCAAGTTGCAAGTTGCAATTCAGGAGAGATGGGGTTGAGGCAGTGTAAAAATTAAATAGTTTAAAACTGCCTTAATCAATCAAGCAAAACGGGCAATTTATAACAAAAATGCAGCATCAGATTTCGTTTATTACTACCATCCGCCGCTTGACGGCATGTATGGCCCAAAGCAGCAAAATGAAAGCCATCCATCTCCATTTTTTATACCTTTATCAAAAACAACGATTCCATTTTTTTCTTTACGGTTTCTTTTGTTTTCCTTCATGATGATCTCCTTAAATAAATTTTATAATTTATGTTACTGTAACTTTATGCTACTATAATAAGCACTTATTGTGCCAGCATAAATTAAAAATAACTTATGGAGAAAAAAAGATTGAAAAAATCAAAAATGAATTCTCAATCCGGCTTCCACCCATCTTTGCGGATTTTCCCTATCCATCTGAACATATTGTGATCCATTGAAGATATTGTGGGCTGTGAAAAATATTTCGGAAGATACTTTTGTTTTAAAATCTAATTTTTTAGTAATATTAAGATCCCAAATAAATGTATTATAGTGTGAATCTAAAGACGCTCTATCCTCAATATTCCACCAGGTATATTGTCCAAAAAGCTCCGCATGAAATGTTTTTTTATCATCGTATTTTATGCTTAGATCATAAGTATACATATTGGGTGAACCGGATTCTTCAGATGAATTGATATGAGCATATGAAAAGCCTGCAAAACAGGTAAAATTATAAAAAGGTATGGTCTGTACCTCAATTTCAATCCCCTGTCGCCTGGTTTTACCATGATTAGTAAATCTTGGTTGACCTATAGTGGGTGGCCTTAACTCTTTATGAAGATTATGAAAAAAGTATGTCGTTTTTATCCATAAATATTTGGCAGCCGCAGTTTCAAAACCTCCCTGGTATGACCAGATCTCTTCGGAATCAAGCGATCTGTTCTGTTCATAAGTTAAGCTGCCACCCGATACATACGGCAAGGGCGGAATAGTAAAGCCTCTTGCCACAGATCCTCTTAAAATCGATTCTTTTCCGATTTGATATGTTGCTCCTATGCTCGGACTTATAAACGATCCTGTGAGGCTGTTATAATCATATCTAAAGCCGGGTGTGATCGACAAATCTTTTATAATTATGGTATCATTGGCGTAAAGCGCCCATTTTTTGATATCAGGATCCGTTTTGCTGGTTTGGGAAAAATTTGGCACACTATATTTTTCGGTCTGGCCAAGTTCGCCATGGTCAATATCAAAACCTAATACAGCAGTATGGTACTGGTTTGACCATACTATTGTTGCATTGCCTCCTATAGTTTGATCATCATATTTATAACGCGACTCTGTATTGTGGAACGAGAGAACGGATTTCTGCTTAAAATGGTACGCTGCAATGCTGAAGTCAAGATTGTCGTTAAGCCTGGCTTCTATTAATGCTTTAGAATGGAATGTTCTGGTATTCATCTTACCTGAAAAATTTTCTCCGAAATCTGTTTCAGGCTCAGTGTATCCCATACTGATAATTGCATTAATTTTTTTCGATACCGGAATCCTGAACTTGGAAAAAAAACTGTTATTGTCGAAATGCCTCGAGTTTCTTAAACCGTCAGATTTTTGGCGCGCGCCAAACAAATAACACCCCACCGGCCCTGCCAGCCCTGAAACCTCGGCCCTGTAATCCCGGGTATCACGCTCTCCGAATGAAGCCTGAACAGTACCTGACGGTATTTTTGTATCTCCGGCGGACTTGGTTATGATATTAACCACCCCCCCGAGGGATGATCCCCAGGCTGACGAGGCAGGTCCTTTTATGATTTCTATCCGCCTGACAATTCCTACCGGAATTGAAATTGTTTCAGGGGAGTTGTTTGCAAGCTGGTTCCAGGTTATTCCATCCAGCAGAACCCGAATATTTCTTTCATTGGAACCCTGTATTGTCATTAAAGCAGGGCTGCCGAAATCATGATTAAAACCACGTAAAAATATGCCGGGCACCCTGTCTAAAACTTCCGAGATTGTATGGGCATTCATCCTTTCAATCTCTTTTGCTGTTATTACGGTTATATTTTCAGCGACTTGTGAAACAGACTTGGGATGTCTCGTGGCTGAAATTACCAGCTCTTTTTCCTGGTAAAACATCCGGAGAATCTGCATTTCATCTTCGATGGTGGAGAGATTGGCATCACAGATAAAAGCTGTGGTGATTAAAAAAAATAGGCTTAAAGTATAAACTTTAATATTAAACAATTTTAATCTCGTATTTACTAAATAGAGAAATGTTTTTTTTCGCTGATTGATAGAGTGGTAAAAAAAAATATTGCGTCTTCTGTTTTTTGAGAAAATTCCTAAAAACTCTTTTAAAAGGAATGGAAAAGAGATATTAGATATATGTAAGTACTAAATTATTTGTTTATTATATAGAATAGGAATATATTTTGCGACTTGTTAAGTTATTAATAACAATCTTTTAAATTAGTTGCAATATTATTATTTGCAAATTTATATTTTGAATTTTTATTTAAAAAACCTACAGGGTACTGCAAAATATACATTTAAATGAAAAATTACGTGTTCATTGTAACAATGTCAATACTTTTTTTTTCTGTGCCTGCTGCTTCAGCCGAAAAAATCCTGGCAGTCCAAAGCATCAGGATCGCCCCTTATGAGCAAGCTTTAAAGGGGTTTGAATCGATATGCAAATTAAATATTCGACGCTTTGTCCTTTCTGATTACAAAGGCGTTGATATTACGCATAAAATAAAATCGCTACGCCCGGATATGATCCTTGCAATAGGAGCAACTGCACTTTCTAAAGTAAAGCAGACCAGGGACATCCCTGTCGTATATTTCATGGTACTTGATCCAAAATCTGTAATTTCTTCCGATGCAAAGAATATTTCCGGTATAAGCATGAATATCCCGCAGAAAGATCAACTTTCTATAATTGTCAAAATTTTTCCTGACGCTAAAGATATTGGAGTTATATATAACCCTGAAAAAACAGGTTTTATGATTAAAAGAGCCGAAGCGGCAGCCTGGGATGCGGGCATAAATCTGATTAAAAAAACTATTAACGACCCTAAAGACGCAGCTTCACGAATAATGGAGATGCAGGGAAAAATCGATCTGTTCTGGCTGTTTCCTGATACCTCTGTGCTAATGCCTGAGACAATTAAATTTTTATTCCTTTTTTCCATGAATAATAAAATACCTGTAATTGCATTTTCTAAAAATTATCTGGGAATGGGAGCCTTGCTGTCAATCGGAATTGATTCTTACGATATCGGACGTCAGGCCGGTGAATTGGCAAAGAAAATTTTAAAGAGTCATAAAAAATCATTGAATAAACATATTGACGTCAGGAAGCCGGTTATATCGTTGAATAAAAAAATAGCTGATAAGTTGGAAATAAAGGTTAACAAGCATAATTTTAATGCTTTTTGGGACATAGATGAACCTGAATTTAATTAAAACATTTAAGGAAGGCTTCGGTATAAGAATTTTTATCCTCTTTACCGTTTTTACATTCCTTGTTTCTATCGGGTTTACCGGATTTTTTATGCATTTCCAGAGCAAAGCCATGGAGCAGGCTTTGAAAAACAACGGTAAAATACTGGCAAATATTCTTGCGTATAATGCTAAAATAGGGGTTTTTTCGGAAAATATCGACCTTTTAAAAAATCCTGTTGACGGTATTTTTCAGCAAGAGGAAGTATTCATGGTGACTGTTTATAATAAGGCAGGAGAAATCTTAATAAACAATAAAAAATCCAATTATGACAAGTATAACAAAACTATCAATATCTATGAGAATATATCTGATAAAATTTTTAAAAATATAGAGGCGTATAATACTGCATTTTTTTCAGATCATAAGGATAGTGTAGGATTCTGGTCCAAAGTGGTTTCGGTGGAGACTTCCACAAATGATGAATCCTTGTTTTTTGATCAGGACATGCCTTTGAATAATGTCAGAACCATCGGTTTTGTAAGGGTTCTGCTTAGCAAGCGAATTCTGCATGGCCGGCTTCTATCTCTTTGCATACGAAGTATCTATATAGCACTTTTCTTTTGGATGGCAGGTTCCATTGTTGGTTTTTTTATCCTTAAGTCGATTATTAAACCTTTAAACCAGTTAACCAGGGGAGTTAATGCCTTTGGTGAACATGGGGTAATAGACAAAATTCCGATTCATACAAAGGATGAAATAGGCAAACTGGCCGATGCTTTTAATAATATGTACGAATCATTAAGGAAAAGAGATTCTGAAAAAAAACAGTTGGAAGAACAACTTCTGCATTCCCAGAAAATGGAGGCAATAGGCACTTTGGCAGGCGGTATAGCACATGACTTTAATAATATCCTGGGTGTTATTGTGGGCTATACGGAGCTATCGTTGCTGGATATGCCAGAGACAGATCCGCTGCGCGGCAAACTTGATCAGGTGCTTAAGGCCAGCGGACGGGCGACCGATCTTGTAAAACAGATTCTCGCTTTTAGCCGCAAGGATAAACAGAAGCTTACCCTGACCAGAATATACCCAATAGTTAAAGAAGCCCTCAAGATGCTGCGATCATCTCTGCCGACAACCATTGAAATTCGTACGGACATAAAAAAGATCAATTCTTCAATTTTATCAGATCCTTCTCAAATACATCAAATCCTGATGAACCTTTGTACAAATGCGGCCCATGCCCTGCCTGATAATAAAGGGTTGTTGGAGGTCAGCCTGGCTGAAGTGGATATTGATCAGGATAGAGCGGCGGGACATACCGACCTGCAGGCCGGCCGTTATCAAAAACTTACTGTTCGTGATAATGGCGAAGGGATCAAGCCTGAAATCATGGATCGAATTTTTGATCCGTTTTTTACAACAAAGGGCCCGGGGAAAGGTACGGGCATGGGCCTGGCGGTTATCCACGGGATAGTAAAAAGATGTAAGGGAGCCATAATCTTTGATAGTGAACCTGGCAAAGGAACAATATTTCAGATTTTTTTTCCCACAGTTGATTCCAACATACATGAAAAACTCGAAATTCATAAAAATATTCCCAATGGTAATGAAAAAATCCTTTACATAGATGATGAAAAACAGATAATAGATTTTGGCCAGGAAATCCTGGAAGGATTAGGTTACAAAGTTGTCGCAAAAACCACACCAACGGATGCCCTTGAAATATTCAGGGCGGATCCTGACAGCTTCGATATAGTTATTACGGATATGACAATGCCCAAGATGACGGGTATAGAGCTTGCAGTGCAGATAAGCATTATAAGACCGGGGATCCCGATTATTCTTTGTTCAGGCTATAATGCAAATATCACCAAGGAAAAGGCTCGTGAGGCAGGCATAAGAGAGATTATAATGAAACCATTCGCTATAAATGAAATAGCCTGTGCTATCAGGGATGTTCTGGATAATAATGAAAAATATGATGCATAATAATTCAAAAAAAAATATTGGCGCCATGGAGAACATCAAAACCGATATCCTTGAGGTTATAGAATATAAATATCACGGCAAAAGAAATATCGACATTACCATTAAGCAACCGGAATTTACATCTGTTTGTCCCATGACCGGACTCCCGGATTTCGGATGCATAACAATCAATTATAAACCTTATGCTAAAATCGTAGAATTGAAATCACTAAAATTTTATCTGCTGCAGTACAGGAATGCAGGAGTTTTTTACGAACATCTGGTGAATCGTATTCTGGATGATCTGGTTAAGGTCCTTGCACCGTTTGATATGCAGATTGAAGGTGATTTTACAGCCCGGGGCGGAATCACAACCAGAGTTAGAGCAGCATACAACCGGGAAGATGAAATTGACTAATAAGGAAAAATCTTAAATATTCGTACCTGTAGTACGTTGATCGAAGATTTTGACCGATAACGCATTGAAATTTATTATCTGACAATCTATAGATTGTCAGATAATAAATTTCACAAGGCCAGAGGGAGGAAGGCGTATTGTAATACTCCAACGACCGATAACGCAGTGAAATTATTTATGTGACAATCTATATAGATCGATCATCTTGTAATACCTTCATATAGGATTTAATCAAGCCTAAAGCTTCACCCTCGGACGATATCCTGTTAATTGATTTGCGAAATCTGCCGCTGCCGGGCAAACCTTTGACAAACCAGCAAAGCCGGCTGCGCATCATGCGGCAGGCATGCTTTTCTCCAAAATATTCCACTGAATTTTTAAGATATTTTACCATAACTGCAAAGCGGTGGACAAGATTTATATCACACCGGTCTCCCCTTAGCAGCGCCAGGATTTGTTTAAAAATTAATGGGTGCCCGATTGCTGCCCTGCCTATCATAACCGCGTCACAGCCAGTCTCTTTAAGCATTTGCAAAGCATCGTCAGGATGAGCAATATCCCCATTTCCGATTACCGGAATTGAAATATTCTTTTTAACGTCTGCAATAACCTGCCAGTCTGCATTACCTCTGAAACCCTGTGTCGCCATTCGAGGATGTACGGTAATGGCATCCGCACCCCTTTCCTGAGCTATTTCGGCAATCTTCATAGCATCTTTTCCTGATTTGTTCCACCCTGATCTGATTTTTATGGTAACAGGGATCTTTACGGCCTGGCGTAGAGCCGTTATAACCGCAGCCGCTTTATCAGGGTCTTTCATCAAGGCTGCGCCTGATCCTGTTTTAAGTACCTTTTTAACTGAACATCCAAAATTTATGTCAATCATGTCGGCTCCCACGGACTCGACCATGCGGGCTGCTTCAGCCATAATGGCCGGATCAGAGCCGAAGATCTGAACCGAAAGAGGCTTTTCGGCGGGAAGGCTGTCAAGGAGTTGTTCCGTTTTTTGGGATTTATAGACCAGACCATTAGCGCTGACCATCTCTGAGCAGACAAGAGCCGCTCCGGCTTCTTTGGCAAGCAGCCGAAAAGGGAGATTGGTAATTCCTGCCAGAGGAGCCATAATTGTTATATTATCAAGTTTAACGGAACCGATTTTCATTCCAGCGCCTCCGATTTACAGTTTTTCCTGGAAGAGGGATTTGCATAACAAAAAAGGCAGTTGTGATAGCACGGATGCATGCTGTATGATCCTACATCGACTGAAATTTTGCACCCGCAGCCTTGTTTTATTCTTTGTCCTGTATCTTTTCTCAGGGAAAGCCCCCCTCCGTATAATCTCATAAGCAGATCATTAGGTATGCATGAACTTGCATTGATGTTTGAATCCTTGGGCAGTCCGTCAAGAAGTTCTTTTTCACAGCAGATGAACAGTCTTATATCAAGTGCTTTAAGTTCCTGTTCCATATTCAGAAGGATCTTTACCTTCTTGTCAAAATGCGGCTCAACAAATGAAAAGCCCTTTATGGATGCCGCTCTTTTTTTGATTTTTGTATAATGATCCATGAAGCTGGTGATACATCTTTTTACGCCGCACTCTGAGGCGTATTTTGCGATGCGGTTAAAATCATGCATATTGTTTTCTGTTTCACAGCTGCCTGTTTTATAAAAGCATATAGGGTCAAACCGCCAGTTTATCGATTCAGGATTAAAATGAGAGCTAAGATATGATAGTTGATCAAGACGATCATTTAATGGAGGCACGTGAGGTTCAAGTAAGGGAACGCAGGAATTTATAGTAAAGTTAAAAAAAAGGTTATATCCTTTTTTTTGCAGCATTGCGCCGAAACCGCTTTTAATAAACGGTCTGAAATTCTTTGACCAGAAAACTATCGTATGTACTTTGTCGGGAGTGGCCCGAACTATAGAAATATGCCCGTTGTAGGGATTGGTTGTTTTGAAAAAACCTTTTTTGATCTGTTCAGCAAACCATTTCAAATAAAAGGCGGGGATATCTGTTCTTCTTGAGGCGGATATTACTATCTTTTTTGCAGGCTGCATCTGAATATTTAGGTATTAATGCTTTTTTCTGTTTGGTTTTCTTCTATTTGGCAGGGAAATTACCCTGGAACTACCTGCTTTTGTTGCATTTTTTTTCATTTTTACCTGGGTTTTTGTTTTTTTGTCCTCTTTTTTTTGGTCCTCTTCAGGAGAGATCACAGGTTTCAGACGCATACTTTTGCCGTTCATTGTAAATTCTGCGCCGTCAATATAAGCGCTTCGCAAAATCCATGTTACGGTTTGAACCGGTATTTGCAGTATCAGCATCTTAACATGATACCAGTCTTTTTTATGATCAGGTAAAATTTCTTCTATTCTGGCGAAGGTCAAAGGCTTATCTTCGCAATATATCAAAACAATATCATTTTCTTGTGACATTTATATTAATAGCTCCCTTAGGAAGGATTTTCATACTTTATATACTTTTAATTTATAACATTTTTAAGATTCAAAATATAGTATTTAAGAGAATAAAAAATTAAAGTTATTTTTTTATTAGCAGATAATAAGTTGGAAATGACAAATTAATGTATAATTTTTTCAGGAGGACTTATGAAAACTGAAGATTTGGTCGCTAACCTCGGTTTGGATCTTGAAGATGTAAAAGAGTTGCTGGAATTATATGTAGGCGCAACCTCATCTGATCTTAAGGCTATGCAGGAAGCCATCGATAATAATGATGCGGATATAATTCATGAAAGAGCTCATTCCATAAAAGGCGCGTCCGGCAATCTTGGGCTTACTGATTTCTATGAATTGGCTAAAGAGATTGATGATCAGGCGCGTACAAACAAGCTGAATGGCCTGGAAACAATATGCAATGAGTTTGCCGGCAAGTTTCAGCAACTGGTTCAGGAGATTGAAAACAGTTGTTGATTATCTCATTACACCCAAAGAATATGGGGGGCGGCTCTCCGGCAAGAAGCAAAAGGATGTCAAATTGTTTGCCGGACGATTAAAAACATACTTTACAATCAATACGGCTTTTTTTTTATTTATCGGAATGCTCCTGATAGATCTGGTTATTGTAAAATTGGATCAAAAAGTTCTTTTAAAATCAGAAATTTTAAAAGGGTTTTTCCTTCTTTCCGCCTTTGAGAGCAGTCTGCAGCAGTCTGCAGAAGAAGAAAATAGTTTTTTTAGTATTAAAACCAAATGTTTATTCCGTACTTTTTTAAAAGAATCAGGCTTTAACTTTGCATTGTTTATAGATATGCAAAAAAGAAAATATTTTTTCGGAAAGTGTGAAATCAATCGGAACAAGCTTGTGGTTCTAAGCAAAAAAGCCGGATTGACTGAAAAAAGAATAATTTCATTTTCTGATTCAATCCGATCCGGTTCGATTTGGGGTGTTTTATGGAAAGAACAGCGATATCTAATTATTTTCTCTCCTCTATCCATAAATAAAGATTCATCGGCAAGCGTCAGTATAGTCCTCGATCTTGTTAAAATATATAATCAGACCGGGCAGACCCAAAAGATCATTTTTATCTACCTGTTAATAAACACAGCCATATTAACATTTATCAGTGTCAAACGAATCTCCCGGGCAACAGTAACGCCACTCAAAAGACTGCTGAACAATGCTGAAGAATTCAGGGAAGATGGGGACATGTTTTTAATACATGCAAAAGAGAGTGATGAGTTCAGCCGGCTTTCTTCTTCCTTAAACCGCATGTTACAACGGATTGCCAATGACAAGGAGAAGCTCAGGGTTACTGTAAGGTCTCTTGAAAAAACAAATCTAAAACTCAAGGAGGCTCAAAAGGAACTCGTTAAGGCGGAAAAGCTGGCTTCCGTAGGCCGCTTGTCAGCCGGTATTGCCCATGAAATCGGGAATCCGATCAGCATAATTATCGGTTATCTGGAACTGCTCAAGCAGCAGAACATCAGCAATAATGAAAAAAACGATTTTCTACATCGAGCAAAAGATGAAATAAACAGGATTAATACAATAATCCGGCAGCTTCTTGATTTTTCAAGAACTTCAGAGGAAAATATCAAAAACATTTCCGTGCATGAAATTATAAATGACATATCACAAATCTCTAAGATACAACCATGGTTGTCGGGTATAACAATAGAACTCCGTTTAGCTGCCGCAAAAGATACTATTAATGCAGATTCAAATCAATTAAGACAGGTCTTTATGAATCTGATTATCAATGCCTCTGATTCCATAGCCTCTTCTCCTGAAAAGATAAAAGGAAAAATATATATAACCACTGAAAATATTGAAAAAATATTCTTTGGAGCAGCCGAGCCGGTTCAAATGCTGAAAATCATGTTTACGGATAATGGCCCGGGAATTTCCGAAGCTGATATTGAAAATATTTTCGATCCCTTTTATACAACTAAAGAGCCTGGCAAAGGAACCGGTTTGGGTCTTTATGTTTGTTTTATGATAATCGATAAAATGAGTGGAAAGATAGAAGTTAAAAGCAGCGAATATAATACAACAATATCGATTACCCTGCCTTTATTAAATCATCACTTCTGAGGCGACGCCATGAATGAAAAAAAAACCGTAAAGACCAAACCTTTTAAGAAGAAACTATTGGTAATTGATGACGAAAAAAATATGCGTCACATGCTCTCTGCTATGCTTGCACGGTCAGGGTATATGGTTGATACCGCTCCCGACGGTCAAGCAGGCTTGCAGAAAGTAAATAACTCCATCCAAAAATTAAAACCATACGCCTTTATTCTTTGTGATCTTAAAATGCCCAATATGAGCGGAATGGAATTCCTTGATTCGGTCCGGGACAAAATCAAGGAGACAACCGTTATAATGATGTCCGCCTATGGCACAATCGATACCGCCATCAAAGCCATGCAGCAGGGCGCATACGACTATATATCAAAACCGTTTAATATTGATGAGGTTCTGCTGGCTCTGAAAAAAGCCGAGGAACGGGAAAACCTTAAACATGAAAACTTTAAACTTAAAGAACGGCTCCGGAAGATTGAAGATAGTTATAGCTTCGGCAGCATGATTGCCGGAAGCGCCAAAATGGAATCTGTTTTCAGGCTTGCCAAAAAAGCTTCCGAATACGATTCAACCGTTTTAATCCAGGGAGAAAGCGGAACAGGCAAAGAGCTGATTGCAAAAGCTCTGCATTTCAACGGTATTAGAACAAAGAAAGCTTTTGTTCCTGTTAATTGTGGAGGAATCCCGGATAATCTGCTTGAGAGTGAATTTTTTGGTTATAAAAAAGGCGCTTTTACCGGCGCGGATAGAGACAAAAAAGGGTTTTTTGAAGAAGCGGGCATGGGCTCTATTTTTCTTGATGAAATCGGAGAGCTTTCCTTAAATTTGCAGGTAAAGCTTCTCCGTACTTTACAGGAAAACGAAATTAGACCTTTAGGTGATTCGCAAACAAGGAAAATAGATGTCCGTGTTATTGCCGCCACATCAAAAAAACTCGAATATGAAGTAAAAAAAGGAGCCTTCCGTGAGGATCTATTTTACAGGCTTAATGTTTTACCGATAAATATTCCTCCATTGAGGGATCGTATTGAAGATATACCGATTTTAAGCAACCATTTCCTTGAAAAGTTCAATAAAAAATTCAACAAAAACATATCGGAAATATCGCCCGGAGCATTATCTATACTTAGTATCTGCTGAATTTCTTTTTTATGAAAGAAATGCTTTGCTATCCATAGCAGTATATGCCATTTTTTAAATTGCAGCTAAATGGTATTTTAAGCACTCTAAAAAGGATAGGAGGTATTCTGATGATAAAAAATACTTTTGAAGAAGTTCTTTCTGATGAATGGGTGAAAGCAAATATAACCAATCCAGTTCAGGAATTGGTTATTATCCGTGGGATAATTCCATGGCAAAAAATGATTACAAAGTTGTGTAAATTTTATAACACCAGTCAGGGTGCTTTTGGAAAATCTCTCAGGATGATGACAGCGATTTTGATTTGTATAAAATACTATCAATTAAGTGATAGGCAAATGGTTAAGCATATAAAAGAAAACCACTATATTCAATATTTTTGTAACATCACAAATGAGGAATTGCAAACATGCCTGGATCCGAGTTCTATATGTGTATTTCGAAAACGTATAGGTGAAGAAGGTGTTGAAATTATAGAAAAAGAAGTTTTTGAGGTTCTACGCAAAGCTGGGATAATACAGGGTGATAATGCTATGATAGATTCAAGCGTATTGAAAAATAACGTTATCTATCCAAATGATGTACATTTAATTTTTAAAGCTTTTGACAAAATGAAACAATTTGCCGTTTTGCATCAAATCTCCTTGTGGTGGGACAATAATGAAGTAAAAAAATTATGGCGAGAATTTTTTTTGAACAAAAAACAAAACCGTTTGGAATGGTTACTCAAATTTAATATATTATTTATTCCTGCTCTAAAAATATTTGATAAAAAAGTTGAATCATTAAAGACCACAAAGAAAAAACAAATAAAAGCTGACAATATGTTTGCTATTCTTACTATTCTTGAAGCACAAACCTTAGAAAAACTCGAAGGTAAAAAACAGATAAAAAACCGGATTGTATCCATTGATGAACCGGATGCCCGCCCGATTGTAAAAGGAAAAGAGCATCCGAAGTGTGAATTCGGCACAACAATGGAAATGACTTTCAATAGGGAAGGATTCATGATTACCATTGAAAATTTTATCGGTAATCCAAATGATAAAACGCTTTTTGCTGGAACACTCGAACAGTTCAAAAAACGGATGAAAGGCGAACCGGAAAATATTATTACCGACCTTGGTTACAGAAGCAATGGTAATTTTAAAATTGCAGACAATATCAGTAACGTTTTTTTGGGGCGTAAAAAAGATGTATCCGAAGAAAAACAGAGTTTTTGCTGTAAAGCCCGTTCAGCAACAGAAGGTTTCATAGCTATTGCAAAAAATATTAGAGGTTTTGGATGCAGTCTTTATAGAGGATTTGAAGGAGACCGTATATGGTCATTGCTTTGTCAAACCGCTTATAATCTTAAAAAGTTTATTCAGCTTCTAATGGGAGAAAAGATTGAAGAAAAAAAACTGATGAAACTCGGGCTGGCATAAGCCGAACAAGGATTTTATCAAAAATAGTTGATTTTAAAAAATATGCGGATAGGAGAGGTGCGTCTATAGGTGTTAACAATTTGCCGTTTTTTACCAAAATTCAATTAAAATACCACAAATGAGCTTAAAATTTTAGATTAAAATTCTCTATGATTAATATATGAACAATGCTGATATACTATGTTATTATCGAAATTCAGCGGATACTACTTATAAAGCACTCGTGGCCTGGAAATGTGAGAGAACTTGAAAATATCATTGAACGGGCTGTAATTTTTTCAGAAAAAAAAATTATTCTTCCGGAAAATCTTCCCCGGGAATTTGGTATCAAAGCAGGCGCCGCCAGAATTGATGATTTTTTTAAGGGTTTCTCGATAAAAAAAGCTCAAAAAATTATGGAAAAAAGGCTTATACTAAGAGCTCTGGAATCTACCGGCGGCAACCGTACAAAATCAGCCAAACTTCTTGAAATCAGCCACCCTTCTCTGTTAAGTAAAATAAAAACATACAAAATATAGCTTTTCAAATAAATAATTTCACTGAGTTATCGGTCAAACCCTGAGTAGTGGCACGATACATCGTGCCACTACTCAGGGTTTCCCTTTATCCTTGTGAGATTAATTGTCTGAAAAGCTATAGAATGTTGGTGATTGATTACGCTTGGGGATTGAATATGAAAATTCTTGTTTTTTGCGGGTTTATCTTTTTTTTAGCTATATTTCCTTTGTCAGGCGCTGGGTTTGAACTGAAAACCGTAATCGACCAGGTTAGCCGTCAGGTTGTTGTGCCTGCCGCCCCGCAACGGGTGATTGCCCTTGCACCAAGCATCACGGAAATTATTTTTGCACTTGAGCAGGAAAATCGCTTAAAGGGCGTAACAGCCTACAGCGATTTTCCCAAAAAAGCCCTTAAACTTCCAAAAGTTGGTTCTTATGTATACCTTGATCTGGAAAGGATAGTCTCTCTGAAACCGGATCTCTGCATCGCCATCAAGGACGGCAACCCGAAAGAAGCTGTTGACAAGCTTGAATCTATTGGCATACCTGTGTATGCTGTAAATCCGAAAAACATTGAAACAGTAATAAATACAGTTGTTGAAATAGGCGGGTTACTCAATGCCTCCAAAAAAGCGGATGCCCTGGCAAAAAATATGCGGCATAGAATAAAAAGGGTTGAAGCTCTAATAGCAAAAACAGATCTTCGACCGGGTATTTTTTTTCAAATAGGAATAGCTCCCATAGTATCTGTTGGAACCGATACCTTTATTCATGAACTTATTATTAAGGCAGGAGGCAGGAATCTTGCGGAAGGTCCGGTTTCTTATCCGCGTTTCAGCAGGGAACAGGTTTTGGCTCTGGCTCCCGACATCATAATTATTACATCAATGGCCCGATCAGTTGTTTTTGAACAGGTTAAAGCGGAATGGAACAAATGGCCGAATATGCCGGCTGTAAAAACCGGAAGGATTTTTCTCGAAGATTCCAACCTGTTTGACCGCCCAACGCCCCGCCTTGTGGACGGCCTTGAACTTCTACTCAAGCTGATTCACCCGGAACTTATTAATGAGGCAAACAAGTGCCTGTAAACAGATCTTCCATTATAAAACGGATTACGCTTATTTCTTTAATTTTATTTATAATCCTTCTTATAGTGATCCTGGCGGCGCTTGCAATCGGATCGACAAGCACAGGGATTAAGGCTGTTTACCAGGCATTCTTTGGTCATGAAGATGCTGATTCCATGACAAGAGCTATAATATTGCACCTTCGTTTACCCAGAGCCGTGCTGGCTGCGCTTGTAGGTGCAGCCCTTTCTTTGGGCGGCCTTGTTTTTCAGGCTATTTTAAGAAATCCTCTGGCCGAACCGTATATTTTAGGCATTTCAGGAGGTTCCGCCATAGGAGCCATTCTTGGAATATTAATGGGACTGTCGCGTTTCCCCGGAGTAAGCCTTCTATCCTTTACCGGGAGTATCATCATCCTGTTTTTGATTATCATAATTTCATCCGGCCATTCAATTTTAAAAAAAGATTCCCTTTTGCTGGCCGGCGTTATGGTTAATTCTTTTTGTTCCGCTGTTATTATGTTTCTAATCTCCATGACCCAGGATTCCAGGCTGCATAACATAATGTTCTGGCTTATGGGTGATCTTTCACTTGCGGATCTCAATAAGGCCGGCATACTTGCAGCAATACTCTGCCCCTGTTTTATTCTAATATTTCTGCTTTCAAATTCAATGAATATTCTCCTGCTTGGAAAAGAGATGGCGATTACAATGGGAATAAGTGTAAAGGCGATTACCCTGACACTTTTGATTACAACATCATTAATGGTCAGCGCAACAGTAAGTAATTGCGGACTGATTGGTTTTGTGGGGCTTGTGATTCCACATATTTTACGCCTCATCCTCGGATCAGATCACAGGGTGCTTGTTCCCGCCTGCATCCTGGGGGGTGGGACATATATGGTTGTCTGCGATCTAATGGCAAGAACACTTCCTGATCAAGGTGAGATGCCGGCAGGGGTTATTACAGCCATGATCGGCGCTCCGATCTTTATATTTCTTTTAAAAAAAACTAAAATATAATCTAAATTATAAACAGGGCTATGACTGCGGCAATAGAAATAAAAAATCTGAATTATTATTATGACGATTATCAAGTATTGAAGAATATAGATTTTACTGTTCAAAAGGGAGATTTTTTTATTATCATAGGCCCGAATGGATCAGGTAAAACAACCTTGATCAAGATCATAGCCGGTATTTTTAAACAGCAACAAGGAGAAATAATTGTTTTTGATAAAAAGCTGGAAAAATATTCACGTAAGAAACTGGCCCAAAAAATCGCCCTTGTTCCGCAAATGGTTACAGCGGATTTCCCTTTTACGGTAATGGAACTGGTTCTAATGGGTCGCTCACCATATCTTGGCCTGCTGGGACTTGATAAGCAAGAAGATCTTGAAATAGCAAAACAGGCTTTAGATTTTACCGGTGTTGAGGAATTAATTGATCGCAGAATAGAGCATCTGAGCGGAGGTGAACGGCAGCGCATATTTATTGCCAAGGCAATCTGCCAGGAAACTGAAATAATTCTTTTGGATGAACCTACGGCGGCCCTGGATATCGCTCATCAGATCCGAATAATGGATTTAATGGAACAGCTTCAGCACGAAAGAAATGTAACAATAATCATGATATCACACGACCTTAATCTTGCCGCCATGTATGGAAACAGGTTGCTGCTCCTTAACAACGGAAAAATAGCCGGCCTGGGAAGCCCTGCTGATGTGATTACCTTTAAAAATCTTGAGGAAGCTTATGGATGCAAATTATTGATTGACAAAAATCCTGTAGGCAAGTACCCACGGGTTAATCTTGTGCCCCAAAGGCTTTTTGATCAAAACAATATTATTAGGAAATAAAATGGAAAAAATTTTTTTATATCAAACAAAGGTACCGCTATATGAAGTAGACTTGGGCGGTGGGGTTTATCACGGCAATTATTATCATTTTTTTGAATCAGCAAGAGAAGCTATGCTCGAAGAAATAGGGTTTCCATACACAAAAATGATGGAACTTGGGAATCACCTTGCTGTGGCAGAAGCAAAATGCATATATCGCATTCCGCTGCGATATAATGATCCTATAGAAATTCGCAGCAAATTTACCAAAATTTCAAGCAGAAGTCTCAAAATCAACCAGGAAATATGGAATCTTGATATCGACAAACCGGCAACTACCATTGGTTTAAGTCTGGTATGCATAAATAATAAAGGCCGGGCGACAACTCTACCTGAGGCTTTTAAACAAGCACTTAATTCAAAATAGCATTTACTCTGCTATATGTTTTACAATATGCCCAATTTCAAGAAAAATAAGAGCCTTACAGGCTAATTTACAGGCTTTCAGGCTGCCGGGAATTGCAAAAAGAACAGACTTACCTGTAATTCCGGCTGTGGCGCGGGATAAAATTGCCGCGGAATCTATCTCTTCAAAACTCAGTTGCGCAAAAACAGCACCAAACCCGGTAAGTTCTTTTATAAACAAGGGCCGGACAGCCTCGATGGTAACATCCGTGCTGCTTATTCCCGTCCCCCCGGTTACTATTATAACGTCAGGTTTCAGATCCTGGATCAGATCCAGGACGGTTTTTGTAATGGTGGCTGATTCATCAGGAATTACCTGATGAAAAACTACAGTATGCCCCTCTTTTTTGGCTTGTTTACTGATCCAGACTCCGCTTTTGTCATTGGCAATGGTTCTTGTAGTAGAAACAGTTATTATCCCGATCCTGGTTTTTTTCGGAGCTGTTTTTTTATGTTTCTGTGTACTCAAAAAAATAATCCTTAGGGTTCGCACAAAAATAAGTTAGCAATTTTAAGTGTTGAGGCGCCTGGCTGGCAAGGCGCGAAAGCGTAGGAATATCAAGATATTTCTACGCTTTCGTAACGCAGCCAGGCAGGATGTATCGACGTTTAAAATGTAAAGTTATTTTTGCGCGAGCCCTTACTCAATCAGAACAGCATCTATGTCATCATGCTCCTGAAAGAGCACATTAACTGTTTCGTGCTGCCTTGTTTCTATAAACTTACCCACATAATCAGCCTGTATCGGTAATTCCCTGTATCCCCTGTCCACCAGAACGGCAAGTTCAATACGATCAGGCCTGCCAAAATCGATAACAGCATCCATGGCCGCCCTGACAGTGCGGCCTGTAAAAAGGACATCATCAACAAGAATAATATGTTTTCCGTCAACGGAAAATGGTATTTTAGTAGTCTTTACTACCGGATGGTTGCTTATCTTTGTCCAGTCATCACGATACATGGTAATATCTATTGTGCCGGACTCGACAACAATCCCCTCAATATCAACAATTCCTTTCCCTATTCTTTGCGCTAAATAAACGCCCCTGGTATGAATGCCGATTAAAACCAGATTGCCGACACCTTTGTGTCTTTCAATTATCTCACAGGTAATCCTTGTAAGTATTCTTTTTATATCACCTTTGTCGAGAATTATATTTTTTAAATCCATAATTCTTTCCTGATTTAATCTTTAAAGACGGCAAAGTATTTCAGCTGCTTTTTCCAATGTTTCATCTTTTTTTGCAAAACAGAATCTCAATACTTTATCATCCTGCTTTTTGTTATAAAAAGCGGATGGAGGAATGGCGGCAACTCCGTATTCTGTTGTGATACGTTCTGCAAATGTATAATCAGATTCATCTGAAACAGCCGAATAATCCACCATCAGAAAATAGGTTCCGGAACAAGGCAAGACCCTTAATCCGGATGCCTCCAAACATGAAATAAATTTGTCCCGCTTCTTTTGATAAAAAATAGCCAGATTATTATAATAACTTTTTTCTTTCATCATGTCTGCATAAGCATACTGCACCGGCGTGTTGGAAGCAAAAGTAAGAAACTGATGGATCTTGCGAAACTCAGTTGATAAAATTTCAGGCGCAATACAATAACCAATTTTCCAGCCGGTTGTATGATATGTTTTACCAAAAGAACTGATAACAAAACTTTTTTCAGCCAGTTCGGGAAAGCGCAGCATACTCGCATGGGTGAGACCATCAAATATAATATGTTCATAAACTTCATCGCTGATAATTAAAATATCAGTATTATGGGTTAACTCCCGCAAACTGTTAATATCCTTCCCGGACAGGACTGTTCCTGTAGGGTTGTGCGGCGAATTTAATATTATAAGCTTTGTTCTTGATGATACAGCCTCCGTCACCTCATTCCAGTCTATTCTATATTCCGGAAACTTAAGCTGTATAAAAACAGGTATACCGCCGTTCAGCTTAACAGCCGGCTTATACGAGTCATAAGCAGGTTCAAAAATAACAACTTCATCACCTGGATTTACAACAGCGCTAATGGATGCATACAAAGCTTCTGTGGCGCCGGAAGTAACTGTAATTTCTTTATCAGGATCTACATCAGCTCCATATATTTTTTTGACTTTGGCTGCTATCTGTGATCTCAACTCGGGAATTCCCTCCATGGGGGCATACTGATTAAAACCAGAGCGCATATACTTAACGACAAGTTCTATCAGCCTGTCGGGAGCATCAAAATCAGGAAAACCCTGTGAAAGATTAATGGCATTATGTTCAGCCGCCAGTTTCGACATGATAGTAAAAATAGTAATGCCGACATCAGGTAGTTTTGACTTTATTTTCATATTTTTTTAAGTCGGATTTATCTTGCTTTTCATCTGGAAAAGAACAAACTCTTTAGCGCTGTCATCTGTGCGGAGTATTCTTTTTCCTGCTTTGATATGAAAGTACTGCCCCATTTCTTCCAGAAAAATTAAACCTGTCTTACGCATTCCTTCTGCCAGAGTTATGTTACCGCCTGGTTTTAAACATTTATTAAAAAGCATTAACAAACTTTTAATATCACTTTTTTTATAGACTACCTCTGAGCCTATTATTTGATCAAAACGTCCATCACATACCGGTTTATTCCAATCAAGATCTTTAATTTCCAAATTATCACAGTTGTTTATCGCCGTATTGGCCCTGGCAAATTTCAAGGCATCAGGATTATGTTCCGACATCAATACCCTGTGCCCGAAACTCGCAGCCACAATTTCAACAACACCAATACCCGCACCTATTTCAAGAAATCTCTTTGCAGGGTTCACCGGTAGATCCGCCATATAAGCCGATAGAACAGTCGCTGCTTCCCATATCTTGGCCCAAAGCGGAAATTCATCAAACAGATTATCTTTATTTATAAAACGATCAATAGTTTTTGGTATAAGAAAGCTGAATTTTTTTCCATTTACAACCATAGGTATTTGTTCGGTTTCATAATCGCTATAAAACTGATCCAAATCAAATTCTGCAGGTTTTTTTATTATGTTTATCATATCTGTATATATATATGGCGCATATAAATTTGTCAAAAATAGTATTGACAGGGTCATGCCTTCATTCTTGACAAAAACTTATCAAGAGTGAAGGCATATCCCTTATCTTAACTTTTCATTGGTTGGAATTGATTTGTATCAATCTCTTACAAAATAATACAATTTAAATTTAAGTTTATTTTAATAAATACGATATATTTTATAGAGAAAAACATTTTTATAACTTCTTTAAAAACTCAAAGATGATATTTAATCCCGTAATATATAAAATTATTAAATAATGGAAAATGAATCTCAAAATAATAATCTTTCCGAACAGGAAAAAATGGATGCACTTGTTGCCGAACTTGCTGGTGAATCAAATGATCCGGCTAAAAACGATCTTAAAAATAATAATAACAATGATGATGAAAACAACTCAGAAACTGTCGAAAATATCAAAAATAATGAATTTGAGGAGACCGCTCAAAACGCTGATAGCGCCGACCCGGATATAAATAATCTTTCCGAACAGGAAAAAATGGATGCACTTGTTGCCGAACTTGCTGGTGAGTCAAATGATCCGGCTAAAAACGATCTTAAAAATAATAATAACAATGATGATGAAAACAAATCAGAACCAATCGAGAATATCAAAAATAATAAATTTGAGGAGACCTCACAAAACGCTGATAGCGCCGACTCGAATATAAAAAACCTTTCCGAACAGGAAAATTTTAGTAATAAAAATGAACCTGATGATTTTAATTCTCTCGATGATGATGAAATAGAACATTTTGATGCTGCTATCTCAACTAAAATATCGGATAAAAAAATAACAAAAAAAACTGAAAATGTTGATTTAAATATTTCGACTGAAAAGGAAAATACTGCAAAAAAACCAACAATTAATAAATTGAAAAAACAAATTAGAATAAAAAAATATATAAAACTGCTTATCTCTTTGTTTTTATTATTGATTTTATTTTCTTCAGTGTTTCTTATATATAAATATAAAACTGGAAAAAATCATTCTTTAATATCTGAACATCAATCCTCAAATAACCAGTATAAAAACAATAAACCTTTAACGACCACTAAAATAAAAGAACCTGAATTTGAAGAAAAAAAAATTACTCAATCTCAATTAGAGGATCTTCTGAAAAAAATAGATATTATTATAGATGAATTGCAATCAACCAAAAATGAGCTTGATAATATTATACGCTATTACAAAGATGGAATAAAAAATGTGGAATTAGCTATTACCAAAGAAATAAAAAAAAAAAATATACATACATTTAAAGATGCAATAAAAAATATGAGAATAAAACTCGGTATAGAAACTATTCAAAGGAGATTATTCTATTTTAATAAACTTGAAAAACCATTCAATCAACTTAATTATGATATTGAAGAGCTAATATTTTTAAAACGCAAAATTAAAATAGCTATACAAATTATGCCTCTTATAAATGAAACAGAAATTGCGAATTTTCAAAAAGATATAGAAACTGCTCTTATAAAACATATTTCAGTTACCGATAAACTGTTTGTTGATAATAATTCTACAAATAAATTAGAATCTTTTGAATCTATATGGGCCGCATTGCCCTTTTATGAAAAAACAAAAGATAGTATAAAAAAAAAAAATAATTTAACCAACATAGAAATATGGGAAGAATTATCTAATGGAAATTTCGATAACGTAAATAAACTTACTAAATTATCAATCGCTTCCGCAGAATGTCTGTCAAAATGGAAAGGAAAAGATCTTTATTTAAACAATATTACAACTCTTACACCACAAATAACAAAAAAACTTATTGAATGGAAAGGAGAATGGCTATGTCTTAACGGTCTCTCTACCCTTTCTCCTGAAACAGCAAAATATCTTTTTAAATGGGACGGCAAACGGATTTCTCTTAATGCAATAAAACAACTTTCACCTAAGGAAGCAGAATATATATCCGGTTGGCAGGGTAATCATCTTGAAATGATTAATCTTAACAGTTTTTCTCCCACGACTGCCCAATATTTAACGAAATGGCTCGAAGCGGGAGGAAAAATTTATATTAATGATAAATATCGATAAAACCCGACTGAAAAAAGAATATTTTGCCCATTTTAATTCTCCTTGCGAGGAGAAACCGATCCTCACGAACGGACAACAAGTGATTAAATTTTTTATAAAATTTAAAATCTTTTATATCCTCCCTCTATATTTATTTATAGCTTATGATTTTGTATTTGCTAATAATGATATTAATAATATTCTACGGCAAAAATTATCGGATATTACATATACTCAGGAAATCATTGCAAAAAAAATCAAGTTATCTGTAAAAATAAAAGATAACCTAATTAATAATGAAACAAAAATTATTCAGAAAATAACAGACAAAAAAAAATCTTTAAATATTAATAATTGTCAAACTGCTGATCAATTGCCGTTAATGCAATTCGATCTAACATTAATTCAACTACTTCGTACTTATATTGCGGAACTTTCCCAAAAAATCATTCTTTTAAAAAACTGTAATACCCAGCTTGATTTTTTATATAACCAGGCTGAAGATAGTTTAATGATAAACAAAACGATTAAAAACCTTCAAATAAATGAATTGATACTAAAAATAGATAAAACCCTCGAAACAAATCAAAACTTAATTGAAAAAGAGATATTGTCCTTAAGATTCTTGCAAAAATAAATTTGCAATTTTAAGTGTTGAGGCGCCTGGCTGGCAAAGCGCAAGAACTATGCTGTCATCACTTAATTCATAACCTCTCCATACATATTTACTCAATACGCTGACATCTGCTGATGCAGTCGGTCTTTTCTCCATGTTCGACATGGCACTGATCAGCCCCTTTGGTTCCTCTTCCTCTGCCCACAGATAAGTATTACCTGTAAATAGTGCCATTGATATTATAATTGCCACCAGTTTCCACACTCGAATCCCCATTTGCTTAACATTCCTTTTATTATTATAAATTAACAATATATCTTACTTGCCCTTATTTCTGTGCATATGCCGAAGTCGCAAAGTCAGGATATGCATTGCCGCCGTGTTCTGATGAGTCAAGACCTTCCGCTTCTTTTTCCGGAGAAACTCTTAGCCCCATGGTAACGTCAATTATTTTAAAAAGAATAAAGGCCGTGACAAAAGTCCATACAAAGCATGAAACAATTCCCAATACCTGAACCCCGATTATCCCGGCAGTCACGCCTTCTATATTGAAAAGTCCGGCTGCCAGTGTTCCCCAGGCGCCGTTGACACCATGCACCGATATAGCGCCCACAGGATCGTCGACCTTGATTTTATCAAAAAAGAGCACCGCAAAAACCACTACAACTCCTGCTATCGCTCCGATTATAATAGAAGAACCCGGGGTTACGTTTGCACATCCGGCTGTTATTGCAACCAGGCCTGCCAAAGCTCCGTTAAGGCTCATACTTGCCTCGGGCTTGCCGAATTTTATCCAGGATGTAATCATTGCCAAAACCGCCCCGGCGGCTGCGGAAAGATTGGTATTGACAAAAATCATGGCGATACTCGTATCCGCGGTTGTGGTTGAACCGGGATTAAATCCGAACCACCCCCCGACCCAGAGAATAAATACGCCGAGTGCCGCCAGGGGTATATTATGACCCAGGATCGGCTTTACTTTACCTTCTTTGGTGAATTTCCCAATCCTGGGACCTAGAACTATGGCTCCCGCCAATGCTGCCCAGCCACCTACGGAATGTACCACTGTTGAACCGGCAAAATCTATAAAACCAAGCCCTTCCAGCCATCCACTGCCGTTAAAAAGACTGCCCCACGCCCAGCTTCTGAAAATAGGGTAGATCAATCCGCTTATAAATATCTCAACTTTCGGACTTGATGTAGATATATAAATTTATATAATTTCAAGACGTTATGTAGAAATATTTCCAAAATATAGTTTATAAAAACTCTTTTTAATGCTATAAAATTTGCGATTTTAGCTATCTAACATATTGAAATTATTGAAGCACATTTCAACCCCGAAAGTTGAGTAAATATACTGTATACCAGGTACCCGGTAAATTCCGCCATGGCGCCGGATACTATAGTCGCCGCAGTTGCCGCAAAAACCACCTGGAACATCCAGAAGGCCAGAACCCATGGATCGCCGCCGACCTTGAAATCACTTAAAAAGAAACCGGATGTTCCGAACCAGCCCGACTTGCTTACTCCAAACATAAGGCCGAAGCCGAGCGCCCAGTAAGCAATGGAACCTATTGAAAAATCCATCAGATTTTTCATTAATATGTTGACGGCATTTTTTGCCCGCGTAAAACCGGTCTCAACAAGAGCAAAACCTGCCTGCATAAAAAAGACCAATACCGCTGCAACCAATGTCCAGACATAATTTGCATGGGTCTGAACCAGATCTATCGCCTCTTTGTTGCTCATTATTGTTGGCGCCTTCTCTTCAGCAAACGCCACCCCAAAAGTCGACAACCTTATCGACAAGTTCAGCATCAAGTACGATTTCCATTTTAACCTTTGGTATGAAATCGACCTGATATTCAGCTCCACGATAAATCTCGGTATGACCGCGCTGGCGACCGAAGCCTTTTACCTCGGTGATTGTCATTCCAGTGACGCCAATCTCATTTAGGGCATCTTTTACCTCATCCAGTTTTAAAGGCTTGATAATAGCTTCAATTTTTTTCACTTTTCCCTCTCCTTTAAAATCAGTCTCAATTTTTCTTCCATGGAATATTTATCATCATAACAGAGCAATCACTGTGCCATATATCAACGATTTTTTTTTAGCATAACCATTGGAAATAACTTGATATAAAACTAATGACCTTCCTGGCACGATTCAGCATGGATACAAATTTGTATATTTTTTTAAAAAAAATTCAGTAGTGTCCGGTTAAGTTTTTGCATATAGCATTTGCTCTTTGATAATCAGATTATTAGACCATACGTTTTTTTCGTCAGTACGTAATTCGTTCTGGATGGTATTTCTAAGCTGACGAATCCTCTTTATTGATACAGGTTCATTAAACTGTTCATGGCAGTATATGGCCATAAGCAGGTAGGTTATTAACCCCGCAAGGATTTGAACCATCAGGCCATATCTACTGTGAGCAATCAAGTGGTACACTTTTAAATGTTTCTTCCACCATTTGAAAAAAGTTTCGATATCCCATCTAAGCTTATAAACGGTTGCAACCTGCTCGGCTGTAAGATCATAACGATCAGTTGCCACAAAATATTTGACACCGGCAATTTTATAACCAACCAGTCGAACCGGCTTTCTGGTCTGGTTTACCCCAGGAGTGCCAAGAAGAACCACAGCATCATAAAAAATATAGCTGTCGGGATCAACAGGCTGCTCTTTGATAATAGTTCTTGTTGTTTTCGCTTTGATGCGGCAAACAAAATGTTTTTTTTCATCCTGAAGAAGATCAAAATCCTTATGTGATTGATACCCCCGATCCATGATTCCTGTTTGGCCTTTTGTAAGGATAGACCTGACAAAGGGGCGTTCAGCGCCATTTCCATTTGTCAGATGAATTTTTATAGGAATCTTGCGATTGACATCAAAGCCGAAATGGCCTTTTGCTTTTTTAGCGCCTTTTCTGTAATCAGCCCAGTACATGGACAGAACTGCATCAATTAAAGATCCATCAATGGAAACGAGTTCACCGAGATCTGAATAATTTGATGGTAAAGCATTTTGTGCCTGGCTGCAAAGAGCTTGAAAAACATATTCAAGCTGTTCAAGCCCTCGAGAATTGATAATTTCGGAAAAACTGCTACGACTGATCCCTCCATCTGGAGCGACACATTCTTTGGCAAAATCGTCTTCTTTAAGGTGTTGAATAAGATCACGAGCTGATTCATGTTCTTGTAGATGGAAAAATATCAGTGCGTGAAGCTGATCTTCAAAAGTCATTTTCAATGGCCTGTGACCTCGGGATTTAAGCTGTGGCGTGTCAGGAAAAATCTTTTGCAAAGGTTTGAGAAATCGAGCATGAGATTGGGGATTAAAATTCTTTTTTGGGATATTGAATATGTCCATTTTTGTCTTAACTCCTTGTTATAATTATATTTTATAACAAAACGATAAAAAATTTTTATTTGGTTTGTCAAGTAAAAAATGAACATTTTTCTAATTTTTTTATCCCATATAACATGCAAAAACCTAACCGGACACTACTGAATTTTTTTATCCCATATAACATGCAAAAACCTAACCGGACACTACTGAAAAAAATTACACTTCTGTAAAAAATAAGCTTATTTTTCCCTTTTTTTAAAAAAAATATTTAAAAAAAACAATTTTGTGTAATTGATGGTAAAAAATACACTCATTGTTCCGAAGCAGGGATATCATTTGTAGAACTTTCAAGAAAAATCTCTGTGAATAAACGTCAGGCGCTGATAGAGGAATTTACAAAAAATGGGGGCTGTAAAGCATCCTGTCAACGGATGCAGGTGGAACAGACCTCAACCTCCAGACCGCTGATTGTGTTGTCAATTTTGAGCTCCCCTGGAACCCGGCCCGTATAAACCAGCGCATAGGGAGGGGGATCAAAAACGCTCAAAAAAATAAATGCATAAATGGAGCATGTTCTTAATTCCGGAATGGAGTTTATTGGCGGCCTTCTGGAAATGGCAACCGGCAGCAAGATAAAACCGGTTGAGGGAGACGGTAAAATTGTGAGTCTTGACAAGACAACGGGTGAAGTTACATTAAAATTTAAACTGCCCGGTTTCTAGCAGTTCAAGCCTTGATCCATAGACGATCCTGATTTGCCGTCCCACCAAAAACCCGTATTTAATGGTTGGCTCGTTTTGAATAATGCATTAATATACTAATCTGTATACCTCGGAATGTTATAAATTGCGTTTTTTTCGATGAGCAATGAGCATCAAAAGCGAGCCTGAGTAACGCAGCTATTGTGATGTTCGGGGCCATTGAGAAGTTATATATCATCATGGATCAGGCAATATTGCGTCTGCTTTTTTAATATCTTTTTTAATCTGTTCTGCTAATTCGTTGATGTTGGAAAATTTTTTTTCATCCCTGATACGTGTGATAAAATTTACCCGAATCTGATGTTCGTATATATCCTTATTAAAGTTAAGAATGTGGACTTCAACAGTAAACTGTTGATCAGTAAAAGTCGGGCTGTAACCAATATTAGCGACTCCTTTGTATTTACAATTCAGACATTCTACAATAACGGCATAAACTCCCCTTTTGGGGCAAAGCTCATCTTTTAAGTTGATATTTGCAGTCGGACAACCGAGTAGCCTTCCACCTCTGTTGCGCCCCGGTACTACCATTCCTCTGATTTGATAAAAACGTCCCAATAATTGCGGCACTTCTTCGACCTTACCGTCAAGAACAAGCTCTCTGATTTTTGTACTGCTTATTCTTACAGGGCAATTGCCCGATACCGGTATCCAGTTACTGACAATTACTTCAAAACCTTTTTGCGAAGCATGTTTTTTTAATAAACTTATGTTGCCCTCACGGTTCTTGCCGAAAGAATAGTCCTTGCCAACGACAATGGCTTTTATGGCTATAGTTTCAAGCAGAAGGTTATCAATAAAGTCATCTGCAGTGATGGAGGCAAACTTCCTGTTAAAAGGCAAGCAAACAAGCACATCTATTCCCGATTTTTCAATCAGCTCAACTTTTTGTTCATACAGAGTTATAAGGGGTAGATAATAGTCAGGTTTTAATACTCGCGTGGGATGAGGTTCAAAAGTCATGACCATGGAAGTCCCGTTAAGTTCCTCCGCCTTTTCAATCACTTCATGCAGAAGTGCCTGATGGCCTAAATGGACGCCGTCAAAATTGCCTATGGTAATTACTGGGTTTTTATATTTGATTTTAAAGTTATCTATATTATTAATAAGTTGCATAATACTCCCCGGGCCGAATAAATAATAGGCTTGACAAAAAAAAGAAAAAAAAATAATTAATATATTTTTATACATTAATAAATCCTTTTTTACAAATTTCAATATGCCGAAGTGGCGGAACTGGTAGACGCGCTAGGTTCAGGGTCTAGTGGATGAATTTCCATGGGAGTTCGAGTCTCCCCTTCGGCACCATTCTTTTTAGTGGTCCCAGAATTTTCAATCAAAAAAAGGAGGATATTATGCAGGTTCTTGTTCTTTATTATTCCAAGGGAGGTAATACCAGGCAACTTGGCGAGGAGATTGCGAAAGGGGTTGAGTCTACGAACATAAAGGCGGTAATCAAGAGTACCAATGAGGTTACCAAAGAGGATTTCCAGGAAAGTTCCGGCATTATCGCAGGTTCGCCTGTCTATTTTGGCGGCATGGCTGCTGATCTTAAGCGCGTATTCGATGAGTTTGTGGGTGTGCGCAAGAAAATGGAGAATAAGATAGGCGCTGCATTTGCCACAGGCGCGCATCATACAGGAGGCAAAGAGACAACTATGCTCTCAATCCTTCAGTGCATGCTGATATATGGTATGATTATTGTTGGTGATCCGATGGATGCTTCAGGTCATTATGGCGTTGCCTGTCTGCAGGCCCCGGATGAAACGGCTGCATCCGATGCTTTTAAGCTGGGAGCCCGTGTTGCAGAGCTTTGCAAAAAGTTGCAATAAGATTTTTGCTATATAATGCAATGGCGTAAAACAGATTTCAAACAAATAATTAATGACAGAAGAATGATAATCCTGATAGGGATGGTCGTTCTCTGTCTTGGTTATGTTGCCCTGCAAAAACATATTAATATAAAGGCTGAAAAAAATTTTAATCATACCATAGCCGGAATCAAATCATACGCTGATATTCATTACAATGATATTTTCGTTGATCCCATCAGCCGCAAAGTTTATATCAAACATATAACAATCACTCCCAAAAATAGTCTGGAAAGTTTAAACATTGGTGAATTAATACTTTATCAATGCGATGTAAAAAATAAAATCCCCCATACATTACATTTTGCAATCAAAGATTTTGAGATCTGTCAAGATAATAGCACCCTGTTGAAATTGAGGCCATATTTTGATGAATTGCGCTACAGCGAACTGAAAGTTGATTTTGACCTGGAGTATCGTGTTGAAAACAAAGATGATTCCCTTGTTATCAACAAGATGGTAATAGACGCTGAAAATGTGGGACGAGCTGAATTTTATCTGAAATTAAATAGATTTAACCTTACCAGGCTATTAAACCCATCAGACAGCGCAGGGAACCTTTCCAGGACTCTGCCGTTTGTTTCAATTTCTGAAGCATCACTTAATTATGCGGATGATTCCTTTGTATTAAGGTTTTTGGAGCGTCTGGCCAGGCAGGGTAACCGACCGGTCGAATACCTTATCCACGATATTTCCGAGGAGTTACAAAAAAAGATAGGCGATAGCAACGAGTTTACACGCATACAATTGCAAGCATTGATAGAATTTATTAATAATCCCGACAAAATAAAAATAACCGCCTATCCTGAAAAGCCTGTTCCTTTGGCCAATTTCCTGTGGCTCAATGATTTGAACGACCTGATTGATCTGCTGCGGATCAGGATAAATTAATTTTGAAGCATCTCCCTGCTTTGGAGATAATCCTGTGCATCCCGGCTGCCAAGGGCTGCTGCAAGCTTTAAATCATCAATACCTTTTTCTTCATCACCGGATAGAAGATAGACTCTTCCCCTGCCATAAAAGTACAGACCGTTTTGAGGGTCTATTTCCAGGGATTTGGTTATTAATGATATTGCCTTCTGGTAATCACCGGTTTCTCCGTAGGATATGCCGAGTTGGAAGTATGCGTCGATTCTATTGGGATCGATTTCGATTGCTTTTTTATAATATCTTATAGCAGCCCTGTCGTTCCCGTATGTGGAACAGATGGCCCCTTTTTTCCACCAGTATTGTGCATCATTCTCATTAATACCACTTGCTTTTTCATGATTACCGGCTTGATTAAGCGGGCCCGTATCTGTTTCCATATAACTTGACCCTGTTTGGCATGGTGCGGAACGGACATTGGAAAAGTCAAGCTCCTTAACCCATGCTATCATCTTTTTAAGATCATCCATCATGATTGATGATCTTGTATATATTGTACCCTTACTGGCGTTACATTCCAAGGTAATTTTCTCCATTTCAGGTAGCTTCCCCATCCTCAAACCCTGCGCAGGCGCCATTCCCATAATCATTTTTATGTAACCGGCCATATCAATATTCATCGTCATTAAAGGTGCAGCAGATTTTTTTTCTTTAAAATTACCCGATATTTTAATTAATTCATCAATCCTCTTATCATTTGGAGCCGTGATGAATAAATTATCCAAAGCAGTCATTCGCATGTCATATTCAAGCATCTGTTTATTTTTTGCTATACAGTTCATAGCATCCGGTCCCGGTACAGGAAAAAAAGGAACGCCCACTTTCAGTCCATATACTTTATGCCCTTTTACAATGCTGTCCTGAGTGCGTGTAAAATTTTGCTGTTTGGCAGAAAGCATCTGCTTGCTCAACATTTTATTGATATCGGTGCTATATTTTTCCAGCCATGGGAGATAGGTTTTCTCTATGAAATCAGCATAATTTCTCCCTTTTTTCAAAACACTGATGCTTTCGAAAACCATTCTGCCGTTTTGAAAATTTACACCTCCGGCCATTTCTCCGGTAAAGTTAGTGCAAACCGATTCTATACTGGAAAGGTCGATTCCTATTTTTTTGTAAAACTCTCCGAAACAATTATTTATTATATCGAGCATCCCCATGATGTCATAGCTGTGAGATCTGAAATTGATTTGATACTGAGGTGAATAATTGTCAAGCATCACAGTATCTCCGGTTGAAGTGAAAAGTTTTTCCAGTCTACTGCCCCGAACAGTATCCGCTTCAAAAAAAGCCTGGAAAATCGATTTGTTTAGATTAAGACCTGTGGAGACTGTTTCAATTTCTGATAAAGTGTCTAGACTTTTTTGGAGCATTTCCTTGATTTCAGCCGGCGATATATTAAGTTGGTTAAGCTCTTGGTTAGCAGGCATATTTTCAAGTTGAACCATGGATTCCTTTATTTTATCATGATATATTGACATTATTTTGCTTACATTCATTGTTATTGAAAATGAATCGTCGGATTTAGCCCCTGATACATTGACCAGCGCATTTTTTAGCGACTCTGAAATATTTCCGTTAGTAATGGGCGGCACCGATATGATATAGTAATCAGAACCGGAACTTGCATTGAAAGCAGCCTGAAAATTGTTGTTCGGCTCTTTAAAAGGGATAAGCGCCGATATTTCAGGTTTGGTGGTATTTTTTAATACAACGCCTAATACAATAGGACGGTTATGATCTATCCAGTCGGTTCCCTGGAGCATACCTCTAAGCATATGGGCAGGTGATGGAGTATTCGTATGTGGGTCTGCTTTTATAAGCTCTTCAATTATGTTTAACGTTTCGTCTATTCTGCTTATTTTAATTATAATATCCAATGAATCAGGGATGGTATTTTTGGCGTTAACAGAACAATTTGTGATTATTAGCAGTGTTATAATAAAAATTATGGGAGACAATTCCATCTTAGAGGGCTTTAAGAACATTTCATTCTCCTTGTATCAAATCTTTGAATAATTCAATTTAATTATATAATATACAGGATGTAAATCTTTGTATATTATCGGCAGTAACTTGGAAAAACTTAAAATTTTTTTCTTTTTTTAAAATTTGAGAATCTATACTCTGGAAGGTTATAAATTGCGAACTTATTTTTGCGCGAACCCTTAAGAACAAGGACGAAATAATTTTAAATTGACAACTGTACCTGGATCTGAGATTTTCTTTTTTTTCAACCAATTTAAATATAAGGTGAACTGAAATGCTGAATGTTTTTAGAAAAAAGGCTGGCTCGTGGATGGTTAAGGCCATCCTGGGCGCAATTATCATTGTATTTATTTTCTGGGGTGTGGGCAACTACGGCGAGAAACAAGGCAACATGGTTGCTGTTGTAAACGGAGAAAACATTACAATAGACGAATACAGAGATGCATACGAGAATCTCCTGGAACAGTTTCGTAAAAGATTTGGAAATAACCTGAATGATGAAATGATAAAAATGTTCCGGATTAAACATCAGGCTTTAAATATGCTCATAGACAGGAAGCTGATGATTAATGCGGCCAAAAAATTAAAACTACGTGTTTCCCAGGATGAGGTTGTGTCTGCAATTAAAAATTTTGAGGCTTTTCAGACAGCCGGAACATTTGATAAACGTCTTTACGCAAATATTTTAAATCGTATAAGAACAACTCCTGATGAGTTTGAAGCGGAACAGGGTGTGGTCTTACTTTTGAACAAGTTAAGATTATTTATAACGGATTGCGTCAAGGTTTCCGAGCAAGAGGCGAGAGAATGGTTTGTTTGGAATAATTCATCAGTAAAGATCGATTACGTTATATTTGATCCTGAATCATACAAAGACATAGACCCTTCAGATAAAGAAGCTGCCGAATATTTTGAAATCCATAAGGAAGAGTATAAGACGGAACCTATGGTCAAGGTAAGATATATACATTTTGATCCTGAAAATTACAAACCAGTGGTAACTATTTCTGAGGATGAACTGCGAAATTATTATGAAATGAACCCTGAAGAATTTATAAAGCCAAAAACAGTAGAGGCAAGGCACATACTGATAAAAACAGATCAAAATGACAGCCCTGAAAAAATTGAAGAAAAGAGAACAAGGGCCCTTGAGATTCAAAAAATGGCAGAAAAAGATGATTTTGCCGAACTTGCCCGGAAATATTCAGAAGGCCCCAGCAGGGATAACGGTGGTTTCCTGGGAGCATTTACACAAAAGGATATGGTTAAACCCTTTGCGGACAAGGCATTCTCCATGAAAATAGATGAGATAAGCGATCCTGTGAGGACAAGGTTCGGCTGGCACATCATCAAGCTTGAAAAAATTAACGAAGAATCGACAATTCCGTTTAAGGAGGCTGCAGTAAAAATACGAGAAAAAATTACTAAAGAGCGCGCGGTGAACCTGGCTTATGATGAAGCTGAAAAGGTGTATGACGCTTCATTTGCAGGAGACGACCTTGTAACCGCCGCCCGGGAACACAATCTGAAAGTTGAGACAACCGAATTTTTTACAAAACAGGGCCCTGAAAACGGTATATTGGATCGCTTAAAATTTGCATCCGCAGGTTTTTCCCTTGGGGATATGGAACTTAGCGATATACTTGATTTTAAAGATGGTTATTATATTTTGCAGCTTATAGATAAACTCCCCCCTGAAATACCGGAATTCACCGCTGTCCGGGAAAAGGTCAGGACTGATTTAATAAAGTTTAAACAGAGAGAAAAAGCAGAGCACGATGCCAAGGCGCTCCTTGGTGATTTAAAAAATGGTGTTTCCATGAGCTTGGGAGCTGAAAAGTACAACCTGAAAGCCTCAACTTCCGATTTTTTTAAGAGAGATGCTTCGCCAGGCAATACCGGTCTGGAAAAAACCATTATTAAAGCTTCGTTTAATCTGTCGGAAAAACATAAATTGTATGAACAGGTAATTCCAGGAATGAATGGATTTTATTTAATCAGTTTCAATGAAAGCAAAAAGCCCGATCCGGATGAATTTGAAGATGAAAAAAAGTCTGTAATCAATAAATTATTACAGGAAAAAAAAATTAAAACTTTTGAAGCGTGGCTGTCGCAGTTGAGAAACGAAAGTGAGATTTCCATAGAAAATCATTTTCTGGAATAGGATATCTTTATGGATGAAAAGAATCATTGTTTTACAACAAAAAAATGTCCGGAATGTTTAACCAACTTGCCACTTAACGCCGAAAAATGCCCTGACTGTGGAAAAAAAATTGGTGAGGTAGATAAGACCGGATTTGCAAAAAGGCCTGTCAACTGGCTATCTTATATTATCAGCGTGCTTGCATGGGTAGCGCTGTGCCTATATATTTGGTGGGCATTTTTTTAGCGTTTATATAGGTTTCCACAGTAAGAGCTCGATGTATCACGCCCTTACTGTTAACTCAGATTTTTCCCACTCTATGCCGGAGACTACCTCGCTATCATAGCTCTCATCATATCTCCGGCATTTTCTGCGTGATCGGCTATCGATCCTATTGTTTCGGCCAGCCTGACCATATGAAATACTGTAACAGGATCCTGGATCAGATTAAAAACCTTGCTTTTTACAGCATCTTCGACTGTATCGGCATCATGTTCCTGCTGACGTATTGTTGCAATAATATTTTTTACTACATTTCTTTGTTTATCTGAATAATTTCTGAAATACTTCCTGGCTTCGGATACCATTTTGCTTAATTCTTCAATAGGGGTGATTATTGTATCCACCAAAAGGAAAAAATCCTTTTCAAGCTCTTCCGGTATGCCAGGGTCATTCCTGTATGAGATCCAGTCAAGTGCATCTTCAACCGAATCGAGTACGCTGTCCTGTTCTCTCAAATATCGAAACAACTGAAATTTATCCACCGGCAGCATGCTCCATTTCGGCAGATGACCACGAATTCTTCGTTTAATGGCATCTGCTTCACTTTCGAGTTGATCGACCTCCTGCCTGAATTTTTCAAAAGTCAGACATTTATCCGTAATGTGGCATTCAAGGGCTTGCTGAAAAGCCCATGTGCATTCCTTTACCTTTTCAGCATGTTCCTGAATTCCTTCAAAAGGCGAAGTCATAAACATGGATATAAATGGTAAACGCATAGCCCCTCCTTTATAATATAAGTTGAAGAATTTTAAAAATTATCATACTGGTAATCGCGGCAGCCGGCACTGTTAATATCCAGTAAAGCATTATCTGAAGCACAATACTGAAATTGACTGCCTCAAACCCCCGCGCAATTCCCACGCCGAAGACTCCGCCCACAGCAGCATGAGTAGTGGAAACAGGCAGGCCTAATTTTGAGGCTATCAGCACTGTCGTTGCTGCGGCAAAATCGACCGAAAAACCGCGTGTATTGGTCAAGGTGGTGATTTTGGTGCCGATAGTGCCCATAACCCTGTGGCCCGCCATAGCAATTCCCAAAGCAATGCCAATGCCGCCGAATAAAAGCAAAAAAAGCGGAACAGGCACCGTTGCGCCGACTGATCCTGTTTTTACGAGAAAGTAGATCACCGCCAGCGGACCGATTGCATTGGCTACATCATTGGCGCCCTGCGCAAGCGCTACATAGCAGGAGGTCCCTATCTGAATCCGCCTGAAAATTTCTTCAACGCAATTAGACTTTTCCCCGAGAAAGCGCCGTAAAAGCCTTAAACCTGCATATCCGGTTATTACGGCAAGAATAAATGCTATAAGCAGTGCCGAGTATGTATCTATATCAAATCTTTTACCAAGAGGCGTTTTAAAAAGAAATGATAAAATAATCACGAAAAAAGCAAGGCCGATAAAAAAAGGCGCCAGCTTGAAGGCCCAGGCCATAGCGTCCTTTTTTGAAAGAATAAATTTAACTATGATTTTAAACATAATGAACGCAATCACAAGACTGAATACCGGTGAAATAATCCAACTCAAGATAACAGCTGCGAGCTTGCCCCAGTTGATCACGGAAAAACCGCCGGCCATTATTCCGAATCCAATCATTGCGCCGACTATGGAGTGGGTTGTTGAGACCGGCAACGATTTCCAGGTGGCAAAACTAACCCACAGGGCAGAGGCAAGAAGGGCGGAGAGGGCGCCTATCAGAGCAAGGTGAGGGTCAGATAAAACTTCGGTGGAAACAATACCTTTTCTGATGGTATTAGTAACATGTGAGCCAAGAAATGCGGCCCCGACAATATTCAGAATCCCAGCAATAAAAATTGCCTGCCGGATCGTTATCGCTTTGGCACCGACAGCGGATGCCATGGAATTTGCAACGTCATTGGCCCCAATATTCCACGCCATATAAAAACCGAAAATATAACCAATGATAAGTATATAATATTCTAAAATCATACTAAATTAATACCAATTTTAGATTTTCCCTGATAAAGATTTCACTTTTTTTATCGGGTACGTAACACGTGTGAATATGCAAATCAATGCTAATATTTTTTAAGCTTTTCCATCAAAGTTCTTACCTCAGCAATTCTAATTATGGCATATTTTTATCTATATATAGATTATGAAGCATAGCGTTGCTACAATATGATGTGCCACAATCTTCCAAAATTAGAATTGCTGTTCTTACCTAATTTTACTTGACTATTGATTATAATTTGTATAAGGCTTTTTACAATTATGGATAAATTATGGAGGCTATCCGCCTTGATTTTTTTTTTTTACAAAAGGAGATTTGATAAATGGCTTTTATTCCAACAGTAGATGCAGACAAATGCGAAGGTTGTGAAGAATGTGTTGACGTCTGTCCAGTAGATGTATTCGAGATGGTAGATGAAAAATCCTCACCGGTTAATGCTGACGAATGCCTGGGTTGTGAGAGTTGTATAGAGGTTTGTCCAGCAGATGCCATAACCGTTGAAGAGGTCTAAGAAATATACTAAGACCCTTGCAAATGAGCCCCTCTTGCGCACATAAGGGGGGGGGCTCACTCCCCCCCAAGTTCACTCACTTCGGTCCGACCTACTACAGATTGTCACATAAATAATTTGGCTGCGTTATCGGTCGTTGGTGTAGGGGTTCAAGATTTTGAACCCTCCCTCTGGCCTTATGCTAAATTTCAAGATAGGGTAATTACCTGAAAATCTATATAGCCTCACCGACAAAATTGTACCTCAATTCTATAATTTTTTAATTTTTAATTTTTAATTTTTAATTGAATGGAATAAATCTTGCTTTCAATTTTAGTGGAACTATGCTTGCTTTGGGATTAATCAGCCCCGCAAAAAAAAATTGTAATCAGAATTAAGAGACAAAATTGGGAGACCGGAATGAATTGCAAATTAAAATTTCAGACATTTGTCAGCGCAATGATTATGTGCGCTTTATTGTTTAATTTTTCTTTAAACCTTTGCGCTGAAGAAAGGGTTGGAGAAATTGAATATGAAAACGGCTTTTACTACACGATTCAAAAAGGGGACACTCTCTGGGATCTTTCCCAAAAATTTTCCGACTCTCCATGGCAATGGCCTGATTTGTGGCGGGAAAACAAACAGCTGCCTAATCCGCACTGGATTTATCCGGGCGAACGGATACGCTTATACCTTAAAGAGGACACAGGCAGCATACCCGAAAATAAAATCATCAAACAAAAAATACATCAAATAGAATCAACAAAAAAGCAGGTATATTATTATTACTCTAAAATCGATCAGGCGGGTTTTATAAAAAGTGATGCCGCCAAGCCGTCCGGCACCATTTTGAAAGTAAAAGATAAAAAGGCAATGATAAATGAAGGGGATATTATTTATATCAGAGAAGAGGGGGGGATTCCCCTCCCAGAAGGTAAAAAATATTATATTTACAGAACTATGAAACCGGTGCGGGCTCAAAACCTTACACCCTACCCGGGGGTGCAGCACTATTTTACAGGTATCGCGGAAATCGTAAACAAAGAGGCGGGATTTGCTGTCGGCAAGGTTATAAAGTCTTACCGGGCCACCAATCTTTATGATCTGCTTATGCCGTATGAACCTATTAAATCTGAAATTGCCATTACCGAAAGTATAAAAGGACTCAAGGGAAGAATTATTCTTTCAGAAGAGCATAAAGCTATGATAGGGGAGAATGATATTGCATTTATAGATAAGGGAACAAAGGACGGAATACAACCAGGCCAGCGGTACAGCATATTTTATCAGGAAAAAGAAAAAATCAGCGCCAATTCAAACCAAGCCGTGTTGCTGCCCCCTGTTCAATACGGAATGCTCCTTGTTCTGCGTACTGAAAAAGATACCTCAACTATTTTGATTACATATTCGGAAAAAAGCGCTCACGACGGCGCAGGGATATGCTATCCTTTGGATGAAGGATAGAGGGAAAAGTCTGACATATCACTTCAAAAGTACTTTACACTTTTTTTTAAAAAATAAACGAGGTTTGTTTTAATCTCAGCCATTTTGAGATATGAGGGATGAGTATTGAGAATAAAGATACAGTAAAGTTTTTTCTCAATACTCACAACTCAACCCTAAGTGGCCCAAGATAAAACCAAGCCCAAACAAACCTATAGACCGTCAGATGATTAATTTCACAAGGCCAGAGGGAGGAAGGCGTATTATAATACTCCGGCGACCGATAACGCAGTGAAATTATTTATGTGACGGTCTATATCTGTGTTTATTTGTATCCCACTGTTGTTTCAAAAGTGTCAACGATAAATGAGGGATGCCAAGTTTCAATATATTTCTTCAGCCTTTTTTTTAGCCTCTTTTGCCTGCTTGCTGCCCGGGAAAAGTTCAATAATCCTGTTATATGCATCAACAGCCTTTGTGTATGATTGGGAACGCCGATATGCTCTGGCCAGCTCAAAATATAACACAGCGGACCGAGGAGAAAGTTTATCATCTTTTTTTGATTTTTCGACATCCCTTTCATAAACTGCAACAGCCGTTTCGAGCGTTGAAACTGCATCCGGCAGTCTGTTCAGCATAATATACGTTTGGCCAAGGCCCAACAGGGCTTTTAAAAATTCCGGCTGAAGTTCCAGAGCATCAAGATAGTATTTTTCTGCAAGTTTATATTCTTTTTTCTTGTAATAAGCCCATCCCATATTCGAAAGCGGGTTATACGGAGTGACATAGAGTAGATCTTTTGTAACTTTTTGAAAATAATCTATAGCCGTATCCCAATCACCTTTTACCATATATGCCGTGCCCAGGTTGTTCATAGCCGGGGCATAATCGTGCTTTAATTTAACAGCTTCCTTAAAATGGGCTATTGCAAGATCATTCCTCCCTTTTGCCATATAAACCTCGCCCAAGTCATTATGAAGGAAAGGGTCGTTATGATATATCTCTTCCGCCCGAAAAAATTCTTTTAAGGCTAAAGTATATTTCCCCTCTGCCATGTATACTTCGCCCAAATTCCGGATGGCTTCCCCCTGTTTTTTTTGCTTTGCTATGTAGGAGGTACATGAAACAAAAAATAAAATAAAAATAGTGAATATTATAAAAGAAAATTTTCTAATCATATTATTCCCAAATAATAAGTTTGATTTTTTTGTCTTTTAAAAACTGAACAATTTGATTGTCAAGGAAATGGCCGGCAAGCAATACTTTTTCATCAGTTTCGGTGTTAATAAGAAAACCGGATATGATTAAATCTATATTGTGCTGTCCCGGTTTTTGTGCGGCATGAAATATTGGATTTTTTTTATATACAATGCCGACAGCCTTCAAAATTTTTTTCGATACAGCATCAATAGAATCATTTTTAAATATCTGCACTATATCAAAACCCGATTTTTTTATTGCATCAACTGAATCTCCGTAAAAATTTCCGTAATCCACAAGCAGAGGATGCCCACTATTAGTCGATATAAAATTCGATATGGTTTTTACTTGAACACCGGCATATGGAAAAGTAATATGAACATTCGGAATATATTTATAATCCAAAGCTGCAAGTAAATCACTCACAAATGATTTATGATCTGCAACACTTAAGGTGATAATATTTTCACCATACTCGGACAACTTGTCTTCAGGTGGATGTTCAATCTCTTTATTGCCGCGAAACAACTCTTTAACTATTATATTATGCTGAAACAAATACTGCAGGATTGAATCAGGAATTTTTTGATCAATACTATCAATCCAGAAGATACATACATGATTCATTCCCTGGCCCGGTATTTGATTTGGTCCGGCCGGTTTGTCGATTATCCATTTAGCCCGTATTATTACTTTCACTCCCTTATCTGAAAATGAGAAAACGGTTTTTGAATTGTTTTTTTTAATTACTTCCAATACCGCATCGAATACTTGCTCGGAAGTGGCTTCTCCAGAAACCGCTGCAAACTTCAAGTTTTTCCAATGTGATTTAATAATCTCTTTTTGAGATTCTGAAAACCCCTTCTCTCCGGTATAGATGACCCTTTGCCCGTCATTAAATTCAAGCACCGGGAAATGTGACAGATTAAGTTCAATATCCTTTTTATTTTTTCTGGGAAAATGGTAAATACCTTTATTAATAAGTTTGGCCTCAAGAATAGACGCAGCCTCTGCCAAAGGTGATTTTAGTTCATCGTTGCTTTCTTTAGATTCAAAAGTACTGAGTGCAATAGTATTAGAAGTATCAGAAATATCTGATTTGGGTTTTTTATCATAACCAGCAATAAACTCTTTTGAATTGTCAAAAATGGAAGCATACCATGACTCATTCTGCACGGATGCTTTCGGAATTTTAATTGTTTGGCCGGCTATAATTCGATTAATATCAGATAGTTCTGGATTAACCTGCTTAAAAAGTTTAAGGCCGTCTTTATACGATTGCGAGCCGTATACCCCGAATCTTTGAGTAATAAGTTTTGATACGCAATCACCCTTTTTCACCTTATATCCGGTAGTATGCCTGGCAAGCAGTTCGGAAACGCTCATTATGGTTACAAAGGGAATGGTAATAATTCCTGAAGCCTGCCCCGGCATTGCTCCAGGCAACAACTTCCTTAAGGGTATGAGTATATGCTGGCCGGGGCGTATTATGTCCAAGTTGTTTATGTGAGGATTTATACTCTTGAATATGCTTAAGAATTCAGGGAAATCCCTGTGTGATATCTCGCCTTTTTGTTTGAAAACTTTAAGAATCCAGTCATTTTTCTGCACAACATACGGATCGCACAAAATATCTATGCCGCTGACTTGTCGCACCATATAGGTTTTATAAAGTAATGCGCCGTAAGCATAAAATGAGATTAGCAGACATCCTGATATAATCCCGGCCGTTAAAAAACAGAGTCTCCTTAGCCTTTTTTTTTGCATGCGGTCTCCTGCCTGAGATCCAGATATTCAGCAATGTTATCGGATACGCGTTTTACAAAGATATTAAAATCATCTCCCTCCAGGGGTTTTCCCGGGGCTGGAAATTTTTGTAAATCTCCAGGTTTGATAAGTACGGGAGTATTGATAAGCTCGAGATCCGGTATAATATTAAATTCAGCTGGAAAGCTGCCGTTGAAATAGGTATCCGCAAAACCGGAAAATTTTATGGCATGAGCGGTGGAATCGAGTATGGCCACATCATCTTTGCCGATTAATCCGCGTTTGGATGCTTCAACAAGACCGGCCAGTGATTCACCTCCCTGGGTGCAGGCTATATGGCCGTTACGGTTTGCAATAAGCTCCCAGTCCATAATAGACTGCTCGGAGACTTCCACAAAAAAAAGATTCTCCTTTTCGGAAATTTTGTTATAAAGATCAACAAGATGTATGACCCGGGGCATGGAAACAGGATTGCCGATCATAGCTGCCTGGGCAACGCTCGATTTTACTCTTACAGGCACGAATTTACGTTTTTTTGCATCAGGTTCAAGATAATATCGATACACAGGATCTGCATGTTTCGACTGAACTCCGATAATTCTTGGAAGTTTATCGATAATGCCGGCATCATAAAATTTGAGGAATCCGCTGATAACTGCAGAAATATTACCGGCATTACCCACAGGCAATATTACTGTTTTTTGATCCATATCATACTCAAATTCCTGCGCGATCTCGTACGAATAGGACTCCTGGCCTAAAATTCTCCACGCATTTTTAGAGTTTAAAAGCGCCACATTGTATCTTTCCGACAAGCTCTCCACAACCTTCATGCAGTCGTCAAAAACACCAGGTATTTCAAATACGGCCGCACCGCTTCCCAAAGGCTGTGAAAGCTGCTGGGGAGTCACTTTTTTATGGGGCAGAAGAACCGCAGATTTTACCAAGGGCTGCAAAAATGAGGCATACAGAGCCGCCGCCGCGGAAGTATCCCCGGTGGAAGCACAGACTGCCAGCACATTTTCAACATGCTTTCCCTGAATTAAAAAATTTATATAGCTAAAAGCGCTGGCCATGCCCCGGTCCTTAAATGAAGCGCTTGGATTCTGGCCGTCGTTTTTAAAAAAAAACCTGACTCCAACTTTATCCTGCAAAAAAGAATTGGCCTCTATCACAGGAGTATGTCCCTCGCCAAGATAGAGAATCGTTTCCAGGGGCAACACCGGGCCGATAAATTCATGATAACGGTAAATACCTTTTAAGGCCGGTTTGTTAAGCATCCTTCGATAATCGAAAATACGCCGCCATGTTTTCCCGGGGATCTGTTTCAAATGTTCAAAATCTTCATCATAAATCAGCAGGATCTGCCCGCATTCCGGGCAGGTATAAAGAAGTGTCTCGATCCCGAATTTTCGATTACAATCGAGGCAGCGATATATAAGCTTACCCTTGTGCCCGGGTATTATAAAAGGTCTGATATCTTCCGGAAAATCTTCTACCCGCATGGCTCTATCCTTTTCATCCCCTCCATATAGGGCTGTAATGCTTCCGGTATTGCCACCGAGCCGTCGGCTTTTTGAAAATTTTCAATTACCGCCGCAACTGTCCGGCCCACGGCCAGCCCGGAACCGTTTAAAGTATGAACAAGCTCGGTCCCTTTTTTACCCTTTCGTCTGAATCTGATATTGCCCCGCCTTGCCTGAAATGCTTCAAAATTACTGCAGGAAGAAATCTCTCTGTAAACATTCTGAGCGGGCATCCATACTTCAATATCATAGGTTTTTGCTGCTGAAAAACCAAGATCACCAGTGCAAAGCTCTATAACCTGATAGGGAATTTCAAGTCGTTTTAATATAGTCTCCGCATTGTTAAGCAGATTCTCCAGTTCATCATAAGATGTTTCAGGTGTAGTAAATTTAACAAGTTCCACCTTGTTAAACTGGTGCTGTCGTATCAATCCTTTTGTATCTTTACCATAAGATCCCGCCTCTGAACGGAAACAGGGAGTATAAGCGGCATAAAAAACGGGAAGGTTCTCTTCTTCAAGGATTTCACCCTGATGTATGTTGGTTACCGGGACTTCTGCTGTGGGAATTAAATAATAATCCAATCCCTGAAGTTTGAAAAGATCCTCCTCAAACTTGGGAAGCTGCCCGGTGTTGGTCATGCTGCCGCGGTTCACTATAAAGGGAGGGAGAACCTCCTTATAGCCGTGACGTTCAGTATGCAGGTCAAGCATAAAATTTATCAAGGCTCTTTCCATCCTTGCGCCAGGGCCGAAATAAAGCGGGAAGCGGGCTCCTGTAATCCTGGCGGCTCTGTTAAAATCAAGGATACCCAGTTGCTCACCCAAGGTCCAGTGGGGCAGAGGTTTAAAATCGAAATCAGGCAATCTTCCTTTAATATATCGAACCGGATTGTCGGAAGGATCCTCTCCCAGGGGCACAGACGCATGGGGTAGGTTGGGCAATGACATGACAATAATGTTAATTTTTTCTTCTGCTTCGGATAAGGAGTTCGCCAGATTTTTGACACTGGATGAAACTGTACGCATTTCATTGACAATGCCCTCTGCATCCTCCCCCTTTTTTTTCATTGCCGCAATCTCTTGCGAGACCACGTTGCGGCGATGCCTGAGATTTTCAAGTTCCAGTAAAATTTTTTTTCGCTGCTCATTGAAAGAATTCAAGTCTTCAAGATCGGCTGTTTTCCCGCGTGTGGAAAGCGCTTTTTGAACTTTCTGCAAATTTTGGGTTACATATTTTATGTCCAGCATAACAATTCCCGTATTCATTAAAAAGTCTGAGACATATATAGATTCTCACATAAATAATTTCACTGCGTTATCGGTCGTCGAAGTAGGGGTTCAAGATTTTGAACCCCTATCACCTCTGGCCTTGTGTCAAATTTTAAAATCGGGTTATTATCTGAAATCCTATAGGATAATATGGAAAAATACAATTTGCAGGTTATTTAGTCAATGATTATTATAGGTTGACTTTATTCAAAATTTTATATATGCAAAGTCAATTTAGAAATGGATGATTTGTCAATGCTGGTCGGGTTTCATTGAAATAATATGAAAAGTTAATCATGTTACCATGAAACATAAATATAAAAAATGGTTCAGGAGAACATAAATGGAGGCAGTGAAAGAAAAAAAACGTGTCATCCGCGAAAAAATTTCTATAACACTTTCCGCATTTTCTGATAGTGAGTTAGCTGATAAAACCAAAGCAGTAGAAAACAGGTTGTTTGATTTTGCCAATTTTTTTGAATCAAAAATTGTATTATTATATATAAATAACGTAAACGAAGTAAATACGGAACAGATAATTAAAAAGTCCTTAAAACTTAATAAAATCGTCATTCTTCCAGCAATTGGCACAAAAAATCATGAAATAAAATTGCTGAAAATTGATAATGTCGAAACAGATTTAAAAATCGGCTCACGAGGTATTTTAGAGCCTGATGCTGAAAAATGTAAACTTGTCCCCGTGGAATGTATAGATATTGCAATTGTCCCCGGAATTGCACTGGATGAAAAAGGCAGCAGAATAGGGTTCGGCGATGGATACTACGACCGGCTTATCCCAAAACTGCCTCTTACTGCCAGAAAGGTCGGCATTGCTTTTGAGGATCAAATTATAAAACAGGTGCCGACCGAATCACATGACCGGCATGTGGATATCATTATTACTGAAAAAAGAATCATATATAAAATTTAAGATTTTAGGTTTTAAGTTTTAAGCCTTTAACAATACCTTCGCCAATTTGTATTTTGATCTGTTTTTACAAAAAATTATTTTTTAAACATTAACAAAATCAACACGTTACAAAAACAGAAAAAGCTGATTTTCTCTGTTTTTTTAATTTGGCGAAGGTATTGTTTAACAAAACATTTAATTATTTTAGTTAAAACCTATAGCACATTTCGGAAGTCTTGATACTGTTTATGCAAATTTTTAGCAGTAAACATGCGTCACAAGTTGCTTTCTACGAGTATCAAGATTTACGGGACACGCGATAATACTTCCGGTCTTTTCCGGGTCAGGTGTTTAATTTGGCTACTGAAGAAGGCATAATAACAAAAATTGATGCCGCCACTGCCTGGGCAAAAACAACAAGAAGCAGTTCATGCGCGTCCTGTTCCTCAAGGGATTCCTGTAATGTCATGGAGGAAGGCGGAAAAGAAATGATTGTTGAGGCCCGCAATCCGGCAGGCGCTAAAGTAGGAGATCGGGTTGTGCTCAGTTTTGAAACATCCTCATTATTAAAGGCCTTATTTTTGCTGTATGTTTTTCCGATTATCTGCATGATTGCAGGCGCCGTTGTGGGCCATAAATTTGCCATTATCTACAATTACAATGATTCGGTAATGTCTGCAATTTCAGGGTTTCTATTTTTTTTCCTCGCGATTATTGTAATAAGATTAACGTCTGACAAACTGGCCGAAAAGGATGCTTACAAACCAAAAATCATCAGAATTCTGTCCAAAAGTAAGTAAAATTTTATACAGGATACTTATAGGTTTTACCCTCATAATTTTTTACAAGTAAATTACCATTATTTGCTCCCACGATATATTTTGGGACAAGCGGTACTTTGCCCCCTCCCTCCGGCAAATCGATCATATAATGCGGCACTGCAAGGCCGGACGTATGACCATAAAGTTCCTGCATAATTTTAAGACCCTTCTTGACGGATGTACGAAAATGACAGGTTCCCTCAACAAAATCGGCATTATGAATATAATATGGTTTTACCCTGATCTTGAGCAGACCATGCACAAGCTTTTTTATCGCCGCCGGTGTGTCATTTACTCCCCTTAGCAGCACTGACTGGCATCCAAGGGGCAGGCCGGCATCCGCAAGAATTGAGCAGGCTTTTGTTGCCTCAGGGGTAATTTCATCATAAAGATTAAATTGTATATTAATATACAGAGGGATATATTTTTTTAAAATCCCGGCAAGCTCCCGGGTTATTCTCTGGGGAAGAGTACATGGCACCCTCGAATGAATTCTAATTATCTCAACATGATCTATTGCGCGTAGTCGCAACAAAATATTGTCAAGCACCTCATTTTCAAGCAGCAAAGGATCGCCGCCTGAAATTAAAACATCGCGTATCGCTCTGTTCCAACGGATATAGGCCAGACCGTCTTTTATGGTATCATCATTTACTGAAAAACGGGTCCCCACTCTTCTTTTACGCATGCAGTGCCGGCAGTACATGGCACACTGGTCCGAAACCATAAAAAGGACCCTGTCAGGATAGCGGTGAATCAGATTCGGAACTGGAGATTGAGCTTCTTCAGCAAGGGGATCTTCCATTCCTAATTGGAGATTTATCTCCTTCATATCCGGTATGGACTGCTTCCAGACAGGATCACCCACAGACTTAATAAGAGATAAATAGTAAGGGTTTATACGCATCGGGAATTTTTCGGTTATTTTTCGAATATTTTGTTTTTTTACCGGCAAATATTTTGCCAGCACATCAGCAGTCGTTATGCTGGAAGATAAAATATCATGCCAGTCGGAATACTTTTTGCAACATATTGCTCCTGCTAACGAGATGGTTTGGCTATTGTGTGTCATAAGATATCCTTTTTGATCAATATCCGATCAACCTTGAAATAAAATAACTTGCAAAATATTATTTGCAGGATTATTTATTATAATTAATCTAATTTTTTCTATAATATTTTCTATAATATTTTCTATAATATTTAATTTTTGAGGCATCATAATGTTGGAAAAAATATTTGTAAACGAAAATAATATAGCTGTTTTTATCTGCCCTGAATGTAAAAAATCAAGAAATGTTGATGTTTCAAAATACAAAAATCTTGACAAAGCTTCCAAAATTAAATGCAGTTGCCCCTGCGGGCATTCATATAACGCTATCCTGGAAAAAAGAAAACATTACAGAAAAAAAACGAATTTTCCCGGAATATATGTTAATATTATTTCCAGTATAGGTGCCAATTTTTTAGAGGAAGTGGGCCGCGGCACACTAAAGGTAACCGATATATCCCGCACAGGAATACAATTCACTCTGAATATTCAGCATGACTTTAGCCTTCATGATAAAATTCTTGTGGAATTCCGGCTGGACGATAAACAAAAAACATTGATAAAAAAAGAGGTTATAATAAAAAATATCAATGGGTTGAAAATAGGTGCCGAATTCTTCTCAATTGACCCATCGGACCCATCTGACAAAGCCATAGGGTTTTACCTTTTAAAATAAACAGCTTGTAAAATGAAGCAGCGATGTAAATGGCCGGGCTATGATCCGGTTTATGTAAAATATCATGACACGGAATGGGGCGTCCCGGTGCATGATGACCGAACCCTGTTTGAATTTCTTGTGCTTGAAGGCGCACAGGCCGGACTGAGCTGGATAACCATTCTGAAAAAAAGAGATAATTTTGCCAAGGCCTTCGCAGGATTCAACCCGGAAATAATAGCGGAATATAATCAGAATAAAATCGAAGAGCTTATGCAAAACAAATCTATTATCAGAAACCGTTTAAAAATAAAATCTGTTGTGCGTAATGCAAGATTATTTCTTGATATTCAAAAAGAATTCACCAGCTTCAACGATTATATCTGGATGTTTACAGGTGGAAAACCGAAAAAGAATGCATGGCGGCATGAGGATGAGATTCCCGGAGCAACAGAAGAATCCTCGGATATGAGCAGAAATTTAAAAAAAAGAGGGTTTAAATTTGTCGGTCCCACAATTTGCTATGCCTTTATGCAGGCTACCGGCATGGTAAATGATCATATAGTAGATTGCTTCAGATATAACGAGATCTATAGACCGTCACATAAATAATTTCACTGCGTTATCGGTCGTTGAAGTATTACAATACGCCTTCCTCCCTCTGGCCTTGTGAAATGAATTATCTGACGGTCTATAGATTGTCACATAAGTAATTTTACTGCGTTATCCCATGGATCAAACCTGCATAACGTTTTCGAGATCTGAAATAATATCCGCCGCGGCTTCAATGCCGATTGAGAGTCTTATTAATCCATCTGTAATACCGGCCTTGGCCCTTTCTTGTTTAGTATAGGTTGAATGGGTCATAGAGGCGGGATGCTGGATCAGGGTTTCACAACTTCCAAGCGAGACGGCAAGCAGGGCCAGTTTAACTCGGCCCATAATTTTCCGGCCTGCTTCTACCCCGCCCTTTACTTCAAATGACAACATACCGCCGAATCCTCTCATCTGCTTTTTAGCCAGCCTGAGCCCGGGCCCTGATTCAATGCCAGGATAATAAACATTTATTACGGCAGGATGCTTTTGCAGCCATTGCGCAATACTCATGGCGTTGTCACTCTGTCTTTTTACCCTCAACGCAAGGGTTTTAATACCCCTTAAGATCAGCCACGCATTAAACGGACTTATAACGGGGCCATAGTGGAAAATATATTCTTCCCTGATTCTATTAATCATATTTCCGGATCCGATAATTATACCTCCGAGAGCATCACTGTGCCCGCTAAGATATTTTGTGGCGGAATGAATAACGATGTCCGCGCCTAAACTTAACGGGTTCTGAAGATAAGGTGTTGCAAAAGTATTGTCTACAATCAAAGGTAGTTTCCGTTTACGCGCAACCGATTTCCACATCTTAATATCGATAATATCCAAGGTCGGATTTGCAGGGGTTTCCATGAATAAAAATTTTGTTTTTTTATTGATCATATCGTTGATGAGCTCTTTTGAGCAGGCATCAGGGGGTGATATAAAAAGCGGCTCAATATCAAGATCTCTCAAATGTTTGTTAAAAAGCGCAAAGGTGCCTCCGTAAATTGAGTTACATGTAATAAAATTATCCCCCGGTTTTGCCAAAGTGAGCGCAACCGCAGCAATGGCAGACATGCCGGAAGAGGTAGCAGCGGCGGATTCGCCGCCTTCCAGTAAAGCCATCTTTTTCTCCAGCAGATTGATGGTGGGATTGGAAATCCTGGTATATATATACCCTTCCTCTGTACCTTTGAATAGAGCGGCACCATGATCTGCGTCTTTAAATATGAATGTTGATGTGGGATGGATGGGCGGCACGAGATCCATATGAGTCGAATATTCACAGCCTTGCCCGTGGACAATTTCTGTTTCGATGCTCATTTTATTTTTTGTCATAATTTACTCCTCGTTCACCAAGATTACCGTATCTATGATAATTACAGCAAATGCTCTGTTCCTTATGATACTGTAAAAGCTCGATCCGGCCTTCCATAACTACTCTTGTTCCGGAAACATAAAACCCCAGGCCCGCGGCAGCCTTGAGGAGAGGAAGCGGTACCCGTTCCGGCGCGGCGTAACGAATACCATCCACCTCGGGCAGCATGTCGATCAGATCCTTATCGCTCTGATAGAGGATTTCAGGGCTGCCGATGAACTCCTTTCCATCTTTGCCGGAAAGGAATTCAACCGAACCATTCTTTAATCCTTCCGGGATGCTGATAATGAGACTGCATCCTGAAATCTTCACAGCAGCAATACGGGCCAATATTTCAAAAAGGCTGTCCTTACCATGCAAACGCACGGTCATCTTTCCCAGGGGGAGGTAGCGGAGCAGATTATCCTGTCCTCTCAGGTGAAAGTAATCCTTTTCTACAGAAAATTCAGCTTCTTTGGCATAGCGATAACTCTTTACAGCACTTAATGCTTTATAAAGATCAGTCTTATATTCTTTTAGCCCGCCCCGATTAAGCTTTTGGCGCCAGACTCTTGTCAACTGCAATAAGGGATGATCATCAGCGACTGCCCCGGTTAATGGTGGGCTGATATCTCTGATCTCCATAAACTGCATAACATAATTTGGGCCGCCGGCCTTGATTCCGGCGCCCAGGGCGGATTTGCCCATCCCGCCGAAGGGCTGCCGGAGCACAACTGCTCCGGTTGTGCCGCGGTTGATATAGAGATTGCCTGCTTTTATTCTTTTTTTCCAGTATTCCTGTTCTTCATAATCCAGGCTTTCAAGCCCTGAGGTTAACCCATAACCTGTCTGATTCGTAATATCAACAGCATTATCCAGATTTTTCGCGCGCATAACACCCAGCAAGGGACCGAAAAATTCAGTAAAATGGACGTAGCTACCCGGCTGAACACCCCATTTAATGCCGGGAGTCCATAAATTAGGATTACCATGTATGTTTTCAGGCTGCAGTGCCCACTCTTCACCTTTACTTAAATGGGTAAGCCCCTTTTTCAGCTTACCCGCGGGAGGTTGAATCAAAGGCCCCATTCTGTTTTTAAAATTCCAGGCCGACCCGGTTGCATAACTTTGGGCGGCATCCACAAGCTGTTTTTTAAAATTTTTGTCAGCATAAACCTCTTTTTCAAGGATCAGCAGAGATGTGGCGGAACATTTCTGTCCGCAGTTGCTGAAGGCGGAATGAATCACATTCTTTATAGCCTGATCCCTGTCCGACAGCGCTGTAACAATCGTGGCATTTTTTCCGCCTGTTTCACCGGCAAAATATATTTCCGGCCGGTCTCGCAGTATTTGCAGAGCCGTATCGGTTCCACCGGTAAAAATTATAAAATCAATTTCCGGATGCGCAACAAGTTTTGCTCCTGCGGCCGATCCCAGGCATGGGAGAAATTGGAGCACATTTTTGGACACTCCCGCCGCCCAGAAGCATCGGCACAATTCCCAGGCCGGAACTATGGCGGCAGAAGCCGGTTTAAATATAACGGTATTACCGGCGGCAAGGGCGGCTGTTATGCCTCCGCAGGGAATCGCAATCGGAAAATTCCAGGGGGAGATGACCAGGCCGACGCCTTTTCCTCTACACTCTATATTATTTAAACCTGCCAGGGCTTTCAGGGAATATGGATAATATTCAGCAAAATCTATGGCTTCGGAAACCTCCACATCGGCTTCACTGAAAATCTTGCCTGTATTTGCAGCTGCAGCGCCTATCAGATCACCCCTGGAGCGTCTCAGGTTGACGGCGACCCGGGAAAGGATCGCATGCCGTTCATCCGGACTCATATTCCGCCACTGGTCAGGATCTGCCCTGGCAATTGCTGCGGCCGAGTCTATATCCTCTTTTCCGGCCAGTGCACAGACAGCCACGCAAACCTTTTCATTCAGATCCGCCCGTATGCTGGACGGATCAATGGATTCAACCTTTTGTCGGTTTTCAAAAATATCTATGCCCCCGACTGTGATGGGAATTTCAAGGGGCTCATCACCCGAAAATTTTCTCCATTTATTTTTTATGGACCCGGCCCACTCGTGATTGCCGGGCAATGACCAGTCCGTGTCCGGTTCATTTACAAATTCATTTTCAAAAAAAGTCCCTTTTTTTTCGTTGGATGTCTCATCTCTGCGGTCCTGGCACCTGTGGGATACCATTTCCGGATTATGTATCCAGTGGCATGAATCGATGAACTGCTGCTTTAAAAATGACCATTCCGGCGAATCGGTTTTAAGGTTGCAGGTATAACGCAAAAAATTCTCTTCCGCCGTATTCTCATCAAGGCGGCGAATAAGGTAGGCGACCGCATTTATAAATCTCGCTTTAGACGCCACAGGAGCATACATCAGGATCTTCCCGATGGTCTCCTGGATTGCGCTCATCACATGCGGGGCCATCCCTTCCAGCATTTCAAAGACAACATATTCGCCTATCAGCCTTTGGCTGGAAAGAATGTATGCAAAAGCCAATTCAAACAGATTGTGAGATGCGATGCCTAAATGAACCGAAGTAATGTTTTCAGGCCGCATTCCGAATTCCAGCATTCTTTTAAAATTGGCATCCACATCGAGTTTTTTATCATAAGGCGCCAGAGACCAGTTGCTGATATCCGATTCAATTTTTTCCATTTCCAGGTTAGCGCCTTTGACAATTCGGATCTTTATGGGGCCGCCGCCATTGGCCGTCCTCTGCCTGGCCCATTTTGTCAGCCTTTGTTGAATCTCAAAGCCTTGGGGCAAATATGACTGCAGGGCGATCCCGGCCTGGCAGCTCTCAAACCCGGCTTCATCCAGGGCCTGCATAAAAGCCGTGACAGTAATTTCCAGGTCGGAAGATCCTTCCATATCCAGGTTTACAAATTTAGGCCGGCCGGTGCCGTTGCTTTCTACAAAGGGATTCTCCTGGGCTGTACGGTAAAGGATGGACAAACGATCCTTAATAACGGCAACACTATCTTCAAATGCAAACGGTTGGATTTGGGAATAGAGAGATGAGATTTTTACGGAAATATGCTCGATCTCCGGTTTTTTCAAATCCTCAATATACCGGTTCAGTTGGCGCAGGGCCTCGTCCTCTCCCAGAACCGCTTCTCCGATATGATTAATATTCATTTTTACAGAGCTTGTTCTTCTTTCCTGGAGAATAACGAGCAGCGCTTCTTTTTCTCCAGGGAGAATAAATCTTCCGCATTCCTTTATGATCGTCTTTATCATTACCGGAATCGATATCCTGTGAAAAAATCGGCCGAATAATAGAAAAAATCTTATTAAGAGTCGTTCACGCCATAAAAAAAAATGCGGAATTCCGTATCTTTGAAACAGGCTTCTGATCCGGCCGGCAACCCGGCCGGTATTTACGGATCTAAAACACTGATCAATTATTTTGGTCAGAACAACCTTATCGATTGAATGCTTAAGAAGACGCTGAAATCTTTTTTGATAAGTCTTTTCTTTCGAGCTTAAAATTTGATCAGCGCGTTGCTGCCATTTTGCTGCCAATTCCGTTGATTCCGCTATTATATTTTCCAGATTTTCCATTTTTGTTAAGCCTTATACTTTCCACGGTTGCAGAGCATTCTTTGATCCCGGTCTATAGATTTCCACAGCAATCACCGGAGCACTTAATAGTGCCATTTTTCTATAAAAAAATTATATTTGTATTTTCATTAAGTCAAGGAATAAGTATGGTGCCCCCGGATTACATATTATCAGATTATGCCAAAATACGTTTCCTGTTTGTTCAGGTTTTTCAGTCGAATAATTGTATTACTGGTTGAAGTCTGGTATAATATTCTTATATTGATTGTTTATACAAACATCTATCAGATCATTAAATAAAAGGAAAGAAAGCGGGAAAGTGAATCTTGCAGAAACAGACCTGAATAACCAATTCCGGACAAAGTACGCCCAACCCTGCATCGCCTTGATCGGCAGTATGAAAGTAGGAAAAAGCGCTTTATTTTCCCAAATTTGCGATAGGGAAACTGCCAACCTGAATATAGAAGAGAGTCTGATTCCCGTTCACAGCGGTCAAATCAGGGGAACTGAAAAAATTGCCTATGACACACCGGGAATTTATTCAATATTTTCCGGCAGTGATGATGAACGTGCTTGCCGGGATATTCTTTTGCCGGGATATTCTGAAAATTGTATTACCGGGATCGTGCTGGTTGCAGATGCCAAAAACATGAAACGTTCCATTGCTCTGACTTTGCAATATGCTGAATACGGGTTGCCGATGCTGCTGGTAGTCAATATGATTGATGAGTCAGCTTCAAGGGGCATCGAGATCGATTATGACCTGCTGACCGAGGCACTGGGGATATCTGTGTGTACGACAGTTGCCCGGGACGGAATCGGGATTCAAAAAGTACTCTCCCGGCTAAAAAAAATGCGCGTCCCAAAGCGCCTGATTACTTATCCGGATCGGACAGAGGAGTTTTTAAAGATCCTCACCAAGTTGCTGGGGCTGGTTGAGATTTCTCCACGAATAATTGGTATTTTGCTCCTGACCGAAGATCCTGCAGTTGAAAAGTTTTTGTCCGACCGGTACGGCTCTGGTATGCTGGAACAAGTGAAGAATCTGGCCGAAGAGTACCGCCGCGAAGAGAATCTTTCTTTGGGCATCTATTTTTCCAACCTGTATAACTCAAGGGCGGAAAAAATCGTAAAGCAAATTCAGAAAATAAATCCGCCTCATGGCCATCCTTTTTTTGAAAGAGTGGGTGACTGGTGCATCCGGCCCTCGACCGGTATTCCGATAGCCATAATTATGTTATATTTGATGTATCTGTTTGTAGGGACCTTTGGGGCGACCTTCATGGTGGACACCATTAACGGGACTCTTTTTGAAGGGCTTTTGATTCCCTGGACAACCAAAATAGTTGCGCCGATTCCAAGCGCTTTTATCCGGGATATGCTGGTGGACCCGGATTTCGGCATTTTGCCCACCGGTGTTTTTCTGGCCCTAGGTTTAGTATTGCCGGTGCTGTTCTGTTTTTATATCGCCTTTGGAATCCTTGAAGATTCCGGCTATCTGCCGCGTATTTCAATTTTGCTGGATAAGCTGCTGCAGAAGATGGGGCTTAACGGTAAAGGCGTCATCCCTTTGATTATGGGGTTTTCCTGTGTTACCATGGCAATTTTAACCACCCGCATGCTTGATACGGAAAAGGAAAAAAATATTGCATCCTTTCTCCTGCTGCTCGGTATGCCCTGCGCCCCGCTGCTGGCCGTGATGTTTGTTGTGCTGGGAAAAATGCCGGTTTCAGCGTCTATCACTGTTTTTGGTATAATTTTTATCCAGATTCTGCTGGCAGGCTTTTTGGCCAATAAGATATTACCTGGCCGGCGTACGCCTCTCCTGATGGAGATACCAACAATGCGCTTGCCCAAAATGGCCCAGGTGCTGAAAATGGCTGCCCTAAAAACCTATTTTTTTATAAAAGAAGCGATCCCTGTCTTTATTTTAGCTTCTTTTGTGGTTTTTCTATTTGATAGAATGGGTGGGCTTGCTGTTCTGGAACGTATATCAGAGCCGATTATAGGCGGGTTTATGGGGCTGCCCGAAAAAAGCGTTCAGGTGTTTATTAAAACCATTATTCGACGCGAAAGCGGCGCCACCGAAATAGAACATTTAAGCGCCGTTTATGATAATCTACAGCTGGTGGTCAATTTGCTGGTTATGACCTTTCTTTCCCCCTGCATGAATGCTATTATTGTACTATTTAAAGAACGGGGGGGGAAAGCGGCGGTGATGATGATGGTAACCGTAATGGTTTATGCGGTTTTGATCGGGAGCCTGGTCAGCCACTTCTGTCGCTTGCTTGGAATAAGTTTTACGTAAAGGGTCTTGCAAAAAGGCCAAACAAATATAGACCGTCACATAAATAATTTCACTGCGTTATCGGTCGGAGATATACGATTAGTATTATCTCCTCGCTCTAGCCTTGTGAAATTAATTATGTGAAAATCTATAGAGGGAAAAGTTATGCTAACTGAAAAACAAGAAGAGATCATGGAGGCAATCTGGTGCGCAGGGGAGCACCGAAATTACTCCGTCGAGGCTGTCCGGAAAAACTGTGTTATCGATTTTACTGCATCAGAACTGGCAGTCCTTGAAGAGATGGGCTTAATTGTTACCAATGCTGATAAAATCCTGTTTTCAAGTACGGGCAAACAACTGGCTGAAAGGATTATGCGATGTCACCGCCTGGCCGAAGTATTGATCTCTACTGTTCTAAAACTGAAAAATTCAGCAATGGAAGAAGTGGCGTGTAAAGTGGAACACTGTCTGGAGCCAGAGCTGGAAGAGTCAATCTGCACCCTGCTAGGGCATCCGGAAGTCTGTCCCGACGGCAAACTTATTCCAAGGGGACGCTGCTGCAAAAAAAGATTAAAAGTGGTCAATAGTGTAGTTATGGGGCTGGATAAGCTCAAGCCTAGAGAAAAAGGAAAAATTTCCTATATCGAGCCCGGCAGTCATTCCAATTTGCATCAATTGATCTCCCTGGGTCTGCATCCCGGAATTGTGGTTTCGGTTCATCGCACGGCCCCCGCCGTTTGCATAAAATTTGATAACACCGAATTGGCCCTGGACAAAGAAATCGCCAAAAACATATTTATATGGAAAATTGATTCGGCTATTTCATAAAAAAGTTGTAAATGCTCAGGTGGAGAGGCTGAAGGCAACATGCTGTCCGCGTTACAAAATTTCCAACACAGGGCCGTGCCTGCACCACGAAACCTGAAACCTGAAACCTGTATCTGGAGAAATAGAATATGGAAAACAAAATTTTTAAACCCAACATGAGTTTAACCACAAACCTGTTATCATCTTTGTGTGTCATTACAGGCGCAATCTTATCAAATCATATAATTTTTAATACCGGTTTATTTGCGCTCTCAGGCGCAATAACAAACTGGCTGGCGATTCATATGCTTTTTGAAAAAGTGCCGGGATTATATGGCTCAGGAGTAATACCGGCCAGGTTCGAGGATTTTAAAAAAGGCATTCATGCCCTTGTTATGGGCCAATTTTTTAACCATGAGAATATGGAACGTTTTTTCGAGCAATCCGCATCTGAAAACATTGACCTCTCCCCGGTTATAGATCGGATCGATTTTGACCCCTCATTCGATACAGTTCTGACCGTGATTATGGAATCATCTTTTGCGCCCATCCTCGGCATGATGGGAGGCGTTGAGGCATTGATGCCTTTGAAGGAGCCCTTTGTAGTAAAAATAAAGGAAATTTTTCTGGGAATCGCGAAAGATGATTCCATGCAGGACGGTATTCAAACAATTATAAAAAAAACGGCTGATATTAATGAAATTATCAGCAAAATAGAAATCATTGTGCAGAAACGGCTTGATGAGCTTACCCCCCGAATGGTCAAAGAGATAATACAGGATATGATACGCAGGCATCTCGGATGGCTTGTGGTCTGGGGCGGAGTTTTTGGAGGTTTAATCGGCCTTGTCACAGCTTTTATCCCTTCTAATTAAGGCGTTCTGTAAAAAACTATTCAAGCCTGCAACACTCAATGTTGTTAACTTAAGAAATTTTTGTTTAACTCTGTTTTTTCACCCTCATTCCCGCGCAGGCGGGAATCAATTAATACTGTCACTTCCCGTATTCACGGGAATGACATAAAAAGAATTCTTAAGTTAATGACATTGCAGTAAAACTTTTAAGATTTATCCTATAAATATATGGTATTTATTTCATAAGCATGTAGTATTCTTTTCACAACAAGCCAACCCCAAACTATTCCAAACAAAATTCATATCGGCATAACCATTTGATATAAAAGGTTATTAGATTTTTTTCATTTTTTTATCCTCCTTGGCACCAGGCTTGCAAGAGCAAACTGCAAGATACAGTTTTCAATTTCTGTTGCAAGTTATAAACGATAAAAATCAAAAGGAGGGATGATTCAAAAAAAGAGTTTAAAACCAATGATTTTTTTAACAGGAATGCAATACTAAAATTTTTACCGCAACATTACACGATAACGAAGTCATAAATTTTAAAACAAAGGGCAGCAATTCCCGGTCATAAATAGCTTAACTTATTGGAATCATTGAACTTTCAATTTTAGAGTTTGCGAAAACTCTTGTCTGATAACATAATAATATCAGATAGTTAAGACCCGTCCGGGAATTGCTGAACAAAGGAAAAAAAAATGAAAAAATTTTCAAAAATTTTAATCGGAGCAGTTCTTGGTATGTTTCTGGTGGCCTGGAGTTCTTGGGCGATCCCGACACTTGAGATCACTGATGGAACAAATACTTTAACATTTCAAGATATAAATGGAGATGGGATTGTAGGTTCGTTTGGAGATATTGGTATCTTTAATTTTTATATGTCTGCCGGCACTACTAAACCGCAGGATGGCAGCGCTGCTTTCCCAATGATGCACGTAGGTGGATATGCGACCACAAATGGCAGCGGAACCTTTACTGCCAAATTTAGTGAAACTGATTTTGGTCCGCTTAATAGCTCAATCACCGGATTTATCTCAAGCCTGAATGGTTTTGGTGGTACGCAATCCTTAGATGTTTATTACGATACAAACAATACTCTGTTTGGCATGGGTACCCAAATTGCGGACATTGATGCAATAAACACATCTCAATTATATAATGGGATCCTGGCCAGTAATCTATTTTCCCTTACCATGATAAGCACAATAACATTAAATAACGCTACCGGTTCTTTTGACAACGGCGTAAACCCCGTACCCGAACCGACAACCATGCTGCTTCTCGGAGTTGGTCTGATCGGTTTGGCAGGCGCAAGCCGGAAAAAGATTTTTAAATCATAAAAATACTTTTTAATTGAATCTTTAAATCCTTGTTAAGTCCTGAAGTTAAGAAAAAACATGTTGCGTAAAGTCATGAAGGGGGGGGGAGATAATCTCTCCCTTTTGTGCTTTTGGGTTCCCCGTTTCTCGGCCCAGCCTCCATAAATAGCCCCAGGAGAAGGTTGGGGACGCCCTTTATATTTACAGTTTTGAAATGATGGTTATTGGGGGAAACTGGTGGGCGCTGGTAAAATGTTCACATTTACGGTTCTCATTGGCCTGGGTGAGTCAATCAGTAAGGCGAGGAGAAACAATAGTACAAAAAAAGCTATAATCTCATCGATTCTTAAGTCTAAAACTGTAAACATGGAAATGTAAAGGGCGTCCCTAAACTCCCTCTTGCCTTATACCTCAATTGGTGATACATGTAAAAATACAATAGGAGGTACACAATGGGAAAACTTATGAATATCCTTCCGATAAGCGATTTGAGGCAGAACGCTGCCAAGGTCCTGAAAAAATTACGAGACAACAAGGAACCCATTATCATTACACAAAGAGGTCGGGCAGCTGCCGTCATAATCGATATCGAGGCGTATGAAAAATCTGAACACGATAAAGAGCTCCTTCGGCTTTTGGCTAAGGGAGATAAGGAAATAGAAATAGGAGAGGGTTATGATCTTGATACTGTTCTTGCTGAAGCCGATTTAATCCTATCCCAGGAGCCA